>NZ_JAKKRW010000001.1:0-570900 GCF_025653905.1 Shewanella sp. SM71
GTCATGCCAATGGCATTGCCMGGTAGCTACGTTCGGAATCGATAACCGCTGAAAGCATCTAAGCGGGAAGCGAGCCCTAAGATGAGTCATCCCTAGGAATTTAATTCCTCTAAAGAGCCGTTCGAGACTAGGACGTTGATAGGCATGGTGTGTAAGCGTTGTGAGGCGTTGAGCTAACATGTACTAATGACTCGAGAGGCTTAACCATACAACCCAGATGGGTTTTACAAAGAAGCCTTAGACAGAATACAGATACTTGATAAAGTTAAAGACTCAAATAAAGCAAATCAGCTTTCCGAATTATTATTAACGTGGTCCAGAGATGGACACGGTAATAAACAGAATTTGCTTGGTGACAATAGCCTTGTGGAACCACCTGATCCCATCCCGAACTCAGAAGTGAAACGCAAACGCGCCGATGGTAGTGTGGGGTCTCCCCATGTGAGAGTAGGTCATCGCCAAGCGCCTAATTATCTCATTGAGATGTAACGAAGCCAGCTGAATAAGCTGGCTTTTTTGCATTCGCAATTTGTAGAAATTAGTCCGTTTTTCTTTCAGCTTGCATGTTTCTCTGCTATTTTTACTCACCAACTCACCAACTCACCAACTCACCAACTCACCAACTCACCAACTCACCAACTCACCTTGTCGATCCTAGGATTTCTCATTTCGTTCTTGCCCTAGTCCTATTGCTTAATCCTGCGCATAACTAAGAGGCTAAGGTTTTCTGAGGTAATACTGTTACGTATCTCTCAAGGTAACTGTTCGAGACACAGATCGTATTGTCGGGCACTTCTCGGCGTTGATACCAAGGCGGATACTTAAGTTGTCAAAATGGATGATTTAATTTGTCTAGATTGAACCCATTCCTCTTCTTCAATCAATGCCTTCAGAACGACATTCCTTTTTATCTTCTCTCAGAATCAAATAGCAGTGACTTGGATTGTTAAATTTGCATATTTTTTCACTTGGTTTATTCCTATGCTCGTTGTTTTCAATTTAGGAATCATTTTTTAGCCTAAGACATCACTTCAGCTTAAATCCAACATTATGCTTGTTTCATTATGGAATATTGAATTAATCGCTCGATTTATGAGAATTAATAACTTGTCGCCTGTGGATTTACTTGATGTTGGTAAGACCAATTTACACTGGTATGGTTTTTTTGTTATCAATTGGTTATGTTCTTAGCAGGTTGAGTTTAGCTGGCTTTCTTGTTGTGTGATTAGTTAGCTTTAAAATGTGATTTTTTATTCGATTTTTTCTGATTGGTGATTGCTATGTGTCTGTTTACGGAAGAACCATAGTTTGGAGCTGTTCATTTGATGAATTTTGAACTTGTAATGCGATAGCGATGATTTTGGGGCAATCGCGCTGTTGATAGGGATCTAGAGAGTAAGGGGTAGGGGGCTATGGAGGATGTAACGCAATCTTTATTGGATGCCGTTGGCATTATGTTTTTGGGGATGGGCTTAGTTTATTTATTTTTAAGTGTACTAATCCTTGGGATTCATTTGGTTGCGCGTTGGTGTGCAGTCGATGCTGCATCTGCACGTTTTGCTAAAAATCATGCTAAGAGTCAGCAGAGGGTAGCGCAATCTGATGCTAAACCTTTAGATCCAAGCTTGGTCGCTGCGATTTCACTAGCGGTAAAGCAGTATCGTTCAAAGATTAAGTAATGGGGAGCAGTATGACTTTTGTATCTAATTCTACGACAGCAGTGGCTAAGCCATTATTTTTAACTGATGTCGTATTGCGGGACGCACATCAATCCATTTTAGCGACGCGCTTACGCATTGATGACATGTTACCTATAGCGCCGTTACTCGATAAGATTGGTTTCTGGTCGTTGGAATCTTGGGGCGGGGCGACTTTTGATGCCTGTATTCGTTATCTTGGTGAAGATCCCTGGGACAGAATTCGTGAGTTGAAAAAGGCCATGCCAAATACGCCGCAACAAATGCTGCTGCGTGGCCAAAACTTATTAGGCTATCGCCATTATGCCGATGATTTAGTCACGCGTTTTGTTGAGCGCGCCCATACCAATGGCGTCGATGTATTTCGTATTTTCGATGCAATGAATGATGTTCGTAATCTCGAAACTGCGGTGAAAGCGGTGCGCCAAGTTGGTGGCCATGCGCAGGGGACGATCTCATACACCACAAGTCCAGTGCATACCATAGAGACTTGGGTTGATATGGCAAAACGTCTCGAAGATATGGGATGTGATTCTTTGTGTATCAAAGATATGGCGGGCTTACTTAAGCCTATGGAAGCGTTTGAGCTTATCAGTCGACTAAAATCCCAAACGCAACTCGTGTTATCTATGCATTGCCATGCGACGACAGGATTAAGTACCGCCACTTACCAGAAAGCCATTGAAGCGGGTATCGATGTGCTCGATACGGCAATTTCGTCGATGAGCCAAACCTATGGACATACTGCTACTGAAACCGTTATCGCTATGGTGGAAGATACTGAGCGTGCGACTGGTTACGATATGGTATTGCTTGAGGAGATTGCCGCTTATTTCCGTGAAGTACGCAAGAAGTACGCTAAGTTTGAAGGCGCGCTGAAAGGCATTGATTCGCGGATCTTACGTGCACAAGTGCCTGGTGGCATGCTGACCAATATGGAGAGCCAACTTAAGGAACAAGGCGCGGCCGATAAGATGGACTTGGTCTTGGAAGAAATTCCCCGCGTGCGTGCTGACTTAGGTTTTTTGCCCTTAGTGACACCTACATCGCAGATTGTCGGCTCGCAGGCGGTCATTAATGTGTTGATGGGTGAGCGTTATAAGTCACTGACTAAAGAGACTGAAGGCGTGCTTAAGGGCGAATATGGCACGACACCTGCGCCAGTTAATGCCGCATTGCAAGCTAGAGTCTTGCAAGGGGCTGAAGCTATTACATGTCGTCCTGCAGACCTATTAACGCCAGAGCTGGCTAAATTACGGCTTGAGTTAGCTGATAAAGCACAGGAACAAGGCATTCGCCTATCTTCAGAGCATGACGATGATGTGCTGACCTATGCACTCTTCCCACAAATAGGATTGCTGTTCTTAAAGAATCGTGACGATCCGAGCGCCTTCGAGCCTAAACCTGAGCTGACTTCGGCACTTGCTACTAATGCTGCGGATCGTGGCCCTGAAACTTACACTGTCACTGTCGAAGGGCAAGAGTACATAGTTGAAGTTGCCGCAGGCGGTGAGATCTCGCAAATCCAGCCACAGGGACAAAGTGTTCATGCTGTGCAAGCTGTGACTGAGAGTACAACGCCAGCAACAAGCCATGGTGAAATCAGGTTTGAAATGAGCGCGCCTTTGTCGGGCAATATCTTCAAAGTGCATGTTTCTCCTGGCGATAGAGTGTGTGAAGGCGATGTCGTGATCATCCTTGAGGCGATGAAGATGGAAACTGAAATTCGTGCTCAGGGCGATGGCATTATCGCTAAGCTCTGGGTGAAAGAAGGTGACTCAGTGTCTGTGGGTTCTCAATTACTGGCCTTGGCGTAGGAGTCATTATGGAAGGTTTAATGGCTTTTTGGGCCGAGACAGGTATTGCCCATTTTACTGGCGGGCAAGTGTTGATGATGGCAGTGGGCGCTTTGCTCTTGTATCTCGCCATAGTGCGTGGATTTGAGCCTTTGCTATTGTTGCCCATTGGTTTTGGTGCAGTGCTGGCGAACATTCCCCACGCGGGATTTACCGAAGAAGGTGGCATGCTGTATTACGCCTATCATGTTGGGATTGAGACTGGGGTGTTCCCACTGTTGATCTTTATGGGCGTCGGCGCGCTGACCGACTTTAGTGCCTTGATCGCGAATCCTAAAACTCTGTTATTAGGGGCGGCTGCGCAGTTTGGGATTTTTGCGACACTGATTGGCGCAATAGCGCTGAACTTAGTGCCGGGCTTTGAGTTCACTATCAAGGACGCGGCGGCCATTGCGATTATTGGCGGTGCTGATGGACCAACGGCGATTTTCCTTGCCTCAAAACTGGCGCCTGAGTTATTGGGGGCGATCGCGGTCGCGGCCTATTCCTACATGGCGTTAGTCCCGATTATTCAACCGCCGATCATGCGCTTACTGACAACTCAAGCCGAGCGCGAAATTAAAATGGAGCAGTTGCGCGAAGTCAGTAAAAAGGAAAAGATCATTTTCCCTTTGATGGTACTGGGATTAACGATTCTCTTCCTACCTGCGGCCACGCCGTTAGTGGGTATGTTTTGTCTTGGTAACTTGATGCGTGAATCGGGCGTGGTGGATAGATTATCGAAAACGGCGCAGAACGAGCTTATCAATATCGTTACGATTTTCTTAGGTCTAGCTGTCGGTTCTAAGTTATCAGCCGATCAATTCCTGCGACTGGAAACCTTAGGAATTTTGGTATTGGGAGCTTTAGCATTTGGCATTGGTACTGCTGCAGGTGTATTGATGGCAAAACTGATGTGTAAGTTGTCGGGTGGTAAGATTAATCCGTTGATTGGTGCCGCAGGGGTGTCGGCTGTACCTATGGCAGCACGAGTCGTGAACAAAGTTGGATTAGAGGCCAACCAACACAACTTCTTGTTAATGCACGCCATGGGTCCCAATGTGGCGGGAGTGCTAGGTTCTGCTGTGGCTGCGGGGATTTTGCTTGCCGTGCTGGGGTGATGACAGATTGGGTTAACTGATTGTGCTTGACTGAGTGGGTAAATTAAGCGGGTTTATCTTCGAATTTATTCTAGTTGTTAACGCTGTTTTATCACTAAGGCCAACTCAGTATTGAGTTGGCTTTTTTATTAAGTCACTCATTTATATTATAAATCCTTGGTATTAACCTAAGCTGTTAACCAGAGTAATGCCATAAGGATTAAAATCAGCCCGCCACCTATACCGATAATGTAGATAAAACCTCGCCGGCCTTGTTTTAGCGTGAGTTTGTTGGCTTTTAAAAATAACGCCCAAAACAAACATAGGATCAGCGGGATAAGGAAGAGTCTCGTCATTGTCTGTTCTGCTAAAGTGTGAGTTAGAGTAGTTTTAGAGTCTAACAGCTTGATCTTATTTGAGTAACCTATTTTGCAGTTAATAGAGACTGTCGAAGTCGATTGTGGTCTCTAAAGCCAATAGATTAAAGACTGTTTGCAGGATAATAAAAGAGACCGCCGAAGCGGTCTCTTACTGTGGTCAATGGTACTGATGATTTAGCTTAATACTGTTTATACAGTATTGTTATTGCTACGAACTCACAGGTGTAATGTCTTGATTGTCATTCGAATAGAACTGTACTTCATCGAGTTCATTTTCGGATTTACCAATCACAACAGCAGTCATCATATCGCCCGTTACGTTCGTTGCTGTGCGGATCATATCGATAATACGGTCAATCGCGGCGATAAAGGCAATGCCTTCAAGTGGCAGACCAATCACACCTAAGGTGACAGTTAACATCACCATCGCACTTCCTGGTACGCCAGCGGTACCAACAGAAGCTACTGTCGCAGTCACGGCGATCATCACATAGTCCAGTGTATCGAGCGGAATATTGTAAATCTGCGCGATGAAGATAGCGGCAATCGCAGGGTAAATACCTCCACAACCGTCCATGTTCATGGTCGCACCTAATGGCATCACAAAGGCACTATAACGCTTTGATACACCCATGGTTTCGACTGCGCGGGTGCTCGCAGGTAAAGTACCGAAACTTGAGGAAGTACTAAAGGCGACTAACTGCGCTGGCATAGCTTTGCGGAAAAATTGCAGTGGGCTTAAACCACCGACAAATTTCACTAAGCCACCGTAAACAAAGATGATGTGGATAAAAGCGGCAATGTAGATAGCCCCGATAAACTTACCTAAAGGCAATAAGGTTGATAAACCATATTCACCCACAACCCATGCCATTAAACCAAACACACCGATAGGAGTGAGTTTTAAGACCATGCGAGTCAGTTGGAACATGACTTCAGCACCTGCTTCAATGGTGCGTTTTAATGGCTCTGCTTTCTCGCCGACTTTATTGATAGCGATACCTACCAAAGCTGCAAACACGATAATTTGCAGTACATTGCCTTCAGCGAGTGAAGCAAAAGGATTGACAGGGATCATGTCGAGCAACACTTGTGCGAAACCGGGAATATTACGCTCGCGCACTTCAGTCGTTGTGAGTTGCATGGTGCCACCCATGTCGATCATTGAGCCCACAGCTAAGCCGATCAGAGAGGCGATTGTGCCTGTCAGCATGAACATACCCAAAGTTTTCAAGCTCAGGCGTTTCAGACTGGTTTGCGAGTTGAGCGATGTGATACTCACGACAATGGCACAAAATACCAAAGGTGCGACCAACATCTTAATGGCCCCAATGAACAGATCACCTAATGGTTTTAGCACTGTGGCGCTTTCACCTAAAATAACGCCAACGAGCGCACCTAAGATAAAGCCTGCTAAGACTTTTTGCCAAAACGGAATGCGGCTAATGGTTTGAAGGATCATGCATATTCCAGAAAAATAAATTAAGAGTGAGCCAATAGGCCTGCGATGATAGGATTCGTATTTAACGAGATGAGCGTGATGTTAACGCGCTCTCAGTCATGCGCATGGTTATTGCCTGCCATAGTTAACCATTGTATCGACAGAGCTAGGGTTATAACAAACCGTTTTTCTTATAACTTATTGTGATAAGTGAGTTTGTTGTAAAAAGATTAAGTGAAACATTCAATTAACCCATGGCAAACCTCATCGCATTGAATACAAAAAGAGAGATTTATCATTGAGTAAGCCATTATGACTGAGTTAGGCATTATGTTCTCCGGCGCTTTTTTAGCGGCCACTTTGTTACCGGGGGGATCTGAAGTCTTACTCGTGGCGCTATTAAACAAAACTCCAGAGGCTTGGGTTGCGCTGGTCGTGGTGGCCAGTATTGGTAACACGTTGGGCGCGATGACCAGTTTCTATTTAGGCCGCTTAGGTCGCCTCGCAAAATCACCAGAAGCGTTAGCGACAGGTAAACACGCAAAGGGGCTCACCTTGATTGAACGCTACGGCGTGTGGGCGTTGTTACTCTCATGGGCACCAGTTGTCGGCGATATTCTCTGTTTATTGGCGGGTTGGTTGAGACTACCGCTAATACCCTCTTTGGTGATGATTTTAATTGGTAAAACAATTCGTTACTTAATTATTGCCGCTGCCGTGCTGCAATGGATGGCATGATGGCGCTAGGATGTATTTAATGGTCAAGGGTGGGGAGTGTTTTTCCGTTTAGACTGAATTTACTGTATAGATAGGAACTTAGTGTTAATTTTGCGAGTCATAAATCCCAATGCTTAATCATTCAAGCGCACTATGACTAAACGCAGCACTATGATTATGAAGCTGTATTTTTGGCCCATTGATGTATGAGGGGAATGTTTTGAAGAAATGGATATTAGCGGTCGCAATTTCTGCCGCACTTGCGGGTTGTGCATCTGAAACGACTACGGCGAACTTGCCCGCAGGCGTTAAACTTATCGAAAATGTGCAATTGGCCGATTCGCAAGTAGGGATCCCCTACAAAAAGTACCAATTAGCCAATGGGTTAACGGTTATTTTACATCAAGATGATTCAGATCCCTTAGTGCATGTCGACGTCACTTATCATGTGGGCTCTGCCCGTGAATTAGCTGGGCGTTCGGGATTTGCGCATTTATTTGAACACATGATGTTCCAAGGCTCGCAGCATGTTGCCGATGAGCAGCATTTTGAAGTGGTTACCGAAGCCGGTGGTACCCTAAATGGCACGACTAATACCGACAGAACCAATTATTTTGAGACAGTTCCCAACAATCAATTAGAAAAAATGTTGTGGCTTGAGTCGGACCGTATGGGCTTTTTGTTGCCCGCACTCACCAGTGAAAAATTCGAAGTGCAGCGCGAAACCGTCAAAAACGAGCGTGCACAACGTATCGATAATCAGCCCTATGGCCGCATGAGTGAGCGTTTTAGCCAAGCCATGTACCCTGTCGGTCATCCTTATTCTTGGCCTGTAATTGGCTGGCCGGACGATCTTAATCGCGCCACGGTTGACGATGTTAAACACTTTTTCCAACGTTGGTATGGTCCTAACAATGCGACCTTGACCATAGGTGGCGATTTCGATGAAATGCAAACCTTAGCCTGGGTCAATAAATATTTTGGTGAAATCCCCCGCGGCCCTGAAGTCTCGTTAGAGCAAAAGGCGCTGGTTAACTTAGACAAGACGCGTTACATCTCCATGGAAGATCAAGTGCACTTGCCTTTGATCCGTATTGGTTTTCCAACCGTATACGCTAGACATTCAGATGAGGCCGCGCTCGATCTGTTGGCCAATATTTTAGGTGGTGGTAAAACATCCTTATTATATAAAAACTTGGTTAAGGACGGTTATGCCGTGCAGGCTAATGTGAGTCATCCTTGTCAAGAGCTTGCGTGTCAGATGTCGATTTATGCTTTAGCCAATCCTGAAAAGGGCGGCAAACTGGCGGATCTGGAGCAACGTATTCTCGACTCGATTAAGGAGTTTGAGCAACGTGGCGTTACCGATGACGATCTGCAAAAAGTCAAAGTGCAGTTTGAGGCTGATACCATTTATAGCCTGCAGAGTGTTTCTGGCAAAGTGTCGACCTTAGCGATGAACCAAACGCTGTCGGGCAATCCGAACATGATTGCCTCAGATCTGAATCGTTATGCCAATGTGACCAAAGACGATGTGATGCGCGTGTTTAAGCAATACATTAAAGATAAACCTATGGTGGTTATGAGTGTGGTGCCGCAGGGAATGACGTCACTTATTGCCCATGCGGATAACTTCACGCCAGCAACGTTGCCGATTGCACACTCTGCGGTAGAGGGGGATTTGCCCAAGCCTGAACTTGTTTCAAGTTTTGATCGGACTAAGATGCCTGCATCTGGCGTTGCACCTATGCTCAAAGTACCTAAAATTTGGACAAAAACCTTAGCCAATGGCATCGAAGTCATGGGCACTCAAAGTACTGAAACACCAACAGTTGAGTTAATTGTTTATCTCAATGGTGGCCACAGACTCATACCCGTCGAAAAAGTAGGCTTAGCAACGCTGACTGCGGAAATGCTTAATGAATCGAGCCAGAAGCGCAGCAGTGAAGCACTATCACAAGCCTTAGAAATGCTAGGTAGTAGTGTCGACTTTAGTGCGTCTGAATATCAAAGTTCGATCAAAGTATCAGCTCTGACAGCACATTTAGATGAGACGCTGGCGATTATGGAAGAAAAGCTGTTTCAGCCAGCGTTCAGCGAAGCTGACTTTGCGCGAGTGAAACAACAGCAATTACAACAGATCCAGCATATGCAGTCTGATCCTAGCTATCTGGCTGATACGGCGTTGTCGTCTTTGTTATACGGTAAAGACAATGCGTTAGGTGTGAATGATCTCGGCACGCTCGATTCTGTCGCGGCGCTTACGTTAGCCGATGTAAAAGCATTTTATGCCCAGCAGTATCAAGGCGGCAACGCTAAAATTGTCACTGTTGCTAATTTATCTGAATCTGCATTGCTGCCTAAATTAGCGGGATTAAACCAGTGGAAAGGAGAAGCAGCTGTGATACCGCCACTTAAGCCACTCCCTGCATTAAAAGGCGGCACAATTTATCTGATTGATAAACCTGGTGCGGCGCAATCGGTAATCAATATTGCCAAGCGCGCATTACCCTACGATGCCACAGGCGATTATTTTAAATCCTATCTGATGAATTATCCGTTAGGCGGCGCATTCAATAGCCGTATCAACCTAAATTTACGTGAGGATAAAGGTTATACCTATGGTGCTCGCACTCGTTTTACTGGCGGTGCTGAAGTGGGCGATTTTGTCGCATCAAGTAACGTTCGCAGTGACGTGACGGCGAAAGCACTCATTGAGTTTGTAAAAGAAATCAGTGCTTATCAGCAGCAGGGCATGACAGATGCTGAACTTGCCTTTATGCGAAATTCAGTCTCGCAAGGCCAAGCACTTGATTATGAAACACCGTATCAAAAAGCGGGCTTTATACGGATGATCCAACGTTACCAATTGAGTCAAGATTTTACGACTCAACAGGACAAGATCATTAATACTGTAACAAAAGATGAACTCAATGCCCTCGCGGCTTCCGAGCTAGATATCAATAAAATGGTGATTCTGGTGGTGGGAGATAAAGCGACAATTGAAGCGGATTTAGCGGTATTGGGCTATCCAATTGAAACTTTAGTATTGTAAATTAGTATTTCGCCCTTATATAGGTAGATAGACGGGTGCATTAGTTAACGACTATTTGCCCCATATTTACCGGATTTACATCGAAAGACGGTGACAGCATTAGCTGTCACCGTCTGCTTTTAATCATACAAGGTGTGAATTTGGCTTGCCCCACAGACAGGTTTAGATTTATTTTGAGGCATATTTTGCAAGATAAGCCTCAAAATAAAGGTCTGACTGTTAACCTTGTCGCGATAGCGAATCACCAATTAGAGAAGCGCAAATTGAAGTCATTCAATGAATTAGTACAATATCTCTCGGACGCCAATGGGCGCACCGCACTCTTGGGTATGTTACGTGGCATAGAACGTGAGGCGTTGCGGATTGATGAGTTTGGTTATCTCGCTACAGACTCGCATCCCGAAGCCTTAGGCTCGGCGTTAATGCATTCACGTATTACGACGGATTACAGTGAAGCCTTGCTCGAGTTTATTACGCCAGTAAATCACAATGTTGAGCAACTTCTCACAGGGTTAACTGAGACTCATGCCTTCAGCGTGCGCCACTTAAATGGTCAACGTTTGTGGCCCGTGAGCATGCCTTGCTATGTGAAAGATGAGCAACAGATCCCCGTTGCCCGCTATGGCTCATCGAATACTGGCATGATGAAAACCTTGTATCGTAAGGGGTTAACCTATCGTTATGGTGCCCTGATGCAGATCATCTCTGGGGTGCACTTTAACTTTTCGGTATCGCAAGAATTATGGCAAAGCCTGTATGAGTTAAGTGATAAAGAGTTAACTTACGATGATTTTATTTCAGAATCCTATTTCGGCTTGATCCGTAACTATCGCCGTTTAGTGTGGGTACTTCCTTATTTATTTGGTGCCTCGCCAGCGTTATGTAGCTCCTTTATTAAAGATCAAAAAACCGACCTCAAGTTTGAAAAAACGGGCCATGGAACTCTGTATCTGCCCTATGCCACTTCGTTGCGTATGAGTGATTTAGGCTACACCAACAAAGAGCAAGAAGATCTAAATATCAGCTATAACTCTTTGCCTGAGTATCTGGCTGGCGTGAATGCTGCCACTAAAATGCCTTCAGCAAACTTTGCTAATATCGGCGTTAAAGTCGATGGTGAGTATCGTCAACTTAATGCCAATGTATTGCAGATTGAAAACGAGTTCTACTCGCCAATCCGTGCGAAACGGGTCACACGTAGTGGCGAGAAACCGTCTGAAGCTCTGGCCCGTGCTGGGGTGGAATACATTGAAGTGAGAGCGTTGGATGTTAATCCATTTAGCCCAGTTGGCATTGAGGCGACACAAGTACGTTTCCTCGATTTATTCCTACTCTATTGTTTATTAACGCAGTCGCCTAAGTCTGAGGCGAGCGAAGAGGCGAGATTAAGCGCGAATCTTAAAGCTGTGGTGCTTGAAGGCCGTAAACCTGGGCTTGAGTTATTAACTGCAGACGGTTCACATTCGCTTAAATCTTGGTTAGAAGAGTTGTTTGATGCCTTGCAACCTTTGGCAGTATTGCTTGATGGTGAGGGGACGGATTATCAAGTGGCTTTGGCCCATTGGCGTAAAGCGGCTGAAGATCCGAATTTAACCCTGTCGGGACAAGTACTGCAAAACGTGATCAACAAGGGCCAAGATCATGGTCAGTGGGTGATGACGTTAGCGCAGCAATACTATCAATACTTTATCGATTATCCCTTGTCGAGCGAGACCATAGCGCAGTATCAAGCTGAAGCATCCAGTTCGCTTAACAAGCAAGCTGAACTAGAGGCGGCGCAGAGTGCAGTTTCATTCGATGATTATCTGGAAGATTACTTTGGAGTGAAGCCGTGAAAGAGGGGTTATTCTCTTTCACTGGCCTACGTGCCCGCGCAGCTTTGATTGTGTTCAGTGCCTTGTTATCTGGCTGCGCCGCGTCACCTGAAGACCCACTGGGCTGTGGTACTGTGTCGGGTTATTTGCAGCCCGATGCCAGTACTCACTGGTATCGAGTTGTGGTGACCCATTTAAACGGGCAGGCAGTCGTTTCTAAGCCTAATTATCAGTTAGCGCCTGGCGAATATGAATTTACCGTTGCGGAGCTGATTGATGATCCAAGTTTGTCTGTCACGCTTGCCGCGCGGACACCCAAAGTATTCAAGCTCAATGTCGAAAGTCATCAGCGTTATCATATCGGTGCGTTATTTCACACTGATAAGCGCTATATGGGTAAAGACACTGCGTATTGGGAACCCGGCGTGTGGCAGCAAGAAGATCATGAGTGTCAGTTTGAGCTGAGTCCCGAAACGAAATAGCCAAAGTGTTAAGCTCAAGTGGTAAGCCAGCTACATTCGATTTAAATCATATTGATTTAGCCTCTAGCGCTGAGATCTTCTAAGCGCAAAAAAGGCTTTTTATGCTTGCCTCAGCCTGAGTCTATGACATTATGGCGCGAGCTAACTCTCCAAAGAACATGATATTAATGAATAAATCCTTCGCTATCTTACTCTGCGCCAGTCTCGGCATCTTGTCTGGTTGCGCGACATCTCCGCCTAAGTCTCCCGAAAATTTGTGTGAGATATTTCAAGAACACCGAGATTGGTACGATGCCGCTAAAGATGTCCGTGATAAATGGGGTGTGCCAGTGCATGTGCCGTTAGCTATGATGTATCAAGAAAGCTCATTCAAGCACAACGCCGCGCCACCGATGGAATACTTTTTAGGTTTTATCCCTATTGGCCGTGCCAGCGATGCCTATGGTTATGCGCAGGCTAAGACCATGACGTGGGATGATTATGTGCGTGAGACGGGAAACAGTTGGTCGAGCCGCAGTGATTTCGATGATGCCTTGGATTTTATGGGCTGGTTTATCAGCAAAACCCATAAGATAAATGGCGTATCTAAATGGGATGCGCGGGCGCAGTATCTTAATTATCACGAAGGCTGGGGCGGTTATCGCCGTGGCAGTTATAAATCTAAGGCGTGGTTAGTGAAAGTGGCGAACAAGGTGGATGCGAGGTCGAAACGCTACGCGGCTCAATATAAAACCTGCCAAGAAGATTTAGATTCATCTTGGCTGTGGCGTTTATTTTTTGGTTAAGATTACGTTTCTATATCATTGTCAGCCACCTAAGTGAGAATGGCTGACTGTCGGTGTTCAATTTAGATATTTAATCGAGCTAGCTAATTGAGATAGCTAATCGAGATTGTAAACTCAAATCTTAAACTCAGATATTCAACTCCGACGCTTACTGATTGTTGATATTAGCCTTTTGACATCGGCTGCAGCACCATACTTCAATTGATTTATTGCGCTTTCACTGCGAAGGTTTCTAATGCCTGAATGGCTTTTTTCTTTGCACGCTTTTGCTCATACATGGCATGATCTGCAGTCTTAAAGGATTGATACCAATCGGCTTCGAAGGGGGCAATACCAAAACTAAAACCTAGGCTAAGCTCTGAACCTTGATTCAAGGTTTTGCGCATATCATCTAAGTCCTGTTCAATTTGAGCTAACGGCCCATGGCATAAAGCGACAAACTCATCGCCACCAAAACGGGAAATAATGCCTTTGTTTTGCCAATAGGTGAGCATGGCAGTGGCCGTTCGCTTGATGGCAACATCACCCATCTGGTGCCCATAGGCATCATTAATGGACTTGAGATTGTCCATATCGATAATAATTAAAAAACTGCCTAAGTGAGGTTTGTGCTGCCAATGGTGCAGTTCATCTTCAAAATTCTTTCGATTATAAAGTCCTGTTAATGGATCAAAATTGGCAAGTTTAGTGATCTGCAGTGACTTCTGATAGAGCGCAATGGCATTGCTAGCTTCGTGAGTTAGGATAGAGACAAGATTGCGGTCGTAATCGCTAAAGGCGCCAAGGCTACTGCTATCGAGATTGAGCATGGCATACAGTTTGCCATCAATACGAATAGGGCTAGACAGGGTTGAGCGTATCGGCTGCTTCGACACTGAGAGTAACACTTTTTGATCATCTTCCGTTAAGGTGCTAGCCGCATTGATATTCTTCATATCATTGATGACCACTACTTGATCGCATCTCCCTTCAGTGAGTCGATATTCAAAAGTTTGCTCTAAGGTAAAATCCAGTTGTCTGAGCTTTGCTAAATCGAGCCCCACGACAGATTCAAAATACAGTTTATTATTCACCTCGTTGATTTTAATGATGCTGCCCATTTCGGCACCATTAATCACGTACACGGCTTTATTGAGTAAGGCGTCCAGAAAGGCATGCTCATTTTTATAATGGCTCGAGAGATGTGCGAGTTCATAGATGGCATCGTTGATGGTGACGACTTGCTCTAAATGCTGCCATAGTCGAGTTAAACGACCCTGATGCAAATAGTAAATTAGGCTGTAGGCAAAAATATAAATGATGCAAACAAACAGTAAGGGCAGGATAGTCCAATTTTCTGTGGGTGCATTAAAGATAAACAGCAGGATGAATAGACATATCGGCACTATAAGCAGTAGCAGATGATAGCGATAATCTAAGCGATCTATGGTCTTACGTTTGAAATTATCCCTTAATTTCACTCGACTATTCCTTTATCTGTGTCATTGCTAGTAATCATTGAATGCTATACATCACTAACGTATTCACACTGAGTTCAGTTAAGTATATAACGAAAATTGAAATATAAACTGATATGAAACTGTGAACAATTTCATATCAGTGATTTTGGTACTAAATACTGAATTAACGCAAATTTTCTGCGTATTCGGCCAATATCCAAGCTAATGGTGCTTGGTATTGGATTGGCATCCAAGTTTGCAGTGCGGCTATGCTCTGGTTGAGCACAGTTTGATTTGGCACTGATAGGTTTAAATGTCCGACTTTACGACCCGGGCGAACTTCTTTGTTGTACCAGTACAACTCTGCATTGGGCAAACTTAACCAGCGAGGGTCATTATCGATACCGATAAGGTTGACCATAACACACTGAAAATTCACTTGTGGCTGTGGGATCGCAATTCCGCAAAGTGCTCTAAGATGCAGCTGGAATTGATCCATATGGGTTCCGGCTTGAGTCCAATGGCCAGAGTTGTGCACTCGCGGTGCCAGCTCATTCACCAGTAACTCATCGCCAACACGGAAGCATTCCATCGCCATTACGCCAACGTATTCAAGTTCGTGCATAATAGCGCTGAGCATAGTTTCGGCTTGGGCTTGCAAAGGGCTTAAGCGTGCCAGTGGCGAAATCGACGCCATTAAAATGCCGTCCTGATGTAAGTTCAGCGTCAGCGGATAAAACACGCATTCGCCTTCGCGAGTACGCACGCCAACCAATGATACTTCTTCATCAAAATTAATCGCTTGCTCAGCAATCGCAAGGTTACGCCAATCATTTGGAATATCACCCGTTTCGGCTTGTTTAAGCCAATGTTGACCTTTACCGTCATAACCCCCAGTACGGCGTTTCATCAAGACTCTAGGACCATAGTGCTGATACAGGGTATCGACTTGGGTGTTATCGTCGACTAAGGTCCAAGGCGCCGTGGGAACGCTGAGCTGGTCGAGTAGACTCTTTTGGCTAAAACGGTCGGCTAAACGGCTAAATACCGGACCATTAACAAAATGGGGGTGTGAGCTGAGTTGTAAACTCAGGGCGGACTCTGGCCACTGTTCGCGCTCGGCGGTAATAATGTCGTGGGGCGCGAGTGGCAGAATGTCATCCGTAGGCGTCATGATATCGACGGCGTTAACTTCAATCGCTAATGGCTCACCAGCGTGGGTCAACATGGCGCCCAGCTGACCATTACCTAATACCCAAACCTTAGGTTTAGTGTTTGTCTGGGTCATTAGACTTCCCTCGGGTCTGGATTGTCCAGTACCGCACGGGTCTGTTCTTCTCTGAAAGCGTCAACACGAGCCGCTAATTCTGCATCGTTATTCGCAAGGATTTGGCAGGCCAATAATCCTGCATTGAATGCGCCCGCTGTGCCTATGGCTAAGGTGCCGACGGCAATGCCTTTTGGCATTTGAACGATAGACAATAAGCTATCCATACCTGACAGTGCTTTACTTTGGACTGGTACACCTAATACGGGTAAGCGAGTTTTAGAGGCAATCATACCGGGTAAGTGCGCTGCGCCACCGGCGCCACCAATGATGATTTTAAAACCACGTTCGGCGGCAGAGGCTGCAAACTCCATGAGTTTATCTGGCGTTCTATGGGCGGAAACCACTTCAACATGATAAGGCACTTGCAGTTTATCCATTATTTCAGCGGCGGCTTCCATCGTGGGCCAATCACTTTTAGAACCCATAACAACAGCAACAAGGGCTTGCATGATAACTCCTTAACTCACTAATTTTAATTATATTTTGACCTTGTTTCAGGTCTAGGTACAGTTGATGCTTGTCTAGCCGTCATCGGTAGCTAGCATCATGGCGCTGAATAATACCATGATCCTAGCGATTTCTGCCCGTTTTTGCGTGTGAAAAAACGTCTTTCGCGGCGATGAATAGGTGAGGTGATGGAGCAATAAAAAAGACCAACACTGAGGTTGGCCTTTGGCATTAGTTTGCAGTCATAAGCTGCTGATATTGGGTTGCAAGGTTTACAGTATTTGCTTATCCGTAGTAATTTCTGTTTGCTGAGTGATAACTGGCGCTTCTGTCATTGCCTCACGTAGGGTCGAGTAAAACTTCAATACACCTTCAATTGGCTGGATCTTCGCTCTCGCCAGCGTTCGGATGGGCTGGAACTGCAGATCGGCGATAATGAGCTTAGTTTTATTTGCTTTGCATTTTTCAATCAGTTTCGTCAGTGCGGCTAATCCTCCCGCATCCAGAATAGATACTCCATCGAGATAAAGCACTATCACTTGTTTATCTTCGGTGAGACTCGCGATTTCGGAGAAAATGCGGTCAGCAGCAGCGAAGAATAGCGGCCCGTTAATTTTAAGGACAGCCCAATCGGCAGGTAGCTCTTGATCCACATAACGCTTGTTGGTGCTGATATCGTAAAGCTTTGTCATCTCGGCAATTTCTTTCATAAACAGCAAGGCAGCAAGGATAATTCCAACACTGATGGCGATCACCATGTCGAAAATAACCGTTAATGAAAAACAACTGACAAAAACCATGATATCGCTGGTGGGCGCAGTTTTAATTAAATGTAGTGCCTTGTGGGCTTCACTCATGTTCCAAGCCACAACAAGTAGCAGGGCTGCCATGGCTGACATGGGCAAATAAGCTAATACGCCCGCTAAGGCGACTAAACCAATTAAGACTACTATGGCGTGGATCATGGCCGCTATCGGGCTCTGAGCTCCCGCTTTGACGTTTGCCGCGCTACGGGCAATTGCTGCAGTGGCCGGTATACCGCCAAAAAACGGTGTGATGATATTACCTATACCTTGCCCTAGTAATTCACTGTTGGCACTGTGACGTTTACCTGTCATGCCATCGAGCACCACTGCACACAGTAGCGATTCAATTGCGCCTAACATGGCAATGGCAAAGGCGGCTGGTAATAAAGCTTGAAAGGTCGCGAGATTAAACTGAAACGCTTGGCCATTCGCGCCAGCTTGCAGCCAAGGCCATTCGAAACTGGGTAATACGGCAGGAATTCCCATGCCTGTGGTGCCATCACTCAGTTGATAGTGAAAACGGGTTCCTATGGTTTCTATATCTGCACCCATGGCATTGAGAACCAAGGCGAACATAGTGCCGAGTATAATAGCCGGAAGGTGCGCTGGCACGGGTGTTTTGAGTTTTGGCCAAAGTAGCATAGTCGCTAAGGTCGCGGATGCTACCAGTAGGCTAGGTAAATGCACCGAGGGTAGCGCTTGAGCTAATGTCATCAACTTAGCCAGATATTGCTCTGGCATTTGGGCTATCTCGAGTCCGAAAAAGTCTTTGAGCTGCAAGGTAGCGATGACGACACCTATCCCCGCGGTAAAGCCTAAGGTGACGGATTCAGGGATATACAAAATTAATCGACCAAGTCGCAGCATTGCCATGCCGACGAGTATCATTCCGGACATCACAGTTGCGATTAATAATCCTGCTAAACCAAATTGTTGGGCTATTGGATAGAGCAATACCACGAATGCCGCTGTCGGGCCTGACACGCTATAACGTGAGCCGCCAGATATGGCGATAATAAAACCGCCGACAATCGCAGTGTATAAACCGTATTGAGGTGCTACTCCACTGGCAATGGCTAATGCCATTGCTAACGGAATGGCAATAATGCCGACAGTGAGACCTGCAAGAAGATCTTGCCCAAAACGTTTAAACGAATACTTATCCTTCACGCAAGCTTCTGTGAGTGCGTGGGCGATTCTTAGGGAAAACAAATGAGCTGAGTGTGACACGAGTGGGTCCCATAGCGAGGCGAGTAACAAGCTTCTATTTTAGTGACCTGATACAAGCCGCAGTGTGAGCTTGATTGCAAAAACGATTGAAAATACTTTGTTTTGTATAAATAGTGTGCTTGGAGGCTGTTTGATTCTCATTTAAGAGTGGTTTGTAAAATATTTTGATACTTTAACCCTTTTAGTCATTTGCGCCGTTTACAGCCTTAGGTCAACATCAAAGGCATTCAATATGAAAACAATATACTCCCAGAAAACCATTGCACATTCCTTATTACCTTGGGGAAACGCCAGCATATCGGCGAGCAATAGCGCAGCTTTATTCTTAGTCATGCTGAGTTTAACGGCCTGTGGCGGTAAAGGTTCTGAGGCTCAACAACGACAAGCGGAGCTGCAAGCCGAACAGAGTCATAAAGAAGTGTCACTGCGCCGTGCTGAAATGCGTGATGCTACTAAGATTGAGATGGCCAGAGTCGCGGCGCCGATGCAAATGTCTACCCATGGTGCAGTGATGGGAATGAACATAGCCCCAATGCCGTCAGACTATGCCGCGATTCTGTTAGCACAAAATAAATTCGAGCCGCTGGTACAAAATGGCATCATGGTGGCAGGAGAAATTCCAGTATCGACTTTTTCCATCGATGTTGATACTGGCAGTTATGCCACCTTAAGGCGGATGCTGAGGGAAGGGCGCTTGCCCGAGAAAGGTACAGTCAGAGTTGAGGAAATGCTCAATTATTTTTCCTACGACTATCCCTTACCTGCTAAAAATGCCGCGCCGTTTAGCGTTACGACAGAGCTTGCGTCATCCCCTTATAACGATGACATGATGCTGTTACGGATTGGTCTTAAAGGGTATGACTTACCTAAATCTCAGTTAGGTGCTAGTAACTTAGTCTTTTTGCTCGATGTGTCAGGTTCTATGGCATCTACCGATAAATTGCCTTTACTGCAAACAGCACTCAAGTTGCTGACGGCGCAATTAAGCGCGCAGGATAAAGTCTCTATTGTGGTTTATGCAGGGGCTGCTGGTGTAGTGCTCGATGGCGCGTCGGGTAATGACACTCAAACTTTAACCTATGCGTTAGAGCAATTGAGCGCCGGTGGTTCAACCAATGGTGGGCAAGGAATCACACAAGCCTATCAATTGGCGAAAAAGCATTTTATCCCCCATGGTATTAATCGAGTCATCCTCGCGACTGATGGTGATTTCAACGTTGGTATGACAGATTTTGATGATTTGATTGCCTTGATTGAGAAGGAAAAAGATCATGGTATTGGCCTGACAACCTTAGGGTTCGGTTTGGGGAATTACAACGATCAACTCATGGAGCAATTAGCGGATAAGGGCAATGGTAACTATGCCTATATCGATACCCTGAATGAAGCGCGAAAAGTGCTGGTGGACGAGTTAAGTTCAAGCTTGTTCACTATTGCTAAAGACGTCAAAGTGCAAGTGGAGTTTAATCCGGCCTTAGTGTCTGAGTATCGTCTAATCGGTTATGAGAATCGTGCTTTAGCACGGGAGGATTTCAACAACGATAAGGTGGATGCGGGCGAAATTGGCGCGGGTCATACAGTGACTGCCTTATATGAATTAAGATATGTTGAAGCAGGGCAGATGGCGAATGATAAACTCAGATATGGCGTTGATGCTCAAACGGGGCAAGAAAAATACAGCCGTGAAGAAATCGCTTTCCTTAAACTGAGATACAAGTTGCCAGAGCAAACACAGAGTCAGTTACTGAGTTATCCCATCAGGTTAGACCAAAATGTTAAGCTGTTAGAACAAGCGAGTGATGATTTTAGATTTGCAGCAGCGGTTGCAGGATTAGGGCAATTACTGAATGGCAGCCATTATCTACATCAATTTGATTATACTAAGTTAAGCCAGTTAGCACGTTCGGCATTAGGGGACGATCCCTTTGGATATCGCCATGAGTTTGTGCAATTAATGGAAACCGCCGCGGCCATAGAGCAATCTAATCATGTGCCGATTAAGAAGGTATTCGATGGTACGGATAAACCTTTTCCTCCCCAAGATAAGCTTCATGGCGAGCCAGTGAGAGACAAGAGCAATACGCGCAATGAGAGATTACAATAGTAAAAGTAAATTCGTGGGGCTAACCCCAATGATGAGGAATTTCCCGTGGCATTAGCAATAGCGCAATTATCAAACCATGAGCACTCAGATGAGCAATTGATGTTGTGCTATGCCAAGGGCGATTCAAAAGCATTTGAACAGTTATACCTGAAGCACAAAGGTGCACTCTATCGCTACTTTGTACGCCAGTTAGGTGATAAGCAGTTAGCTGAAGATTTGTATCAAGAAACCTGGGGGCGGGTGATCCGCGCTGCGGCTAACTATGAAGCCAGTGCCAAGTTTACTACCTGGTTGTATCGTATCGCTCATAACTTATTGATTGATCATGTTCGGGCGGTTAAGCCCGTGGATTTAGTCGCTACTGATGAAGATGATGCAGGACTCGATACTTTTGTGGCGGGTGAGCAAGATAAGCCCGATGTGCAGTGGCAAGAAGCGCAAAAGAGCTTATTGCTAAAGACCTGTATCGCACTGTTACCCCAAGTTCAGAAAGAGGCATTTATCCTGAATATTGAAATGGGTTTTACGGCTGCCATCATTAGCGACATTGCGGGCGTGACCTTAGAAGCGACTAAAAGCCGTATTCGTTATGCTTACCAAAGCCTAAAAGATTGTGTCAGCGCGAAATGGCAGGAGGCGGGTCATGAGTAATTCTTCTTCAAGTGCTGATGAGCGCGCATTACAACAGGAAGTGCTGGCTTGGTATCACCAGCAGGCCTTAGAGGTTCCACCGCAGCAACTCGATCAAGATATCTTACAGCTGGCGCAAACTCACTTAGCTGAAATGCATCAAAGCAAAATAACCGCCGTTGAAGCGCCAAGTTCCGTTTGGCGACGCCATCCTTGGGCGTTATCGAGCGCGGCATCGTTAGTGCTTGTTGTTGGTCTGCTGGTGCTGAATCGACCTCAAGTCGAAGATGCACTTGCTCCAAGTCCTATGGTGATGAGTGCCCCTGCGCCACAAACAATGGCAAGAATGGCTGATACTGAAGCGATGCAATCTTTAAACATGCAAACAGAAGCCGTGGCTGAACATAAAAGACAGATGGAAATGCAGCAAGCTAAAGCCGCATTGGGAGCAACTGAGCAGCAGGATGCAATTAGCCCCGCTATCGCTGCAAGGTCTATGAATGCACCAAGATTATCTGAGCCTGCTGAAATCAACCAAGTGTCATTGACTGAGTATTTACATCGGTTACAAGTCCTCATCGAAGCGAAGGAGACTGGTCAAGCATTCGTGCTGGAACAAAAACTGCTCAAGGATTACCCGTATCTTGCAGTTAAGGATGTCGATGAAGCGCAGCTAATCGAATCGCAGCAAGTATTAAGACTTGAGTTTAAAAAGCTACAACAGCAATTACATCAGCTTGCCAAGTAACTATGTGGTTGTGGTATTTACGAATAAAAAAGTGATTAGAAATCGCAAAGTGGTGAGATAAACAGCTAAATTTCCCTGAAATATGCCGAGACGTGCTAATGTTTGTGGTCTGTTTACTGTTTGGTATGTGATTTACTTGATCAACGTCATAAAGTGAACAGGTTTTAGCCTGTTATATTGGTGTTAGTTCACGACTTGGCTAGTATCAATAGTCAGACCCATATTCAGGAGGCATTATGCTTAAAAGACTCATGCATGATCATAAACATATAGCTGTATTGCTAAATGTTTTAAAAAACAAGCAGATGAAACTATCCGAAGGTGAGTCAATCAACTTCAGCGTCGTGCGCGATATTGTTGAATATATGCAAGGATATGCTGAACGTTGCCATCATCCCATTGAAGACATTATTTATGCCTACTACCTAGCCCATAAAACGAACGATACTATCGATAAATTGAGTGCCGAACATGAGTCGGTGATCCAATCCTCGGCGACCTTGATGGCGACTTTAAACTTGATCCTCAGTGATATTGTGGTTGCCCGCGAGAAACTGATTGTTGACTTTGCAGAGTATGTCGCATTGCAAGAGCGACATATGCAGATGGAGGAACGGGAAATATTTCCTTTGTTAGCCAAAATTTTAACTGAGCAAGATTGGCAAGTTATTGAGTTAGAGTGTCAGAAATCGCTGATCGATGATCCTTTGTTTCTGGATCGAGAGCAGAAAGAATTTGAAGATTTACGGGTTTATCTCACAGCATCTGACTAATACTCTTTAGTTTATTGGGTCCATGTTGTGGGCTTAAGCTGGTGTTTTTATAAGGCTGAGGAGCACATTTTTGATTCTGACGGCGATGTCTCGTGAGCCAAAGTTGGTTGGAATTTGTAAAGTATTATCGGAGTCGATGACGTTGGTTTTTATCGTAAATCACTGGTTTTTATGTGTTTTTTAAAGCTCCGGCTCGTAAGGTCATACCCCGCTTATATTCTGTTTGCTCCAATAGTTGTAAATAAAAAAGCGCCGAAGGGCGCTTTTCTATTCATGTTTGAAATGATAACTAGCTCATATAAACATGTAATTACAACTGGATAGCATCAATGTCGTAGTTAAAGTTATTATCGATTTCTTGGAGTTCTTTGAGCAAACGATGCTTATCTTTTAACGCTTCGATCTCACGCCATTTACGCTTTTTATTGGAGCCTCGCGAACGATCGGGTCTTTCAACGACTTCATCTAGCGCACAACCATAATCTAAACGATCCATGGCAACCTCCTGTTGTTGTATGTTTTGTCAGCGATTAAATAACATATTTTTAAAACAGGGTGCAAGAATTATGTTTCATTTGTGTTAAGTTGAAATGAACTTTGAGTGATATGTCATTGATGTTATATGCAGAAGTAGAGCGGAGTTAAGCAGAAAAATTTAATAAAAAGAACGGGGTAGAATTAAAAAGCCAGCAATTGCTGGCTTTTTGTTCGATTAGATTTTGCCTTGTCGATAAAGGTTAATCAATGCGTTGCTTGAGGCATCTAAAGCATCGGAATCTTGCTCTGCGCCAATGCGTGCTAACACATCGTTACCGAGATTCTTACCGAGTTCTACACCCCATTGATCGAAGGAATTGATATCCCAAATAGCACCTTGAACGAAGGTTCTATGTTCATACAAGGCAATTAAAGCGCCTAGGGTACTTGGAGTGAGCTTATCCATAAGTAAGGTGTTGCTCGGCTTGTTACCAGGCATGACTTTATGTTGAGCGATCAGTTGCTTCTCTGTGGCGGATAATGCGCTATTAGCAAGTTCGGCTAAAGCTTCATCAAAAGTACGACCTTGCATTAAGGCCTGGGTTTGACCGAAGCAGTTTGACGCTAATTGGTCATGGTGCTCACCGATAGGATTATGGCTTTGCAGCGGCATAATGAAATCGGCAGGGATCAGTGCGGTACCTTGATGTAATAACTGGTGGTAGGCATGTTGGCCATTAGTGCCTTCGCCCCCCCAAATGACGGGACCTGTGCTGTAGTCAACATCAGTACCATTTAAGGTGACTGATTTACCGTTACTTTCCATATCTAGCTGCTGGAAATAAGCGGGTAAACCACGTAGGTAATGATCGTAGGTTAATACGACATGGGACTGAGCATTAAAGAAGTTTCCGTACCATAGGGAGAGTAATCCCATGATAACCGGCATATTCTCAGTCAGTGGTGCTGTGGCGAAGTGCTCATCCATCTGATGCGCACCTGTGAGTAGAGCCCTGAAGTTATCCATACCGATCAAAAGTGCAATCGGCAAGCCAATCGCTGACCAGAGAGAGTAACGGCCACCAACCCAATCCCACATAGGGAAAATATTGTTTGCATCTATGCCAAAATCTGTCGCTTTTGCCACGTTTGAAGTGACTGCGACAAAGTGTTTTGCCACATCAGACTGCAAACCGCCTTTCGCTAGGAACCAGTCTCTTGCGGTGAGGGTATTAGTTAAGGTTTCCTGTGTCCCGAAAGATTTGGATGACATGATGAACAAGGTCGTTTCAGGATCCAATAACTTCAGCTTCTCACTAATAGAAGTCCCGTCGACGTTTGCCACAAAGTGACAATTTAATTCGGGGTTCCAATAAGGGCGCAACGCTTGAGAGACGATTTTGGGGCCTAGGAAAGAGCCGCCAATACCAATACTGACAATATCGGTTATCGCTTTACCTGTGTAACCTTTCCATTGACCTGACGTCACTGAGTTCACAAACCCTTGCATCTTATCTAGAGTTTGTTGAACTTCAGGAACTATGTCTTGACCCTCGGCAATAATCAATTGTTCTGCAGTACTGCGAAGCGCAGTGTGCAGTACGGCGCGCTTCTCTGTGGTGTTAATGATTTCACCTGCAAACATCGCTTTGATTTTTGCTTCAAGTTGGCTATTGCTTGCCAACGCAAATAACAGATCCAGCGTTTCCGCTGTTGCTCTGTTTTTAGAGTAATCCAGTAATAAACCACAGGCTGATAGCGACATTTTATTGAAACGTGCTGCGTCAGTTGCAAACAATTCCCGCATATGCGGAATATTTTTACTGTGTGCTGATAAAGCTTGCCATGTTGAGCTTTGGGTCAAGAGTGTCATTTCACCGTCTCCAGAGTGCTTAGTTCGCGAGCTTAGTCGTGAGCATGACTTCGAGCTTACCTTGGTCTATCGCAAAGTTTCGAATGCCTTCGGCAAGCTTATCAACCGCCATTGGATCTTGGTTAAAGTCCCAACGGAATTGCGCTTCAGTCAATGGGGGTTCTGCAGCGACAGTGGTCGTTGCTGCAACCAGTTTAGGTGTGATGTCAACTTGCGAATTAGCCAGTTCTTCTAATAGAGAAGGGCCAATGGTCAGACGATCGCAACCTGCTAGCTCAATAATTTCACCGATATTACGGAAACTTGCACCCATAACAACAGTGTCAAAACCGTGTTGTTTGTAGTAGTTATAAATTTCAGTCACTGAAATGACACCAGGGTCATTTACGGCATTGTAATCTTTACCCGTATCTTTTTTGTACCAATCAAGTATGCGGCCTACAAAAGGAGAAATGAGATAAGCACCCGCTTCGGCACACGCACGCGCTTGAGCAAAGCTAAATAGTAGGGTTAAGTTGCAGTTGATGCCTTCTTGCTCTAGTTCTTTAGCGGCACAAATGCCTTCCCAAGTTGAAGCGAGTTTGATCAGAATGCGTGATTTATCTACACCCGCTTCTTTATATAGGCGAACCAATTTATGGGCTTTAGCGATTGATTTTTCTTTATCGAATGATAAACGGGCATCAACTTCAGTTGAAATTCGGCCTGGAACGAGTTTCAGTATTTCTACGCCGATATTGACCGCTAGTTTGTCGCTGGCATCATCAAGTTGCTGCACGAGATCGGTACTTTGTGATTTTGCCCAGTTTATAGCGTTTTCTATAAGGGATTCATATTCAGGAATTTGAGCCGCTTTCAAGATGAGTGATGGATTAGTGGTCGCATCTTCAGGTTGGTAGCGTTTAATCGCTTCGATGTCGCCTGTGTCAGCGACGATAGTGGTATATAACTTGAGTTGCTCTAATGTATTGGCCATGAAAAACATCCTTCTCAGGTAGCAGTTTTAACTCGGAATTCACTGATGACTATTAGAAGCGATTTTGCCAACTTTTCCAACCTTGAATGTAAAAAAATTACAAAAATGACAATTTTATGTCTATTAAGGTATGGCTCGAGCTACGGGCTATCATCTTGGCAGCAGTAGAGGGCGTCGCTTGTCCTAGTGTATACCCCATAAAAACAAAAAGTCGCTGCAAGCAGCGACTTTTTTACTTCAGTAAGAACTATTACTTCAGAACAGGTTGTTTTGTTGTGGTAGTCACGATAGCTTCGATGCGACGGTTCGCAGCGTGAGCTTCTTTTGAATCACCAGCAACCAATGGCTGAGTAACACCGTAACCGTTAGAAGTTACGCGGCTTCCGCTGATACCATATTTCTCTACAAGAATCTTGGCAACGGCGTCAGCACGTTTGTCAGACAATTCCATGTTGTATTCTGGTTTACCTACATTTGAGGCGTGACCTGCGATTTCAACAGTGAAAGCTGGATTTTTGTTCAAGTAGTTAGCTAATCTTTCGATGTCTTTGTAGTAAACATTTTTAACTACAGCAGAATCGTTAGCAAACTGGATTGAACCTACGTCTTCTTTGTTCTTCACGTTTTCATAGATAGTACAGCCAACAGAGTCAACTTTGTGAGTTGCTGGTGTTGCTGGACATTGATCTTTGTCGTCATAAACGCCATCGTTGTCAGAATCAACAGGTGCTGCGGCAACGACTGCAGCGGCAACTGGAGCTACAACAGCAGCAGAACCGAAGCGGTAGCTTAATTCTAAGCCCCAATAGTTGCTATCTGCATTGACTGGAACTAAGCCATTTGTATTGTCATCTAAGCCTTCATAACGGCGGTATTTAGCTTGTAACTTCAAGTTATCAGTGAAGTTATAGCCAACGCCTGCACCCAAGTATGGAGCAAAGTCAGAATCACTGTAAGAAGTGGATTGGTTATTGAAGTTTTGGCTGTTTTCAAGGCTATAGTACATCACACCGGCTTCAGCTGATAAGCTCCAACGGTTAGCCAAAGGCCAAATACCCACTAAGCCTAATGTTGAACCTTTAACGCTGACATCATTACTGATACCTGCTTCAGTCCAATCTGCATTACCTAAATCACGGAAGCCGATTTCAGCACCGAAGTAATCGTTGAACATGTAGCCTGCGAAAACATCCCAAGCGTATGGACTGTCTTCACCGTTCTGAGTGGCAACGTGCTCATAGTTATTAACGCCTAAACCGGCACCAACATACCAAGGTGTAAGTTCCTGAGATGCGCTGGCTGCGAGTGGAAGCAGAGATGTCAGTAATACTACTTTTAATGTGTTCTTCATCATTTTATTTACGTCCATTGATTATGATTCTCCACCAATATGCTTTGCTGGTTTTGTGCAAAACATTGCTAGCACTTAGTGTGGGGATCCTTTGATATTTTAGCCAGCGGTTAATTATCACTTGGTTTGTTAACTTTTTCCAGTATTAAGATCAACCTTTTAAAGGTTGCCATTCTGTAACTGGTATTTTTAATGCAAAAAAGGCACTCCGAAGAATGCCTTTAAATTACAATCTAATGTTAACTAGATGTTTCTATTAGCGTGTCCATACCCAATTTTCGATTTCTACTGGGTCTACACCATTCGCTTTAATATAGTTGCGGTGGTCAACTAATCTTTGCAGCATATCAGTGGTAATAGAGACGTGCATAGTTTCATCAATAACGCCCTGTTGGAACAGCTTGTAAGCCATATCAATTACAAGGTGATAGCGAGATGTACCGTTACGAACACCCATATCAAATGGCGTTGTTGTTGAACCTTCTTCTTCGTAGCCTTTAATTCTGAAGCGACGGCTGCCTTTGTAATCAAAAATTAACTTTTTGATTGTATTTGGGTAACCATGGTAGTTGAATACCACACCTTTATCTTGAGTAAATATTTCGTCCATTAACCAAGGTTTTTCTTTAAATTTACGGCTACCTAAGCCATCACTGCTTAATTCAGTGACACTAACGAAGCGGATTTTCACTCTTGGAAGGAGTTCTCTGATTAATACTAGAGAAGCCATACATTCTTGAGTGACATAATCACCACAACCTGCCAGCACAATATCGGGATTCTCATCTGAGGCAAAATCCCACACCATTACGCCGTCTTTTGTTTGTTTACGCGCTTCTTCCAAGCTTAGCCATTGTGGTAATTCTTTTTTACCTGCAACCAGAATATTGAGTTTGTCACGGTCAGCGAAGGCTCGCTCTGTATAAACCAATGTGCTGTTGGCATCTGCGGGTAAGTAAGCCGAGATTATTTTTGGATGTTTCTCCAGCATAGCCCCAAGGAAAGATGGGTTTTGATGTGAATAGCCATTATGATCTTGGCGCTCAAGTAATGAAGATAATACGACATTACAGGCTGGCAGTGGCTTACGGAAATGCACACCTTGGCTGGCGTAGACATATTTACAGTACTGATCGGCCATCGATGAGATAACTTGTGAGAATGCTTCGTAGGTGGGTAGCATGCCGTGGCGGCCTGTTACTGTGTAACCATGTAGCATGCCAA
Organism: Shewanella sp. SM71; assembly: GCF_025653905.1. Classification (NCBI taxonomy): domain Bacteria; kingdom Pseudomonadati; phylum Pseudomonadota; class Gammaproteobacteria; order Alteromonadales; family Shewanellaceae; genus Shewanella; species Shewanella sp. SM71. The sequence continues at coordinate 28,715 of NZ_JAKKRW010000001.1, forward strand.
AAAGTAAGTTTTCAGAAAGCAGTTCAATGACTCGACCTTCACGGGACATATCTTCATCCCAACTCTCAATTGGCCACTGCCATGCACGATCGGTTTCTTCAAATACAGCTTGTAGTTGATTTGAATAGGTTTCGTCAGGGCTAAAAATACGTAGATTACGTTGGTCGCGGTTTAACTTGAATGCATCGCGCATCCATTCGCCCATTTTTAGCATTGAATAGCCACGTTGACCACGTGGTACTTCTGGGCCATAGCTGAGTTTTTCAAGATCTGGATTGGTTAATGCTCTAACAACTTCTCCGCCATAGGTTAAATGTTGACGGCCACAGGCAAGTTGTTTGGGTGGGATTAATGAACAAATGTCGGCATCAAAAATCAGTTCGCCTTTTTCATTCATTTGGTAGAGTTCTTGGAAGTCGTAACTGGCAAGCCAATTATCCAGCGCATCTAAATGACCCTTATCAGTGGCACATTTATTGACGATTACTTGATGCGATTCGCAGTTACCTTCTAATTTCTTGCCTTTATATTCACTGACACCAGTCCAACCTTTGGCTGTACGCATTAAAATGACGGGCCATTTTGGTTTAACTACGTCTTCGCCACTGCGTGCTCGACGTTGAATGTCATTGATCATGGTATAAGCGGTATCCATGGCATTTGTCATCTGCACATAGATATCTTCTTCTAATTCGTTATCAACTATGATGGGGAAATAGCCAAGACCACGGAATTCAAGATCCAGTTCTTCATGGCTCATACGTCCCATGCGGGTAGGACCGGAAATCTTATAGCCGTTAATATGCACAATTGGCAATACTGCACCGCTGGTCGCTGGTGAAACTAAGCGGTTTGCATACCACGATGCGGCTAATGGTCCCGTTTCTGCTTCGCCGTCACCAATTAAGACGGTTGCGATCAGATCTGGATTATCTAATACTGCCCCCCAGCCTACTGAGAGTGAGTAACCTAATTCGCCACCTTCAAGAATTTGTCCAGGTGCTTCAGGGTTTGCATGTGAAGGATAACCATAAGCGGCAGAAAACTTCTTACAAATATCTTCGATGCCAGTTTCATTGTAGGGAATAGTTTCTGGGTAGAAATGACTTAAAGAGCCTTCAATGAATAAGTTTGCTTGTACAGCGGGAAAACCATGGCCGGGACCGACTAAATAGATAAAAGAGCGGTTATGCTTCACTATCAAGCGGTTAATGTTGGCATAGACAAAGTTAATACCTGGGCAGGTACCCCAATGGCCAAGTAAACGTGGCTTGATATCAGTATGGGCAAGTGGACGTTTATGTAAGACGTTTTGTTTGAGGTAAATTTGCGAGGTCGCAAGAAAGTTTGTCGCTCTGACGTACTTTTTCAGAGCATTGATTTCATGTATTTGTGTCATGTTAAGCCTCACTAAAACAAACAAGAGATGATTGAAGTTTCTATGGGGTTACTATATTTGTAGTTTTATTACAAAAATGTGCCCTACATCCAAATTTTAAAAGTTGTTTTTGCTGTTAAAAATAATAGCGCAACTTAGACCTTTTGTTAATCTAGCTTTAACAGTAGCTTAGCTAGTGTTGTAAGACGTGATGTCGATGACGTTTAACTGTGCAAACGCGAGCTTGATCACATGAGCAATTTCGAATACTGTGCTATTTTGCTGCGTTGAATTCGGTAGCCGTGATGTTGTAAATTCACGGAAGGATAATTTGAAAAAATAAATCTACCGAAATTCTTACCTTTAACTTGGAAGGATTCATTCACCACAGATGTTGTACCTTTAATTGCAATTAGAGGAGCATTTGCTACGGGAAGAAGTAAAATAATATGTTAGAAACCATAGTTAATTTTTTGAATGCGCTACTTTGGGGTAAGTTGTTAGTATATGGACTAGTAGGAGCTGGTCTCTATTTCACCATTAGACTTGCCTTTATTCAGTTAACCCACTTTAAACATTCCATCAAAGTTATGACCATGAGTCGGCAAGGTTGCGATAGCGGTCTTTCTTCATTTCAAGTCTTTTGTACAAGTATGGCTGCCCGCGTCGGTGCTGGTAATATGGCCGGTGTTGCTGTTGCTATTGGTGCAGCGGGTCCAGGTGCAGTATTTTGGATGTGGCTTATCGCTATTTTAGGTATGGCGACTGCTATGGTTGAATCAACCTTAGCGCAGGTTTATAAAGTCCGAGATCATAATGGCCAGTTCCGCGGTGGTCCTTCCTACTACATGGAAAAAGGATTGGGTCAGAAATGGATGGGCATTTTATTTGCTGTCTTTTTGATCATTGCTTTTGGTTTAGTATTCAATGCAGTACAAGCTAACACGATTACCGGTGCCATGGAGCGAGTATTTGGTTTTAATCCAACCTATGTAGGGATTGGGCTAGTGATTGCCAGTGGATTTGTGATTGTCGGTGGTCTACGTAAAGTCGCGCGAGTATCTGAATTTCTTGTCCCCATTATGGCTTTAGCCTACATTCTTGTAGCCTTCATTATCGTTATTTTCAACCTAGAACAATTACCTGCGATTATTAGCTTAATTGTGAAAAGTGCTTTTGGTTGGCAAGAGGCTGCCGCTGGCGGCGTGGCTTATACTGTCGCGCAGGCAATGCAAGCGGGTATTGCTCGCGGACTTTTCTCGAACGAAGCGGGCATGGGCAGTGCGGCGAATGTTGCGGCAAGTGCATCGCCTAACCCTAATCATCCAGCATCCCAAGGTTTTGTGCAGATGATGGGCGTGTTTGCGGATACTATCGTTATCTGTACTGCAACGGCTGCGATAATTCTGCTATCAGGGGATATTGGCTCGAGTGATGATGGGATTCGATTAACCATTAATGCCATGTCTGCACATGTTGGCGACTGGGGTGGCGCATTTATTGCGGTGGCTATTTTCTTATTCTGCTTTACATCCATCATAGCCAATTACTCATACGCTGAAACAAATGTGATGTATTTAATGGGAAATAGTACCAAAGCACTGCCCTTATTCCGTTTGTGTGTGCTTGGCATGGTCATGTTTGGTGCCGTCGCTAAGATAAGTTTAGTGTGGAACTTGGCTGACGTTTCGATGGGGTTGATGGCGACGGTAAACATTGTTGCTCTATTATTATTATCGGGTTTGGCAATTCGCGTTATTAATGATTATCGCGAACAGATCAAAGCGGGTAAGACTCCAGAATTCGATCGTAGTAAATTTCCTGAGTTGATGGATCAGCTTGATGATGATATTTGGCAAGATACCAGTCTTGTGCCGGCTAAAAAGCTTTAATTAGCCTAGCGCATCGACAATAGGCATTACTGATTGTTGTAATCGAAAAGACCACGCTGTTAAAGCGTGGTTTTTTTATGCTCGTTCAGTATCATAGGCATATATTTTTGTTTCTGTTGGGAGTTTTTGATGTTGATATTGGTTTCGCCGGCGAAGACCTTAGATTTTGAACAGCCGCCACTGACGCAGGTGTATTCACAACCTGATTTTTTAACTTATAGTCAGGAGTTGATCCAAGTGTGTCGGCAATTGACCCCTACAGACATCGCCACTTTAATGAAAGTGAGCGATAAAATTGCGGGTTTAAATGCGGCACGTTTTGGGGAGTGGCGGCCAGATTTTAGTTTAGATAATGCAAAACAGGCCATTTTTGCTTTTAGAGGCGATGTGTATACTGGCTTTGATGCTGATACATTGTCTGAAGATGAAATTGCTCGAACTCAGTCACAACTACGTATTTTATCTGGACTTTACGGTTTGCTCAGACCGCTGGATTTAATTATGCCTTATCGTTTAGAAATGGGCACGGCACTTTCTAATCCTAAAGGTAAAAACCTATATGAGTTTTGGGGAGAGACGTTAACTCAAGCGGTAAATGAAACGCTTGCTGAAACGAGTAGTGATATTATTGTCAATCTTGCATCTAATGAATATTTCAAAGCAATAAAGCCTAAAAAACTTCAAGGGCAATTAATTTCACCCATATTTAAAGATTGTAAAAATGGTCAATATAAAGTGATCAGTTTTTTTGCTAAGCGTGCTAGAGGCATGATGGCGAGATATCTCATTACGCATCAAATTAACACTTTAGATGAATTAAAAGCATTTAATGTTGCTGGTTATTATTATAGTGAAGAGCAGAGTTCCCCAACAAATCCAACATTTTTACGTGAAGAGCAATAGCGCAATATCGATAAGATGTTAATTGATAGAGAACAGCTAATGCTGTTCTCTATATCATTGATGGCCTATTTTTCAGATTGGGTGGCTAAAGGCGTTAATGTCACCGTTGAATTTGCCATGATATAAGCAAATTGTGCGTAGGCGGCGACGTTTTGAGCCAATGCGGCAGGGTCGATTTTATCTAAGGTATCATTCGGTGTGTGATGGTAATCGAAATAATCGTGGCCATCTTGCCTCAAGGATGCAACTGGAACACCTAAGGCAGGGAGCATAGACACGTCTGGCCCGCCAGAAGCTTGGTTATTGCCCAGTGCAACGCCATTGAATGACATAGGGCTGAGCGCTTGCTGTACTTCGGTGAATATGTTCTCATTCACTTTAGTATCGATTTGATAAATTCTGCCGGCCCCAAAATCAGACTCTGCAGCTATGTAGTGCAGCGGTAATTCCGCTTTATGAGCCTCTGCATACGCTTTACCACCAACGAGCCCAACTTCTTCAGCGGCATATAGAACGACTCTAACAGTGCGAGCGGGTTTTATGGGGAGATCTTGAATGTGCTTGGCTGCAGCCGTCACAATGGCGACACCAGCGCCATCATCAATCGCGCCAGTACCTTCATCCCAGGAATCTAAATGAGCACCAATGAGCACTATTTCATTGGGCTTACTATTGCCCGTTACTTCGGCAATGACATTGTAAGAAGTATTAAAACCTAAGTTTTTTGGCGACATATGCAATTCGAGCAGGGCATTAGGATCGCGTTTTAGCAATGCACCAACCAAATCAGCATCGGGATTTGACATGGCAGCCGCGGGGATCTTAGGCACGCCATCTTGGTAGCGCATGATGCCAGTATGGGCCATGCGGTCATGATCTGTGCCAATAGAGCGGATCACGATAGCAACTGCGCCTTTTTGTGCTGCAGCGACTGCCCCTTTCGAGCGGCCACCAACGCTTTTACCATAACCTTCACCAGTGATATGGCGCTCTGTTTTTTGGTCAATAAAAACAATCTTACCTTGCACCTCTTCAGGCTTGGCTTGTTGTAATGCCTCTAGGCTATCAAAGCGCGCGATTTTAGCTTGTATACCTCCAGCAGGAGTCGCAATACTGCCACCAAGCGCAGTAATGACCAACGGCTGTTCTACAGGGACGGTGATTTTGGCTTTGGCTTCACCGCGCTCCCAAATTGGCACTTGTACGGTTTCTTTATAAACACGGTCAAAACCAAGGCTGGTCAGTTTATTTATCGCCCAGTTAACGGCGAGGATATCCTTTGGACTACCTGCAAGTCTTGGACCCACTTCAACCGTGAGTGATTCGACTAAGTCATAGCTTAATTGCGAAGATAATGCTGCCTGTTGTAATTGAATGACTTCACTAGGGGCAGTTTCTACTTGAGTTTGGCACGCACTTAAACTCCCGATTAAAAGACTCGAGAGAAGTGTAGTTTGATAGGGCTTCATTAGATTTCCTTTATTTTTATTAAGCATGTCCCATTTTTAAAAACAATCTAGCAAAAAGTGTGCTTTATGTCCCGACTATATCCGTAAGGCGACGCTATATTAGCGCAGGGGTTAGTTTTAGGAGAGAAAGTGCGTAATGAATATTGAATTAATGCAGGAGCGAGCCGATCATGCCGTAGTGCTATTAAAGGCACTCGCGAACGAACGCCGTTTATTTATTCTTTGTTATTTATTGAATGAAGGAGAAATGTGCGTTGGCGAAATGAATAAAAAATTAGGCTTAAGTCAATCGGCACTATCACAACACCTTGCTTGGTTACGCAAAGATAATTTAGTAACCACACGCAAAGAAGCGCAAACGGTATTTTATTCACTCAAGAGTGATGAAGTACGGGAGATGATTCACTTATTGAACAACATTTATTGTCATTAATAGTGTTTTTCAGATATAAAAAAACCGGCAATTGCCGGTTTTTTTCATTTGCTATTTTATAGATTAAGCAGCGATTGCTTTGATCTTAGCGTTCAAACGTGCCTTTTGACGAGCGGCTTTATTCTTGTGAATAAGACCTTTAGTCGCCATACGGTCAACGATTGGTTGTGCAACAGCAAAAGCTTCTGTTGCTGTTTTGTGATCGCCTGCTTTAATTGCAGCGATTACTTTTTTAACGTATGTACGTAACATTGAGCGACGGCTGGCGTTATGCTGACGACGCTTTTCAGATTGAAGCGCGCGCTTCTTTGCAGACTTGCTATTAGCCAAGGTGCAACTCCTAAAAACTGGATTTGATACTTTTAAAGGCCGAGGAATATGCCTGCATTTAGTCACTTTGTCAATGACTATGATTGAATATTCATCATAAAGATAAATTAATCCAACCTGCCTTGGCTATCTTCGACCCAACTCGTGTAATATGTGGCGCAATTCTAGCAGCTATTACCGCAGTGTGACAGAGCCTGAATCGATTTTTTGAGATGTATCACCTAATCAATTCGATATGGGTCTGGGGGACGTTTGAGTAGAAAATTATTAAAATCTGGCCTGATTGTTAGTGCTATGACATTGATATCCCGAGTTTTAGGTCTAGTTAGGGATGTGGTTGTTGCTAATTTGATGGGCGCAGGGACAAGTGCTGATGTGTTTTTCTTTGCAAATAAAATTCCTAATTTTTTACGCCGTTTGTTTGCTGAAGGGGCTTTTGCACAGGCGTTTGTACCTGTTTTAACTGAGTACCAAGAGAAACATACCGCAGAAGAGACTCGTGATTTATTGAGTAAAGTTGCGGGCACATTAGGTTTACTAGTGACAATAGTGACCCTTTTGGGGGTGGTTGCATCACCTGTGTTGTCAGCTTTATTCGGTGGTGGTTGGTTCATCGCTTGGCTTAACAACGAGCCAGATGGTGCTAAATTTGAACTCGCTACCGTTGTGCTTAAAATTACTTTTCCTTATCTGTGGTTTATCACATTTACGGCATTAGCGGGCTCAATTTTAAATACCCGAGGCCGTTTTGCGGTATCGGCTTTTACACCCGTATTTCTCAATGTGGCAATTATTGCGGCGGCTATTTTCTATGCGCCTACATCGACCCAGCCTGAGATTACCTTGGCTTGGGGCGTTTTTTGTGGTGGTTTGATTCAGTTCCTATTTCAAATTCCCTTTTTATTGCGTGAAAATGCGCTCGTCAAGCCTTCTTGGGGCTGGCATCACCCGGGCGTGGTGAAAATCAGAACTTTGATGATCCCAGCATTGTTTGGCGTGTCTGTCTCACAGATTAACCTACTATTTGATACATTTATCGCCAGTTTTTTGATGACGGGTTCAATAAGTTGGCTCTATTATGCTGACCGTTTACTCGAATTTCCCTTAGGATTGTTTGGGATCGCGATTGCTACTGTGATTTTACCTGCGCTGTCACGAAACCATGTGAATGACGAAGGTGCGGGCTTTGGCAAGACGATGGATTGGGGGATTAAAGCGGTTCTACTGCTAGGTCTACCGGCTATGATGGGGTTGATCGTGCTCGCAAAGCCCATGCTGATGGTATTATTTATGCGCGGCGCTTTTTCATTGCATGATGTTGAAATGGCTTCCTATAGTTTGATGGCTTATGGCAGTGGTTTGCTTAGCTTTATGCTGATTAAGGTGCTTGCTCCTGGCTATTACTCTCGTCAAGATACCAAAACACCTGTGCGTTATGGCATTATTGCCATGATCACAAATATGGTCTTTAACTTGCTGTTTGCTATCCCTTTTGGGTATGTTGGACTGGCGATTGCGACTTCGATGTCAGCATTGCTTAACGCCACATTACTATACCGAGGCTTGCATTTAGCTGGCGTTTATCGTGTTTCTAGGCCGACTATGGTGTTTTTTGCTAAAGCCGTGGTCTCGACAGTCTTGATGGTGGTAGTCTTGTATTACTTTTTGCCTTCACAACAAATTTGGTTAGATTGGCATTTGTTCGATCGTGCGAAAGCCTTGATAGGCTTAATTTTAGTTGGGGCAGTCAGTTACTTATTGTGTCTGCTTTTGCTCGGAATTCGTCCTTGGTCAATTAAACGGGGAGCTTGATTGCTGATTCTCATCGCTAGCTGTTATATAATCAGCCGATTTGCGCTTGGCAGTTGTCTAACGTTATGGAATTAATCCGCGGTATACATAACATTTTGTCATCCCACCACGGGTGTGTATTGACTATAGGTAATTTTGACGGCGTCCATCGTGGTCATGCACAAGTGATTGCGAACTTAGTGCAGAAGGCGAAGCAGTTATCGCTGCCATCGACATTAATGACGTTTGAACCTCAGCCGCAAGAATTGTTTAGCGGCGACAACGCGCCGGCTCGTTTAAGTTTATTACGTGATAAAGTTATTTTACTCGATGAACTCGGGGTTGAGCGGTTAGTGTGTGTTAACTTTAATCGCACTTTTGCTAATCAACCTGCAGAGCATTTTATTGAAGAATTGTTGGTCCGCAAACTGGGTGTCAAATACCTCGTCGTCGGTGATGATTTTTGTTTTGGTCAAGGCCGTAAAGGCAATTTTGAAATGCTAGTGCAGGCGGGTATCCAATATGGATTTACTGTGGTCAGCACTCAAAGTTTTATGCTGGGCTCGCAAAGAGTGAGCTCGACTGCTGTGCGTGAACAATTGGCGAAGGGCAATCTTGAACAGGCGAGACGCCTATTAGGACACCCTTTTACCTTGAGTGGCCGTGTAGCGCATGGGCAAAAAATTGGCCGCACAATTGGTTTCCCCACCGCTAATATCGCCTTAAAGCGCAATGTTGTGCCGGTACGCGGTGTGTTTGCGGTTAAATGTTATTGGGATAACAGCGATATTTATGAGGGCGTCGCCAATATTGGGTTTCGCCCGACAGTGAACGGTCAAGTGTGTCAGCTTGAGGTGCATCTTTTTGATTTTGAAGGTGACATTTACGGCAAACATGTTGAAGTCGAGTTGGTAGCTAAACTCCGAGATGAGCAACCTTTTGACTCATTGGATGCGCTAAAAAAACAGATTTTAAATGATGCAAATGAAGCCAGAGCTTTATTTGGTAATGATGCAGGCTGAAATTTATCAGTTTAATTAACGGTATAGGATCAATGAGCGACTATAAATTTACTTTGAATTTGCCGGAAACAGAGTTTCCGATGCGTGGTAATTTGGCAAATCGCGAGCCAGAGATGTTAGAGCGCTGGACAAAAGACGGTTTGTATCAACAGATCCGTGATAGCCGAATTGGCCGTACTCCCTTCATTTTGCATGACGGCCCACCGTATGCGAATGGCAGTATTCATATTGGTCACTCAGTTAATAAAATCCTCAAGGATATTATTGTTAAGTCAAAAACTATGTCTGGTTTTGACGCACCTTATGTACCAGGTTGGGATTGCCATGGTTTGCCTATTGAGCTGAAAGTTGAGCAAAAAGTGGGTAAGCCAGGTCAAAAAATCACTGCAGCAGAATTCCGTGAAGAATGCCGTAAATACGCTGCAGAGCAAGTTAACGGCCAACGTGAAGACTTTATCCGTTTAGGTGTGTTGGGTGATTGGCAAAATCCGTACTTAACAATGGATTTTTCGACGGAAGCTAATATCGTTCGTTCTTTATCGAAAGTGATTGAGAGTGGTCACTTGCATAAAGGCGTCAAACCTGTGCATTGGTGTACCGACTGTGGTTCAGCGTTAGCCGAAGCCGAAGTCGAATATGAAGATAAGACATCACCCGCAATCGATGTGGCGTTTGTCGCCGCTGACAGTAAAGCCGTTGCGGTTAAGTTTGGGGTAAGCGATTACTCACATCCTGTCTCTATGGTAATTTGGACGACCACGCCATGGACGCTACCAGCGAACCGCGCCTTGTCTTTGAGTCCTGAACTGGATTACAGCTTAGTCGAATTCGAAAAAGACGGTGTGACGCAAGCGCTTATTTTAGCTGAAGTCTTGGTTGAATCTTGCCTGACTCGCTATAACATCGAAAGCCATACAGTGCTTGGTACAACCAAAGGCGCTGCGCTTGAGCTTGTCCGCTTTAATCACCCGTTCTTGGATTTTGATGTGCCTGCAATTTTAGGCGATCATGTTACTACTGATGCGGGTACTGGTATCGTTCATACTGCCCCTGGTCACGGTCAAGACGACTTTGTTGTTGGGCAAAAGTACGGCTTAGAAGTCGCAAACCCTGTTGGCGACAACGGTGTATACAAGCCTGATACTGAGTATTTTGCTGGGCAACATGTTTTTAAAGCTAACGATAACGTCGTAGCTTTACTGAGAGAAAAAGGTGCCTTGCTGAATCACGTGGCTTACCGTCACAGCTACCCACATTGCTGGCGCCACAAAACACCAATTATATTCCGCGCGACACCGCAGTGGTTCATCTCTATGGATAACCACGGCCTACGTACGCAAGCATTGAAAGAAATCGAACAAACCCAATGGATCCCTGATTGGGGCCAAAGTCGTATCGAAAAAATGGTTGAAAACCGCCCTGACTGGTGTATCTCACGCCAACGTACTTGGGGTGTGCCTATCACGCTGTTTGTGAACCGAGAAACCGAAGAGTTGCACCCTGATAGCGTGTCGTTAATGGAACGCGTGGCGAATCGTATCGAACAGCAGGGTATTCAAGCTTGGTGGGATCTTGATGCCGCAGAATTGCTGGGTGATGAAGCGGAACAATACCGTAAAGTCACTGATACTTTGGACGTTTGGTATGACTCAGGTTCAACCTTCTCATCAGTGGTAGCCGCACGTCCTGAATTCCACGGACACGGGGTTGACTTGTATCTTGAAGGTAGCGATCAACATCGCGGTTGGTTTATGTCATCTTTGATGATTTCAACCGCAATGAATGGCAAAGCACCGTATAAGCAAGTACTTACCCACGGTTTTACCGTCGATGGTAAAGGCCGTAAGATGTCAAAATCTATTGGTAACGTGATTGCACCACAAACGGTAACCAACAAATTAGGCGCCGACATTCTGCGTTTATGGGTTGCGGCAACAGATTACAGCGGTGAGATGACGGTTTCTGACGAAATCTTAAATCGCAGCGCCGATGCCTATCGTCGTATTCGCAACACTGCGCGTTTCTTATTAGCCAACTTAAACGGTTTCGAGCCCGCTAAGGATTTAGTGGCCGTTGAAGATATGGTGGCGTTAGATCGTTGGGTTGTTCGCCGTGCCGCTGCGCTACAACAGGAAATCATCGAAGCCTATGATCAATATAACTTCCATATAGTGACTCAAAAACTGATGCAGTTCTGCTCGGTTGAGTTAGGCAGTTTCTATCTGGACATCATTAAAGATCGCCAATATACGGCTAAGCAAGAAGGCCATGCACGCCGTAGTTGTCAATCGGCGCTGTATCTGATCTCTGAGGCCATGGTGCGTTGGATTGCGCCAATTCTAAGCTTCACTGCTGACGAAGTATGGCAATTACTGCCTGGCGAGCGTGATGCTTATGTCTTTACCCAAGAGTGGTATCAAGGCTTGAAATCAGTCACCTTAGCGACTGATTTGAGTGATGACTATTGGCAGCAGTTGCTAACCGTGCGTAATGAAGTCAACAAAGTGATTGAACAAGCTCGCCGCGACAAACGTATCGGTGGCTCATTAGAAGCTGAAGTGACCTTGTTTGCGGATGCTACCTTGACTGAGCAATTAACCCATATCGGCGATGAGCTGAGATTTGTGTTGTTGACCTCTGAAGCCAAAGTATTGCCTTTAGCCGATGCGACATTGGAAGCGGTTGAGACTGAGTTGGCATCACTGAAATTAGTGGTTGCTTCAAGCACTGCCGAGAAGTGTGAGCGTTGTTGGCACCACAGAGAAGAGGTTGGCACTATTGAGGCTCACCCGACACTTTGTACTCGCTGCGTAACCAATATTGAAGGTGACGGCGAAGTTCGTCAGTTTGCGTAAAGGATCTGTATGCCATTAACTTGGAAAGACAGTGGCTTACGTTGGTATTGGGTAGCTGTATTGGTGTTTTTAGCCGATCAGCTATCTAAGCAATGGGTCTTAGCCAATTTTGATTTGTATGAATCAGTGAAATTATTGCCCTTCTTTAATTTCACTTATGTACGTAACTATGGTGCAGCTTTTAGTTTTTTAAGTGAAGCCGGAGGTTGGCAGCGCTGGCTGTTTACGATTGTTGCGATTGGATTCAGTACGTTATTGACTGTGTGGTTGCGTAAGCAATCGTCTTCTTTATGGAAACTGAATCTAGCTTACACCTTAGTGATTGGTGGTGCTTTAGGTAATTTAGTCGATCGATTGATGCATGGTTTCGTGGTTGATTTTATCGATTTCTTCTGGAATAAGAGCCATTATCCAGCATTCAATATTGCCGACGCTGCCATTTGCGTCGGTGCAGTGCTGATTATTTGGGATGCATTTGTCAGCGGAAAGTCTGAAGCTGATAGCGCTGAAGGGGTTAAAAAGTGACTGTGACACGTTCATTATTATGCCACATGAACATTGTGCTTGCTGATGGCTCAACTGCCGATAGCACTAAAGCCTCGGGTAAACCGGCTCGATTAAATGTGGGTGATGGTACTTTAAGTCCTGCATTTGAGGCGCAGCTGGTGACGCTTGCTGAAGGTGATAAGCACAGTTTCACGCTTGAAGCGATTGATGCCTTTGGCGAGTCCAATCCTGATGCTATCCATTATCTAGACAGAAGCCGTTTTCCGGCTGACATGAGTTTAGAGGCTGGCGTGATTGTGAGTTTTGCTGGCCCTGGTGGTAGTGAGATCCCAGGTATTGTCCGTGATGTTGCGGGTGATTCCATCACAGTCGATCTTAATCATCCTCTGGCAGGACACAAGATCACTTTTGAACTGGACGTAGTAAAGGTATTTTAAGATGAAACTCGATCCTACTAGCCCAAGTTTAAATATTATGCTCGCTAACCCGCGCGGTTTTTGTGCGGGTGTTGATCGTGCTATCAGTATTGTTGAACGGGCGTTGGAATTATTTTCGCCGCCTATCTATGTTCGCCATGAAGTCGTACATAACCGCTATGTCGTGCAGAATCTGAAGGATCGCGGTGCGGTTTTTGTCGAAGAGTTAGATCAAGTGCCGGATAACAACATTGTTATCTTCAGTGCCCATGGTGTATCTCAAGCGGTGAGACAAGAGGCTAAGGCGCGAGGGCTGAGAGTCTTTGATGCGACGTGTCCTTTAGTGACTAAAGTACATCTTCAGGTGACGCGTGCCAGCCGCAAAGGTATTGAGTGCATCCTGATTGGCCATGAAGGGCACCCTGAAGTCGAGGGTACTATGGGTCAATACGATAATCCTAATGGTGGCGTTTATCTGATTGAATCGCCTGCTGATGTTGAAGCTTTGGAAGTGCGCGATCCCAATAATCTCTGCTTCGTGACACAAACTACTTTGTCTGTAGATGATACTTTGGACATTATTGTTGCGTTACAGAAAAGGTTTCCCTCTATAGAAGGTCCGCGAAAAGACGATATTTGTTATGCAACGCAGAATCGTCAAGATGCGGTACGCAATTTATCTGCAGACGTTGATTTATTGATTGTTGTTGGCTCAAAGAACAGCTCTAACTCTAATCGTTTACGCGAGCTAGCATTGAAAACAGGAACCCAGTCTTATCTAGTGGATACTGCAGATGATGTTGAGTCTAGTTGGTTTGATAATGTTACACGTGTAGCCGTCACCGCAGGAGCTTCAGCCCCCGAGGTTTTAGTCCAACAAGTGGTTCAAGCAATCGCTAAACTTGCCCCTAGTGTTGTGACTGAAGTTGAAGGGCGTAAAGAAGACACTGTTTTTGCTGTGCCAGCCGAATTACGTTAAATCTGTGTACTGTTTAATCGTCAATAAAAAAGAGGCTATAAGCCTCTTTTTTATTGTCTCAAATTCATTCAAAGCATAATGATGTCAATGCTTATGTGCTAATGTTACTGGCTACTTACATTTTACTCATCTATTATTAACTGTTGGTAATTTTTATCGTAATACTAAGATTTTTAAAGGTAAATAGCTGAAAAGCTTGTCAAAAATATGACTAAAATCGAAAGGTTGACACAAAGGGAATTTCAACGGGGCTTCTCATTAATTGAAGTGCTTGTTGCGTTAGTGATCTTAGTCATTGGCTTAATTGGCATTTTTAATCTGCATATTGTTGCAAAGCGTGGCAGCTTTGAATCCTTTCAGCAAACTCAAGCCTCCTATTATGCAAATGACATGATAAATCGAATTAAATTAAATCGCACTGAAATGAGTAAGTATCATGATACATATTCTAGTGTCACATCCTCACCAAGCCCTAGTTGTCAAGGTGCTAATTTATGTACGCCTAGTCAACTAGTATTAGCTGATAAATACGAATGGAAACAAGCTATCTTTGGAGAGTCTGAGAAAATTGAAGATAAAGCTGTTGGTGGATTAGACACTCCTACTGGGTGTGTAGTTGTGGCTGGTAATGTCGTTACAGTGACTTTAGCGTGGAAAGGGATTAGCAGTACATCGGATGCGGGTGGCGATTGTGGTACGGCAAGCACTCGGCGGCGCGTTTATTCAATCCAAACAGTGATTATGTAGATGAAACAGTCAGTTGTTAAACTAAAATACTTTCAAGTGGGTATGTCACTTGTTGAACTCATGGTTGCTATGGTTATTGGCCTATTTTTAACTGCTGGCGTATTCACTATGTTCAATATGTCTTCATCTAATGTGACAACGACCAGTCAGCTTAATCAGTTACAAGAAAATGGTCGAATCGCATTAGCGATTATGGCGCGAGATATGACTCAGCTCGGTTTTATGGGGGATATGACCGGTACTGATTTTATTCTTGGTAGCAATACAACTGTTGATGCAGCAATTTCTGGGAAAGATTGTATTGGAGCTGGATTAAATAACGCTACTTTACCCAATAATCAACCTGCACATTTTAGATTGTTGTGGGGTTACACGAGTGGTAGTGGTAGTTCGTTAGCATGCTTGTCTGGTGTAAAATCAGACACTGATGTGCTTCAGCTCAAACGATTAATTGGGCCGACAGCGGTTGCTAGTACGGCAGGATATTACGTTGCTTCAACATCGAGTCAAGCCATATTCTTTAATTCAGCGGCTCCTTCGACTACCCTTCCTAATGCTCGAGTCTGGGAGTATCAGCATCATGTTTATTATATCGATGAAGCTAATAGTGTCCCTATGTTAAATCGGAAAACACTGACTAATTTAGGCATGAATAATGATGAGCAACTAGTTGAAGGAATCGAAAATATTCGTTTTTTATACGGTTTTGATAATGATGGGAATGGCACACCAGACAGTTTTATACCTGCATCAGCTGTCACATCATTAATGTGGGATAATGAAGGGTTTCAACGGTTAGTTGCTATTAAAGTTTATGTACTGGTTCGAACAATTAAGGCTGATAGTACCTATAATACTAACAAAGCTGTATATCAACTAGGCGATAAAGTTATTAATGCGCCAAATGACCATTTTCGGCGCAAAGTAATGTCTACAACGGTGGTATTGGAAAATCCATTACTAATCCGTAGTTAGTTTGAGGTAAGTATGAAAAGCAAATCGATAAAATATCAAAGAGGGATAGTGTTATTTTTTGCCTTGATAGTGTTGATTCTTATGACCCTAATTGGCGTAGCTTTAGCTGTGAATTCTACACAGTCGCTGCGAATGGCTGGTGCAGGTGCTGAACGAATAGAGGCTAATGCAATAGCAAATGGTGCGCTAGATAGTGTCATTAATAAATATAAAGGTGCAGCATTTGCTAATATGACATTTTCTCAGCCAGATAGTTTGCTTGGTGGGAAACAACGTTTGGTGCCAATGCCATGGGATGGGACGGTAAAAGATGTTAGTTGCCAACGTAGTAGTAAAGCAAATGGTGCCAATTTAATTAGCTGTCGTCGGCTTGAAGTAGAAAGTGTTAGGACATTTGGTCGAGAAAACTTAGGCCAATTAGAAGTTGTTGCAGGTATTGAGCAAGAAGTGCTTGCTGGGGGGTGAAAATGTTAAAAGTATTAACCTTTATCTGTGTGTTTGTTTTGATTGGTATATCAAGTCAATCCCATGGCGATGACACTGAACTTTATGTATTTGAAACCGCCACCGATGCGGGGGCGCGTCCTAAAGTGCTTATTATATTTGATAACTCAGGCAGTATGGATACGAAGGAGAATGTTCCCGATCCTGATTACATTCCTCCTGCGGACTACAATTCTGACTATAATCCTTCAACCGATTATTCTGGCTCTGGCATAAAAAATATTGTTTATTTCTCAACGAGCTCGAGTGCTAACCTTGAGTCATTGTTAAGCTCAAACCAGCGTTTTTATAGCAAGTATAATGGATGTCACCAGAGTTGGGCGCCTTTAGCTGATATTGGTTTTTTTAAAGGGCGTGTAAGTGAATATTATTCTAATAACTGGAAAGCTCTTAGAACGACACAAAGCTTAACTACGGCGAGAGCTATAGATTGTTGGGAGGATATAGCTGCAGAAGATCCTATAAACTCAAGTGACTATGGTAAATTAGGTTTTCCAAAAGATGGTTTTACAAATCCTCCTTACACAGTAGTTTCTGGTGCATCAGATAAAAACTGGGATAGTGCAATCAAAAATGCTAAAAAAACGACTATAAGTAATTTAAGTTCGGTTACCCTTTACTCTGAAAATTACCTATTATGGAATAAACTAATTAAGAATGGCAATATTCCTATAGTGTCAAAAAAGCGTATTGATATTGCAAAAAAAGCAATATCAGATGTGATTAAAACGACACCGTCAGTTGATTTTGGCTTGGCAGTATTCAACACGAATTATAACTCTTACGGAAAAGATGGCGGGCGAATTGTTTCAGGTATTCGAGATATGAGTCCGGGTACGACTCCTGGGATTGCTGCGAGAAATAATATACTCACAAAAATAAATCTATTAAATCCCGAAACAAACACACCACTATGTGAGACATTATTTGAGGCATATCGATATTTATCAGGTGGAGCGATAATGTTTGGCCACCAAGATAATAATAGTCCTAGTTGGGATGTAAGTGTCGAGTCTGGTTCAGACTATATGTCTCCGCTTAAAATCTGTACTGATATGGCGTATGTTATTTATATAACCGATGGTGCGCCAAATTATGATAATGCTGCAAACGCTTCAATAGTGAGTATTACTGCTAAGGCTAATGAACTGGGAAATTATACAGCTGTATCAGCTAAAAACGCTGGTGGTCAGTACGAAAGTAATTATCTTCCTGCGTTAGCCAGTTATATGTATCAGAATGATTTGGTTAATAAAAAGGATGATAATGGCGATAATCCACTACAAAATGTGAGAACTTTTACAATTGGTTTTAGCTCTGGTGCCGATGATGCTGCACCTTTGTTGATTGAGACGGCTAAGCGTGGGGGCGGTAAATATTTTGCGGCGCAAGATAGCTTACAGTTAACTAATGCCTTATCGGATGCATTGAGCTCAATTTTAGAGATTGATTCAAGTTTTACCTCACCCAGTATCGCGAGTAATAACTTCGATCGTACTCAGACTTTTGATTCTGCATATTATGCAATGTTTTTACCAGGCAAAGGGCCACGCTGGACTGGTAATCTTAAAAAGTTAAAAGTGAATTCTAGCGGAACATTGATCGATGCTAAAGGAAGTATCGCCATTGGCGATAATGGTAATATTAAGAAAGAAGCATGTACGTTTTGGACTAATTGCAGTGGCGGTACCGATGGTAATCAAGTTGAAATCGGTGGCGTGACACAAATGCTGGAAGGGCTTACTAAAAGAACGGTATTGAGTAATACCGCCAGCGGTAATGGACTCGAGGAGCTTTCTATTGCTAATGCCGCCAATGGCAGTAACGCTGATTTAGCTGCTTATATGAGCATTGATGAAACTGAACTTGATTCTACATTTAAATGGATATTGGGAACGGATGTTGACGATGAAGATGGGGATAACAGCACAGACAAACGTAAAGATATTATGGGAGATCCATTACATTCTAAACCACTCGCAATTAATTTTGGAACGAGTGCAGCCCCTGACATTAGAGTTCTTTTAGGAACTAACCATGGGCTCTTGCATATGTTTAAAGACTCAGGAGTGAGTGTTGATGAAACATGGGCATTTATGCCCTATGAGTTACTGCCAAACGTTCCAAAATTACGTAAAAATTTACCTGGCGGTCATTACGTATATGGTATGGATGCATCTCCGGTCGCTTACGTAAAAAGCGGTGCTAATGGCAATAAACCAATTGATGTTTGGGTTTTTGCTGGTATGAGGCGAGGGGGCTCTTCGTATTATGCCCTGAATGTCACGTTACCTGATGCTCCCAGTTTAATGTGGACTATAAATACTGAAACATATGGGTTTTCTGAATTAGGACAAACTTGGGCAGAACCGATTATTACCTTAATTCCTGGGCATAGCACACCCGTACTTATTTTTGGTGGTGGATACGATGTTAGCTACGACTCAACTCCGTCAAGTACTCCTTCAGGAAGAAATGTTTATATCGTTGATGCTAAGCTAGGGACTTTATTGCATACATTTGGCCCTTCAGCAGGCACTAAGGCTACCGTATTACCAGGCATTATTGATAGCATACCTAATGCTGTCGCGGTTTTGGATAGTAATAATGATGGTGTTACTGACCGAATTTATGCGACTGATACTGGTGGTAATGTTTGGCGTATGGATTTACCTAGTAAGGATGATAAGACTTGGACCGCCTACAAGTTTGCTTCATTAGGTGGAGACTTAGCCGCAGATAGGCGTTTTTTTGCCGAACCAGTGGTCGCTCAAACTGCATTTAACAATATAACAGAGGTGGCTGTCGTAGATCCTGTCAGTGGTTCTAAGGCAGTAACTAAAAATTATCAAAATGTGCCTTACGACGCTATTGCCATAGGTAGTGGAAATCGGCCAACACCCTTATCTAAATCAACCGAAGATATGTACTATGTACTTCAGGATCGCAATGTTATCACTAAGAGTTATGGCGGTAGTGGTAATCCAGTAGCACCAGCAGCGATTACGCTTGGTAATTTGTATAATGTAACTGCAGCGCCTCCGAAAACCGAGGCTGAAAATATAGAGTTTGGTAAGAAGCTTGGATGGTATTATGACTATCCAACCGCGGGAGAGAAAAGTCTAACGGCCAGTTTAATCGTTGACGGGAAAGTTTACTTTACGTCATTTGTCCCTCCATCTCAGTCAGTATCAGACACAGTATGTACGGTTTCTGGTTTGGGTCGACTTTACGTTTTTGATTTGCATAAAGGTACTCGTACACTCGCCAGTGTGTATTATGAGTTAGGCGAACGTGTTCCGGATACACCGCAGATAGTTATTCCCACTCCTGAATCAGGAAAAGATCCATATATTTATATCATTGGTGTAGGAAAAGGTGATAAGCGAGATGATGGTGAATATAGCGGAACAATAAATGTAGGCTCAGGATTAGGAGTCAACAAAATTTATTACCATATAGATGATAATTAATGTAGATGAGAGTATGAAAGAAAATAAAGGTTTTACGTTGATAGAGGTAATGATTACGGTTGTTATTATCGGTATTCTTGCTTCTATTGCCTATCCTTCTTATACGCAGTATGTCATTAAAAGTGCGCGTTCTGAAGGCGTAGCGGCTGTCATGCGAGTTGCTAATTTGCAAGAGCAGTATTATTTAGATAATCGAACTTATACAACCGACATGACTAAATTAGGGCTAGATAAAAGTCCGTTTATTACTGAGCATGGACACTACAGTGTAACGTCAGCTGGAACAACAACGACAACTGTTACTGCAACGGCAATAGGTATACAAGCATCTCGAGAAGATGTCATAGCTTGTCTAACTATTACATTGACTAGTGATGGAATTAAAGGGTCATCAGAGGAGTGTTGGAAATGAATAAGTTTATCTATGGTATTTTTGCAGCATTAATCGGGTTTAATTGTAGTGCAGCTGAAAGTGCTCAAGATTATAAATGTTATATTAAATCTTCGTATGGCAATGAGTACATTGTATTTTTTAAATGGAAGGATAAAGATGTGCGTCGACATATGACCGTATTGCCTTCAACACAATTAACTGACCGAATGAGTAAAAAGTATTTTGTTAAATCTGTTGATGAATGTATCACCTTGGATGAGGAATTTGTTTCAACTACAGCAAGAAAACTAGATCGACAAACACTGAGGTAGTATTTAAAAGATAAATAATATTTATGTTATGCACCCCATATTACTTGCGCCAAACTTGATTAGTCCTGATGGGGATATGTTAATACTACGAGAACCGGATGCTTTTCCTGCTGGACAGTAAATGAAAGAGCCTCCTGAGGAAAGACCGTCAGCTGTAAACCTTATATATGCACCATTATTATCAGCTGCAATTTTCCCAGGTCCTTTAATATTGTCATTAGCATTAAAGTTATCTATAAAACGTAAATTTTTAGCGGCACCAATATAAACTCTAATGCCATTATTCCAGTCTGTTCCACATGAGGAAACACTAGCAAATGGACAGACATTAACTGTTGTACCATAGTTTATCGCTTGATTTCGTGCAAAAGCCATAATGTCATGTATTTTTTCTATATTACTATTTGCTCTAAAACCTTCATACATAGATATGAGTGAAGGAATTCCAATAGTTAATAATATAGCTGTAATTACAATCGTGATCATTAATTCAACAAAGGTAAAGGCTCGTTTTTTACTATGCATAATTCCAACCCTCTTATATTTTATAAAGTATAAGCGAGAATCGTATTTCTTTCAGCATAAATCAATAGAATATAACATCTAAATACCAGAATTCAGATAATAACTGCGACACTCAAATTGAGGTGTAGAAGCAGGGTGAGATCGCGAACAATTTTCAGCCATTAAAACGGGCAATACTTCTCAATTTGACGGCTTTGTGATCTTATATACTCTTTTGCCGAGACACGATTATGAGCCTTCTTTCCCTTACCAAGCACTTTGAACTTATTGAAGACCGCCGACAGGCCGCCAAAGTGACTTATCCCTTGTTCGATATGTTGTTCTTAACCGTGGTGGCGGTCATCGGGGGCTCTGAGGGCTGGGAAGATATTGAAGACTTTGGCCATTGTCACTTGGAATTACTTAAGAAGTATGGTGATTTCAGCAAAGGTATTCCTGTTCATGACACCATCGCACGAATTATCAGCCAAGTTGATCCAGAAGCGTTGCAACAAGCTTTTATTTCATGGATGCAGGCAACCCAACAATTGACTCAAGGCCAAGTCATTGCCATTTATGGCAAAACCTTACGCGGTTCTTATAACAGAGAAGAGCGTCAATCCGCTATTCATATGGTGAATGCTTTCTCTGTCACCAATGGTGTGGTGGTGATGGGACAACTTAAAACTGATGCGAAGTCCAATGATATCACTGCGATCCCTGAGTTATTAGCATTATTGGATATTAAAGGTGCACTGGTCACCATTGATGCTATGGATACTCAAGCAGATATTGCGCATACCATCATAGATAAAGGTGCCGACTTCCTGTTAGCAGTCAAAGGTAATCAAAGTGCTTTACATCAGCGCGTAAAAGAGGCCTTTGCCGCTCAGTCTGAGGAAGTCGAAAACGTCACTCAAATCGAGGCGCAGCGTAGTCGAAAAGAATATCTGGAATACCAAACCATAGCGGCGCCAAAGGAGCTGATTGATGCTAAATGGCCGAGAATACAAACATTTGGCAAAGTCATTAGCTATCGGGTACACAAAGGTGAAGGAAAGCTTAAGACACGTTACTACATCAGTTCCGCCATATTATCGTCAGAGGAATTAGCTGACGTTGCTCGTGGTCATTGGGCGGTTGAAAATCAGCTTCACTGGGTACTGGATGTAATGATGAATGAGGATGCTTGCCAGATATCTCGAGGTGATGGTGCAGAAAATCTAGCAAGAATGCGGCAGGCTACCGTCAATATACTGAAAAAAGAACCAAGCAAATTAAGTCTACGGCGCAAGAGACGCCTAGCCGCAATGAATTCAGCGTATTTGGACAAGATAATAAATGCTTAAAAAACATTCACGCTCTTGCCCTGGGTGTAGAAGAAGCCAACTGCTGAAAAGTGGTACGCTTTATCTCGCCAAAGTAAAAGAGTATCACAATGAATTATCAACAGTTGATCTAAGCTAGACGATACCAGATTTCAGTTCTGTTAGAACAGGGGGGGGCGATAGCCATCATTGCCAAATGAATTCATTGTCATCGCTCCAGCGTGTATCGGGAGATTAAACGCTGCCAAGGACTGCCACACTACAATCCAAAGATGGCACATCAAAAAACAGTAGAACTTAGGCGTCAATCGGCCAAATATACGATACCCGAGCGGCGCATAGAGACCCTACTGCTATTGCTGCAACTCGATTGGAGTCCAGAGCAGATTTCGCATGTATTGAATCTTGTAAAAATGCCCGTTAGCCATGAGTGGATTTATCGCTCATAGCGCGTGATAAACGCAATGGCGGTAAACTTTATCGTCATTTACGTTAAGGACATAATCGCTATCGTCGCGGTTAAGCAGAGCAAGCACCAACGATAAAAAATGCCGTATCCATTGATAAAAGACCCGCGATTGTCGATAGCAGAGAACGGTTTAGTGATTGGGAAATTGATACGGTATTGGGTCGGCCTGTAACAGGCGCCATGGTGACAATATTAGACCGTAAGACACGGTTTTATTTGATAAATAAAGTAAAAATCGAGCTGTTGATGCCGTACAAGGCGCATGTGTTAAAGGTAACCGCGGATAATGGCCGAGAGTTTGCGAACCATGAAGAGATAGCAAACGCACTGGATACTAAGGTGTATTTTGCGCATCCTTATCGTTCTTGTGAACGAGGCGCAAAATGAAAATGCCAACGCTTTACTGAGACAGTATGTCAAAAAAGGGGGGGGATTTAAGGCTGGTGAGTGATGAGTTAATCAAATTTGCTCAGAGCCGGATTAACTACCGACCTAAGAAATGTTTGAAGTTTAAGCAGCTAGCGGTAGTGTTTAACCAATTAGCTGCTTAATTGGCGAGTGTCGCACTTCGGAGTTGAATGCGGGTATAATATGTAGCTTTATAATGGGTAATTCATTGTTCCGGCTAACTACATCTTATGCTCTTTTCTGTAGAAAAACGTACACGTCCAGCTTGATTAACAATAACAGCTCTAGAATAAGGGCTTGTGGCTGATGAGGGGCAATATTTGAGTGTCCCATTTGTACCTGATGCTAGTCCGTCAGGCCGAAATCGAATCGACGTACGATTGTATTTAACTGTGTCTTTTGAATCAAAAGCATTTGTCATATAGAGTATTTTATCGCTGTCATCTAGTTGGCTATTATTGTTAGTGTCAATGAATACTGTTAGTCCAACTTGCCAATTTTGTACGCATTTTTCATCGATAACAGCACATGCTGTCACTGTTCTGTTAAGGGTAATTGCTTGGTTACGTGCAAACTGTAGCGTTTGTTGGATGATGCGTATGCTGCTATCAGCTCTATATTGGGTATAAACATCAGTTAAGGATGGTATTCCGCCTGTAAGTAAGATCGTTAAGATGGAAAGTGAAGTCATAAGTTCTATCAGGCTAAAGCCTTTTCGATGTGAGTTCATAACAGATCCTTGTTATTTTACGCTTGCATCCCGCGAGCGAGTTAGTGCTGGTTAGAATGTAAGTATAAAATCTGAGGCAATATTCATAGTACTTTTTTTAGACTTTTATGTGCTAAAAGCGATTTTATAGAAACTGTGTTTTATGAGTAAAGCACTACATTCACTTCAATATTGACGTAACCCCGTGTAAGCTAGTGTTATTCTGTTTGTTTATGTTATTGCAAGGGATGAGGAATTTTTAATGAAAAAAGTTGAAGCCATTATTAAGCCATTTAAGTTAGATGATGTGCGCGAATCACTTGCAGAAATTGGTATCACTGGGATGACGGTACTGGAGGTTAAGGGTTTTGGTCGTCAGAAAGGGCATACAGAGTTGTATCGTGGTGCCGAATATATGGTGGATTTTCTGCCAAAAGTAAAAATAGAGTTAGTGATCCAAGACGATCTGCTCGACCAAGCAATTGATGTCATTGTTGAAACGGCCCGCACAGGCAAAATTGGTGATGGTAAAATTTTTGTCACAGATGTTGAACGTGTTATCCGTATTCGAACGGGTGAAGAAAACGAAGAAGCGGTATAAACTGCTTACGAACGATTCTAAAGGGCCTAGTGGCCCTTTTTTGTTACCTAAGCATATGGAAAAACTAAATAGTACTGCTGGGTTTCTGAAATATCTTTAATGGAAATAGCCTGTTTTACTCAACTAATGTAGTTATCTCTTATCTGTAACATGGTATAACTTAGCCTCGCAAATGAGTTTTATGAGGTTGTCATTTTGGCTACAAAAAGAATAGTGATCGTGGGTGGTGGTGCTGCTGGTTTAGCGCTTGCATCGAAGTTGGGCCGTAAATGGGGCGGTAGTGATGTCGTCGATGTGTGCTTAATTGATAAAAGTCCTATTCATATATGGAAGCCTAAATTACACGAAGTCGCTGTTGGTGTGATAGATCAATCTATTGAAGGTTTACTCTATCGCGATCATGGACTTAAAAACGGTTATCGCTATATTCGTGGTGAGATAGAGCAGTGTGAGCCGGATGCTAAATCGATTCAGTTAGCCGCAGTCTATAATGATGAAGGTGAGTTGCTCCTAGAGCAGCGACAAATCAATTACGATTTTTTAGTGCTTGCATTGGGTGGAGTTTCTAATAGTTTCAATACATTAGGTGCTGATGAGCATTGTATTTTCTTAGACAGTCTTGAAAATGCCAATTTATTTCATCATAAATTACTCGACGCTTTACTCCAATTAAATGAAACGCAAGAAAGAGTCAGCATTGGTATTGTCGGTGCGGGTGCGACAGGTGTTGAATTGGCAGCAGAGCTTCATCATGTTATTGAGTCTGTTAAAGAGTACGGTTATCTGAATATCGCGAAGCATCATCTTGATGTGCATTTGATTGAAGCGTCACCCAAAATCCTTCCTCAATTACCAGAGCGTGTAAGCGCTAGGGCTCAAGCTGTTCTTGATCAGATTGGTATACGTTTACATATCGGTGTTCAAGTTAAAGAAGTGACTCGTGATGGTTTCATTACCCAAGATGGTGATGTGATTAAAGCAGGCTTAAAAGTATGGGCTGCCGGTGTCAAAGGGCCAAAAGCATTTCAGCATTTTGCAAAACTGCCCATTACTCCGCGAAATCAGGTAGAAGTTGATGATTGTATGCGAGTGAAAGGTCATCAAGATATCTACGCCCTTGGTGATTGCGCTCTATTGATCCAAAGTTCTGGCCAGCCTGTTCCACCAAGGGCGCAAGCAGCAGCTCAGATGGCTGATACCTTGTTTGATAATATCGTTAATCGATTACAAGGTAAGCCTGAAAAGGCCTTTATTTATAAAGATTACGGCTCATTAGTGTCTTTAAGCCGCTTCTCTGCGGTAGGCAATTTAATGGGGAACCTACGTTCTGGCACTTTCTTTGTTGAAGGCCATATAGCAAGATTGATGTATATCTCTTTGTATCAGAGGCATTTAGCCAGCCTTTATGGTTGGTTTTCGGCAATTGTGTATCGAGTAGCACAAAAGTTATTGAAGTGGCAGCGTCCGAAGCTCAAATTACATTGATTTCTATGTGATTTAGGAGATAGAAAGAGAGCAAATATGCTCTCTTTTTTTATTGTTTAGGAATTGCCGACGAGTCACGAATGATAGGTTCAGGAGTAAAGGTTCTAGAATATATGGCATCTTGCTCGCGACGTTTTGCTATTAATAATTCGGTAGCAACCTGAGCAATTTCTGCGTTTGGTTGATGTACAGTGGTAAGTTTAGGCCAGGTTTGACGTGAGAATGGGCTATCTTCGAAACCGACAATTGATAAATCAACGGGTATGTCTAAACCCGCTAAACGAGCCGCAAAAAGTGCACCAGCGGCAATTTCATCGTTACAAGCAACAATCGCCGTCGGGCGATTTTTTAGTTTGATGAGCTTGTTAGCACCATCAACACCGGACTCAAATGAGTACTTCCCTTCAATTATGTAGTTTTCATTCAGTTTTAGGTTATTTATTGTTAATGCCTGTTTAAAACCAAGTAATCGCTCTTTGGTAGATTCATGGTGTAAATCTCCGCTTAAAAAAGCTATATGCTTGTGACCTAAATCAATCAGATGCTGGGTGATTTGAACTGCACCGAATTTATCGTTGACTAAAATAGTCAACCCATTCTGATCGTTGTCCTTTTCTCCCGCAATAATGCGCACATAGTTAGCATCAATTTCAGTGAGTGCTTTGAGTACTTTGGGATCTTCTGACAAGGGCGGTGTCAGTACTAATCCAGCGAGCCTAGAATATTTGACTAGTGCTGTAAGCTCATCACATATGGTCTCTGATTTGGCATTGCAAGGGTGGATGACAAGTTCATAGCCCTTGTCTTTACAGGCTGACAAGATCCCATTTTGCATATCAATAATATAGTAAGCGTTTGGATTATCGTAAATAAAACCAATAGCATAGGATTTAGTTCCTGCTAGATTTCTTGCTGCTAAATTAGGTTGGTAGTTAAGTGCTTTTATCGCCTCGTTCACTTTGTCAACGGTGGCCTGCTTCACTGAAGGTTCGTTATTGGTTACACGGGATACTGTCTTGATAGACACTCCAGCATATTTAGCTACGTCGTTGATAGTGACTTTCATTGATGTAAAAACTCTTTGTCTAAGGTCGCGAGGGGTTAACTGTTCTATGAACGTAAATTCTTTACCTGCAATTTACAAGCTTACATTTTTTATCAGTTTTTTCTGACTTATACATCTTATAGTGCGAGCTTTTGATGTGCTTAGCAATCCTGAATTGTTACAAATTGGCGTTAATTTATCATTGTTACAATTATGCTGGGAGTTGTAAATTTACGTCATAATATTAAAGCTCATGTTTTATAATGGTTTTTAATAAAACTACTGATTCAAAATTCTGCTTTATGACATTTTTTTGCTTCCATCGTTATTTTGTTGTGGCAAGGCTGTTAATTATTGTGTAATGTTTGCACTAGACATGACAGCGTTGTCATTCCGCAGGGAATGGTTATGAATACTAAAACGATAATAAAGTTATGGAAGGGAAACGAGATGCGACCATCAACCTTTAAGAAAACTGTACTAGCAACAAATATTGCTATCCTACTTGGCAGTGCTGTATCCATCAGCGCTGTTGCTGCAGACGCCGTGGCAACCACCGCAGCACCTGAAAATATTGAAAAAATTGAAGTTCGCGGTATTCGCGCTTCCCAGCAAGCTAACTTAAATGCTAAACGCTTCTCAGACAGTACTGTGGATGCGATTACTGCTGAAGACATTGGCAAATTTCCGGATAAAAACGTTGCAGAATCTCTGCAACGTATTCCTGGTGTCACGATCCAGCGTCAATTTGGTGAAGGCGCGGGTGTTTCAATTCGTGGTGCGGGTCAAGATCTGACTTTGACGACTCTGAATGGACAAAACGTAGCTTCAACAGGTTGGTTTGTTCTTGAGCCAGCAAAACGTTCATTTAACTATGAATTATTACCATCTGAATTAGTTGGTAACTTAGAGGTCTATAAATCATCTCAAGCGGACTTAGCTGAAGGTGGTGTGGGTGGTACTGTTGTAGTTAATACCCGTAAGCCATTGGATATGGATTCAATGACTTTCTTTGCTTCTGCTGAAGCTCAATATCAAAGCGATTCGGGTGAAACAGATCCACAATTTTCAGGCTTAGGTAGCTGGAAGAATGATGATGAAACTTTTGGTGTATTAGTTTCTGGCGTTATGCAAAATCGTAGCTTGCAGCGTCAAGGCGATGAAGCGTTTTGGGAATGGGGTGCTGGCCCTGTCGCATTTGAACAAGAGCGCGAGCGTTCAGCTATTGCTGCAACATTTCAATATGCCCCATCTGATTCATTAAACTTTGTGTTTAACGCGATGGACATGCAAATGGCCGCGGACAACACCAACTACGCATTATGGTTTACGCAAGCTGACACTTCATGGTCAGGAGCTCCTGGTTCTGGTGCTTGGGATAACACGGAATGGATAGGTGGCTGCGGTTTATGTGGTGGTGATAAGCCAGATGCATCACAGTCAGGTTCTCAAGTTGCAGGCCCTGTTAACTTAGCATATTGGCAAGCTCGTCCTCGTGAAGCGACAATGAAGTCTCAAGTTTTCGACTTGAAGATGGAATATAGCGGTGATGGATACCAGTTTACGACTCAAATCGGTGATACAAGTTCTACTGGTGGTACCGATTTTGAAATGGTTGTTGAAGATGGTCTGGGTGGTACAGCATTAAATGGTGCGACTTACGACTTTACCAATGGTCATCAAACTTGGGATTTAAATGGTTTTGATACAGCTACTTATGATCCTGGTTCGCTTGCAATGGGTACTGGCAGTAACTTTAATAAAACACCAAAAACAGATGATGAAACTTATATTCAAGCAGATATTAAGTTTGATGTAGATCTAGGTGTGATTAATGCCATTAAAACGGGTCTGAAATATGCGAAGCATAATACAACTAGTCGACGTTTTGACTTTGTACAAGCCGATGACTTTAATCCTGTCATATCAACAGCAGGCTTAAATACTGGTACTTTTGCTGTAGGTACGAGTGAATACGATATTATTCGTTTTGATCCAGATGCACTAAAAGATTGGGCTAAATCGAGCATCATCGGTGAGACTGAAGATTTTGGTTCATACCGTGAAATTGATGAAGATAACTATGCTGCTTATGTGATGGCTAACTTTGCATCAGAAGGTGTACGCGGTAACTTTGGTGTGCGTTATGCGGGTACTGAAGCGACCTCAACGTACTATGTTGATGGTAAGAAAGCCGATGCTTCAGCTAATTATGGGGAATGGTTACCAAGCTTAAACGTAGCATTCGACTTAGCACCTGATCTCATATTGCGCGCATCAGCGGCTCGAGTTATGGCTCGTCCACAGTATGATGACATGTATGTTAACCCTAACGTTTTAGGTGCAAATGATGATGTGCCTAATAACCAAAAATGGGTTGTTGGTAATATCGGATTAAAACCATTTATTGCTAATCAAATAGACTTAGGCATTGAATGGTATTTCAATGAAGAGTCATTACTTTCTGCGGCTTTGTTTATGAAGGATGTTAAAAACTTCGTGACCTTTAGTGAGTACCATGCAGATAGCGCCGATATCCCATTTACTGGCACGTTAAAACCTGATGAAGTTGCTGGTGGTTGGACTGTGCAAGAGAAAGCCAATGGCGAATCGGCGACAATCCAAGGTTTAGAGCTGCAATATCAACAAGACTTTGGGAACGGCTTCGGCTCAATTGTTAACTACACTTATACTGATAGTGAAACTAGCCCAAATACATATACAGATCGCAACCCGTTCTTAAGCGATAGTTCAAAGCATTCATATAACTTAACTGGTTATTTTGAAAACGATTTGTTCCAAGTTCGTTTAGCATATAACTGGCGTAGTGAGTATATGATCCGTGAAACTGGTTCATACGGTAATCGTTTACACGATGCATTTGGTAGCTTGGACTTGAGCGCAATTTGGCATGTTACTGATTATATGGATATTAAGCTTGATGGTAATAACCTGTTAGAAGAAGGTTCACGTCAGTTTGGTAATAATCAGTTCCAATCTAATCTAAGTGGCTTTACGGATGGCTTCCCTGTATTTGAATACAACATGGCCCGCCGAATTACATTAGGCGCTAGCGTACGATTCTAATCTCGGTTTAACTCAGGTATAAATGAAAAAGGGAGCTTGCTCCCTTTTTTTATATCTCAATAATATTCAATCAGAAGAAGCCCTCAAGGAGCTCATATGACTAATTCAATCACCCCACTTGACTCAGCAAAACATGCGCACCTGAAAGTGACTCCTACCACCTATGAACATGTAGCTGAGCAACACTTACTACCCATTTCAATTTATGAGTTTGCCTTTGCTGCTGTAGATGCTCCTGTTGTTTTTGTTAAAAATAGTGAAACAGGAGAATATCAGTCCGTAATTATGCTTGGATTAAAACCTGGACAGAATTTGAAGCAAAAAGATGGAAAATGGTTAGGGCTGTATATTCCAAATATACTTAAAAACTATCCGTTTGGTTTAATGTTGAGTGCTGAACAGCAGGATAAAGTATGGGTGGGGATACGAGAAGAAAGCGCTCATGTGAGCACTGATAAGGGAAATGCATTGTTTGAAGGTGGAGAGGAAACTGCGTTTTTAAGATTGCGTAAAGACAGTATTATAAAAAACTTCGAACAAGAGCAAATGAGTAAGGCAATTATTGCATTTTTGGCACAAAAAGAATTATTTTCTCCCCAAAGTCTTACTGTTGACATTAAAGGTGAAAAACGCGGCATAAATGGTATCTATTTCATCGACGAAGCTAAGTTAAATCAACTCAACTCAGATGAGTTCTTAGATATCAAGCAACGGGGCCTTTTAGCGCCGATTTACAGCCATTTGAACTCATTGCATCAAATTAATCGCCTAGCGAAAGAAGAAATCGAGTTGAGCGTTTAAGTAATCAGCAGGCATAGATCATGACTTCAAGAAAAGAAATAAAGAGTATCGTCATTGTTGGTGGCGGAACTGCAGGTTGGATTTCTGCCTGCCATTTAGCTAAAAAGTTGAATGTTAGAACACCTAAAGTACAAGTTATGTTAGTTGAGTCCCCGAATATTCCCACTATCGGTGTTGGTGAAGGGACTGTACCTATGTTACGAGAAACATTAAAGTATTTTGGTATTCGAGAAGATGAGTTTATTCGTTGCTGTGACGTAACATTTAAGCAGAGTGTTAAATTCATTGATTGGAATAAACCCAATTCAGGGGAGTACTATCACCATTTATTTGATTATCCCTACTTTAAAGACGTTACTTCAACGTGGCTTAATAAATCTCTTTCAGATAGAGGCCGCTACGCTGATCTTGTGTCAGTTCAAGGTCATTTGATTGATGCGGGACTTGGACCTAAAGTGATGACACAGCCTCAATATCGAGGTGCTATGCATTACGCGTATCATCTCGATGCTGCAAAGTTTACCAAGATGTTGACCAAATTTGGTGTTGAACAGTTAGGCGTTAAACATCTTCTTGCAGAAGTCATTAATACAAAAATAGACGCTCAGGGACATATCTTAGAGTTACATACTGATAATGCTGGTGTATTGAATGCGGACTTGTATGTTGATTGTACTGGATTTAGTGCTCAACTCATTGGCAGCGCATGTAACGTTCCCTTCGTTGATAAGAGTGACATTTTGTTTGTCGACTCAGCATTAGTTGTGCAGCTTCCTTATGAAGATAAATATACGCCTATCCCTTGTTTCACTAAATCAACAGCACAAGAGGCTGGCTGGATATGGGATATCGGTTTGTCTGAACGTCGTGGTGTTGGTTATGTGTATTCCAGTCAATATTCATCAATAGAGCAAGCTGAGAGTGTATTGCGGGAATATCTTGGTAAAGCAGCAGAACACGTCTCGTTTCGATACATACCGATGAAGGTGGGGTATAGAGAGAAATCGTGGCAAGGTAACTGTGTGGCGATTGGTTTGTCGAGTGGTTTTGTTGAACCTCTAGAAGCGACTGGTCTGCTTATGTTTGATGCGACAGCCAGAATGTTAGCCGAATGTTTTCCTGCTAATACTGACGTTATGCCACTTGTGGCTAATCATTATAATCAGCGCGTATCGAATGCTTGGAATCGGGTGATTGATTTTATTAAACTTCATTATGTCATAGCTAAAAGAATGGATACGCCATTTTGGGTTGATAATAAAAATGAAATAAGTATTCCAGACACATTAAAAGAACATTTAGAATTGTGGCGCTATCACATGCCGACTGCCTATGACTTTACTTCTACGCTAGAATTTTTCAATTTAGAAAATTATTTATATGTACTCTATGGCTCAGACTTTGAGTCAAAATTAGAGAGGAAATTAAATGATGAAGAGGAAAGGCTTTTCTCGGTAATGACCGAGAAATTAGGCAAGCAGGTTACATTACTCAAATCGCAATTATTACCCCATAGAGAGTTAATTGAACGTATCAAGTTGTATGGCATCCAACTTAATTAATGGTTTAATTAAATGGTAAGTAGAGCAAGATTTTTAATCTTGCTCTTTATTATTTTAAATATTTTTAATTTTCGCTAAGAATTCTTGATGTGATAAAGATTGCTCTTTTGCTCTAAACTGTTGTGTTTTTAAGTTATCGAGTATTCTTGATATTTCATTTTGGGGACAAGGTATATGAATTTCAGGAATATACTGCATACCATAAAGTACGTAGCGATAATTCTCATCTGTAAAAACTGAACTATATCCATTGGCAAGATCGACATACTCACAAACCTTGTCTTTCCATAGTGTCATTTTTTGTTCTAGAGCAGGGATGAATGCTGAGCTTTGTGCAGCTTTTTGCCAGAATTCATTATCATCTCTATCAGTTAAACAGTAATGAAGTACGATAAATTGTCTAAGATCGGTATACAATCCGTTCATTGCGATATTATATGACGTCCTTATCGCTTGGGAGGGATTAGATGAAGTTAAATGCGTCGCTAGCAATCTTGCTCCTAAGTTTATAAGATGCAAGCCTGTCGATTCTAAGGGTTCAATAAATCCACCTGCGAGCCCCATTGCAATACAATTTCCAACCCAAAATTCACGTCTACAACCTATCTTCATATCTAAGTGGACTGTTCTGATGATCTCTTGAACATCGCCAAGATAAGCTTTTAATTCAGCCTCAGCTTGCTCCCTCGTTAGACTATGTCCATCGTAGACATAACCCGTTCCTTGACGATTCGTTAGGTCAATTTCCCAAGCCCAACCATGACTAAGCGCTGTTGCTGTCGTATAGGCTCTTGGTAGCTGGTGAGGCAGATATTCCCGCTGCATTGCAACGGCTTTATTGCAAGGTAATTCGGTTTCGAATGATTGCCAATTATCATTCTTTAGGCTTTGAATTAAAAGCCCTTTAAAGCCTGTACAGTCGATAAATATGTCACTCTTGAATGAGCCTTGGTCAGTTACAACCTCTGTGATGTTGCCATCATTAACCAGAACGTCCGTTACATTTGCTTCAACATGCTCTACCCCTGCTTGGGTGGCTTTGCGCTTTAAAAAGGCCGCCATAAGTGTCGCGTCTAAGTGGTAACCATAGGGGACAATGCCTTGATATTGATTCAAGTATTGTGTTTTAGGACTTAAGTTATTTCTCATTAAACTAAATGAAAGGCTTGTTGCTTCAGCAAAGGAAGTGCTGTTCGATTCATTAATCTGATTATTTAAAATCCAAGCACTTGCATTATCAACTTTTCCAGATGGTTTTTGTTGCTCAAATGGATGGAAATACTCATGAATTTTGCCATCGACTGGTTTCATCCAGTTACGAAATAAGATGCCAGTCTTTAATGTTGCGTTAGTTTCTTTAAGTAGTTCATTTTCATCTAATCCCATAGCTGCAAAGAAGAATCGTAGACTATGAACTGTAGCTTCGCCAACGCCAATAATACCAATTTCTTTACTTTCGATAAGTCTAATATCTATGATATTAGATGAGTGGTTATATAACTTACTCAAGTAGAGAGCCGTCATCCAGCCTGTGCTACCGCCACCGACAATCGTGATACTTTTTAGCGGAGAATTATTCATCTTAATGTTTCCTATTAACTCGCCAACATGACGCTACCCGTCAAAATGATCCAAATGGAGAAAAAGAGTTTTAATACTTTTACTGGGAGAAAGAGTGCTAATTTACGAGCAAGTAATCCTCCGATAATGGCGCCAGGGCCTGCGAATAACACTAGCTCAAAGAGGGCATGGCTATTTGTTGAAAAAATATGGATAGGGCTTGCCGACCAGACTGTAATCGCAGAAACAACAACGCCAGTGGCGACCGCCATTTTGGCGCATAGTCCCCTTATCATGAGATAAATGACGACTAATTCGCCGACGCCTACCGATAACCAAGCTGTGATAATACCGCCGAAATAGCCAATGAGAGCGAGCCAAATAAAATCGACCGGCATTATAGAGTGAGTGATTTGTGTGCTTTTTTTGCTACTGATAATGATGGCGATACCAAGCACTATCGAGAAAATGCTAAAGCTGGTGTGTAGCGAAGAGGGCGAATTGAGTTGTAGTAATTGGCTACTCCAGAAACCTAAGACAGAAAAGAAGGCTGCAAGTAATGATGCTTTTACAAAACCAGACCATGCATCATCTTCTCGATGGTGCTTTTTATAATGCAGTGACCATGAAATCGCGCCTGCTGTCATGCCAAAGCATTGGATCATAAATGAAGTCGAGACACTTTGAGACTCACTAAAGTTGAGGCTCGAAAATACCGGAATAAAGATGACTCCACCGCCAGCTCCCGTCGAGTTTGCAAATATCGCTCCTGTGATGCCTAGAAAAACGAAGCGTCCATATTCTTGGATAAGATCAAATAGCGAATAAAAATGGTTCGCCCAAAATAACCAAGCTCCACAGAGTAGTAATACCAAACTGAGGTTTAGGTAATACCGATTTAAGTGCGGAGCAGGCTGGGTATTATTGGGCACAAGTGTGTTAATGGGATTCATCAATAGCTACCGTGATCTTTGTCATGTTATCGCTATGTTATCAATGAAAGACAGCGTTGTCATGTAAGCTTGAATAAATAAATTAAACATTTTAAGTATATGAAAAATTAGCATTAATTATGTCTTTCCATAAAAAATAACAATAATTGTCAAAAAAATGTAGAAATCCTGTTCTTTCTTGTGTACCTTAATAATGACAGCGCTGTCATCTGCTTGTGTGACGCGTTGTTTGTAAGGTCTGCATGAGAGGATGAGGTCTCCTTATCATGTGTTTGGCAGGAGTATTGCTGTCGGGCGGCGATACGTTTGTCTTTGATATTTTGATAGTCTCTCCCCAGAAACTAGCGTGGGCTGGGTACTGTAAGCAGTGCCCAGCCATTTTTTTAGGATGTTTTTACGGTATTACTCAACTGCCTACCTCAGCACTTGAACGTTAGCGGCATAGATAAATAAAACTCACTGGTATAAACCAGATAATAAAAGAGGCTGCAATTTATGGCGATTCATTTAACGGCTGCGATGCGTGTCATTGCAATTGGCATGTCGAGTGTCATTGGCCATGTCACCGCACTCATCATGACAAGAAGAACGGTTTGCATACCCCTGTTTATAATGGCATTAGCGTTTTTTTCGGCATTTTCCTCTTTTGCTGTATTTGCTACCGACACAGCCACAAACAATTTAGCTTCAAATTCTGATGTGTCTAAATCGTCTGCACAGGTTTCAAAAAAAATCACCACCGCGATACAGCAGGAATGGTTGCTAAAGTTACTTGAAGAAGCACTGCGGCGCTCGGATTCGGGTTATCAAGTGCAAGAAATGTCGACTCAAATGAATCAAAAGCGCAAGGTCGAAGAAGCACTCGCTGGGACAGTAGACGTGTTTTGGAGCATGACCTCAAAAGAATTGGAAGAAACTGTGCTTCCCGTGCGCATTCCATTGTTTAAAGGGTTACTCGGTAATCGGCTGCTGATTATCCGTAAATCGGATGAGGCACGATTTGCTAATGTGAAAACCATGGCGGATTTTAGGCAGTTAAAGGCGGGGCAAAATCGTTATTGGCCCGATGCCACGATTTTAGAAGCCAATGGATTACCCGTCGTCACTAGCTATCAGTACACCAATTTATACTCCATGTTAGAAGGCGGGCGTTTCGATTATCTTGCCCTCGGCGCTCAGGAAATTGGCGAAGAACTCGCAAATCACCCCGATCCCGCACTTAAGGTCGATAGCCATATCCTGCTGCAATATCGTTCGCCAGCTTATTTCTTTGTTTCCCCTAAGCGCCCCGAACTTGCTGCGGCCATTTTAGCCGGGCTTGAAAGTATGGTAAGCGACGGCTCTTTTGATGAGATGTTTAATCGCGAGCTTAAAATTGAGCAGCTGTACCGTGAGGCTAAGTTTGAACAACGGGTGATTATCCGTCTTGATACACCTGATTTAAGTCCATTAACACCAATAGAACGCACAGAATTATGGTTAGATCTTTTTAGTATGCAAGGTGCAAAATAATGAAAACATTAGCCTTAAAAGTACAGATTGGATTAGCGGCAGCAATTTTTATGATTGTTAGCGTTCTGTTCGGTGCATCTTACTGGCTGGCGAGCGATAAGTTGGCTGCCAGTGAAACTGAGTTTGAAGAAAATACCGTCGCCAATTTGCAAGTGACCATGGCGCAGCCCATTTTTACCTACGACTATGAGCAGATCCGTGCAGTGCTATCTGTGATGCTTAAATCTGCGCAGATTTATCATATTGTCGTGAGTGACCATCGCGGTAAAGTGTTAGCCGAGAGTCAACAGGCTCAAATAGTGGCCGATGAGTATCTAGTGAAACGTGAAATTCAATTTGCTGAGCAAGGTAACCCAACGGGCCAATTGGCTATTCAGTTTTCTATGTTGCCTATTCGCGCTCAGTTGTCAGATTTACTCTTAGGTTATTTCTTGCAGGCGTTGTTAATTCTCGGTGGCAGTTTATTTGTTATCTTCATTATTCTTAAACGTTTAGTGATTAATCCACTTGGGAATGTGGTCCGTGCTATGGAAGAAATTGCCAGCGGTGACGGCGATTTATGCCACAGATTACCCGTTGAGAGTCAGGATGAGATTGGTCAGCTTGCCAAGGCATTTAATGGTTTTGTTGAGCAAATTCACGGCACGATTTCCAGAGTGCACGAAACCTCAGGGCAATTACTGGGCGATGCCAAAGCGCTTGGTTCACTGTCGCAAACCAACAATGATCGTGTGCAAACCCAATTAAAAGAAACCGAGGCGGCAGTGACGGCTGTAACTCAGCTGAGCGCCAGTGCCAATGAAGTCGCCATTAATGCGAAACGCACCGCGGATGCGGCGAGTCAGGCCGATAAAGCGGTCGATGACAGCCAGCGGCAGTTCGATTCGGGATTAGACATTACTCGTAAACTGGCATCTGAAT
Organism: Shewanella sp. SM71; assembly: GCF_025653905.1. Lineage (NCBI taxonomy): Bacteria > Pseudomonadati > Pseudomonadota > Gammaproteobacteria > Alteromonadales > Shewanellaceae > Shewanella > Shewanella sp. SM71. The sequence goes on from NZ_JAKKRW010000001.1 coordinate 66,039, forward strand.
TAGCCCGCTCGGCACTGTCTGTTTCACAGTTACAGCAAGAAACGCAAAAGATTGATGAAGTCGTTGTAGTCATCAACAGTATTGCCGAACAAACCAACTTACTGGCGCTTAATGCTGCGATTGAAGCGGCGAGGGCGGGTGAACAAGGGCGCGGTTTTGCTGTGGTTGCCGACGAAGTGCGTACGCTGGCGAGCCGAACCCAACAGGCAACTGGTGAAATACAGAAAATGATCCAGCAGGTCCAGAGCCGAGTGGCCGAAACGGTCACTGTGATGCAAGCGAGCCAAGCCCTCTCAACTCAGGGCGTTAACCGCTCAGAAGAAATTAAGTTAGTGCTTACTAAAGTGACTGATTTAGTCTCAAATATCAGTAATATGAACATCGAAGTTTCCCATGCGGCACAGGAGCAAACCTGCGTCACCGAAGCGATTTCTCGCACGTTAAATGATCTTGCCAATGTCTCAGGTTCAGCCTCACTCGATAGCGAGCACTTAGCGCACTCGAGCGAGCGACTGTTTCACCAAGGGGAAAGACTGCGGACGTTAGTAACTTCCTTCAGATTATAGCCATTTCTGGAGCTAGATAAGGATAATCATGAATAAAACACTTTCAGCAAGCGCCATTTTACTGGCTTTAGGATTAGCGGCCTGTTCCGAGGCGCCTGTGACGCCTTCCGCAGCGTCAGCCGATAAGGCTGTAGCTCAAACACAGCAAGCTCAGGACGCATTAACTCAAGCGCAGTTACAACAACTCGGGGATTCGTTAGTCGTAACTTATCGTGTTGTGACCAATGTGCCAGACGATAAGTGCTTAAAAGATAAAGCCGATGGTCGCTGTTTTGTCGCTCAAATTGATTTCGTGCCCGGTATGGATTTAGCCAGCCAAGATTGGGAAATTTATTTAAGCCAAATGCGCCCAGTGCAATCGGTTGAAAGCGGTGAGTTGACGATAACGCACGTTAAAGGCGATTTACATCGTATTACGCCAACGGCCGCTTTTAAGGGATTTGTTAAGGGCGAGAAAATGCAACTGACATTCCGTGGTGAGCCGTGGCAATTGGCTGAAACCGACGCTATGCCAAACTATTACCTCGCAGCAAAAGGATTAGAGCCCGTCATTATCGCCAGCACTCAAGTGGGTAAAGATGCCGAAACGGGTTTAGAGACGCGTCCGTATGTTGAAGGGTTTACGAATTTTAAAACCCAATATCAACGCACTGAAACGGATAAACTCGCGCCAGCCGATGCCGCGCAATTATTTAAAGCCAATCGAAGCGTGAGTGAAGATGCCGCCTTGGCTGTGGATACCATTATCCCAACGCCACAAAAGGTGAAGATCCATTCAACCGATACACCAGTATCCCTTGCTGGTGGTATTAAGCTCGAATATCAGCATGATAACCCAGAGCAAAAGCGTCAAGTTGCGGCGGCGGTGGTACGTTTAGCTCGCCTGGGTGTGGCTGAATCTGCGAGTGGCATTACGGTGAAATTTGCCAGCCAAAAAGGGGATGAGGGCAGTTATCGCTTAGATATTCAGCCAACTGAAATTGTGATTGCTGCCAATGATGCGGCGGGCTTCTCTTACGGTTTGTCATCATTAGCAAGCCTTGTGGATGTGAATTCGCTGAAAGTGAATGCGATGACCATTGAAGACAGCCCACGTTATCCGTTTCGTGGTATGCACATTGATGTGGCACGTAATTTCCACAGCAAACAATTGTTGCTGGATTTGCTCGACCAAATGGCGGCTTATAAGCTCAATAAACTGCATTTACACATGGCTGACGATGAAGGTTGGCGACTCGAAATCGACGGGCTACCTGAGCTGACCGACATCGGTAGTAAACGTTGTCATGATCTTGCTGAAAATACCTGTCTGTTACCACAACTGGGCAGTGGTCCTTTTGCGGAGTCGAGCGTTAATGGTTTCTATACTAAACAAGACTATATCGACATAGTGAAATATGCCGAGGCGCGTCAAATTCAAGTGATCCCATCGATGGATATGCCGGGTCACAGCCGCGCCGCGATTAAAGCGATGGATGCGCGTTTTCGTCGATTACAGGCTGAAGACGTAGAGCTTAAAAACACGGGCAAAGTGCAGGTTGTCCCTGTGCAGGAGACGGCAAATCAAGCTAGCGCAGCGGTAAAATCGTTAGATGCGGGCGCTCGTCAATTGCAAGCTGAAGGGAAAACCACTGCAGCTGAGCAATATTTGTTATCCGATGCAAACGACAAAACGGTCTATTCTTCAGTGCAATATTACGACGACAACACGCTTAACGTCTGCATGGAATCGACTTATCACTTTGTCGATAAAGTGATTGATGAAATTGCCAAGTTACACCAAGCCGCGGGTCAACCATTGACGCGTTACCACATTGGTGCCGATGAAACGGCGGGAGCTTGGAAACAATCTCCGCAGTGTTTAGCATTTGTCGCCAATAACGATAAAGGCGTTAAGTCGATAGATGACTTAGGCGCTTATTTTATTGAACGAATTTCGACTATGTTAGCGGCAAAAGGCATTGAAGCAGCAGGATGGAGCGATGGTATGAGCCATGTTCGTCCTGAGAATATGCCCGCTAAGGTGCAGTCTAATATTTGGGATGTGATTGCCCACAAAGGTCATTCGCGCGCCAATCAGCAGGCGAATCTCGGCTGGGAAACCATACTTTCTAATCCTGAGGTATTGTACTTTGACTTCCCCTATGAGGCCGATCCTAAAGAGCATGGTTATTACTGGGCGAGCCGCGCGACCAATAGCCATAAAGTCTTTAGCTTTATGCCTGATAATTTAGCCGCTAACGCCGAGCAATGGACCGATATTGAAAATCAGCCATTCGAAGCGGATGACAGAATAAAACTTGATGAGGCGGGTAACAAAGTCTCGGGTCCAAGGGAGAAAGGTAAACCCTTTACTGGCTTGCAAGGGCAGGTTTGGAGTGAGTCGATTCGCAGTGACGATACGATTGAATACATGGTGTTTCCGCGTTTGTTGATGCTGGCTGAGCGTGCTTGGCATCAAGCTGCGTGGGAAGTGCCTTATCAGTATCAAGGCGCTGTGTATAACCAAAGCTCTGGGGCTTTTACCTTAGCCATGCGTGATGCACAGGCAAAGGAGTGGCAACAACTTGCGAATACCTTGGGCCACAAAGAGTTTATCAAGCTAGATAAAGCGGGGATTGATTATCGCGTACCGACGGTCGGCGCCGAGATCCGTGACGGTAAACTGTTTGCTAATATTGCCTATCCCGGGCTCAAACTTGAATACCGAAGCCTCAATGGCCAATGGCAAGTTTATCAAGCGGGATTGGCGGTCACTGCACCGATTGAGATCCGCGCCATTGCGGCCGATGGTATTCGTAAAGGCCGAAGTTTAATCGTTAACTAAATCGTTTTTATATCTGGCTGTATTTTAAAGATAAAATACAGCCTTTTTGTTTTTCTATGTCGGTGATTTTCGAAATTTTATTTTAGATGAAGAATTGCCTTAAAAAGTAAATGACAGCGCTGTCATTTTTGCTGTAACATTGAGTTAACTAAAGTTGAGCGCTGTATTAACGGCAAATAATAAGCAACGGTAGCGCTGCATTGATAGGTGAAGAGGGGTGTCATGGGGTTAGTCCAGACAAAAGATCAACCACTGTTTATAGGTGTAGATGGAGGCGGTAGTAAATGCCGAGCCACCATCTACTGCGCAGACGGTACCGTTTTAGGGACAGGTGTTGCAGGACGTGCAAATCCACTGCATGGTCTCACACAAACATTTGAATCCATTGAAGCATCGACTCGCCTGGCGTTGCTGGATGCGGGCATGAACGAGAGCGATAGTCACTTGCTGGTGGCGGGTCTTGGTCTTGCTGGCGTAAATGTCCCTAGGTTATATCAAGATGTTATCAACTGGCAGCATCCTTTTGCGGCCATGTATGTCACCACAGATCTGCATACGGCTTGTATTGGTGCCCACCGCGGTGCCGATGGCGCTGTGATCATCACGGGTACTGGCTCTTGCGGTTATGCCCATGTTGGTGATACCAGCTTGAGTATTGGTGGTTATGGTTTTGCATTGGGCGATAAGGGCAGCGGTGCTTGGCTTGGATTAAAAGCCGCCGAACACGTGTTGTTAGCACTCGATGGCTTTGCCGTACCAACCCGATTAACTGACATGCTGCTGAGCTACTTTAAGGTCACTGATGCGCTCGGTATTGTCGAAAATCTAGCCGGTAAATCATCAAGTTGCTATGCCGCATTAGCCAGAAGCGTACTCGATTGCGCCAATGAAGGTGACGCGGTCGCGACGGCCATAGTGCAAGAAGGCGCAGATTATATTAGCGACATGGCGCGTAAGCTATTTAGCCTTAATCCGGTGCGTTTTTCTATGATCGGTGGCCTTGCTGAGCCTTTACAAGCCTGGCTCGGTGCCGATGTGGTCGCTAAGATTTCAGAAACCTTAGCACCACCCGAACTCGGTGCTATGTATTTCGCCCAGCAAGAATTTAATAAGTCGTTGTCAGTGCACATAGGCACTGAAGCCAAATCCTGTATTTGAACGTGAAGGTAAAAGACATGACAAACACTATTATGGAACAAGAAGCTCGCACTGCACCGCAAAAAATTGCGGGTCAATTAGAAGCTAACGCTGACATCATGCAGCAGTTAGGTGAGAAACTGCGCGCCTTCGCCCCTCGTTTTGTGATGATAGTAGGTCGCGGCTCATCGGATCATGCGGGAGTGTTCGCTAAATACTTATTTGAAATCGAAGCTGGCGTACCGACCTTCGCCGCCGCGCCTTCAGTGGCGAGTGTGTATGGTAAAACCTTGAAACTCGAAGGCGCGTTAGTGATTGTGATTTCACAATCTGGCCGTAGCCCTGACATTTTGGCGCAGGCGCGTATGGCAAAAAATGCTGGCGCTTTTTGTGTTGCCTTAGTCAATGATGAAACCGCACCGATTAAAGATATCGTCGATGTTGTTGTACCTTTACGTGCCGGTGAAGAAAAAGCGGTTGCCGCGACTAAGAGTTATCTCGCAACTTTGTCAGCGATTTTACAACTTGCCGCCGCCTGGACTCAAAGCGAGTCGCTTGCTAGTGCCGTAGCGTCTTTACCCCAAGCGCTGCAAACGGCGGTGGACGCTGAGCCGCAGCTCACGCCAGAATCCGTTGCCGACGTGAAGAACTTAGTCGTACTCGGCCGTGGTTTAGGTTATGCGGTATCTAAGGAAATCGCACTTAAGCTAAAAGAAGTGTGTTCAATCCATGCCGAAGCGTTCAGCAGCGCCGAGTTCCTCCACGGCCCTGTCACTTTAGTTGAGAAAAAACTCACTATCGTCGATGTGTGTATTGGCGATGAATCCTACGCTAGCCACATAGAACAGATTGAAAACGTGAGCCAACGCGGCGCCGATTTAGTGCATCTGAATCAAACCTCGACTGACATTCACCCACGTGTGGCGCCGTTAGCGTTATTACAACGTTTCTATATCGATGTGGCTGCGGTTGCGATTGCCCGCGGTATCGATCCCGATCAACCTGCTGGCCTTAAAAAAGTGACCCAAACGCTCTAAGTTGCTTAGCTTTAAGCGGCAAAGTGTAAGAGGTCTAGGTAGGCTGCACGATTAAACATCTGCAGCTAAGTCAGCGCAGTTAACTTAATTAAAGACTTAAGTCACTCGTGTTATTTATTGAAAGAGGTTTGCGATGAAAATCACCTTGATCGCCGAGCGTATTTTTGATGGTGAGTATTTCCATCAAGATGTGCCTGTGACTGTCGAAGACGGGCACATTCTGGCGTTTGATACGGTTGTTGGCGCGAAGGAAATCCGCCAAGCTGGCATGCTGGTGCCTGGTTTTATCGATGTGCAAGTGAACGGTGGCGGCGGGGCGTTATTCAATGCCGATCCGAGTGTTAATTGCATTGAGACTATCGGCCGTGCCCATGCGCGTTTTGGCACGACAGGTTTTTTACCTACGCTTATCACCGATGATGTCAGCGTGATGGCCAATGCGGCCGATGCCGTGGCCGAGGCTTTAGTCAAAGGTTGTGCTGGCGTTTTAGGGGTGCATTTTGAAGGGCCACATTTATCTGTGCCTAAAAAAGGCGTGCATCCACAGGGTTTTATTCGCGAAATCACAGAGGCTGAACTCGCGGTATTTTGTCGTCAAGATCTGGGGCTTAAAGTGGTCACGCTTGCACCTGAAAATGTGTCGCCAGAGGTGATCCGTACGCTCGTTGCCTCGGGCGTGAAGGTGTGTTTGGGTCATTCTAATGCTGACTACGATACAGTTATTGCGGCATTAGCGGCAGGCGCGACGGGTTTTACCCATCTTTATAATGCTATGTCACCACTGGGTTCCCGCGAGCCGGGCATGGTGGGCGCGGCGATTGAGAGTGAAACCGCTTGGTGTGGGTTGATTGTCGATGGTCATCATGTGCATCCCGCGGCGGCAAAGGTCGCACTAAGGGCAAAGCCGAGGGGAAAAATGATGTTAGTCACAGATGCTATGCCGCCTGTCGGTATGGACGGTGAGACTAGCTTCGAGCTCTTCGGTACGCAAGTGCTGAGAGTCGGCGACAGATTAAATGCCGTGACCGGTGAGCTGGCGGGCTGTGTGCTCGATATGGCGACTGCGGTCAATAATACCGTCAACTTGTTAGGTTTACCTTTGGCGGAAGCCTTAAGAATGGCAGCACTTTATCCCGCTCAGTTCCTCGGGATTGATCATAAAGCGGGCCGTTTAGCACTGGGGAACAGGGCCGATCTGGTTTTGCTCGATGCGCACAACAAAGTGTTGGCAAACTATATTGCGGGGCAGGTGGCCTATTCAGGGCCGATTTATGCAGGGCAGGCAATTGGGGCTCGTCCTTAAACTGGGTTTGCAGCAAAGGTAATGTTTAACATCTATACCCAAACTACCTGAAAATGCAGGATTCAGCGGGAATGTAACGCACTTTAGGCAATGCCATTTATTGCTCCTGCATAAATGGCATTCACGCCATCCATGGCGATTGCGGTTATTTGCAGACCTAGTGGACTAAGTTAAAAATAACCAACGCAGTATAAAGTGCGTTACAACCCGCCGGGACGGAGCGCCTAGGGCACTCCACTTCCGTGTTGCATCAATTCAAAAGGTGGCCGACATTCTGTCATTGATGCGCCTTGAATTGAAGCACCCTAGGCGCTCTGAAACTCGTATCTTCAGGTAGCTTGGGTATAGCCCTTGTCATATTTTGATGACAGGGGCTAAGTTTTTTTATTGTACAGCACTCATTTTAAACAGTATTAGTTTTGTACAGTATTAGTTTTGCTCAACTTTTATAAAAGCTTTTAATAACAATAATAAAGGATGATGGCATGGGGACAACACAGACAAACGCAATTGCGCCAGTAAAGGTGAATAAACCTAGGTTGATGTCGCTGGATGCACTGCGCGGCTTCGATATGTTTTGGATTTTGGGCGGTGAGGCTCTATTTGGTGGCTTGCTTATTTTAACGGGCTGGGCAGGTTGGCAATGGGGCGATGAACAGATGCACCATAGCCAATGGCATGGTTTTCACTTCTACGATTTGATTTTTCCGCTGTTTATTTTCCTCTCTGGTGTGGCCTTAGGTTTATCTCCCAAACGTTTAGATAAATTACCGATGAAGGATCGATTACCTATATATCGGCATGGGATTAAACGACTCTTTTTATTGCTGCTACTGGGCATTTTATACAATCACGGTTGGGGAACAGGCGTACCTGCCGATCCTGAAAAAATTCGCTATGCCAGTGTGTTAGGTCGAATCGCCTTTGCATGGTTCTTTGCCGCATTACTGGTGTGGCATACGAGTCTACGAACGCAAGTTATTGTCGCCTTGGGCATTTTACTCGGTTATGGCGCAATGCAACTTTGGTTGCCTTTCCCCGGTGGACAGGCGGGCGTCCTCTCGCCAACGCAATCCATCAATGCCTATGTCGATTCAGTTTTACTACCCGGCATAAGCTATCAGGGGCGCACGCCCGATCCTGAAGGTTTATTGTCGACCATCCCCGCCATAGTCAATGCGTTAGCGGGTGTGTTTGTCGGCCACTTTATTGTTAAATCCCATCCTAAAGGTGAGTGGGCCAAAGTGGGATTACTCGCCGTAGCGGGTGGTGCTTGCTTAGCCTTAGGTTGGCTGTTGGATCTTATCATTCCGGTTAATAAAGAGCTGTGGACCAGTTCATTTGTGCTGGTGACGTCGGGCTGGAGCATGATTCTGCTGGCAGTGTTCTATGCCTTAGTCGATGTGCTTAAGTGGCAAAAAGCCGCCTTTTTCTTTGTGGTGATAGGCACCAACGCCATCATCATTTATTTAGCGTCGAGCTTAGTGGATTGGAAATATATTGCTCAAAGTGTGTTTGGCGGCTTAGTGCAGGCCTTGCCTGAAAGCGCTCAAGCGTTAGCTGCGGTTATCAGCTTGCTTGCGGTGCAGTGGCTGGTTTTATATTGGATGTATCGCCGCAATATTTTTGTCAGGATTTAGTCTGTTTGCTTAATCGCTTGAGATAAGTCGCACACACTCAGTGTCTGCGGCTTTTTTTACATTATTTTCTGGATGTGAGTCATCACTTACTTATAACTTATCAGTTGGCCAATCGATGATTACGAGGGAATATTCGCGAGAATTTATTAAATGACAGCGTTGTCTTTTTGTGTTATTTGTTTTAACATCACTGAAACAATGGTGCGTTTGGATGATAACATTAGCCATTGCGGACGAGTCGCGATACGGATATTCGGGAACTTAGGCATTAATTTAAACCCCGTTATCACCTAAATAATTAATTACTATAAGAAGCAGGTTTATGGAAATGACACTCGATAAAAGCCAGCAGAAAAGCAGCTTTCTCCCCATGGCCATAGTGGCCGCTCTCTTTTTCATCCTCGGATTCGCCACTTGGTTGAATGGGTCTTTGATGCCGTATTTGAAACAAATATTGCAACTCAATCCCTTTCAAGCGTCGTTGATCCTGTTTTCTTTCTATATCGCAGTGACTTTTACTGCCTTGCCATCCGCCTGGCTTATTCGCAAAGTCGGTTATAAGAATGGCATGGCGATCGGCATGGGCGTGATGATGCTGGCGGGTTTACTGTTTATCCCCGCCGCGGAAACCCAAATATTTGCCTTGTTCCTATTGGCCCAATTAGTGATGGGCACAGGCCAAACCCTATTACAAACTGCGGTTAACCCTTATGTGGTGCGTTTAGGCCCTGAAGAATCCGCCGCTGCCCGTGTGAGCGTGATGGGCATTTTGAACAAAGGTGCGGGTGTGATTGCGCCTTTGGTGTTTTCGGCGTTGATTTTAGACAGCTTTAAAGACCGTATTGGTACTGAGCTAACTCAAGTACAAATTGAAGAAATGGCTGACGGTTTAGTATTCCCCTATTTAGGCATGGCCATTTTTATCGGTATCTTAGCGCTCGCGGTAAAAAAATCACCTTTGCCAGAGTTGTTGAATGAAGATGAAGCTGCTGAAAATACCGATAAAGGGCAACTTAAAGCGGCATTATCTCACCCTAACTTAGCCTTTGGCGTGTTAGCGCTGTTTGTTTATGTTGCTGTAGAGGTTATTGCTGGCGATACCATTGGTACATTTGCTTTGTCTTTAGGCATAGAGTCATACGGTGTTATGACTTCCTATACTATGGTGTGTATGGTGTTGGGTTATTCTTTAGGTATCCTGTTAATTCCTCGTTTTATTTCACAGCCTAAGGCTTTGATGGTGTCGGCTATTCTCGGTTTGTTACTGACGTGCGGTATTTTGTTTGGCGACAATAATTCCTACGCTATTGCTAATGTTTTGTTAGTGCCTTTTGGCGGTGTGGCACTGCCCGATACTTTGTTGATGATTGCTTTTCTTGGTTTAGCTAATGCGATTGTTTGGCCTGCGGTGTGGCCGCTAGCTTTATCTGGTATGGGTAAATTGACCAGTACAGGTTCTGCGCTTCTCATCATGGGGATTGCAGGTGGCGCCTTTGGTCCAGTGTCTTGGGGGTTAATGAGCTCAGCGACAGATATGGGCATGCAGGGTGGTTATATTGTGATGTTGCCATGCTACTTGTTCATCCTCTTCTACGCGGTGAAAGGCCATAAAATGCGTAGTTGGTAGTCAAGTCTGTTTGAACAGCTAAAAAGAAGCCCTCGATGATGAGGGCTTTTTTGTGTCTTAGTTGGACCAAGCTAAGGCGAAATTAGAACGCGTAACTTACGCTCGCAAGCACGGTATCTGAGTTTTTGAATGCGCCATCAGAGACCTTTTGGTCACCGCTGAGATCTGTGCCCAACCAAGCTAATGAAAGTCCAAAGCCTGACAGTTCAGTCGATACACCAATGGAGTAATCTGAATAGCTATCGAAGCCTTCTCCATCATCTAAGGCATCACCCACGTTATAGCCGTAGTGCAGATCGATACTCCAGTTTTCAACAAATTCGTAGGAGTAGTTTAGTTCTCCATAGTGATAATCTAAGTCAGTACCACCGTAATCATTGGTAAACCAATAGGCTAGGCGAAAGCCCTTAAATTCCATACCCGTAATCACTTCGAAATAACCTATATCACTCTCGCCTGAGTAGTTATAACGGTTAAGGGTGATGTCGTAGGTCAGATCTTCGTTGATCTCACCACCATAGGCGACATAGAAATCGTATTCGATCGCTGGGCCGTTATAACCTGGCTCATCAAAATCCACGTTACTTGCCCAAGCGCCGACAGAGAAACCTGAGTCGAAGCTCCAATCAATACCGCCTTGCAGGGCAGGATCGCCAGCGGTTTGTGATACGCCGCGAAAACGATAGTCGTTAGTAAGACTAATTTCCCCTGTCACTTCGGCGGCGGCAATGCCGGAGAATAGGGTCGTGGTTAGCGCGAGTCCGACAAGCTGTACCAGCCGTTTTTTTTTCAGATTGTTATGCACGGTATTTCTCCCATTTTCTTTGTTGACTCGGACATGTTACTGGCGACCATGGTTATTCAATCGCGCCAGTGCATCCGTTGGTTTGCCAAACAACAGCCTAGGAAAACCCGTTGCTGTGACCTCATGGCGAGTTATTGCTAAGATAACTTAGCTTTTTTGAGGCTAACATCAGCCTCGTTGATCTCACTTTTGTTCGAAAATGACGTAAACCTTGCGGCAGGGCTCCACGACTTCCCAAGTGCCTTGAAAACCCGCGGGTATGATAAACCTGTCACCCACAGTGAACGTCTGCGATTGACCTTGAAGATCGGTGATAACACTCATCCCTTCGAGGATTTCGCAGTACTCGTATTCAGTGTAGTTTATTTTCCAAGCGCCTGATTCACTTTGCCAAATTCCACTGTGAAATTGATCACAAGGGCTAGAATAATGATTCTCTAGCCCTTGAGTTGGATTGCCAGCTAACAACTTTTCCGCCGGTAACTGATAGGTTTCGACGGGTGTTTGCGCCGTAGCAAAGCGAATAATGGCGTTGATACTCACAGTCATTTGCGATTTCCTTGTTGAGCTGACATTCAGCTATTTCATCGTTGGCATCACAAACTCGGCTTGAGTCTGTTTACCCACGGGCCAGCGGGCAGTAATTGCCTTACGCTTGGTATAAAAACGCACGCCATCGGGGCCATGCATATGCAGCGGCCCAAAGAGTGAACGCTTCCAACCGCCAAAACTGTGGAACGCCATCGGCACCGGGATCGGCACGTTCACTCCAACCATACCGACTTGTACGTGGTGACAGAAATGTCGCGCCGCTTCACCACTTTGGGTGAAAATCGCCGTGCCATTACCAAATTCGTGTCGGTTAATCAGCTCAAGCGCCGTTGGGTAATCTTTCACGCGCACAATCGCCAGCACTGGGCCAAAGATTTCTTCGCGGTAGATGCTCATTTCAGGCGTGACGTAGTCGAACAAACAGGCGCCGAGGAAATAACCCTGTGGATTTTCTTCAACACTCAGTTTACGGCCATCGACCAGCAGCGCTGCGCCTTCTTGAACACCGGCTTCAACATATTGGGTGACCTTAGCAAGGTGCTGTTTGGAGATCAGCGGGCCCATTTCCATCTCTGGCACCAGGCCGTTGCCGATTTTTAAGGTTTGAATTTGCGGTAGCAGTTTTTCCACTAACGCGTCGCCCACATCGCCTACCGCCAGCACGACTGAAATTGCCATACAACGCTCACCAGCACTGCCATAAGCGGCGCCCATTAAGGCGCTCACGGCTTGATCTAAATCTGCATCTGGCATGAGTAACATATGGTTTTTCGCGCCGCCTAAGGCTTGCACGCGTTTGCCATGTTTAGAGGCTGTACTGTAGATGTATTCAGCAATCGGCGTTGAGCCGACAAAGCTCACCGCTTGCACATCTTTATGGGTGAGTAAGGTATCGACGGCTTCTTTGTCGCCGTTAATCACGTTAAACACGCCATCGGGAAGACCCGCTTCTTTAAGCAGCTCGGCAATCCGCATCACCGAGCTTGGGTCTTTTTCCGAGGGTTTCATAATAAAGGTGTTACCGCAGGCAATCGCGATTGGGAACATCCACATGGGAACCATCACGGGGAAGTTAAAGGGCGCTATGCCTGCGACAACACCTAAAGCTTGATTAACTGACCAAGAATCGACCCCGCCACCGACTTGCTGGGTGTGTTCACCTTTAAGCAAGTGCGGAATACCACAGGCAAACTCGACCACTTCGAGACCACGGATCAACTCGCCCTTAGCATCGTCGATCACTTTACCGTGCTCGCGGGTGATAAGTTGCGCCATTTCATCTAGGTGCTGCTCGACTAAGGCTTTGAATTTAAATAGCACTCGAGCGCGGTTGAGTGGTGTCACCTGCGACCAGGTTTCAAAGGCGGTTTTAGCGATTGCGATGGCTTCACCGACTTCAGTTTCGCTTGCCAGTGAGACCTGGCCACGTAGTTCACCCGTGGCGGGTTCAAAAATATCTTGGGTTCTGGTACTGGCAGGGGTGTGCTGACCATTAACAAAGTGAGTGATCTTGAGCATAGTTAACCTTTGATGTTCCCCGCCGCAGCGGGGTGTTAAATGTGAGAGTGGAATGAGCAGCTAGCGTTATTATCCAACGGCGTTAATGGCATCGCTTAGGCTATTAACCATTTGGTCAATCTCGCGTTTATCGACAATCAGTGGTGGTGACATGGCAATAATGTCGCCCGTGGCTCGCACTAAAGTGCCGTGGCGGAAGCAGTGTTCAAACACACCGTAACCCCGTTTACCCGCGCCTTGAGCGTTAGGGGAGAATTGAATCCCCGCCACTAAGCCTGTGTTGCGAATATCAATCACATTCGGCAACCCTTTAAGGCTGTGCACGGCGTCTTCAAAGTAGCGCTCAAGCTCAAAGCTGCGTTCGAATAATTGCTCATTCTCATAAATCGATAGGGTGGCAAGCGCCGCAGCCGCGGCCACTGGATGACCGGAATAGGTGTAGCCGTGGAAAAACTCAATCAGTTCATTAGGGCCTTGCATGCAAGTGTCGTGAATAAAATCTTGCACAAACACTGCGCCCATAGGGATGGCGCCGTTATTGATAGCTTTAGCCGTGGTGATTATATCTGGGATAACGCCCCAACGCTGACTCGCAAAAGCGGCGCCAACACGGCCAAAAGCAGTAATGACTTCATCAAAAATCAGTAGGATGCCGTGCTTTTTAGTGATTTCACGCAGACGTTTTAAGTAACCTTGTGGCGGTAATATTACCCCTGCCGAACCCGACATAGGTTCAACGATCACGGCGGCAATATTCTCGGCGCCATGCAGGGTCACTAGTTGTTCTAAAACCTCGGCTTTTTCAGCGCCAAAGTGTGAGAATCCACGGGTAAATGCCGCATTTTGGATATCTAAGGTATGAGGTAAGTGATCGACGCCTTGCAGTAATTGGCCGCTAAATGCTTTGCGGTTATTGCTTAATCCACCCACAGAGATGCCGCCAAAGCCGACACCGTGGTAACCCATTTCTCGGCCGATAAAGCGGGTGCGTGAGGCTTGACCGTTGGCTCTGTGATAGCAAAGTGCCATCTTAAGCGCAGTATCGACGGACTCAGAACCTGAGTTAGTAAAGAAGACTTTGTTCAATCCCTCAGGACTGAGCTCGACTAAACGCTCGGCAAGTTCAAAGGCGATAGGATGACCCATTTGGAAGGAGGGCGCGTAGTCCATCTCTTTAATTTGTTTGCTGACCGCTTCGCTGATTTCCTTGCGACCATGGCCTGCGTTACAACACCATAAACCTGCGGTGGCATCTAACACTTTATTACCATCAATATCCGTGTAATACATGCCTTCGGCCTTGGCGAGTAACCGCGGACTGGCTTTGAATTGGCGGTTAGCGGTAAAAGGCATCCAGAAATGTTCAAGTGAGGGTACGCTTGAGGAATTGAGCGGCAAATCGGCCATAGTGTCTACCTTGTCCTGTATTTTCAGGTCTTGTTTTAGGGTGGCTAATATTTGCTATGCTATGTTAGAAATAATGAACATGGAAGAGCCGTGTGCAGTTATTTGTGGCAAAAAAGCTATTTTTGTAAAAAATATTGAATTTTATTGCTTAAACAGCGTAACCTGAAGCTCGGATTATGACTGTGATGATGTTTAGCATTTGCGTTAAAGTCGTCACAGACCACTATTTTCTTGTCGATGAACGATAAACCACACCTATACGAATTATTAAGAGGTCATCATGAGCACACCGAAGAAACGCAGCGAATGGGAAAGTCTGGCTGCCAGCCTGTCTATTAATGGTAAGGCGTTTATCAATGGCGAATACCAAGATGCCGTTTCGGGTAACACCTTTGATTGTATTAGTCCTATTGATGGTCGCTTGTTGGTAAAAGTGGCGAGTTGCGATCTTGCAGATGCTAATCTTGCGGTTGCTAATGGCCGCAGCGTATTCGAGTCTGGTGTTTGGTCGCAGCAATCTCCGGTAAAGCGCAAACAAGTGATGATACGTTTCGCCGAGTTACTGGAAGAAAATGCCAATGAACTCGCGCTGTTAGAAACCCTCGACATGGGTAAACCAATTCGTTTCTCCAAAGCGGTGGATGTGGCGGGGGCTGCCCGTGCGATTCGCTGGTCTGGCGAAGCGATTGATAAAATTTACGATGAACTCGCGCCAACGGCTCACAATGAAATTGGCATGATCACCCGTGAGCCTGTGGGGGTTGTGGCCGCGATTGTTCCGTGGAACTTCCCAATGCTGATGGCGTGTTGGAAGCTCGGGCCTGCGCTGGCCACGGGTAACAGTGTGGTATTAAAACCCTCTGAAAAATCACCCTTAACGGCTATCCGCATGGCGCAACTCGCCATTGAAGCTGGGATCCCACAAGGCGTACTCAACGTGTTGCCAGGATTTGGTCATACTGTGGGTAAAGCCTTAGCGTTGCATATGGATGTGGATACGCTGGTTTTCACAGGTTCCACCAAAATCGCAAAACAATTAATGATTTACGCTGGCGAGTCGAACATGAAACGCGTGTGGTTAGAGGCGGGAGGCAAGAGCCCTAATATCGTCTTTAATGACGCGCCAGATCTCAAAGCCGCTGCTGTTGCTGCTGCCGAAGCCATTGCTTTTAACCAAGGTGAAGTTTGCACCGCAGGTTCGCGTTTGCTGGTAGAATCCGGGGTGAAAGATGAGCTTATCACGCTTATTGCTGAGGAGTTAGCCTCATGGCATCCGGGGCATCCACTCGATCCCGCCACTGTGAGCGGCGCCGTTGTCGATAAACAACAGTTAGATACAGTACTCAGTTACATCAAAGCGGGTAAAGACGAAGGTGCAACCTTAGTCCACGGTGGCTGCCAAGTTATGGCCGACACTGGCGGTGTGTATGTGCAGCCAACGGTATTTTCTAACGTAAACAATCAGATGAAAATTGCCAGTGAAGAAATCTTTGGCCCAGTGTTATCTGTTATTGAATTTAATGGCATGGAAGAAGCGATATCAATAGCCAACGATACCATCTACGGTTTAGCCGCTGGCGTGTGGACATCGGATATCAGCAAGGCCCATAAAACCGCTAAAGCTCTGCGTTCTGGCATGGTGTGGATCAACCATTACGATGGCGGCGACATGACAGCGCCATTCGGTGGCTATAAACAGTCAGGTAATGGCCGAGATAAATCTTTGCACTCCTTCGACAAATACACAGAACTGAAAGCGACTTGGATCGTGCTATAAGCGGACTATTTTTATAACCGCTCTTTTTGTCTATATAAGAGAAGGAGCCACTTTCGCTCAATACTAAAACCTCTTTTCATATTGCATGGAAAGAGGTTTTTTATTTTTTGGAGCTCAAGCCGTCCCCATTTTTTCTAAGCCATATTTTACTTGTAAAATATGCATCTGTTACCGTGAATAAAATGTTACCGTCTTGGTTCGTAATGTTGTTGCTCACTTATACCCGATAGAATATTGACTTTAAACACTCCCATTAATATCTCAATTTACTTCCATTTTTATCTGCTTCATAAATATCGTAAGTTATCGCTTATAAATTTGTGGCTTTCAAACATTACCATTAATGCATTTAGTCATAGTGTAGTGGCATAGTGTGAAAAGTGTTGTAAGTTATTTGTGATATTATAGGGTGCTTAGATCATTGAATAAGAAGACAAGTATGAACAACGTAGAAGAGTTTGGGGCAATCATCAGTAACGCTCTCGATAGTTACAAATCTGATTTTATGGAACTTGTTAGGGAATATGCGATTTCTTGTAAGAATCAAGGTGAGGCATATTGCGATTTTTTTTGTCGACATCGCCTCTATGATGAATGGCGCATGGCTTTTAACCGCAGTATGTGAGTTTGAAGATGTTTCTGAATTTAAAGCCTTTAATTGGTATCAATTATTGAATGTTGATATAGACAATATGCCAGAAGATGATTTGTTCTCCCTACAAAATAAGCTATATGAAATCGGTTATATTTGGTTGGTGGAGCAATTAATTTCCTCTAAAAAAGAAATAAAAAGTATCGAAATTAGGTTGTTTCATAATGGCAGCAATGAATACCAATATTTGGCATAATTAGCTTCTAACAGAGCTAAACGACATCAGTCACTGGGCTCATTGGATAGACTTTTTTGTGTGTGGTTATGTCATACCGTTGGTAGTATTTACCTCTAGGGCAAGTATGAAGAACTTTATTAGCAAAGATCTAGATATTGAAGAGTTTAAAAAAAGATTTGATAACACCAGAGAAAGTTTTATAAATTCTCTAAAAACAGCAAGTAAAGGTTATCGAAATGTAAGGTTCTTCGCTTGTGATGAAAGTGGAGTCCCCATTAAATGGGTATGGGATGATGAAACGTTCACACATAACTGGGAAGAGGGCACTCTTGAAGACGCTATTCAGTTTGCCCGTCACATGATAAATAGTGGAATGTATTTTGCGTTTATGGGTTGTTTGTCTGGTTCCAGTGATCTTGATATTTGGCTGACCACCTTTGAAAACCCCATAAAGAAACCTACATGGCCAAGTGGTAAAGAACCCAAATTTGAGATTATCCATGAAGTGTTAACTCGTTAGGGCTTTGTTTACCGATCTAAATTAGGAAACAAAGCCTCGTTATGACTGCATATTTTATCTCAACGTAAGAGCATTCACCTGTAAATACGTGATTTTAGCGTGCAACTGCTGTAGCCTCGTGGAAATTTATTGTTTCTTATTTTGATCTTTTAGGATGCAGGTCTTGAGCTTTGCCATCTAAGGTTGTTCGTTATTTCCCTGTGATTTTTGCTGAGCCTTTCGCTCGTCAGCAAAGCGTTCACTCATTAGAGAGGGTGTCATGTGAATGCACTGCAAAACCCAATTAGGCAGTTCAATGTCGTCAAACTATTTGTACTGGCATTGCTAAGCTTTTTGGCCGGCTGTTCTTCAATGCAGACGGGTGAGAATGGAAACTGGGTGGGATTCACGGAAGCTGGTCAGGCTTCATTTTATGGGGATAGACATCAAAATAAGCAGACGGCCAGCGGTGAGCTTTACAAACATAAATTAAAGACGGCGGCGCATAAAAAGTTACCCTTTGGTTCGAGCGTTAAGGTCACCAATGTCGATAATGGCAAAAGTGTGATTGTGAAAATTAATGATAGAGGGCCTTTCGTGCGTGGCCGCATTATTGATCTGTCTAAATCGGCGTTCAGTAGCATAGGCAACACTTCCTCTGGTTTGATTGACGTGAAAATAGAAGTCATTAAATAGCGGCTATTTTGAAAGCAGCTGTCTAGAAAAGGACTGTTGCGAAAAGGGCTATCTCGAACACGGCCATATCGAAAAGATCGTTTTGAAAGCAGCATCATTAAAAATGAGCAGTTTGAAAGCACGCTCTTCAAAACACGGCTTCGCCGCAATCTAATGATTGAATGCACTAATAATTGAGCACATAAAATTGAGTCGACGCTTTTAAATAAAATCCCAAAGCAGACAATTTGTTAAGCTGATATTTGGGCGTTACGGCATTTGGTGAGAGACTATCGGCAGATTTGGATAACAGTAAAAGGACCCGCTATGGAATACCCACTTGTTAGTACGCAGTGGCTCGAAGCACACCTCACCGATCCCCATTTAGTCTTGCTCGATGCCAGTATGGAAACCGTTATTGGTAAAGAACCCTTAGTTTACGATGAGCCTATTTGCATTCCGCGCTCACGTCGATTCGACTTGGAAAATGTGTTTTGCGATAAGACTTCAACCCAAATTCATGCCTTGCCGATGTTTGAGCAATTCATCCAAGGGATAGCTCAACTTGGGATTGAGGTCGACAGTGTTATTGTTATCTATGATAACCAAGGCATTTATTCATCTCCACGGGCGTGGTGGACCTTTAAAGTCATGGGCTTTAATCGAGTCTATGTGCTTGATGGTGGCTTGCCTCAATGGATTGAAGAAGACCGCATTACCTCATCGCGTTATCAAGCCGAAGGCGTCGATTATGGCCCGACGGATATCGATACTTTGGCGGATGTGTTGCAATACCACCCTGAGCTTGTGATGGATGCCGAGGCAGTGTTATCACGAATTGAAGATGCCGGAACGGCGATTGTCGATGCCCGTGGTGCGCCACGCTTTTTAGGTCAAGTGAGTGAGCCGCGTCCCGGTGTGCGCTCTGGGCATATTCCTTGCTCGGTTAATTTACCCTTCGCTCAAGTACTCGATGGTAATAAAATCAAAACGGTCAGTGAGCTACAGTCTATTTATCAAGGGCTAGCAGCGGATAAATCCGCAAGGATATTCAGCTGTGGTTCTGGGATTACGGCGTGTATTTTGATCTTAGCTTCGGTCGCCGCGGGGCATAAAAATCCCATCCTCTATGACGGTTCATGGGCAGATTGGGGCAGCCGTAACGATCTGCCGATAGAGTGTTAATTGAGTATCACCATTGAAATTAGTGCTGTAGATTAATTAAGTTAGCGTGGTTTTTGTTGAACATCATGTGACTTCTACGTCGTTTGGCGAAATGCCAAGGAGAAACCTTTGATAGCGAGATTGATCGATAAGTTGGTATTTGGATTTATTTTAGTGATTGCCTTACAGTTACCACAACTGGCTGATCATTATCAGCAATTTTTATCAGGCCTTTATGAATCGACTCGATGGCAGGTGGAAGGTTACGAGGCAACGGCTAAGGAATATCATTACGCCGATGTTGATGCCATGATTGCCCGCCACCAGCAAAATGAGGAGCCAAGTGTGCGTGCCGACGCTGAGCAAAAGGTACAGACACTGGCGCTTTATAAAGCGTTAACACAGGGCGTGGCGATCTTTAATACGGGCAATTTGTTTGAGAAAACTGCCTATATGTTTAACCCTGTTCGCTTTGATTATCTTGAGAAAACCATCAGTAACTTTAAGCCAGGGATACCTTTAACTTCTAGTGGTATTGGCTTTGGCGTCTTGGTGGCTTTAGTCGTGCATTATCTTGGGTCTATCCCTTTTATCCTGTGGGCAAGGCGTAACAAGCGACTTAAAACAAGTCCTTAAATCTGTGATACAGCATGCCTGCAGCGAGCATAGGTGAGCGGAACGTCGGGCCGCCGGGGAAGGTGATGTGTTTGATTTTAGCAAATACATCGAAATGTCCCGCCTGTTGGCAAATGGCCTCGGCAAGCAGTTTTGCCGCCATGTGAGTGGCATTCACGCCGTGTCCCGCATAGGCTTGGGCGTAAAAAATATTATTTGCATCAGGAAGGCGACCAATTTGTGGCATACGGTTAGCACCGATACCTATCATGCCGCCCCATTCATAATCGATACGTACCCCTTTTAATTGCGGGAAAACTTTCTCAAGATTCGGTCTCAGTGCCGCTTCAATATCTTTCGGATCTTTACCCGAATAGGTACAAAGGCCGCCAAACAGCAAACGACGATCTGCCGATAAGTGAAAGTAATCTAGGGCAATTCGCATATCCGCGAAGGCCATGTTTTGCGGGATAATACTCACGCATTGGGCCTCAGTTAAGGGCTCTGTCGCCAATAAATAACTGCCTGCAGGTAATACTTTTCCCCCTACAAAGCTATTAAGTTTGTGGCCGATATAGGCATTGCCCGCCAGCACTAAGTATTGGCATGTGACTTCGCCCTTAGCGGTAATGACCTTAGGTTTGGCGCCTTGAATGATTTTTTCAGCAGCGCTGTACTCAAACAACCTAGCGCCGAGATTACGGGCGACGCGAGCTTCACCCAGAGCAAGATTCAGCGGGTGTAAATGGCCGCTGCCCATATCTACCAGCGCACCTTGATAAAAATCTGAGCCTATGACTTCACCTAATTGTGGCTTAGTTAACAGCTTGATTTCTTGCTGATAACCCATGGCCTTGAGTGCGCTAAATTCTTCTTCAAGTTCATCCATGTGACGAGGTTTTACCGCTAAGTCGCAATAACCCATTTGCAGATCACAGTCGATACTGTGTTCTCGTATGCGATTTCGCACTATCTCGACGGCTTCAAAGCCCATCTGTTGAATTGCTTGAACACCTTCAGTGCCGATTTCACTTTGAAATTGTGCAGGGTCATGGCCTATGCCGCGAATGAGTTCGCCGCCATTACGCCCCGATGCGCCCCAGCCAATTCGCCTCGCTTCTAACAGCACGACACTCATACCGCGCTGTGCGAGTTCTATGGCGGTATTGATACCGCTAAAGCCGCCTCCCACGATACAGACATCGGCACTGATATTGCCTTCGAGTTGTGGGTGAGCGTAAATTTCTTTAGCAGTATCAACATAATAAGAGTGTGGATACTGTTCACTGTGCACTGGAGGTTTGCTTGCCATTATGGCTCCCAAAAATTGTTTTTATTGTAAATTGGACTTGTCTCAGTATACTCATCACACTTTTAACATGACGCAAAAAAGTGTTCGTTTTATTTAACACGCTTTTTATGTAGAATACAATGAAAGCAGTAAAACACGCGCTTTTTGGGCGAAAATGCGTTCTGGATGGTGTTTATCCTGAACAACCTGTTCGTCATCTATCGGGATTGACCCGAGCCTTTAGGGGGATGTGAAATTTGGATATTGGAGCCAGCCTCAAAACTGTTCGAAAAATGAAAGGCTTATCTCAACGAGAATTAGCCAAACGTGCTGGTGTGACTAACAGTACGATTTCAATGATCGAGAAAAACAGTGTTAGCCCGTCAGTCAGCTCTTTAAAAAAAGTGCTGTCGGGTATCCCGATGTCTTTAGTGGACTTTTTCTCCATTGAAGCCTCAACGGATAGTGAGCAAAAGGTCGTCTATCGATCCAATGAATTACTGAATATCGGTACTGGACCACTTGAATTTAAACTGATTGGCCGTGATTACCCGAACCGCGCAATGTCAGTGATGAATGAGATTTACCCACCCGGTTCAGATACGGGTGAAGAGATGCTAAAGCACGAAGGTGAAGAGGCCGCTATGGTGATAGAAGGTAAATTCGAACTCACTGTTGGGGATGAAGTGTATATTTTGGAAGCGGGTGACAGTTATTATTTTAACAGTGAATTGCCCCATAGATTCCGCAATCCCTTCGATGAACCTTGTCGCCTAGTGAGTGCGACTACGCCTGCAAACTTCTAATTAAGTCATTAACTTATCCTATTATTCAACATATTAGGCCACTTATTCGCTAAAAGTGAGTGGCGTAATACTGTTATTCAACATTACTGCGGATTTATACCAATCACATTAAATATCTAATCAGTTCAGAGCCTCACAGGCATTTCAATCCAAGGCGCATTGACGCAGAAATGGTCATTCCCTTTTAAGTCAATGCAACACGGGAGTGGGATGCCTGTGAGGCTCCCGAAGGGCGGCTGATGTTCACTACATGGCAACGCACTTTATACTGCGTTTAAGGCTTTCGACAGAGCACCACTATGCCTTCAAGCCTTCGCCTTGTCTAAAGCGCGTTGAACTCCCGCTGAATGAACAGATATTTAATACGATTGGTATTACCTACTTTCTAACCCTGTCATATTGGTTATGTATCCTCTTCTTTGTGTAAATAATATTGGTTCAAATTTGCTTCGAATACGGTTTAATTTACTCGGTAACAAGTGAGTTTTATGCTGGTGTAACCGCCGGTTTATATACATGAATTAGCGTGAAATGGGGCAAATATACATTTAACTACATGTTATTTATGCTTATTAAGAATAAGTGGATTAAATAACCTTTAACAAGTGTTTAACCTCTTGCCTAGTGCTAAATTTCGGTGTACTGTGTGAAAAAATGAACATTTAAAGGCAAAGTGTTCGTTATGCTAGTAAAATCAATTCTAAAGGTGAGATATGTCAGCCGATTTACCCCTCATAGGTGTTATTGCATGCAATCAACAATTGGGATCACACCCCTTTAATATTGTTGGTGAAAAATACCTTTTAGGCGTAGTTAATGGCGCGAAAGGCTGGCCGTTAGTGATCCCATCTTTAGGTGGCGATTTACCGATAGACGCTATTTTAGAGCGTCTTGACGGTATTTTGTTTACTGGCTCTCCTTCTAATGTAGAACCCCATCTTTATGCAGGCCAGCCGAGTGAGCTTGGTACACACCATGATCCTAAACGTGACGCGACAACTTTGCCGCTGATCCACGCTGCTATTGCTGCTGGGGTACCTGTATTAGGTATTTGTCGCGGTTTTCAAGAAATGAATGTGGCTTTTGGTGGCAGTTTGCACCAGAAGCTCCATGAGGTGGGTGGCTTTATTGAACATCGAGAAGATAAAACCGCATCCTTAGATGTGCAGTATGGGGCTTCTCACAGTATTACTGTTGAGCCCGGGGGGCTTATTTACGAGGCCTGGGGCCGTAACTCTGCAGAGATTAACTCTGTACATACTCAAGGCGTGGAGCGTCTGGGTGTTGGGTTGCGGCCAGAAGCTTATGCTCCAGATGGGTTAGTGGAGGCTTTCTCCGTAATTGGTACTAAAGAATTTGCCCTCGGTGTGCAATGGCATCCAGAGTGGAAGGTGAGCGAGAATCCGTTTTATCTCTCCATTTTCAATGCCTTCGGTGATGCATGCCGACGTAGGGCTACAACTCGAGTGAAATAATAATGAATAAGCTAATCGCTTTTTTAAAAGAACGAAAAATCACAGAAGTCGAATGTGTTATCAGTGACATGACTGGCATCGCCCGCGGCAAGATTGCTCCAGTCGATAAGTTTCTCGATGAAAAAGGCATGCGTTTGCCCGAAAGTGTGTTGTTGCAAACTGTGACCGGTGATTTTGTCGACGAAGAGATTTACTACAGTTTGCTCGATCCCGCCGACATCGATTTTGTTTGTGTACCCGATGAAAATGCCGTTTTTATGTTGCCTTGGACCATCGAAGCCACGGCACAGGTTATCCACGATTGCTACGACAGAATGGGTAATCCGATTGAGCTGTCACCACGTAACGTGTTGAAAAAAGTCTTGTCTCTCTATGACGAACAGGGCTGGGAACCTGTTATCGCTCCCGAAATGGAGTTCTATTTGACTCGTCGTAGTGACGACCACGATTTACCCTTAAAGCCTCCAATTGGTCGTTCAGGTCGCCCCGAAGCGGGTCGCCAGTCATTCTCTATTGATGCTGCCAACGAATATGATCCTATGTTTGAAGATATGTACGATTGGTGTGAGCTTCAAGGTTTAGATATCGATACTTTAATCCATGAAGATGGTCCCGCACAGATGGAGATTAACTTCAGCCATGGCAACGCATTATCTTTAGCTGATCAAGTGTTTATCTTTAAACGCACTTTACGGGAAGCCGCGCTGAAGCACGATGTGTGCGCCACTTTTATGGCAAAACCCGTGACGGATGAACCTGGCAGTGCGATGCATATTCATCAAAGCGTGATCAATAAAGAGACTGGCAAGAATATTTTCACCAATGAAGATGGGACTAAGAGCAAGCTATTCTTGGGATATATTGCAGGTCTACAAAAATTCATTCCTGAGTTGCTGCCACTGATGGCGCCAAATGCGAACTCGTTTCGTCGTTTCCTCCCCGGCACTTCGGCACCTGTAAACTTAGAATGGGGCGATGAAAACCGTACCTGTGGTTTACGCATTCCAGAATCTTCACCACAAAACCGTCGCATTGAAAACCGCATTCCCGGCGCCGATGCTAACTGTTATTTGGCGATTGCCGCGAGCTTGTTGTGTGGCTATATCGGCATGGTTGAGTCGCTAAAACCTTCGACTCCTGTGCAAGGTAAAGCCAATGAAAGTCGTAGCAATAATACCCATTGTTTACCACTGACATTAGAGGAAGCATTAGCGGCGATGGAAGAAAGTGATGCCTGTAAGCAATATTTAGGCGAATCCTTCACCACTGGATTTGTGGCGGTAAAACAGGCTGAACTTGAAAACTTCCGCCGTGTTGTCAGCTCATGGGAACGTGAATTCCTATTACTCACTGTGTAATGTTTTGGATTGATTGCACTGACCGTGTTGCCGCGTTAACCCAAGGAATAAGGGGTTAACGTTGGCCATAATGATACTGATGTGTGCACTGTTTTAGTGAGGTTGCACTTAACTGGTGCAACTCGTTTGTTAAATAATATGATGGTTTTTAATGGCTTGTCCGTTAAAGTGATTATTCAATTCCATTGCTTGTCTGCAAGGGAAGTAAAATAGGCTTAACAATTTTAGGTTGTTCGCTTACTAGCGTTACTAACTAATTGTTAGTCATATTTAAAATGTGTTTATCTAAGTGTTTTTTTGCGATTGCTTAGGGACTTGAGGCATTTGCCTTAATGTTGCAAAATGTACAAGTAGTGTCATATCTAGTCTATTTTTTTGAGTGTTAATGCAATACCGATGCCTCGAAAATTTGGCACGAAACCTGATACTTAACAAATTGCAGCAAGATATAAAGTAGGCATGGTTATCATGCCGTAGAGACTGCCGATGCGGTTTTTAAGGTGTAGCATTGGTCGAAAATAACAACAATATCCGGGCAGCCCGGTGACACAATGTCAGAATTTGCTTAAGCAGTTCTGCTACCCGAGAAAGGAGAAAGCATGAAGCTATTTAATAAGATGACCACATTAGCGCTGGTGACTGCGAGCGTATTTGCGAGCGCAGTGGCCCAAGCGGAAGAAGTGGTTCGCGTGTATAACTGGTCAGATTATATCGCGGAAGATACCTTAGAAAACTTCAAGAAAGAAACGAGCATTAGGGTAATTTACGATGTATTTGATAGTAATGAAGTGCTTGAGGCTAAATTACTGTCTGGTCGTAGTGGCTACGATATCGTTGTACCTTCTAACCACTTTCTCGCTAAGCAAATCAAAGCGGGTGCTTTCAAACCTTTAGACCGCGCTAAGTTACCTAATTTTAAAAATTTAAATCCAGCCCTGATGAAGTTGCTTGAAAAAGCCGATCCGGGTAACCAATATGCCGTGCCTTATTTATGGGGAACCAATGGCATTGGTTACAACATAGATAAAGTGAAAGCCGCTGTGGGGGAAGATGCGCCATTTAACTCAATGGAACTGATCTTCAATCCTAAATACGCTGAAAAAATTTCTAAGTGTGGCTTTGCTATGTTGGACTCTGCCGACGACATGGTGCCACAGGCGATGATTTATTTAGGCTTAGATCCTAACAGCACTAAGGCTGAAGATTATGAAAAAGCGGGTGAGTTACTGGAAAAAATTCGTCCTTATGTGACGTATTTCCATTCTTCACGTTATATTTCTGACTTAGCGAACGGTGACATCTGTGTTGCTTACGGTTTCTCCGGTGACGTATTCCAGGCGAAGGCCCGTGCTGAAGAAGCAAAAAATGGCAATAAGATTGGCTACTCCATTCCAAAAGAAGGTGCCAATCTGTGGTTCGATATGTTAGCTATCCCAGCTGATTCAACGAACGTCGATAATGCACTGACGCTGATTAACTATTTTCTACGTCCAGAAGTCATAGCGCCTATCTCTAACTATGTGGCCTATGCTAACCCGAACGATCCCGCTCAACCTCTGGTTGATGAGGCTATCCGTACCGATCCTGCGATCTATCCACCACAAGAAGTGTTAGACAAACTTTATATCGGTGAAATTCGTCCTTTGAAAATTCAGCGCGTATTAACCCGTGTTTGGACCAAAGTGAAGTCAGGACAATAGTCGATAGGGGGCAAGCCTAGCTTGCCCCCAGCTTGGCAAACTTCTATGTCCAATCCTATGCATAGTTAATCCACGTATAGGATTTGACACAGTTTGTTTAACCACTTTTCATTCATTAATCGTGTTGAACCTAGAGTTTGAGCGTATCTACGCCTCATTTTCGGGTGGAGAAGTACTATGGCAATCACCTCGGGCGTCACCAATAAACCGACAACAAAGACGCAAGAAAAAGTACTGCTCAAGATTGAGCGGGTAAGCAAATTATTCGATGACGTGCGGGCTGTCGACGATGTGTCATTAACTATCAATAAAGGCGAAATTTTTGCCTTACTTGGCGGGTCAGGCTCGGGTAAGTCAACACTACTGCGCATGTTGGCGGGTTTTGAAAAGCCCACCTCTGGCCGTATTTTCCTTGATGGGGAAGATATCACCGATTTACCGCCATACGAACGTCCCATCAATATGATGTTTCAATCCTATGCTTTGTTTCCCCACATGACAGTGGCACAAAACATTGCATTTGGTTTGAAGCAAGACAAGCTGCCTAAAGCCGAAATTGAACTGCGTGTGCAAGATATGCTGAAACTCGTGCATATGGAGCAATATGGTAAGCGTAAACCGCATCAGTTATCCGGTGGTCAGCGCCAGCGTGTTGCACTGGCCCGTTCATTGGCGAAACGACCTAAATTATTACTGCTCGATGAGCCTATGGGCGCATTGGACAAAAAACTGCGTACCCAAATGCAACTCGAAGTGGTTGAAATCCTTGAGCGTGTCGGCGTGACCTGCGTGATGGTGACCCACGATCAGGAAGAAGCCATGACAATGGCAGGTCGAATTTCGATCATGAGTGATGGCTGGATTGCTCAAACTGGCTCGCCAATGGATATTTACGAAAGCCCTAACAGCCGCATGATCGCCGAGTTTATCGGTACTGTGAATTTGTTTGGTGGCGCGATTGAAGTGGATGAAGTCGACCATCTGATCATTAAGTCTAATGATTTGGCCCAACCTTTCTATGTCGGTTATGGCGTCACGACTAACGTTGAAGATAAGAATGTTTGGCTAGCAGTGCGTCCCGAAAAGACCATTATTAGCCGTGAACAGCCTGAAGGTCAGTACAACTGGGCGAAAGGAATCGTACATGATATCGCGTATTTAGGTGGTATTTCAGTCTATTACATTCGTTTAGAGAATGGTCAAATCGTACAGTGCAGTATGACTAACCGTGAACGCCGCGCCGATCATGCCACATGGGATGACGAAGTGTTCATTAGTTGGGAGGACACCAGTGGAGTGGTGTTGAGATCATGAAGAAACCCATTAAATTAAAGTGGCTTAAGGGCCGCTTCTGGACCATAGGTATTCCCTACGCTTGGCTGCTGCTGTTTTTTGCCCTACCGTTTGCGATTGTCCTTAAACTGAGTTTTTCGACGGCGGCGATTGCTATTCCGCCCTATGAAGCAACATTCCAATATGCTGACGATGTATTAAATATCTTCCTGCATTTGGGTAACTATTTGATGTTGCTCGATGATTCGCTATATTACATGGCTTATCTCAGCTCATTGAAAATGGCGTTAATTTCGACCTTGGGCTGCTTGATTATTGGCTACCCAATGGCCTATGCCATTGCCCGTGCCCCTGCGCGGTTGCAAACCGTGCTGTTGCTGTTAGTTATGTTGCCTTCTTGGACCTCATTTTTAATCCGTGTTTACGCTTGGATGGGGATCTTAAGTAACACAGGGATCATCAACAATTCACTGATGTGGTTGGGGATTATTTCTGAGCCGTTACAGATCCTCAATACCAATATTGCCGTGTATATCGGCATCATCTATGCGTATTTACCCTTTATGATTTTGCCCTTGTACGCCACCTTAGTGAAACTTGATATGAGTTTGATTGAAGCTGCGTCTGACTTAGGTTCGAGCCGTTTGAATACCTTCTGGAAAATCACTTTCCCGCTGTCAAAAAGTGGTGTGATTGCTGGTTCTATGTTGGTGTTTATTCCTGCCGTGGGTGAGTTTGTGATCCCAGAGCTACTCGGTGGTCCCGATTCCTTGATGATAGGTCGAGTGTTATGGCAAGAGTTTTTCAATAACCGCGACTGGCCTGTGGCTTCGTCACTGGCGATTGTGATGTTGGGTCTATTGATTATTCCGATCACTTTATTCCATCGCTATCAGGCGCGTAGTTTGGAGAAAGACCTATGAAAAAATTAAGCTTTTCTTCAGTGATGCTCTGGTTTGGCTTGTTTTTCTTGTATGCACCTATGTTAGTGCTGGTGATTTATTCCTTTAACGACTCTAAATTAGTGACGGTATGGGGCGGATTTTCACCTAAATGGTATGGCGAGTTATTTCAAGACCAACAGATTTTAGATGCAGTATGGACCAGTCTGCGGATAGCGTTTTATAGCTCAACTATGGCGGTCATTATCGGCACTATGGCAGCCTTTGTGATGACACGCTTTAAGCGTTCATGGGCAAAACTGACCCTGTCGAACATGATTACTGCACCGCTGGTAATGCCTGAAGTGATCACTGGTCTGTCTTTGCTTTTACTGTTTGTGCACATGGCAGATTTGTTGGGCTGGCCCAGAGAGCGTGGCATGATGACAGTGTGGATTGCACACTCAACATTTTGTGCTGCCTATGTGGCTGTGGTGGTGTCTTCAAGATTGCGCGAGCTTGATATGTCAATCGAAGAGGCGGCAATGGACTTAGGGGCAACACCGCTCAAGACTTTCTTCTTGATTACTGTGCCTATGATTTCGCCGGCGCTGGTGGCGGGTTGGTTGTTGTCATTCAGTTTGTCCTTAGACGATTTAGTGATCGCAAGCTTTGCCTCAGGCCCTGGTGCAACGACCTTGCCTATGGTGGTGTTCTCTTCGGTACGTTTAGGGGTTTCCCCTAAGATCAATGCCTTAGCGACGCTGATCATACTGTGTGTTTCACTCATCGCTTTCCTTTCTTGGTATATGGCAAGACGGGCAGAGAAACGCGACCGTACACCAATGAACTAGTTAGCTTAATTTGGGGATGGCTTTGGTATTGCCAAAGCCATCCTTGATATTTGTCACCGCTCCCATCACCCGCTTTGCTTTGCAGGCTAGTCCTGTTACTCAAGATCACCAGAATTGAATCACTGAGCTAAAAATAATCTCGTGTTTGATATATCAAACAAAATGTAAATTATTGCGCTTTTCTGGCTAGTGTTTCGTTTTATGAAGGTGTAGGATGTGATGGCTGTTTAAAATAATGAACATTAGAATTCAAGGGAACAACATGTCTGCCATAGCTCACGCTGGATCATATTATGCGGCATCGGCCAACGATAAGGTTGAACGTCCGCGTCTACAGGAATCGATTGAAGCCGATGTTTGTGTGATTGGCGCAGGTTATACAGGCCTTTCTGCTGCGCTGCATTTATTAGAATCGGGCATGAGTGTGGTGGTGTTAGAAGCCGCTCGCATTGGCTGGGGCGCCTCGGGCCGTAATGGCGGGCAAATCGTTAATAGTTATAGCCGTGACATTGATACTATTGAAAAAACAGTCGGTAAAGAACAAGGTAAACTCTTTGGCCAAATGGCCTTTGAGGGCGGGCAAATCATCCGCGATCGTATTGCTAAGTATAATATTCAATGCGATCTAAAAGATGGCGGCGTGTTTGCCGCGATGAACGAAAAGCAAATGGGCCATTTACGCCATCAAAAACAACTGTGGGAAAGCCACGGCCATGTTAATCAGCTCGAACTCCTCGATGCCAAAGGCATTCGCGGTGTGGTAAATACTGAGCGCTATGTCGGTGGTCTGCTCGATAAAAGCGGTGGCCATATTCACCCGCTTAATTTAGCCCTAGGCGAAGCGCGAGCGGTTGAATCCCTCGGCGGTAAAATTTTTGAAGACTCAGCAGTGCTGAGTGTCGATGAAGGCGATAGCCCAGTTGTGCATACGGCGCAGGGCAGTGTAAAAACCAAGTTTGTGGTC
This sequence comes from Shewanella sp. SM71, assembly GCF_025653905.1. Taxonomy (NCBI): domain Bacteria; kingdom Pseudomonadati; phylum Pseudomonadota; class Gammaproteobacteria; order Alteromonadales; family Shewanellaceae; genus Shewanella; species Shewanella sp. SM71. Next base: position 96,640 of record NZ_JAKKRW010000001.1, read on the forward strand.
GTGGCAGGTAACGCTTATTTAGGTAAGTTAATGCCTGAGTTGCAGGCGAAATCTATGCCCTGCGGCACGCAAGTGATTACCACAGAGCCTTTGAGTGCCGATCTGGCGGCGAGTTTATTACCACAGGATTACTGCGTCGAAGATTGTAACTATCTACTCGATTATTTCCGTCTGTCTGGCGACAAGCGGATGATTTACGGTGGCGGCGTAGTGTATGGCGCCCGCGATCCGGCGGATATCAAATCGATCATTATTCCGAACATGCTCAAAACCTTCCCACAATTAAAGGATGTGAAGATCGATTATGCGTGGACAGGTAACTTCCTACTGACGCTATCGCGCCTGCCACAGGTCGGTCGTATCGGTAAGAACATCTATTATTCACAGGGTTGCAGTGGCCACGGTGTCACTTATACCCATCTGGCGGGCAAGTTACTGGCCGAGATGCTCAACGGCCAAGCCACGCGCTTCGATGCCTTTGCTGCATTGCCACATTATCCTTTTCCCGGCGGTCACGCACTTCGCGTCCCTTTTAGTGCTATCGGAGCTTGGTATTACACGTTAAGAGACAAACTAGGTCTCTAACATCATCACTTTTAAGAAGCTAGGTAGCTTCACAATACGAGGAAATCCTTGTGCAATTAAATGATCCGAGTTTGCTACGTCAACAGTCTTTTATTAATGGTCAATGGTGTGATGCCGTTTCTGGTGACACGCTAAAGGTGGTTAATCCCGCAACCAATGCCCTGATTGGCTACGTTCCTAATATGGGACAAGTTGAAACTGAAATGGCGATTAAGTCGGCAGAAGCGGCTTTACCTGCATGGCGATCGCTCACAGCCAAAGAGCGCGGTGCTAAGTTAAGGCGTTGGTTTGAATTACTCAATGAAAACAGTGATGACTTAGCATTACTCATGACGACTGAGCAGGGTAAACCGCTGGCTGAAGCGAAAGGTGAAGTAACCTATGCCGCTTCGTTTATCGAGTGGTTTGCCGAAGAAGCGAAACGTATTTATGGCGATACCATTCCTGGGCATCAAGGGGATAAACGCTTGATGGTAATTAAGCAGCCTGTCGGTGTAACCGCCGCGATTACGCCGTGGAACTTTCCTGCTGCTATGATCACCCGTAAAGCCGCTCCAGCGTTAGCTGCGGGTTGCACTATGGTGGTAAAACCTGCGCACCAAACACCCTTTACCGCATTAGCGATGGCTGAACTTGCTAAGCGTGCCGGTATTCCTGCGGGCGTATTTAGTGTGTTAACGGGTGATGCGGTGCAGATTGGTAATGAAATGTGCAGCAACCCGATAGTGCGTAAGCTGTCTTTCACTGGCTCAACCAATATCGGTATTAAATTAATGGCGCAATGTGCGCCTACCTTAAAAAAACTGTCGCTAGAGCTTGGCGGCAATGCACCATTTATCGTATTTAACGATGCCAATATCGATGCCGCTGTCGAAGGCGCCATGATAGCTAAATATCGTAATGCCGGCCAAACCTGCGTCTGCGCTAACCGCATTTATGTGCAAGACGGTGTATACGACGAGTTTGCCTTAAAACTTAGCACTGCTGTTGGCAAGCTTAAGGTCGGAGAGGGCATCAACGAGGGCATCACTACGGGTCCGTTGATCAATGCTGCCGCGGTCGAGAAAGTACAAAGTCACCTTATCGATGCTATCGCTAAAGGCGCCTCTGTGATCGCGGGCGGCAAAGTTCATGATCTTGGCGGTAATTTCTTCGAGCCAACCGTGCTCACCAATGTCGATAAAAGCATGCTTGTTGCCCGCGAAGAAACCTTTGGTCCACTCGCGCCGCTGTTTAAATTCAGCGATGTCGACGATGTGATCAAACAAGCTAACGATACTGAATTTGGCCTTGCCGCCTATTTCTATGGCCGCGATATTTCGCTGGTGTGGAAAGTCGCCGAAGCCTTGGAATACGGCATGGTGGGCGTCAACACTGGCTTGATTTCGACGGAAGTTGCGCCCTTTGGCGGGATGAAATCCTCAGGGCTGGGTCGCGAAGGTTCTAAGTTCGGCATCGAAGAATATTTAGAAATGAAGTACATCTGCATGTCCGTTTAATACGGTCCGATTTGGCGTGTGAGGAACACTAAATGACAACAACCAATGATTCATTGATGGCACGTCGCCAAGCCGCAGTTGCGGGTGGTGTCGGGCAAATTCACCCTATTTTTACCGCCCGCGCCGAAAATGCGACTGTGTGGGATGTTGAAGGTCGCGAGTTTATCGATTTTGCGGGCGGCATTGCCGTGCTCAATACGGGTCACCTTCACCCTAAAGTGAAGGCGGCGGTTGCGGCTCAGCTGGATAATTTTTCCCATACCTGTTTTATGGTGCTCGGCTACGAGAGCTATATCCAAGTATGTGAAAAGCTCAATCAACTGGTTCCTGGGGATTTTGCCAAGAAGACGGCACTATTCACTAGTGGTTCAGAAGCGGTTGAAAACGCCGTTAAAGTGGCGCGTGCCTATACCAAACGTGCTGGCGTGATTGCGTTTACCTCGGGCTACCATGGTCGCACTATTGCGGCCTTGGCATTGACCGGAAAAGTCGCTCCCTATAGCAAAGGTATGGGGTTGATGTCGGCGAATGTGTTCCGCGCCGAGTTCCCCTGCGAAATGCATGGCGTGTCCGATGATGATGCTATGGCCTCGATTGAACGTATCTTTAAAAATGATGCCGAGCCAAGTGATATCGCCGCCATTATTTTAGAGCCAGTGCAGGGCGAGGGCGGTTTCTACGCCGCATCGCCCGCCTTTATGCAACGTTTACGCGCACTATGCGACCGTGAAGGTATTATGCTGATCGCCGATGAAGTGCAAACGGGCGCTGGCCGTACTGGCACTTTCTTCGCTATGGAGCAAATGGGGGTTGCTGCAGATATCACGACCTTTGCTAAATCTATCGCGGGTGGGTTCCCACTCTCAGGTATTACCGGCCGCGCCCAAGTCATGGATGCAGTGGGTCCCGGTGGTCTTGGCGGTACTTATGGTGGTAATCCGTTAGCGTGCGCCGCTGCGCTTGCTGTCATTGAAGTGTTTGAAGAAGAAAAGCTGTTAGACCGCGCCAATGCCATAGGCGAGCGTATTAAGTCAGCACTGAATATGATGCAGGTCGAACATGCGCAAATCGCCGATGTGCGTGGTTTAGGCGCTATGATCGCCATCGAATTGATGGAAGAGGGCAAACCTGCACCGCACTATTGCGCGCAAGTGTTGGCTGAAGCTCGTAACCGTGGATTGATTTTATTATCCTGCGGTACCTACGGTAATGTGCTGCGTATTTTGGTGCCATTAACGGCGCCGGATGCACAAATTGATGCAGGCCTTGGTATTCTTAGCGCCAGCTTCAATGCCGTACTGAAAAGCTAATATTGCTTTGATATAAAAAGGTTTTAGATGACAGTGTTGCCCAATAAAAATCCCGCTTCTGCGGGATTTTTTATGGCAGCCATTTTTACTGCCAATGACTTTCAGCACTCATCAGTTAAATGAATCACTACTTTTTAATATCCATTAGGATCTGTAATGCTTTTTTGCGTTTATCAAGATCATACAAGTCGTTGGTAAAGATAAACTCATTCACGCCGAGTTCTTTTACGATCATTTCCAAACGATGCTTAATCGTCGCTGGGCCACCAGTAACTGATAAACCTAAGAAGTTATCGACATAGGTTTCTTCTTGCGCACTCCATAAGCCATCCATAGTATCAACTGGTGGCTTTAGCCATAACTCGTGACCACGGATAAGTGCCAGCACGCGCTGTTTTGAGGTCGTGCCCAAATATTGCGCCTCTTCATCTGTATCGGCGGCAACTAACGGTAAGCCAAGCATCACATAGGGTTTATCAAGCACTTGAGAAGGTTTAAAGTCGCGGCGATAGATTTCAATCGCATCGTAGAGAAAGCGTGGTGCAAAGTGGCCCGCAAACACATAGGGCAAGCCGCGCTGCGCCGCTAACTGTGCGCTAAAAAGACTCGAGCCCAATAACCAAATTGGCACATTAGTGCCTTCTCCGGGAATCGCTCGCACCGCATGGCGACCATTGTAAGGGCCAAGTAGAGTTTGTAATTCACTGACTTCTTCGGGGAATTGTTCGGCGCGACTGGTATCACGGTTCAGTGCTCGGCTGGTAATTTGATCGCTGCCGGGCGCGCGGCCCAGTCCTAAATCGATTCGACCAGGATATAAGCTTTCAAGGGTACCGAACTGTTCGGCGACCACTAAAGGCGCATGGTTTGGCAGCATAATCCCACCCGCGCCGACGCGAATACGCTGAGTATTGCCAGCAATATAGCCAATTAATACCGAGGTCGCCGCGCTAGCGATACCGGGCATATTATGGTGTTCGGCAAACCAAAAACGATTAAAGCCGAGTCTGTCGGCTTCCTTGGCATACTGCAAACTGCTGTGCAGTGTTTCACCCACGGTTGAGCCTTGGCGCATGGGCGCGAGTTCCAATAGCGAGAAGGGAATATCGGCCAATATTGATGTCTGTTCTGACATAGTGTCTCCAAGTGACTGCCGTTTTTGCTAACGACAACAAGAGGCGCTAACTGTGTTAGGCGTATTGTTCGTTGCATTGCTAGGCTCATTGCTAAGAAAAAGCGTTAACGGCTCAGTCTTGATGAATAAAAGGTATTCAGTGTTATTGATATGGGGTTAACGACACTGCTTCTCAAGCTTTAATGGATAACACTTTTCCCTTTGTTATTTCATTCGTTATTCAATTTGAGTTTGCACTTGAGCATCGCCATACAACTGAGTGTGTACTCGCTTTGTAACAAATTGAGGGGCTGAAGTCATCCGTGATTGAGGGCCGATAATGTGGAACTGAAGTTCTTATTCTCAGCAACTCAGCGCTAAGCCCGTCACAGTGGGATTGCATGACTTTCGCTAAAGCTCATTTGGTTATGAGTAGCAATATAAGGGTATAAACGATGTTGAATGAAGTGATGAAAAAACTGCCGATAGCAGGGTTATCGGCAGTTAATGTTATGCAATAGATAAATCGCTATTGTCAGTCGAGCATTACTGCTCGGCTTTCACATCCCGTAGCGATGCTGCAGCACTTTCATTAATATCATGATCAGCAGCATTGTTATGTGAATGGTGAGTCTCAGTCAGGCGACGCATCAGAGGTAATACCGCAAGTGCGATAAAGGTACAGACCACAGCGGCTATACCTAGTTTATTAAACAGACTTGTGTATACGGGTAAGGTTTGCAGTGGGTCGACTAAATCCTTGGGTACACTGGCGAAGTTAGCAACCACACCGCCCAAATACTGGGAAATACCTGATGCGACGAAATAGGCACCCATCATAAAGCCGCCCATGCGTGCAGGTACGTAACGAGCAATCATGGCAAGTCCAAGACCACTCACCAGCAATTCCCCTAAAGAGTAAGAGGCATAGCCCCAGATCATGATCCATGAAGAGGTTTTACCATTGACGGCAAATTGGCCCGCAAAGCCATAGATAAAGAAGCCAATCGCCACAACGGCAAAACCGAGAGCAAATTTCGCCGCGATAGAAAAGTCTTTATCATTGCGTCCAGCCCACGAATAGCTCCATGCGAGTACTGGACTTAATACCATAATCCATAATGGATTTAATGCTTGGAACTGGGCAGGTGACCAAGTCCACAAGTGGGTACCAAAAACTTGAAAATCCCAATCCACGTTACGCAGGGCAAACAGCGCGAGTGACGTTGACATTTGTTGATAGAAAATAAAGAAGAACACAGTTTGCACGGTAAGGATCAGTGCTGCAATCAGTCCAGCTCTTTCACTGGTTTCGCTGGTGCGGATCAAGTGGAAGAAGATTGCCAATACGGCTACGCCTGCTGCATAAACGAAGACGCGCGCAACAGCTTCGTATTCAAGAATAATGGCTGAAGCGACAACCGACAATGCGGATAGACCCAATACAATCGCGAGGTTTTTCTTGTTCACTGGGCGAGTATCTGGCTCAGAACCGTAATGGACTAGACTCTTACGCATGAGTGCATAGTTACCTAACCCCACCAATATACCGACACAGCACACAGCAAAGGCCGCGTGCCAGCCAAATTCGTTGCCATATTGGGCGTTAACGTAATCTTTAATCCAAGGCGTGAGCAACATAGAGAAGGTCGAACCCACGTTTACCGCCATGTAATAGATGGTAAAAGCACTGTCGATTTTAGAATCGTCACCTTCATAGATTTTACGGACTAAGTTACCCGCATTCGGCTTGAATAGGCCGTTACCGACCACAATCACGCCGAGCGCTGAAAACATAAACCACGTATTTTCAGTGGGTACGGCCATTAGCGCATAACCCAGAGAGAGGATCCCCGCACCGAGCAGCATAGTGCGTTTGGTGCCGAGAATTTTATCCCCAACCCAGCCACCAATCGCTGGTGATACATAAATAAGTGCCGCACAGGCACTCCATACTAAGTTTGCACGTGAGTCATCAAAGCCAAGGCGCTGCACCATAAAGTACACAATCAGCGCTTGCATGCCGTAATAACCAAAGCGTTCCCATAATTCGATAAGAGACACTGTCATAAATGAATGTGTTTTACTTACCGGAGCAGTCCCAATAGTCATATCGCTTGCTTCCAACATTGTTGTTTTAATATTTGAGCTCAAAAGTATAAGGCGATAACCAATTCAAACCAATGGCAGACATAGGCAAAAACAGACTTTGTTACAAATGACCTTATCAATTTTAAGGTGGATTTAAGCGGAGACAGTTTTATCCAAGTTTTTCTGCTGCGGATAAATCAAGGAACATTCGCAGTACTATCGGATAAGCAGATAATGGCATGTGCGGGTATGCGCTATGGTGTATTTAAATACATTGAGGTTGATTGCTGTTTGTCCAGCAGGCATAGTGCGCTTGGAAATTCTAATGTAGATCACTTTAAAACGAAAAGTTCTACTTAGCAGCGTCTCTACAGTTGCAGATATGCATCAGGTTGTTAATGCACCGCTTTGCGTTAAATATATTTAAACGGAGTATATGAATGTTACGAATTGGTATCGATCTTGGTGGCACAAAAATCGAGGTAGTCGCATTAGATAGCGATGGTAACGAAGTCTTTCGTAAACGCATCCCGACACCGAGAGAATATGTTGCGACAGTCAATGCTTTGGTTGCATTGGTAACTGAAGTCGAAGACAGCCTGCAGCAAACCGCCACTATCGGAATAGGTATTCCTGGGGTTGTTTCTCCTTTTACTGGCCTAGTAAAAAACGCTAATTCAACTTGGATCAATGGTCATCCACTTGATGTGGATCTGGGGACTCGATTAAATCGTAAAGTAAAAATTGCTAATGATGCGAACTGTTTTGCCGTATCAGAAGCGGTAGATGGCGCTGCCGCAGGAAAGTCCGTTGTATTTGGTGCCATTATTGGAACGGGATGTGGTGCTGGTATCGCAATTAAAGGCCAAGTACATGACGGTGGCAATGGTATTGGTGGTGAGTGGGGCCATAATCCTTTACCGTGGATGAAAGCCGATGAATTTAATACCACGACGTGTTTTTGTGGTAATAGAGACTGTATCGAAACGTTTATATCTGGAACGGGTTTTGTTCGCGACTTTCGCGCTGCGGGCGGTGTTGCTGACAGCGGTATTGAAATTGCCCAAATGATGCAAGCGGGAGATCCGCTGGCAACTCAAGCATTTAACCGTTTTATTGACCGTTTAGCCCGCTCATTGGCACATGTGATCAATATGATGGATCCTGATGTTATCGTCCTTGGCGGCGGAGTGTCCAACATCGATGCCATTTACACTGAATTGCCAAAAGTTTTACCCTTATATGTGGTTGGCCGTGAGTGTCACACTCCGGTTGTTAAAAACTGTTATGGCGCTTCATCGGGCGTGCGTGGCGCCGCTTGGTTGTGGGGACGCTAACTTTAACCTTAATTTGAAATAGTGTTTGATATTTAAGGCCGAATTCATTTATTTGAATTTGGCCTTTTTTTGATTTTGTCATTCTAAAGTTTTACATTTCATTAGCAACTCTTTATCTTAAGTGCTGGTAATTCTTACGCTAAGTGCTATTTTTAATGCTGGGTAGAAAGTATAAAAATGAATTAGATCATAATAATTACGCTATTGTCGTTCTCTTGGGAGTTTACTAGATGAAGCATTTGTCCATCAGTACTAAGTTGTTGTGGATTACATCAGCATTATTTTTATCGATAGTGGCTATTTTATCTATCAGTTTATGGTGGACGCTGTCGGCTCAAAACGCACAATTGTCGGATCAAGTTCAAAATACCCTACAAACGGAAACGCGGGATAAACTCGAAGCCCGCGCCGGTGAATATGGTGAAATGGTCGCCGGATTTATCAATGAAGCCTACCGTATTCCTTTCTCTTTTGCGGGTATGCTAGAAAGTACCGCTGACGAATTACCTTTAAAGCGCGACCGCTTAGAACTCGCAGTGGCGGCAGTGCTGAAGAAGAATGCGCAAGTCTCTTCCATGTATGCCCAGTTCGAACCTAATGGTTATGATGGGCTCGACAGTGAGTTTTTGAATGTTAATGTCAGTCACAGTGTGGCGACATCTGGCGCTCTAGAGGTCTATTACACCCGTAACGACGATGGCACTGTGGAGCATAACCAAGTTGAAGATTCGGCAGAAAAGTACCTCACTAGCTTAAATGAGTTTGGGATCCGTGATGCTGAATGGTATTTATGTGGTAAAGAAACCTTAAAGCCCTGTTTAATGGAGCCGTACTTATACGAGATCACTCCAGGCAACAAAGCATTAATGACCTCGTTGACTGTGCCCGTGCTTAAACATAAGCAATTTATCGGCATAGTCGGTGTAGATGTAAACTTGCCAGTGTTTCAAACCCTTATCGATAAGTTATCCAAAAGCCTCTACGATGGACAAGCAAAAGTCACTTTGCTGAGTACCCGTGGTTTAGTGGTCGCGGCAAGTCATTACAGTAAAAAGGCGCGTCCATTAGCTGAGTCGATAAATCCAACTCTCGCCTCGCAAATTATCTCGTTGCACAAGAATTCCGGCTACATGGTTAACGATGATGAAATTATTGTTGCCTACCCCATTAAGATCCCGCTAGCGAATGCCGAGTGGTCCTTGGTTATCCAAGTACCGACTGCACAGGCGTATAAAAGCTCGATTGAGCTTAATAATGATATGGATGAAATGGCGACTTCCTTAGGCAGTTTGCTGCTGATCGTGGGTATTGTGGTATCGATTGCCGCTGTAATTACCATTAGCTTAGTGATCCGTAGCATTATCTCACCATTGAGAATGATCCAAGGCCGGGTAGAGCACCTTGCGAGTGCCGATGGCGATTTAACGCAATCGATTGAGGTTGATTCCCATGCTGAATTGATTGCGCTAGCGAAAGGTTTCAATTCCTTTATTTATAAACTTAAAAATTTGATTGCCGAACTGAAAACGCTTGCGAGCCGCTCTCAGGAGGAAAGCCAAGCCTCTGCCAAAATTGCGCAGCTCACCCGTGACAGTGTGAATCGCCAGTACGGTGAAATTGAGAGTGTAGTAACGGCTGTGAACCAAATGAGTGCTACTGCACTTGAGGTTGCTAAGGCATCAGAGCAAACTGCGGCTGAAACTGAAGCTATGTCGCGAAATATTCGTCATAGCGAAGAGAGCCTGACTAAGGCAATGGGTTTTGTCGCGACTATGTCTCAGGAGTCTATGGAGGCTAAGCTGGCGGTGAGTAAAGTGGCTGAAAGCAGTATGAACATCAGTCGTATCCTTGAGGTGATAAGCTCCATTGCCGCACAAACAAACCTGCTGGCATTAAATGCGGCGATTGAAGCGGCGAGGGCGGGTGAACAAGGACGGGGTTTTGCCGTGGTGGCTGACGAAGTCCGTGCGTTGGCATCTAAGACTCAAAGCTCGACGAATGATATTAGTACTCTTATTGATGCACTACAAAAAGAAGTTCAAAGTGCTTCTGGCATCATAGATAAAGGCGCGGAACGGGCACAAATGGCCGTATCTCAAACTGAGCAAGCGCTGAACTCATTGAACTCTATGGTGAGTCAGATTGAAGAAATTTCGGGCCAAGTGACCCATATCGCGGCAGCAGCAGAAGAGCAGAGCGCGGTGACTGAAGAGGTTAATCGCAATATTACAGGCATTTCTGATTCGGCTTCTGAACTTGCGCGTCTTGCGGGTGAAGCGCAACAGAGCAGTGTAGTTTTAGCAAACTTAGTGAAGCAGCAACATGAGCAGTTAGGCAAGTTAAAAACCTAGCACTCAGATATTTGTGGAGTTAGCTCATTGATTTTAAATAGGCTTTTTGATTGTGTTGCAGCTTAACACTTATCAAAGAGCCTATTTTTATGGATATTTAAATAGCATCGAATAGGCTAAAAATTTAAAACAGTTCAGCGAGGGGAATGTGTAAATACACGGATATTGTGTGATAAATTGCGGAGATCAGTTTTTAGATACGAAAAAGCCCATCTTTCAATGGGCTTTTTTGTTGAATCGGGTGGTGGCCCCTCACGGACTTGAACCGTGGACCTAACGATTATGAGTCATAAAAATGGCAAGATTCAATGAGATAATAAATTAATCTAATGAGACATAAAACTTAGTAAGATTAATGCTTTACTATGTTGCTGGTGGTCTTGTATTGTTTTGTTATATCTCATTCAGTCTTGCCACTACGTCACCCGTTACAGCAACTGTAACACTAGGCTATGGCAATGCTTTAACTCAAGGCCATGCCATGACAACAAAAGCCCTCACGGAACGCGAAGTCAAAGGTGCAAAACCCAAAGACAATAAGTATGAATTAATTGACTCATCCCGCGAGCGTGGAGCAGGTCGTTTAGTCATTGCTGTTTACCCTTCAGGTGCCAAAGTCTTTTCGTTCAAATATCAAATTGACAGTAAGCGGCAATATGTTCAATTAGGCCGTTACCCCTCTATGACGCTTGCACAAGCGCGCGAAATTTCTCAGCCGCTAGCGGGGATGTTAAAGCAGGGGCTTGATCCCAAAATTGAAATTGAAAAGGAGCAAGCAAAAGAAAAGGCCGCTCAGCAAGTTGAGGCAAAGAAAGGTAGCCTAGGCCAGCTATTTGAAGGTTATACCCAGCAAATGAAGGTTGACGGCAAACGAACCTTTAAAGCCGTGTTACATGCGCTTGAAGCGGAAGTTTACCCAATAGTAAAGCCTGAAACTAAGGCTAAGGACGTAAGCGTAGATGACATTAAGTTGATTCTAGGACGGATCATTCGCAGAGGGGCAGCAGTTCAAAGCAACCGTATTCGCTCATACCTTAGTGCCGCTTTTAACTATGGTCTTAAGCATGATAATGATCCTGCCAAAATGGGCTGTGATGTTTTATTTGGCATTGGCTTTAATCCTGTACTCGCAATACCAAAGCAGACGGCCGCCGAAAGCGTTGGTGAAAATTACCTTACCTTTGATGAAACGCGAGAGTTATTAGCCATACTCGAAACCCGCGAAGGTTTTAGGATGGGGTTTCATGTAGCCAAGTTAATACAGCTTTGTTTTTATACTGGTGGGCAACGTCCCTACGAGCTAGCGGCTAGCCGATGGGATGCAATCAACTGGAATGAAGCGACACTTGAAATTATTGCTGATGTATCAAAAAACAAACGTGCTCACCTGTTACCTTTGGTTGAGTCTGCAATAACAATACTTGAACAGCTTTATGCTGAAAGAGATCCATTAAACCCCTTCATTTTTCCGCATAAATTCGACCATAGCCAGCATATGCGGCTTGATTCCTTATCGCAAAGTCTTTGCCGTTATCGGGAAGCTAGACCAGACGCGAAACACTTTGTTGCTCGTGATATTAGGCGCACTTGTAAAACACTTATGGGCGCGCTAGGCATATCTAAGGACATTAGGGACAGATTACAGAACCATGCCCTTAATGACGTATCTAGCAAGCATTATGACCGTTACAGCTACTTGCCCGAAAAGCGCATAGCCCTTGAAGCATGGGAAGCTAAGTTAAACGAAGTTGAGCAGGGAAATGTTGTTAGTTTGAGGCCATGTCATGCCAAATAAGAGATTAATTAATGCAGGATCTGATGGATTTTCATCTACAGAAGACATAAAGGTGTTATTGAAAAGTCTTGAAAAAATGATTTCAAAATTAGAGTTAATAGATGATGTAAATATCCCAGATGACATAGGGGAGATTAAACGCGAAATGCTAGAAAAGGCTAATGACAGTGTTTTAAATTATCGAGATGGGAAGCGTCTGACTGTGCTCAGCGATATGTTCAAAGGAATCGTAACAGACCCTAAACTACTGGAGATTCATAATTCACTACTTGCCGCAGCATTATTGGCAAGAGCGTGTGGTCTTGAAGGAATGTATTCTCATTATTATAGGCAAAGTTTTGTATTAATTGAGAAGTTTGTAACGGAAAGGCTAGCGTCTGTTCATCATTCTGAAAAAAGAACTACTTCATCGCAGACGGAAGCTAGAACGTTAGCTAAACAATTCTGGCAAGAATCCCCTCACTTTACTTTGCAAAATGTATCCGAATTGGTGGCTAGTAAAATGAACCTTGCTCCAGTGACAATTAGACAATACATATCCGATTTGAACCCACGAAAAGGTCAGCGTGGACGCCCAAAAAAGTAGGGAGTTAGTAACTACCTTTTTTTTATATCTCAAAAATGCCTCATTCTTACGATGTCTTTTTAAGTAACATTGAGGTTCAACACATGACACAAACTAATCAACTACAACCGCTTATCAACTATAAGCAAATGGAAGTACTTACAGGTCGCGATCGTCGCTCTATCTGGCGTTGGTGGGCCAAAGATAAATCTTTCCCGAAACCAATAATGAAAGGCGGGCGCGCAATAGGCTGGAAGCAAGAGCAATACAATGAGTGGCTAGCTCAGTTAGAAGGGGCTAATCATGAGTAAAGATAATAAAAAGGGCTGCGTGTATCTTGGCGGATCGGACGCAGCCCGTGTAACAGCCTTAAGCAAAGCTATCGGTTCAAATACTAGCCTAATTAATATTGAAGGGCTACCAAATGATTTAAAGCATGTTAGTGGTGGATATTGTGGTCAGCTTCTTTTATTGCTTATTTATCACAACCCTCTAATTGATACCCATAAAATTCATGAAATACTGGGCGTTTCAAATGCCCATGATATTAGCAAAAAGCTATCAAAGCGCCTTGCTAAAGCTGGCTATAAAATTGAAAAACTACCGCGGTATGGAACGAAAAAGCCCTATTGCTGGCAGTTAAGAGAGGTCGATCATGAGTGAGAACTTAATTCGTGATGTGGTTACCCTCGCTAGCGGTCAGTGGCTGAATATCGTGAATAGTCTTTGTGGTGACATAGTTTATAAGAAGGCGCAACCATGCCCTAATTGCGGTGGCTATGACCGTTTTACCTTTGATGATTTAGAAGGTCGTGGAACCTATGTTTGCCGTGGGTGTGGTAGCGGTGATGGTTTATCGCTGGTGGCAAAGGTGCACAGCGTAAACGCACGAGGAGCGGCTTTAATGGTCGCGCCTTATGTTGGTTTATCCATTGGCCATAAAGTTGATACCGCAGCCCTTGAGAGCAGTAAACGAAAGGCTGAACAAGCAAAGGTACAAGAGGGGCTAAAGCTTACCGCTAAACAAGCAAAAGCCGCTACAAGGGCGCTCTGTACAATTAAAACCTGTAAGCCTGCCCTCGCCAGCAATATTTATCTACAGGCAAAACAAGTGCAGCCATTTGATACGTTTGAGCTAGCAAACACGCTTTACTTATACGGCGATCACAAGATGGATATTGGCTCGCTGGTGGTGCCAGTATTTAACCCGCAATTGGCTGGCTTGCAGTTTATAAAGCCTAACGGTGAAAAGCATATTTTGGCAGGCACAAGGCTAAAAGGCGGCTTTTATCCGTTATCAGGTAAAGACAGCAATCAGGTCTACATTGGTGAAGGTTTTGCCACTTGTGCAGCGGTGGCTGAATGCGTACCCAATGCGTTGGTATTGTGTGCTTTCAGTGCAGGTAATTTGATTAATGTTGCTTTAGGTGTGCGGAAATGTAGGCCAAAGGCTGACATTGTGATTATTGCCGATAATGACGAAAGCGGAACGGGCGAGCGCGAAGCTATCAAGGCTGCCTTAGCGGTAAATGGCGCATACATAATGCCACCAGCAGTACAGGAGGTGGCCTAATGAGTACGGACTGTGCTGATATTTCAAAAGCTGAACGAATGGACGTTATTGATCACCCTATAAAGCCGCAAGTGGCTGATGTTTATTTAGAACCACTAGCAAAGATAAAGGAGCGTGAATCGCTGTTCTCGCTAGCGCAGGGATGGGAGGGCTACGATCAACAATTTAGCTATTTAATCAAAGGCTTTTTACCTGCTAATTCGTTTGGCATGATTTACGGGGCATCGGGTAGCTACAAATCATTTCATGCGTTGTCATGGGCTGTTCATATCGCTTTGGGCTTAGATTGGAATGGCTGCCGTGTTCAGAGTCGCCCAGTCCTTTATATTGCGGGTGAAGGTGGCGTTGGTGTTAGCCGTAGGTTGAAGGCTTTAGCCATGAGATACCATAATGGTTTGCAGCTTTCACGGCTGTACCGTATTGATTTTGGTGTGCAGGTGACAGACGGTTTCCAGATGAATGAATTAGTGAAGCTTATTCAGAATAAAGCGAAAGAAGTTGATGAGCCTTTTGGGTTAGTCATCATTGATACTTTGGCGCGGAGTTTTGGCGGTGCGGATGAAAACCAAGCTAGAGATATGGGAGCGTTTATATCTGCTTGTGATCAAATCAGAGCTAATACTGGTGGTGCTACATTGTTAATCGTCCATCATAGCGGAGTACAAGACAAGGAGAGGGCGAGAGGCTCATCATCTTTACGGGCGGCGTGTGATTTTGAATATCGCATAGAGCGAGAACGTGAGCCTAAATTGGCTTACATTCTCACAGCGACTAAATCCAAAGATGAGAAAGAGCAACCCGCTCAGGCGTTCGAGTTGGTAGAGCATAAGTTATTTACAGATGATGATGGTGATGACGTACGATCATTAGCTGCTTTAAATGTGGGCATGGTGCCTTTAGAGCCCGTTACTCAAGATATAAAGCCACTAACAGCTAGCGAGCAGGCATTATATCAAGCGGTTCGCTCAAGAATGGTCAGTGAGGAATCTACCGCCATTGCTGTGATAAGGGATGACTTAAAAGCTCAAGGCCAGAAGGGGATCAGTAATTTCTCAAAGTGGCTTAAGGGCTGTATTGATAAAGGCGTTTTAAAGGAAATTGACGGTAGGTTAGTCACTGTGGTTGTAGCTCCTGATTGACCTTTTTTGCTCGTTCGTTTGCTATGGCTCTTAGGGGGAAATAAAACGAACGAGTAAAATAGAGGCTAATCACAAGTATTTTTTGCTGCTAGCTAGACCTTTGAACTAAGCCTCCTTAGCTGGGGGCTTTTTATTAGGTGGGTGTCGCAAGGTTTTACGGGGATCTATACACATTTAAATACAGCTTTCAAATGAGTAGCGTAACTGGCGTATTTTTAAGCTGTGGCGGTCAAGAAAATTACGCACACGTTAGTTAATCTAAATTCGATACGCATTAGCGAGAGTTTTCGGAAGTCATGAACATTGTAAAAATGAGCCAAATAATGTTCTTTCTAAAATGCGTTATAAAATAATATTTGGAAGTCACGGGGGGCATTAAAAGAGCTAGAACTCTGAGATTCTGCGCACGTTAGAGGCGACAGTTTTTATGAGGTAGTATCGAGTATCTCATTGGTTGCAATTTTGATACTCGATACTTGAGTGTTCGCAAGTTGCCTTCGTAAAATTAGTATTTGTATTCAACTGCAGGTTTGAATGGTTTCAAAACTTTATAGGTTATGCTGCGATTGTCATATTTTATAACTTCAATTTCTGCGCCTTTGTAGCGAATGATATTTGATTTATCCATATCGTATTCAACGCCGTTACTAAAGGCATCACGAGCCATGCCCCCAGTAAATTCTCTGTAGGACAATTTAATTACTTTTCCATCACTGCCACTGTAAATTAAGGTTTGCTGGAAGTCTTGAGGTGACTCAATGCTACGAGCAACTTCTTCAGGATTACCACCTTCATAGCAAGCCGCTTCGATCACCAATGGTGTAGAAACACAGACTTCTTTATCGCTGTTAACAGAGATTGCTAAGGCAGGATCTACAAAAGGGTTTTTGATTACTGCACCAGGATTTCCAACAATGGCATAGAAGTTTTTTCCTTCTTTATCTCCCAGAGCCTTATAAAAACCTTCGTAAATATCATAGCTCGCACCATCTATGGTTCTTGATACATGGAGATATTTAGCTGTAGATGCTTTGCCTTGATAGAGCATATTGTCCCCCATAAATGCTTCCGTAGTTTGTTCTATGGGAGGGAGGGAGAACTCTTTGACAGAAGTTTGAGCATTATTTGGCATGCTAGTACAGCCTGTTGCTGCATACACTAAGGTAAAAATGAACAGGCAGTTAGTTGTTTTCAAGGTCAAATCCTTCTGATTAATTAGGTTCTTTAATCAGTAAGATAAGCTTTTTCTTTCACTGGAGGAAGATGATATTAAAGAAAAGGAGAGGTATGTAACAGATGTGCTTACTTGATATTTTTTAATGCGAGTTTAAACACTACGTCACCCATTACAGCAACTGTAATGCCTAGATATGAAAAAGGCGTAGTGGTTACTAACCAGCTACGCCTTATCAGAATTGGTGGCCCCTCACGGACTTGAACCGTGGACCTAACGATTATGAGTCGTGTGCTCTAACCAACTGAGCTAAGGGGCCGACTTAAGGTAATCGTCATTACCTGAAGCGGGTGGAAGTATACTAAGCTTACTTACGCTTGTCACCCGTGTTTTGGCTTGAAATACACACAACTGATTCAATTGGTTATCTGTTAATCAACTTAAATGTAATCGTCGCCTAAATTTAGGGCTTCGATACTGTGCTTGTACATAAATTGAGGTGATAAAGACAATAAAAAGCCCTGCATGGGCCTGTCTCTTCTACACAAATCCCTCGGTTTGCCCCGAGGGATTTTTTGAACCATTTTCAATTACCCTGATCTGATCCTGACCTTTTGTTTCAGATACCACATACCATGTTTTTAAGTGAACCATCACTCTGGGCACAAAGCATTTTTCAGCGCGCACAATTAGGGGATGTACGAAGGACCAAACGGCTTGTACAGTTGGCGGCTCAACTTGCAGCTCATACAGGACAATCTATCGTGCAATCCCTTTCATCCAGTGCAGACATTGAAGCCGCTTACAGCTTTGTCCGTAACGAGCATATCAGTCCGGCAGCGATTGCTGAGGCAGGTTTTGCTGCCACAGTGCAGGCCTGCGGATCATTTGACTGCCTGCTGGCACTGGAAGACACCACGTCATTGGAATTCACCCATCAAAGTGTCGCTGCAGAACTTGGACACACCACTGCCCACAAACACTCCAGTGGACTGGAAGCGCACACGGTTTTATTGTTTGCCCCCAAGGCGCAGCAAGTCGTTGGACTGATTGAGCAGCATCGCTGGGCACGCGACCGCGAAGCCTATGGCCAGAAAAAACAACGTGCCAAACGTGATTATGAACAGAAAGAAAGTTACAAATGGCAACGGGCTTCAGCAGCGATGACGACTCGCTTGGGACCACAGATGCAGAAGGTGATTTCAGTTTGTGACCGTGAAGCCGATATCATCGAATACCTGCGCTTTAAAACCGATACACAACAACGGTTTATTGTGCGCTCGATGCAAAGCCGCTGTATTGAAGAAGAACAGCACAAACTCTATGCGTTTAGTGAGACGCTGCAAAGTGCCGGTGAGCGGATGGTACAGGTGCAACAAAAAGGCGGTCGCAAAGCCAGAGTTGCGCACTGTGATATCCGCTTTGCGCCCATTACCGTGAAGGTTCCGGCGAATAAAACGGGCCAGTCTGTGCCGCTGTTTTATGTGGGTTGTCAGGAGAAAGACAGCGCAGATGGCCTCTGTTGGCACCTGCTGACGACTGAGGTAGTCACAACAGCAGAGCAAGCGCAACAAATTCTTGATTACTACGAGCGCCGCTGGCTGATTGAAGACTTCCATAAATCCTGGAAAACGGGCGGTACGCAGGTGGAAGACTTACGGCTGCAAAGCAAAGATAATCTGGAGCGGATGATTGTGATTCTGGCATTTATCGCCACACGTATCCAGCAACTACGTTGTTACGCAGGCCAGGCTGAACAAGCGAAAAAACGGCCTTGCGATAGCCTGTTAAGCCCATTGGCCTGGAAGTTGTTATGGCTAAAGACGGAAAAAAGCCAACCGCCCGAACAAGTCCCCAGTGTGCATTGGGCTTATCTAAGATTAGGAAAACTCGCGGGCTGGAATGACAGCAAACGAAGCGGAATTGTGGGCTGGGAAAGGTTATGGCAAGGATGGTTTAAACTGCAAACCATCCTTGAAGGTTACCAGCTAGCCTTGTCTCTTGAGCAAAAGATGTGATCAAGAGACAGGCATGGGCAGGGCTTTAATCCATCTTAGCTGACTTTAGGCTTGTAACAGCCTATTCATCTAGGAACGATTTTAAGATTTCTGAGCGTGAAGGGTGACGCAGTTTGCGCAGTGCCTTAGCTTCAATCTGACGAATACGTTCACGGGTCACGTCGAACTGTTTACCCACTTCTTCAAGTGTGTGGTCAGTGTTCATATCGATACCAAAACGCATACGCAGTACTTTCGCTTCACGGGCGGTTAGACCTGCTAACACTTCGTGAGTGGCGTTTTTCAAGCTTTCGCTGGTCGCAGAATCCAGTGGTAATTCGAGGGTTGTATCCTCGATAAAATCACCTAAATGCGAATCTTCATCGTCACCGATTGGGGTTTCCATGGAGATAGGTTCTTTAGCTATTTTCAGTACCTTACGGATCTTATCTTCCGGCATCATCATACGCTCAGCCAGTTCTTCAGGTGAAGGCTCGCGGCCCATTTCCTGTAGCATTTGGCGAGAGATACGGTTCAGCTTGTTGATCGTTTCGATCATGTGTACTGGAATACGAATCGTGCGCGCTTGGTCGGCGATAGAACGGGTAATCGCCTGACGGATCCACCAAGTTGCATAGGTCGAAAATTTGTAACCACGACGGTATTCGAATTTATCCACGGCTTTCATTAAGCCAATGTTACCTTCTTGGATTAAGTCCAAGAATTGCAGACCACGGTTGGTGTATTTCTTCGCGATAGAAATTACCAGACGTAAGTTGGCTTCAACCATTTCTTTCTTCGCACGGCGAGCTTTGGCTTCACCGATTGACATACGACGGTTGATGTCTTTTATGGCAGAAATCGCTAAGCCGGTTTCTTCTTCAACTGCTGCAAGCTTGGTACGACAACGAATGACGTCATCTTCAACCATTCTTAGGCCTTCGGCATAAGGTTTCGTTGAGGCTTTCTCAGTGTTGAACCAATCGAGGTTGGTTTCGTTGCCAGTGAAGAATTTGACGAAGTTTTTCTTCGGCATTTTGGCTTGTTCAACGCACAGTTTTAATACTAAACGTTCTTGAACACGCACGCGGTCCATCATAGTGCGCATACTTTTGACTAAACGGTCAAACTGCTTAGGCACTAAGCGGAATTCTTTGAAGATTTCGCCGATTTCGAAGAGGGCTTTTACCGATTCAGGGTGTTCACGGCCCTTAGCTTCGATAATTTTCAGTGCGCTTTCGTAAGCGGCTCTGAGTTGACCGAATCTTTCACGAGCTTCTTCAGGATCAGGCCCTTTGTTGCCTTCTTCTTCATCTTCGCTGTCATCGTCATCTTCTTCGTCATCTTCATCGTCCAGCTCTTCTTCAGATAATTCTGAGCCGATGTGAGTGGCGGTCGGGGCTACGTCATCTTCGTCCGGGTTTACAAATCCAGAGATAATATCAGATAAGCGCAGTTCGTCGGCTTCAAATTGGTCGAATTGCTCAAGGATCATAGCGATCGCTTGTGGGTATTCGGCGACTGAACTTTGAACTGTGTTGATGCCTTCTTCGATGCGTTTGGCGATAACAATTTCGCCTTCGCGGGTCAGAAGCTCAACGGTACCCATTTCACGCATGTACATGCGTACGGGATCGGTTGTGCGGCCAAGTTCGCTTTCTACTGTTGCCAGTGCTGCGGCGGCTTCTTCTGCTGCATCTTCGTCTGTGTTGTCTTCCGACATCATCATGTCATCGGCATCGGGGGCTTCTTCGAACACCCGGATACCCATGTCATTTATCATCTGGATAATATCTTCGATCTGGTCAGAATCGACCATGTCTGCAGGTAAGTGATCGTTCACTTCTGCATAGGTTAAGTAACCTTGCTCTTTACCTTTGGCAAGCAACAGCTTAAGTTGCGACTGCGGAGTATGATCCATAGATATCATCCAAGTTGGGAAACTGTTACAACGACGGACACTTAGCATAAGCCAAGTGCCGCGCAAATCGTCAATTATAGCCGTGTGCACATATCTGTGCTAGTCACTGGGGTAGCGAATGAGGACATTTTTGCCTCAGTTTAACCCTTTCATGACTGAGATCAGCTTCGAGAGCTGCATCTTCTCTTCTTTTGTATGAGTCTGTTTTAGACTCAATTCCTGATATCGTTGTTCAATATATTGATTGTTCAACCAAACCAGGGTTTGTTTAAACTTTTCGAGCAAGTTTTCATCCGCCACTTGATGGTCCCATTGGGCCAATTTATGGAGAGTGCCGCTGTAGGGGTGCTCTCGGAATTGTTCAAGTAGTTGTGCGCTGTTTAACGTTTGCTCTCGAGTCATCTCCAATAACAGTGGCAGCAATTCTATGCCTGGCATCTGCAAGTGGGCGAGTGCGGGTTGTGGGGGTAAACCCATACCCAGTTTAGGATGTTGTACTAGCAGTGCGATGGCGAGTCGCAATGGTGTACCGCGTCCTTTTAATCCTTTACTTGCCATTGGTTTAGCTTGTTTCACGCTAAAGCCTAGCTTCTTTTTCATATCTTCTGAGCTGTTCATTCCTAACTTGTGAGCTAAGTTCTCAAGCAGTAAATTTTGCAGCACAGTGTCTTGAATTTTTTCAATTAAGATAAAAGCTTGTTTCGCTAAGTTGCCTTTATCTGTACCGTATTTTGTCGCTAACGTGTCAAATAGAAACTCGGGTAGTGCAATGGCAGAGTCCATTAAGGTTTCAAATGCATCTTTACCAATTTTACGTACCATAGAATCAGGATCTTCGGCCTGAGGCAGGAACATAAATCGCACTTGATCTCCCGGCTTTAATAATGGCAATGCTGTTTCTAAGGCGCGCCATGCCGCTTCAGTACCTGCTCTGTCGCCGTCGTAACAGCAAATCACTTCTTTAGCGCTGCGCAGCAAAAGCTGAAATTGCTCTGCTGTGGTCGAGGTGCCTAATGATGCGACAGCATAATCGACGCCAAATTGCGCCAATGCCACCACATCCATATAGCCTTCAACGATCAGTACTTTGTCTGGATCGCGATAGCGCTGCTTTAGTTCATAGAGACCATAAAGCTCATTGCCCTTATGAAATATGGGCGTTTCTGGAGAATTCAAGTATTTGGGTGTGCCATCACCTAAAACTCTGCCACCAAAACCAATGACTCGTCCGCGCCTGTCGCGGATAGGAAACATGAGGCGGTCACGAAATCTGTCGTAACGTTTCCCACTGTCGTTGCTAATTAACATCCCCGCAGTCAGTAACTTATCCTGCGCATCTTGGTTCTGGCGATAGCGGCCCAATAAGCCATCCCAACCGTCTGGCGCAAAGCCAATACCAAAATGTTCTACTACATCATCGGATAAACCGCGATAGGCAAGATAATCGATAACTTTTTGTTTATCTTGGTGTTGTCTAAGTTGGTTTTGAAAGTAAAGGCTCGCTTCTTCCATGAGTTGATATAAGTCACGACTTAAACCGTCATCATGTCGCTTGCCTGTGCCTTGTTCTCTGGGAACCTCTAATCCAAGCTGGCCCGCCAAATCTTCAATGGCATCAATAAAATCGAGTCGGTCATACTCCATCACAAAATCGATGGCGTTGCCGTGAGCACCGCAGCCAAAGCAATGATAGAACTGTTTATCACGGCTGACGGTAAACGAAGGTGATTTTTCGCTATGAAAAGGACAACAGGCCGAGTAGTTCTTACCCGCCTTTTTCAAGGGCACCTTACGATCGATAAGTTCGACTATGTCAGTGCGAGCGATTAGCTCATTGATAAAATCACGAGGTATTGCCATTGAGTGCTTAAAATCCCGCCTTGCGCGAATTTAAACAAACAAGCCGCGCATAGGCACGGCTTGTTCATACAGTGAAACGCTAATTATTGCAATTTAGCACGGATCATAGCGCCGATAGCGCCCATGTCTGCACGTCCTTGCACTTTAGATTTCAATGCTCCCATTACTTTGCCCATATCCGCCATGGCGGATGCACCTACTTCTACAATAGTTGCATCGATGAGCGCCGCGATTTCCGCCTCTGTAAGAGGGGTAGGCAGGAAAGCTTCAATAACTTGAATCTCTGCTGCTTCCACGTCGGCCAACTCGTTACGACCCGCTGCTTCAAATTGAGCAATCGAGTCACGACGTTGTTTCACCATTTTGGTTAAGACCGCTATAACCTGTTCATCAGTCAGAGATTCGCGGGTATCCACTTCAATCTGCTTGATGGCGGCTAATGCCATACGAATAGTGCTCAAGCGCGCCTTCTCTTTGGCGATCATGGCCTGTTTCATATGGTCTTTTAGCTGATCAATTAGGCTCATATGAGATTAATATAAACGTACGCGACGTGCGTTTTCGCGAGAAAGCTTCTTAGCTAAACGTTTAACTGCAGCTGCTTTTGCGCGCTTACGTGCAGTAGTTGGCTTCTCGTAGAATTCACGAGCACGCACGTCGGCTAAAATACCAGCTTTTTCACAAGAGCGCTTGAAACGACGCAGAGCTACGTCGAATGGTTCGTTTTCACGTACTTTAATAATTGGCATACGCCATCACCCCTTAGGTGTAGGTTGTTCTGGTTCAATTGCTCGAACCAAGTCTATTTAAAATGGTGCGGAATTTTATACCGAGACACCTAGGCTTGTAAAGCCCTAAAACTGAGCTCAGTCCTATAGTGGGCTCAATATGGCCTGCGCGACTGGAGTAATCGAGCGCTTGCAGGTAGAATTGGCGCCCTTTAGTTAGCAATTGATGAGACACCATGCGGGTTTTAGGTATTGAAACATCCTGTGACGAGACAGGTATCGCCGTCTATGACGATGAACTGGGCTTATTATCTCATACTTTATACAGTCAGGTTAAGCTGCATGCTGACTATGGTGGTGTGGTGCCTGAGTTGGCGTCACGTGACCATGTGCGTAAAATTGTGCCGCTTATTCGTCAAGCGCTGAAAGATGCGAATACTGAAATTGCTGATCTCGATGGGATTGCCTATACCAAGGGCCCAGGTTTGATTGGTGCTTTGCTTGTTGGCGCCTGTGTGGGGCGGTCACTGGCGTTTGCTTGGGACAAGCCTGCTATTGGTGTGCATCATATGGAAGGGCACCTGCTGGCGCCTATGCTTGAAGATGACGCGCCCGAGTTCCCATTTGTGGCCTTATTGGTCTCTGGTGGCCATTCTATGTTGGTTAAAGTTGATGGAATTGGCCGCTATGAAGTATTAGGCGAGTCTGTTGATGATGCTGCGGGTGAAGCGTTTGATAAAACAGCTAAGTTAATGGGGCTGGATTATCCCGGCGGTCCGCGTTTAGCAAAGCTTGCTGCTAAAGGTTTACCTGCAGGGTATAAGTTTCCGCGGCCTATGACCGATAGACCTGGACTCGATTTTAGCTTTTCGGGTCTAAAAACTTTTACCGCTAATACCATTGCTGCCGAACCTGACGATGAACAGACTCGAGCCAATATTGCTCGTGCTTTTGAAGAAGCTGTGGTTGATACGCTAGCGATTAAATGTCGCCGTGCACTGAAGCAAACAGGCTATAACCGCTTAGTGATCGCCGGTGGCGTGAGTGCGAATACGCGCTTAAGAGAAACCTTGGCTGAAATGATGAGCTCGCTTGGTGGACAAGTATTTTATCCCCGTGGTGAGTTTTGTACCGATAACGGCGCCATGATTGCCTTTGCAGGATTGCAGCGTTTAAAGGCGGGGCAGCACGAAGATTTGGCGGTAAAAGGTCAGCCAAGATGGCCGTTAGATACCTTGCCACCTGTGGCATAAAACGCCTTTGATGTTGATAGGTTATGTTGAGACAAAAAAACTGCGCTTATAGCGCAGTTTTTTATTGGGATAATGTTGTCACATTAAGATTTTTTAGGCGTTTTTTTACGTGAAACTTTGGACTCTTCACCTTTAAGTAACCGTTGGATATTGTCTTTATGACGAATAATGATAAGCGTCGATAGCATGGCAACGGGAATGGTAAATCTGTCGTCTAACCACCAAGTATAAAGTGGCGCAAGCAAGGCCGTCAGAATGGCTGCAAGGGACGAGTAGCGGCTAATTAAGAGGAGGACAATCCAAGATGCCATTAAACAAATGGCTAAATCATCGCCAATGGGAGCCATAGCACCAAAAGCCGTTGCGACACCTTTACCCCCCTTAAATCCAAAAAATACGGGATAAATATGCCCAAGGCAGGCGGCGATAGCGATAAGTCCGAGTGAGACTGCATCTATGCCCATCAGATAGGCTAAATAAGATGGCAGGGCGCCTTTGAGCATGTCAAAAAACAACACCATGGCAGCCGAACTCGCGCCGCCAATTCGCAGTACATTGGTAGCTCCCGGATTACCTGAACCCTGTAATCTTGGATCGGGTAAACCCCTCATTCTACAAACCAGCACAGCACTCGAGATTGAACCTGCCAAATAGGCGGCCAAAATCATCAAAAGTGTCAGTGTTAATGAACTCACATTGGTTTCCTTACGCGTCTTAAGGTATTATCGCGCAACAATTTAAAAAGCTGACTCAGTTGTCAATCCCGCTATAGGTTTGTGGAATAACTCGCCCATTTGAGGTTGAGATATTTTCTGAATGAGCAAATCCTTTTAGGGCGTTATCCTACTGTGGATTGGCTCGAGTAGAAAGCAAATTAGTTATCTGTCAGAAGATTGCGGATTATACAGCTAGGATCGCTTTTAGCTTATCAGACCTCATAGTAGTAAGTTAGTTGGAGAAAGCATGGATAAAGTACTTATACGGCAATTACGCGTTGATACTGTGATTGGTGTCTATGAGTGGGAAAAGACAATCCATCAGAGTCTGTTGCTAGATTTAGATATGGCGTGGGATAACAAACCTGCCGCCGCGACAGACGATTATCAATATGCGCTTTGCTATGAGACAGTTTCCAATCGATTAACAGAACTTATTACTGAGCATCCAATCGAGTTAATCGAAACGGTTGCCGAGCGCGTAGCGGATTGCTTACTTCAAGAATTTAACGTGACTTGGGTGAAAGTTGTCGTGATGAAGCAGGGGGCGGTAGCGACTGCCGCATCGGTTGGCGTTGAGATAGAGCGTTCACGTTAGATAAGAGTTTGATTAACTTGACTGTTGATTAAGAAATCATGTTTATCTTCAGATAAATCGGACATTGCATGGCACGTATTTATATCAGTCTAGGTAGCAATATCGAGCCTGAACAGCATCTGCAAGCGGGATTAATATCGCTGCGAGCGTGTTTTGGGCCGCTGCGCCTCTCTTCTATGTATGAAAGTGAAGCGGTAGGTTTTAGTGGCACTAACTTTTTGAATATGGTTGCTAGTGTTGAAACTGACCTTAATATTGCTGCGGTAGTTGCGCAGTTTAAGCAAATCGAGCAGAATCACGGCCGGCTTGTCGGGGCGAAGAAATTTAGCCCAAGAACTTTAGATTTAGACCTGCTGCTTTATGACCATGTGGTATGTGAAACGCCCGTTACGCTCCCCCGTGCAGAGATAGTTAATAATGCCTTTGTGTTATGGCCATTAGCCGAGTTAGCGCCGGAATTGATTCATCCTGTGGTTGATAAAAGCTATGCCAGTTTGTGGCAAGAGTATGATAAAGAGTCGCAGCGGCTTTGGCCTGTGATGTTTGAATGGCCCCAAGGGCTGACGTTTTAATTTATTGATAGGATTGTCATGGATACGTTTCAGGTCATTATTTTAGCGCTTATTCAAGGGCTAACTGAGTTTTTGCCTATTTCTAGTTCTGCCCACTTAATTCTGCCTGCTCAGCTTTTAGGCTGGGAAGATCAAGGTTTGTCATTCGACGTGGCGGTGAATACAGGGTCGTTATTTGCTGTGGTGATTTATTTTAGACACGAGTTATGGACTATGTTTAATGCTTGGGTTGCAAGCATTTTTAAAGGTCAGCAATCCGAAGACAGCAAGCTGGCATGGTGGATTATTCTGGCGACGTTACCCGCTGTATTTTTTGGTTTTATGGCTAAGGATTTTATTGCAACTCACCTACGTAATACAGAGGTTATCGCGGTCACGACAGTCGTTTTTGGTTTATTGCTGTGGTGGGCTGATAAGATGTCGCGCCGCGATTTAACAATCTATCAGACTGGATGGCGCAAAGCCTTGTTAATTGGTTTCGCCCAGGCGCTTGCTTTAATCCCTGGAACTTCACGTTCTGGTGCCACTATGACCGCGGCGCTAATGCTAGGTTTGAGTCGAGATGCTGCGGCTCGCTTTTCATTCTTAATGTCAGTGCCTGTGAGCTTAGGCGCGGCAATTTTAGTGGGTAAAGATTTGGCGGAAAGCGCGCTGCCAATTGATTATCAAGCATTGATCTTAGGCACTTTGATCTCCTTTGTTGCAGCTTATGCATGTATTCATTATTTCTTGAAAATCATCAGCCGCATGGGAATGACCCCGTTTGTTATTTACCGTTTGGCACTGGGTGCTGTGTTGTGTGGATTTATTTTTTTGTAGTCATTCCAGTTTAGTCATTATAGTGAAATTATGAATAATAGAATCGGGTCAAGTACCCGATTTTTGTTTTTGGAGCTTCCTCTTTTTTCTGAAGCTTAACTTATTTTTGGAGCTTTATATGGGTCTCGAATATCAGTGTCCAACCTGCGGACTTGCATTAAAACAACACAAAGCCTCCCAAGGTTTTTATTGTGCGAATAAGCATCACTTTGATCGAAATGAGCAAGGGTATTGGGTTTTTACTAAACCACAACGCCAAAAGCCGACAGGGGATTCGCGCGAGCAAGTTAGGGCTAAGCGTTTTCTTCTCGAATCAGGCATCTTTTCGCCTTTAATCGATAAATTGGCTGAGTTAATCACCGGCTCTATCAAGCCTGACGCTTGTTTATTGGATTATGAATGCGCTGAGGGCTTCTATTTGCGCGCTTTAGCTTCCAAGTTGGCAGAGGTCGAAAATCCGCGAAACGTCCAGTACGTGGGTGTAGCGGACGCAGAAAATGCTATTTTTGCTGCAGCAAAAGCGCAGACTCCTGGGATCTTGTGTTTAAGCTCTTCTAAAAAATTACCCTTTGCCGATAATTGTGTGGATTTTATTACTGTTATTGATAGGCCGTTAAAGGGAAAAGAGTCTGTCAGGGTATTGAAAGATGATGGGACCATGTTACTGGTTATGCCTGGGCCACGACATCTATGGCAACTCAGAGAATATATTTATTCCGACTTGGCTGAAAAACCTTTCCAAGTGAATTTACCCTCAGCATTATTGGTAAAAGAAACTCAGTCACTGCGCTTTACTTTATCAATTACAGGTGAACAGGCATTAACGTTATTGGATATGGCACCCTATGCGTGGCGTGCAACTGACAAGATGAAACATGATATTCAAGCTAATCATTTTGAGTCGCTAGAAATTGACTATGTATTAGTCTTGGCACATAAACGCGTGAGTGAATCGCTATAGGTTAAAACTTGCAGTCGATGCAGTTAATTTTAAGACAATTCATAGGTTTAGTTAGATGGTTTTT
Organism: Shewanella sp. SM71; assembly: GCF_025653905.1. Lineage (NCBI taxonomy): Bacteria > Pseudomonadati > Pseudomonadota > Gammaproteobacteria > Alteromonadales > Shewanellaceae > Shewanella > Shewanella sp. SM71. The sequence goes on from NZ_JAKKRW010000001.1 coordinate 124,662, forward strand.
TGATGCTTTAAAAGGCTATATTACTCAAACCTATGATTCTGTTTGATGTTTTTATGTTGCTCTTATGTTGGATAGGCTGAAGGTGTTATTATTTTTAACTTTAGGCCTATTTGTTCAGTGACAAAGACAACCTTCTTATTGCTTTTGTTTTCCATATAGCCTCGATTTTTTTATCTATAGCTGTTCTTTAAATTACTAGCTTTCACTTCCCATAAATACATTTTTTATGATAAATGAGGCTGATTGTTAGGGATGCTTAAAAACGCAAACGAGAACTTTAGATTAATAACGCGACTTTATTTAAAAGAGGAATAACACTCGTTTATACAGAAGTATGTCAAGGCTAACTTTTAGAGGGAGGTAGGCGAATCGCCTTTAACATGCCTTTGGAAGTTTAAAACCAATTTAGCGATTTTGTATTGTCGCATTCGCTATTCTTAGCATGGCAATCTTGAATTGCAGGCATAAAAAAAGGCTTAGATTGATGTGCTTATCGCTTTCATCTTTCTTAAGCCTTTTGTCTTAACTTACTAAATAGTAAGCTAAATTACCTTTCATTACTTCTTGTAACGAGAAGCAACGTTGTCTAAACGGTCGTTTGCGCGTTTAGCTTCTGCTTGTGCGTCCATAGATGCTGCTTTTGCATCTTTAACGTCTGCAGACAGTTTGCTTTGCTCTGATTTCAGAGAACCAACATCAGCTGACAATTGATCAACTTTGTTGCCCAGAGTTGCAACGCTTTCTTCCAGAGCAGTAGTGTTCGCGCAACCACCTAGTAGGGCAGTCATTGCTAAACCAGCAATCATCAGTACTTTTTTGTTCATTGTAAAAAATCCCTTAAAATAGGTTGGATTTGAATGTTTCGTTACTTTGTAAGCGAAACTGCCTAATTATGACATAGCTATTTTAATTTGCTACGAATATTAATGTGTTTAACCACTATAGGCATATAAATTTTTTTTAAAAGCTTTTTTTCTATGTGATATCGACATTTCTAATCGTAAAAAGGGGCATTATTCACCATGCAGTGATGCACGACTTACAAATCCTTTACAAATTACTGGTTGTCCATCGGCAGTTTTGTTTGCATTTTTTGTTTAAACTGACTGACGGCTTCAACTCGATGTAAATTTAAGGCTTGTTTTATCTCTGCGCCTTGGAAACCAGTGGCAATGATGGCGGCAATATCGACATTATTGGCGACAGTGAAGCACTGAGTTAAATACTCTCCCTGAGGATATGGGATGTTTTCAAATCCTGTGCGGCCGCGCATATCTGCGGTGCAAGCTAATATAAGTTGCGTTAAGCGCTCTGGTTTACGCCAAAAGTCAGCTTTATCGAATATTTTAACGATAGTTTCGGCTCTGAGCTCGAATGCCTGATGGACGTTCTGATGTTGGTCGCTGACGAGTAACGCCAGATCGCGTGCCTCATTGGGTACTCGTAAACGTGTACAGAGGGCTTTTATGAGTGGCAAGCCTTTCTGGCCATGGCCGTGATGCTTTGGTAAATGCTCTTTTGGACTCAGTGCTTTGCCCAAATCATGTACTAGGGCGGCAAACCGAACGCTTTTATCCTCAGTCAGCAGTGCGGCTTGAGCGAGCACCATTAAGGTATGCACGCCAGTATCTATTTCAGGATGCCATTTTTCAGGTTGAGGTATGCCAAATAAGGCGTGAATTTCAGGGAATAGGACTTCGAGTGCGCCACATTGGTGAAGTACCTCAAAAAAGACCTCTGGGTGAGGTCCGCCTAAACTTTTATCAACTTCTTGCCAAACTCGCTCCGCCGTTAAAGCGCTAAGCTCATCGCTTGCGCTAATTTGACGCATCAGTGCCAGGGTTTCTGCGGCAATTTGAAATCCTAAGGCATGAAACCTTGCGGCAAAGCGGGCGACGCGTAACACTCGCAGTGGATCTTCAACGAAAGCATCCGACACATGGCGTAACAGGCGCGCGTTAATATCCTCAATACCATTAAAAGGATCATATAAGTTGCCCTTTTCATCTTGGGCGATCGCATTGATGGTTAGATCTCGGCGCAACAAATCTTGTTCTAAAGTCACATCAGGGCTGGCGTGGCAGCTAAAACCACCATAACCCAGACCAATTTTTCGTTCGGTTCGGGCTAAAGCATATTCTTGTTGATTTTTGGGATGTAGAAATACGGGGAAATCTTTACCCACTTGGCGGTAACCCTGATGCAACATTTGTTCTGGTGTTGCTCCAACGACGAGGTAATCTTTATCTTTAATGGGAAGATTGAGCAGGCTGTCACGTACAGCACCGCCGACGAGATATATTTTCACAGGCAAGATTCGGCTAATGTGTCATGAACATAGCTTATCACGCTCATTAAGATGATGGATAAAGTCGTTGCGAGATATTTGCGCACTTATCTGTCACATTGATGTTGCAGATATTTTGACAATAACATTGGGACGCTTTAACGTGGGGCGTTATTTTTAAATTAGGATGATTGGTGGTATGTACAAGGCCTTTTACGGACTCAGCGATAACCCTTTTTCAATTGCACCCAATCCCCATTATTTGTTTCTGAGTGATAGGCACAGAGAGGCGTTAGCCCATTTAACCTATGGGTTAGGGGAAACGGGCGGCTTTGTGTTGTTAACAGGGGAAGTCGGTACGGGTAAAACAACAGTATCTCGTTGTTTACTTGGGCAATTACCCGATAATACCGATACTGCTTTTATCCTTAATCCGTCGTTAACTGAGCTTGAATTACTCGCAACGCTTTGTGATGAGCTTAAGATTTCCTACGGCGATAATCCTACACTCAAGCAATTGACTGATCACTTGAGCCGTTTTTTATTGGCAAATCACAGCAAAGGTCGTAATACCGTGCTCATTATCGATGAAGCACAGCATTTACGTCCTGAGGTGCTGGAGCAATTGCGTCTTCTGACCAATTTGGAGACGGACACTAAGAAGTTACTGCAGGTGATTTTAATCGGTCAGCCGGAATTACAGCTGTTATTGAAGCGCCAAGAATTGCGTCAGTTAGCCCAGCGGATCACGGCTCGTTATCATTTATTGCCGCTCAATGAAGATGAAATCGCCCTCTATGTGCTGCATCGTTTGCAAGTGGCAGGGCGGTTTGAGCCTTTATTCACCCGTAAAGCCGTTAACGTTTTGCAGAAATACAGTGGCGGCATCCCTCGATTAATTAACCTTTTATGTGAACGTTCACTGATGGCAGGCTATGCACAATCGCGGGTGCCCATAGATCATCATATGGTGCGGCAAGCTGCGGCTGAAGTATTAGGTGAAGAAGAACCGACTCAAAATAGGTATTTGTGGCCGACAGCAACCGCTGCGGCGTTATGTGTTGCGTTTGGTGTGTCTTATTGGTTATTTACTGATAAGTCAGTCAATACGGTGCCAGCGTCCAATTTGGTTTCTGGGTCTGTGCCAACAAATGTGGCGTCATTAAATGCTCAAACCTTAGGCGGGGAATACATCGCTGATAAGTCAGTAAAACCGACTAATCAACCAAGCGGTCAGACTTCCATTCCCGATCCTAATCAACGTCTGTTAAACGAGGCGATTAATCAGAGTCGCAATATCGATACTGCTTTTGCAGGTTTATTTAGCGTGTGGGGCAAAGTGCCCTATAAAGGCTTGACGGCTTGCCAATCGGCGGTTGAGCAAGGATTAGCTTGCTATCAACAGCAGGGTAACTGGATGTCACTGACTCGGCTTAATTATCCGGCTGTCGTGTATTTGGTTGATGACAAGCAACAAGATTTTTATGGTGCAGTGCTTGCGGTAGAGGGGGAACAATTACTGATGCAACTGGGTGAGCAGCAACTTTGGGTTGATAGAGCTTGGTTTAATCAACATTTCAGTGGCACCTTCGAAATATTATGGCAAGCACCTAATTTGCCTATGATGGATATCAGTCAAAAATCGAGTCCTGGTCAATTACAGTGGTTAGAGAATGCGTTAGCCCATGTGAATGGTCGTAGCCCCCGTCGGGTTAATCAATTTGATGTGCAATTGGAAAATGATCTTAAAACCTTCCAAAGTCAGCATGGATTAAAAGCCGATGGTATTGCAGGGAATCAAACATTAGTGAGATTAAATTTGTATTTAAGTCAGCAAGGCCCACGGTTAACTGATGATGGGGCGCGCAGCTGATGTCCATTTTACTCGATGCTGTAACCCGCAATAAACAACAGCAACAATCACCGTTACCTGATGCTGTGATGACGCCAAGGGCGAATTATCCACAGCCACGTAAATCGGGTGTGCCGATAGGAAAACTGTCTTTATTAGTCGTTGCAGTTGCCGCTGGAATTGGTGTGGCTTGGGGATTAAGCGTTTGGAATAAAACTCGACTTTCCCAAAGTGGTACTGTGGCAGTGGCTAATGTACTGCCATCAATTTCATCATTGCCACCTTCGACTGGGATTAAAAATGAGCTTCAGTCTACCGCGGTAGGATCTGCCTCTGAGCTCCAAGTTGAGCCCAGTGCTGCTTCAGGTGTTCGGCTTGCTGGGAAAGTGGCGCTTCCTCGGACGCAGACTTTACCCGAGCTAACGGTATCGCCGCAATTTCAGGCTGAGACTGTAGTATCAAATGCGCCTGAAATGAATGCTAGCGCGAATATAACGACCAATTCTGTTGGTATGCCGGCTCAAAGTGATAGCAATTCGGGTTTTAGTGATTCAAGCTACGCAGATTATATGTCGACGTCAGCCCAAGTCGATGCGGCAAGTCAGGAAGCGGTTGTGCCAGCAGAGACGCAATCACAGCAGCCTATGATGTTAGGCGCTAATGCCAATGAGTCGGGTCTAGCGAGTCTTGAAGCCCTGCGTCAGCAAGTCAGTGCCGCGGCGGAAGATGTCGGTTTAGAGACCAATAAAAGTCGCGATGAAGATAAGTTAGTGGCTTCCTTTCAAAATGCATTAAAGGATGTGGAATATGTTAATGCTGCAGAGACGAATGTCACTGAAGCTAAATTAGATCCTATCCCCAAAACTGCTGTGGATGAAATTCCGAAATACGGCCAATTACCTGTAGGCCTACAATTACAAGTGCCTGAATTTAATATCGTTGCTCATGTTTATTCCAGCGACCCTGCGCAGAGATGGCTGAATGTAGACGGTGCCGAGTTACAAGAAGGGGATATGATTGCTGGTAAGCTGAAAATCATCTCTATTCGTCCAAGGGACATAGTGTTAGATATTCAAGGAACCCAGTTTAAGGTGCCCGCAATCTAATCAGGTATTACGATAAGTCATGCTAGCGGTTATTTGTGGTAACAATGAATAAGTAGTTGATAAAAAAGGCGCACTAGGCGCCTTTTTTGATCTTAGTGAATATCAACTTAATCAAACAGTCTGTTGGCTAAGAATAGGGTCAGTGCGTAACCGACGCTGTAGCAGAGGAAAAGTGCAGGAACATATTTCAAGTAACTCACAAAAGTCAGTTCTTTCACTTTACTCATGGCAACAATACCTGATGCTGAACCGATAATCAGCAGTGAACCACCTACCCCGACGCTGTAAGTCAAGCCAAGCCATTCAGGAGTACTCAGTACTGGATTGGCTTTTAACAATGCCGCAGTTAGCGGTACGTTATCAATTAAGGCTGAGCCCATACCCGTGACGAAGTTAGAGATGTTTGGATTAAACTGAGTATAAGCTTCAGTCAACATGTCTAAGGTGCCAATTTCTTTAAGCATACCAACGAGCAGTAAAATACCTAAGAAGAACAACAGAGTGTCGTATTCAACTTGGCGAATATACTCTAGGATCTTGATTTCTTCTTTATCACTGCGCGTGGTATGACCAATCAGGAACATAATTGATAGACCCGTTAAGAAGGTTAACACTGGCGGGATACCAAACAATATGTTGAGTAGCATGGTCATTAAAATGGTGCAGAAGAAGACGAGGGCAATCAATACATCAACGGTTTGATAAGTATGTTTGATTGGCGTCGTGCTCACAACACCTTCGGCTTTGAGTGAGAATAGGGTTGCCAGTAAAATCACGCTGACGGCTGAAGGGATAAACAACATCAATAGTTCAGACATATGCACATGTCCAGCTAAGAAGATCATCAATGTCGTTACATCACCAGTGATCAGGGCTACACCGCCTGAGTTCACCGCGAAGATAATCAACACTGCCATTCTACGGCGCATTTGCTTGTCGAGTTTAAAGGTGGTTAATAAACCTAAAGACACTAAAGTCGCGGTGACGTTATCACAAAATGCTGAGAGCACGAGTGCAAACAGGGCAACTTGGATCATTAACATACGCACTGATACTTTCTGTGGAAACAGCTTTTGCACCATGATTTGGATCATACCCTTAGCATTCAAATATGCTACGAAGGTCATGGTCGACATCAGAAAGAGCCAAAGTGTGGCAATCTCGAGCAAATTTTCATTGAGCTGATGGGCAACGATTTTCTCATTAGCCGGTTCCCCTGCAGCCATAAACAGCGCTACCCAAGAGATACAGCCAAAGAATAAGGTGGTTTTTGCTTTATTAAGGTGGGTCACTTCTTCGAAAATAATACTGAGCAATGCGAGCACGGCCAGTAAGATGAGAAAGGTATTTAACATAACTGCAATTCCAACTGCTGTTTTGATGTCGTAGGGCGACTTGAGTCAACCTAAAGATTGGGCATATCAAGGCTAAATTAAGCTAGCCGTGTTAGCGCGTGCGGATCAGAACATAATGGGCTAGAGAACGCAACTGTTAGCTGTAACTCAATTTAATGCCTCTTTGTGATGTCTATCTCATGATTTTTGGTTGCCAATTAGTTTTATATATTGGTTTTTGTGATTATTGCAGCGTTATTAACTGTATTGTTTGATTTGATTACCGTGTTAAAAGTGAGATCTACGATTAAAGTCTAAGCAGTTAGTTTGCATATTCTTCAATTAATTTTTATTCAGGGCGATATTCCTGAATTGTCATGCCTATGTAGGCAGGCATTTTTAATGCTTACCTTTTGAATTAGTGCCCGCTCGGAAGTTGAGTGCTCTTAGCACTCAGTCCCGCAGAATTCTGCGTCTTGAGCTTGTTTGGGTATCAATACTGGATATTGTGTTTTTGAAGTAGAGGAAAATGACATTTATTATCCGGAATCTTTTGCTTTTAGGCTCACTCGTTTGGTTAACGTATTGTGGTAAGCAACTTATTGCGCTGGGCGTGATGGGTTGGCCTTAGCACGTTATTGAGCATATCCACTTGACCTTACAATTCATGGTGGCTGCGAAAATATTTAAATCGGCTTTAGGTTCTAAAAAGTCTGATCGTTATTAAAGCGACACAAAGCTAACTAAATCTAATAAAAGCAAAGGGACGCATTGGCGTCCCTTTGTTATGTTTAAACGGCTTAAATACTAAAGCTTAGGCTTAGCTTGCCGCTTTCATGCTCGCCAATACGCGATCAGCCGCTTCTAAGGTTAAGCGCATCTCTTCTTCGCCATGGGCCATTGACAGGAAGCCAGCTTCATAGGCACTTGGCGCTAAGTAAACACCTTCATCTAGCATGCCGTGGTAGAAAATACGGAACTGTTCGATGTTGCATTGGGTCACTTGGTCGAAACGGGTGATCTCCGGTTGTTCTGTGAAGAAGAAACCGAACATGCCACCAACATAGTTGATCGCCATTGGAATACCGTGCTTATCCGCAGCCGCTTTAAAGCCTTCTGCAATACGTTTTGTTTTCGCGCTCAGTGCTTCGTATAGACCTTCTTCACACAGGGCTTCCATTTGTGCCAGACCCGCTGACATCGCAATGGGGTTACCCGATAACGTACCCGCTTGGTAAACCGGACCCGTAGGGGCGATAAATTGCATCACATCTTTACGGCCACCGAAAGCCCCCACTGGCATGCCGCCACCAATCACTTTACCAAGTGTGGTTAAGTCTGGTGTGACACCGTAGTAACCTTGAGCACCACTTAGTGATACGCGAAAACCTGTCATCACTTCATCGATAATCAACAGCGCGCCAAACTCATCACACATATCACGCAGGCCTTGAAGTAAACCTGGGACAGGTGGAATGCAGTTCATGTTGCCAGCAACGGGCTCTATGATGATGCAAGAAATCTCAGTTGGATACTGTTCGAACAGGGTTCTAACTGAATCTAAATCGTTATACACAGCGGTTAAGGTGTGCTTGGCGAAATCTTCTGGAATACCTGGTGAGCTAGGTTGGCCTAACGTTAACGCGCCAGAACCGGCTTTCACTAACAGGCAATCTGCGTGGCCGTGGTAGCAGCCTTCAAATTTTAAGATCTTGTCACGATTGGTAAAACCGCGTGCTAAACGGATAGCACTCATAGTGGCTTCTGTACCTGAACTCACCATGCGTACTTGCTCGATAGAAGGCACCATAGAGATGACTTTTTCGGCCATTTGCACTTCAAGCTCAGTTGGCGCACCAAAAGATAAGCCATTTTCTACCGCTGCTAATACAGCTGCACGGATTTTAGGATGGTTGTGGCCGAGGATCATCGGGCCCCAAGAACCGACATAGTCGATATAAGCTTTGCCATCGGCATCGTAAATATAAGCGCCGTTAGCTTTTTCAATAAACAGGGGCGAACCGCCTACACCATTAAATGCACGAACCGGAGAGTTAACGCCGCCGGGGATGGTTTTTTTAGCCTGTTCAAATAGCGCTTCGGAACGGGTCATGTTTAGTCCTTAAAGTCTGTAGCCAATTAGCGATCGGCTTTACGTGAATACCAATTAACCGGACACTCATATTTTTCGAGTTGATTATCAACGCCGAGTGTCAATGCAAACAAAGCCATGCGAATTAACAGCCCATTATCTGCCTGTCTGAAGATGGCGAGATTGGGATGGCTGTTCAAATCATTATCTAACTCATTGGCTTGCGCGCGTGAATCCCTTGGAAGCGGATGCATAATGACAGTGTTAGATTTGCAATGCTGAGTGTAAATACTGCGATTTAAGCGGAACTTGCCGCGATACTTATTTGCTTCTTCCTGTGAAGGGAAGCGTTCTTCTTGAATGCGAGTGAGATACAAAATATCTGCTTGATCTAAATGGCCTTCAAGTTGGTCGGTTATTTTGATGCTATGGCCAGCATTTTCAATGTCGGAGATCACATAATCAGGCATAGCTAATTCAGCAGGCGAAATCAGTGTGAAGCTAATGTTCTTATACATGCAGAGTAAGCGCGATAGAGAATGCACTGTACGGCCAAATTTCAAGTCGCCCACCATAGCGATGTGCATGCCATCGATACCGCGGCCAGCACACTTAAGTTCTTTTTGAATAGTAAATAAATCGAGCAGGGCTTGAGTCGGATGTTCGTTCGAACCATCGCCGCCGTTGATCACTGGGACGCGGCTGCCTTCTGCAAACTCTTTTACCGAGTAAGAGTCTGGATGGCGCATGGCAATGACATCAGAATAGGTGGATAACACCCGCGCGGTATCGTACAGGGATTCACCTTTAGATAAAGACGATGAAGCCATGCCTGTGGTTTCACGTACATGGCCGCCGAGCAAGTTAAAGGCACAACCAAAACTCACGCGGGTACGGGTACTCGGTTCGAAAAACAGGTTACCTAAAATGGCGCCATCGAGCACATTATTGCGCTTCTCTCGAAGTGCATAGGGCATCATGCGGCTAGCGACATTAAAAATAGTTTGGATTGAGTCAAGATCTAACTGGTTTACGGAGAGGATATGGGATCCTTCGAACTGATTCATCAGCCTGTTTTCCAATTTGCTAGGGGGCATTTTAAGCAGCATTATCGCGCTTATCTGCCCTGATGTTATGTAGGGTGGCTGAGGCGTGATTGTAGCAGAAGCACTGGGGCAACGAAATAGCCACATTGCCACTATGTTAGATTTTTGCGATGAAGCCCAAAGCTTTTAATCTGCCGCCTCAGGTTTTGAAGCGATATTAGGTATTGAATAGCGGCTAGATTTTGAAGCGATATTAGGCTTGGCCTGAACGAATCTCATGTTGTAGGTTCGACCAACTGATCACCCCAACCACATTGTCTGGTGTATCTTGATAGATAAACACCTCACCGCAGCGTTTGGGCGACAATAGTGAATAGACTTCATTGAGGGTGGTGCTGTCGCTTAGCCCTTGCATGGGATGGCGTGATAGCGTGGTACTGTCATCATAGGATTGCATTTCAAGACTAAGCATTTCGATAATGCCATCGGCATTGCGGACTAGCACCGGGCGACCTTCGGCGCGTTTTAGCACTTCGAGTAACAATTCATCGTTGTTATTGACGATAACAAAGCGTTTATCCATTAAGGCTCGTACGCCTTTTTTCTGCAGTGCTAAATTCACGGGGGCGACCTTATAACCTAGTCCCATAATTTCTAATTGCTTAAAGAAAATGGAGTCGGTCTTAAAACCCTGATAAGCAATTAAAAAAGCCGGAATTGTTACAAACATTGCCGGTAAAATAATGCTGGCGTCATTAGTCATTTCTAACAGGGCGACTAAGGCGGCCAGCGGCGCGCTTAAACACACGCCCATCATGGCTGTCATGCCGATTACAGTGTAAAGCCCTACATAAGGGGCGATGGAGGGGAATAAGATGGCACTGATGAGCGCCAAAATCGCCCCGAGCAGCGCGCCGATACCATAAAGTGGACCAATCAAACCACCGGGAATACCTAAGCCAATCGCCGCAATGGTGGCGATGGTTTTGGCAAATAACAGGGCGATTAACAGCAATAGGCTTGGATGTTGGCTAATGGCTTCGCCAATAGCGAGATCGCCTGTGCCAAGGGCTTGTGGCAATACTAGACCTATTAAGGTGGTGACGCTGCCCGCCAGTAATAGTCGGTAAATGAGTGGCCAGTTTTGACCCGTTGCGGTGACTTTTAATAGCGAGTAATTGAATAGCGCCGCGGCGCAGCCCAATACCACGCCGCCGATGGCGAGAATAGGATAGTGGTCTAAGGGAATATGGAACACTTGAATACGGTCAAATTCGTGCACATTACCAAACACCAGTTGGCTTGAAACTGCGCCACAAATTGCTGATAGCATAATCGGGAAAAAGTAATGGATTTTATATTCACGAACTATCACTTCGAGTACAAAAATCACCGCCGCTAAGGGTGCGTTAAAAGTGGCGGCAATCCCTGCTGCAATGCCACTGGCACACATGATGCGTACGCTATTATCGGGAAGATTGAATTTTTCAGCGAGAAAACTGGCGCTGACAGCACCCAGATGAATGGCAGGACCTTCACGGCCAACTGAGAAATTTGTGCCTAGGGCAAAGAGTGCTTGAAAAAATTGCCCAGCGGCGGATTGTAGGGGGATTTTACCATAATGCAGTTTAACTCTATGTAACACATAGGCTATTCCCATACGTTTGTAGCGTTTGGAGCCCAGCTTCGCCACTATCCAAATTAATATTGCGCCTAAAAGGGGTAACAGGGCTCGCCAGTCGGCGACGTTCCCCGTAAAATCCAGCGCCTGTATTTGGGTGTAATGATTAGCCCAAACGAGCAAGAGTCGAAACAGTAAGATCACACAGGATGCAAAAATAGCAAATAACAGTGCCAGTATGCACAGCTGTGCACTGATGCGGGCTTGAGATAAATGGTCACGTAGCTCATTGGTTAAATACTTTTTGGCTGTGACTATGGCATGTTGGATAGCGACTTTATTTATCGTTAATTGCACTACATTGGCCTGAGTTGTATTGTATCGAACTCGTTCTTGAGTTGATTGTATTTTATATAAGGGGCTGTTACCTAATGCCAAATTATCATCGTTGGCTAGATCGGCTGCAAGTGATGGATCTCAAGTATCGTCCATCTTCAGTATATTTATCGCTTTTAGTGTTAGTTTCTATTCTTTTTGGGGCTTGGATAAGTTTTCTGCTATTAAGCAGCGATGAGCCTGTTGTTAAGCATATCAGCAGCAAGACTCAACGCTTGACCGCTGAGTTAGAGGCACAGACCCAACTACTTGCAACCCGAAATTTAGAGCTGTCCGTCGAGCGCGAGGCTAATACCCAAATGCAAGAAATGTTTGGCCAGCAAATGAAAAAGCAAAAAGAATTGGAACATGAGCTGGCGTTTTACCGCAGCATTATGACACCGGATGATAATGCTGAAGGCGTCGCTATTCACGGACTTGAAATGACGCCGGGCGCTTTGGCCGATGAATACCATCTCAAGTTGGTGTTGACTCAGTTGCAAAAGCGTAAGCAAGCTATTCAAGGTCGAACTGAATTGACGCTCATTGGTGTGCAAGATGGTAAATCTGTTAGCTTGAGTGTGAACAAACTCACGGGTTCTAAGTTGGAATTTGATTTTCGCTATTTTCAAGTCATAGATACCAAGGTCACTGTTCCTGCTGGCTTTAATTTACAACAAGTGAAAGTCAAAGTGCTGGTGCCTTCGAGCCGCTGGACTAAGAATTCGCAGACCGAACATGTCTATAGTGCCCCTGAGTTATTACAGGGTGAAAAAGAACCACGGGTAATACTTGAACAAAACAGTCAGGTAAAGGATAATTTGCCCCAGAAAACTGATGTAAGAGGTAGTAATGACTGATCAAGCTGATACAGCAATGCCAATCCAATTTACCGATGCGGCAGCCGCCAAGGTGAAAGGTTTGCTGGAAGAAGAGCAAAATCCTGCACTTAAGCTACGAGTCTATGTGACTGGTGGTGGTTGTTCTGGATTTCAGTACGGCTTTACCTTTGATGAAAAGGTCAATGACGGCGATTTTACGATAGAAAAACAAGGCGTTCTCTTGGTTGTCGATCCTATGAGCCTACAATATTTAGTCGGTGGTGAAGTGGATTACACTTCAGGACTGGAAGGTTCTCGCTTCTTCGTGAAAAACCCTAACGCAACCACAACCTGTGGCTGTGGTGCCAGTTTCTCTGTGTAAAAAGTTTTTCTGTTTAATGATGACTAACTTTGCATCTTTTTAGGTGTGGAGTGAGATCAAAAAAGCCGTCGCAATGACGGCTTTTTGTTGGGCTAAATTTATTTTCTACAAGAGCTTAGCTCATGATGTTCAGGTTAAGCTTAGGTTTAAACCATGCCTTTACCTTTTTATCAAAGGCTATCCAAACTTGCAGTAATGACAAGACGATCAAAGCGATAAAAATCACATAGTCAGGCAGTTTTCCCTGCCATTCACCTAAGTACACTGTCGTTGGACCTACCACTAAGTTGCCCGGATCGTACATGATCACTGGCAGCATGCTAATCAATCCAAGCTGCACGACTGTGTAGCCGCGCAGCATGATAAGCCCTGCTTTTTGCCGACCGATAATGGCAATCACCATCAGGAGGGTTAGCAGACAAAATAACACCCCTTGTTTAGCGATTAAGCCACTCACTGACGCAACAACATACACTAGCAATAGGGCAATGAGTCGTTTCGGAAAGTGCTGACTCAGGGCTGTACTTGCCTCTGGTGTCGGTATCGCCGATTTTTGCTCGCTCATAGGCATTCTCGTTTAGCGATAGTGATTAGTGGCTTTGCTTAGGCGCTAATCTTTGATCTAACTCATAAGGCGGGATTACCACACCTAAATCATCTAATACAGGGAATACGGCGACAAAGAGGTCGTCATCTTCCATGCCTGGCACCCATCTTTCGTGAAATTCATCGAGTGGAATCGCTAACGTTTGGCAATCACTCCATTCATCCACAGCCCAAGAATCAGCGGCTTCTTCGGTTGGCCACATTGGGATGCAATCTTCTTCTTCAGTGGTTAACATCACGCAACCGTCTTGGTCTTGTAATGTCCAAAGTATTTTGTGTTCTTTAACTTGTTCAACGAGGTAATCGTAACGGGCTTCTGGCGTCATTGCTGCTGTCTCAGCGAGGTTTTTAACAGTCTTGCTCATGAAAAATATCTCTTTTGCTTGGATAGGGCGAAGCCTGTTGTGTCTCTAATGTAAAAACCTAGGGCACAGCAAAATTCGCCAGTTGGCTAAATGGTAACATTAGAGCGGGATTAGAAAAAGAACAACAGCGCCAAGAGAGCGCTGTTGTGTTAGATCTTCGGCTTTTATTCTACCGAGCGGAAGTAACGATAGATAAAGCCCGCCAAAATGGCGCCGACAATCGGTGCTACCCAGAACAACCAGAGTTGTGATACCGCCCAGTCACCGACAAACAGTGCAGGGCCTGTGCTACGCGCTGGGTTCACCGAAGTATTGGACACAGGAATACTAATAAGGTGAATTAGGGTTAAACCTAACCCTATGGCAATTGGGGCAAATCCCTTAGGCGCTCGCTCATCGGTGGCGCCTAAAATAATAATCAAGAAGAACAGTGTCATAACGATTTCACAAATCATCACCGACAGCATGCTATAGCCACCCGGTGAGTGCTCACCAAAACCGTTAGAGGCAAATCCGCCCGCGAGTGAAAATCCCTCTTGTCCTGAAGCGATGAGATACAAGATGCCTGCGCCAACAATTCCACCCGCGACTTGGGCTACGATATAGGGCAATAATTCTGCTGCCGGAAAACGTCCCCCAGCCCAAAGGCCGAATGACACTGCAGGGTTGAGATGACAACCTGAAATATGGCCAATCGCAAAGGCCATGGTTAATACGGTTAATCCAAAAGCTAAAGCGACGCCGAGTAAGCCTATGCCCACCTCGGGAAATGCAGCGGCAAGTACCGCACTGCCACAACCTCCAAGGACTAACCACAAGGTGCCAAGAAATTCTGCCGCCATTTTTTGTGACATGTTCATTGTTTGATTTCCTATTCTTTTAAAGACGCTTGCTTGTTAATCAGTGCGTCTTTATTCCTAATTTACCTGCCTATTAACGGATCTTGTCTGAGTGAGCAAAATCGCGCTGTAGACATGAGTTCCCTTAAAACCAGTTTCTTATTGGACGCCTATGAGGCTATTCCTAAGTGTTTGAGCTGTTTAGAGCAATATCCTGTATCCGTTTTCACTATAGTGAGACTTGATTAAGCTTCAGTGACGAAACTTTTTTTACTCATGCTTCTGTCACTAAATGCTTCAGTAATTAAGAATAGATGGCTTTAAAATAGCTGCTGATTTTCTTGATAAATTTAGGCAGGAAGAGGGGGAAAAGATTAGTTTGTCTTTTAAAGACAACAAGAGCTTCATGTAGAAGCTCTTGTTTAGGTTATCGCTTGAGTATTTTGCGAAGGCCAATTACTTTGCGCTAAATCGTCCGCCGAGTACGGCTTCGCGGGAGGCGCCTGTTACTGCAGGGAGATTAGCGGGTAAACCTAAGTGATTGCGCATGGCGAGCCAGGCAAAGGCGATGCCTTCTGCCCACTTAGGATCGACGCCAAGGGCCGAGGTAGTATCCAGCTTATAACCTGGTAATAAGGCTGCAAGACGCTGCATCAGTTGACCATTAAATGCACCGCCGCCACAGACGAATAATTCTCCTTCATTGGATAGTTTTATAATGTCTTGGGCTATGCTGTGGCAGGTTAAATCCAATAAAGTTGATTGAATATCTTCTTCATCTAAATGATTAAAGGGCGATAATTGCTGCTCTAACCAAGCTTGGTTAAACAGTTCGCGACCAGTGCTTTTAGGGTAAGCAAGGGAAAAATACGGATGCGAAAGCAACTGAGTTAATAAGCTTTGATCAGTTTTTCCGGATGCAGCCCATTCGCCATTTTTATCGAAGGGCTCACTTTTAACCTGTTGCATCCAGGCATCAATTAAGGTGTTACCTGGTCCTGTATCAAAGCCTAAGACTTCTTCGCTATTGCCCGGCAGATAGGTGATATTGGCAATACCACCAATATTGAGAATGACACGTTTTTTACCGACTTGGGCAAAGGTTTGCTGGTGGAATGCGGGTACTAAGGGCGCGCCTTGCCCACCAAGGGCAATATCTTTGCGACGAAAATCGGCAATGACATCTATGCCTGTTTCGGTCGCAATAGTATTAGGATCGCCAATTTGTAAGGTAAAACCCACTTCGAGGTTTGGCATATGGCGCACAGTTTGACCATGGCTACCAATGGCGATGATATCTTCTTTCGCAATAGTACATTTAGCCATCAGATTATTGACTGCTAAGGCAAACAGCTGACCCACATTTCGATCTAAACGGCCGAGGCGGTTAATTTCATCTGAGCTGGGTAAGCACAGGCGCTGTAGACCTTTGAGTAAATGGCTCGGAATAGCTTCGGTATGACTGGCGATAAGCTGCGGCTGCGCGCCTGAAAAGTCGACCAATACTGCATCGACACCGTCCATGCTGGTGCCTGACATAAGTCCAATATAATAAGCGTTTTTCATTGGGAGGAATCCATCCGTCGTTATTGCATTGCCAATTGCGTTTGCTTGTTTTGCGAAAGTGTAGTCATCAATTGCTTGCTAAGTGCATCGAATTGATTTTTTTCTTTTCTCGCAATTGATTCGGATTTCGGTAGCGTAATCGTTCTCGGGTTGCGGTGTACGCCATTGACGATAAATTCGTAATGTAAATGAGCCCCAGTGACACGGCCTGTTTTACCTAAAGTACCAATAATTTGTCCTTGCTTAACGTTGGCGCCTTTGCTGACATTACGTTTTGTGAGGTGTAGATATTTGGTGGTATAGGTATCGTTATGTTTGATAAACACATAGTTACCGTTGAATTGATTATAACCAGACTCAATAACGCGTCCACTACCCGCAGCTTTAATGGGCGTGCCAATGGCTGCGACATAGTCTACACCGCGATGGGCTTTGACTTGGCCTGTCACTGGGTGCAAACGTCTTGGGTTAAAGTTGGAGCTGACATACTTAAAATCGACCGGTGAGCGCAGGAAGGCTTTACGCATACTAGTGCCATTTTCGGAATAGTAGTTACCGTCGGTATAGCGAATGGCAGTATAGCGCTCATCTTGGTTAACAAATTCTGCAGCTAAGATATTGCCATTACGCAAAAATTCACCATCGGCATATTCTTGCTCGTAAATAATGGCAAAGCTGTCGCCTTCGCGTAAGTCTAAGGCAAAGTCGATATCCCAGCCGAATACGGTCGATAATTGTAATATCTGGTTAGCAGACATGCCTGCATCCACGGCGGCATTCCAGAAATTGCTCTTAATTTTGGCACTGGTGAAATGGTTGCGGATTTCCACATCCTTTTCGGAGATTTTTTCGTTGTATTGCTCTTGGCTTTTAGTGATGACTAGCGTGGAAATAGCATCGACCCGATAACGCACTTCAGTCAAATTACCGTTTGCATCCTTTGAAATCACAATTTCTTCGCCCGGCATTATCTTAAGTAAGTTTTGCTTGGCTAAAGGCAACTGGGTGATTTCATAAACGTCTTTGCTGGTTAAGCCAGCGCGGTCAAATACCGCGGCTAAAGTATCACCATTTTTGACGTTAAAATGTTCGACATCTCTGTGGAGAGCGCTTTCGTGGGATCCTGCGGCTTGATTATTAGCTCCAGCTGCAGCGAGCGCATCGGGTGAGGATAACGGTTCAGCCGTTGTCGGAGCATTATCTGTTTGACCTTCTGGCAACTCAGGGCGTTCAGGCGAGCGAAAAGCTAAGGGCACATCATAACGGGTGTTGATTTGAGCTTGGTCATCAATGCTAGTGGTTTGTCTTGAAGCTTGCGCTTCTTCAGAAGGTAGAAGCATGGTTATCATTGTGATAACTGAAAGAATGCTAAGGAGAATTTGATGCTTTTTAGGCAACAATTTAAATAACGTTATAACCTTTCCCATTGACGCCGATACCAATAACCAGAGACTTAAATAATCCCGTTAGTGTACACACTTTCAATTGTGGTGGCTAACAAGTAACATAAGTCTCTTCATTTTATGATCATGGCCTTAGGAGTCCCTGCCGAGATGGCTGATTTAGACCAAGTATTAGCAGAAATTAGACGTGGTACCGATGAGATTTTACTCGAAGCGGATCTGCTGGAAAAACTCAAAGAAGGACGTCCACTCCGTATTAAGTTAGGCGCTGACCCTACCGCTCCGGATATCCATCTTGGACATACAGTAATCTTAAATAAATTAAGATTATTCCAAGAGTTAGGTCATGAAGTCATTTTTTTGATTGGTGACTTTACTGGTATGGTGGGGGACCCAAGTGGTAAAAATAGCACACGTCCGCCGCTCACCCGTGAACAAGTTTTAGCGAACGCAGAAACCTATAAAGAACAGGTTTACAAGATCCTCGATCCTGCTAAGACTCGTATCGAATTCAACTCAAGCTGGTTAGAGCCATTGGGCGCTGCTGGTATGATCCGTCTCGCGTCTAAGCAAACTGTGGCTCGTATGATGGAGCGCGATGACTTTAAGAAGCGTTATGCCTCGGGTCAGTCGATTGCGATTCATGAGTTTATGTATCCTTTACTTCAGGGCTATGACTCAGTTGCGCTACAGGCCGATGTTGAGCTGGGTGGTACAGATCAAAAGTTCAACCTGTTAATGGGCCGTGAACTGCAAAAAGCTGAAGGCCAAAAGCCACAAGCTGTGATCATGATGCCGCTGCTCGAAGGTTTAGACGGCGTGAAGAAAATGTCTAAATCGGCGCATAACTATATTGGCGTGAGCGAACCTGCCAATGAAATGTTTGGCAAGCTGATGTCAATTTCGGATGACTTGATGTGGCGCTACTTTGAACTACTGTCATTCCGCCCACTGGCTGAAATTGAACAGTTTAAGCAAGATGTGGCGAATGGGTCTAACCCACGTGACACTAAAATCGCCTTAGCTAAGGAAATTATCACACGTTTCCACGATGCAGCGTCTGCCGAAAGTGCGCATCAAGCCTTTGTCGATCGTTCTAAGGGCATGATCCCCGATGATATCGAAGAAATTGAGTTAGCTGCGGGTGAAGGTATTGCGATTGGCAATCTGTTGAAAGACGCTGACTTAGTGTCATCGACTTCAGAAGCGATGCGGATGATCAAGCAAGGCGCGGTGAAGATGGACGGCGAAAAGCTAGAAGATAGCCGTATGACTTTGTTCGCGGGTACTGTTGCTGTATTCCAAGTCGGTAAACGTAAGTTTGCCAAAGTGACTTTGGTATAGTGACGTTGGTTTAGTTAGGTTTACGCTACAGTAAGTTTAAACGAACAAAAAGAGCGCCTTAGGGCGCTCTTTGTTTTTGAATCTTTTGACAATACAAGATTAAGGCGCTGTGCTGGCCTCATGCTCGGCGATATTACATCTGTCGGTGCCAAAGTGTTGCCCACCACTGCATTTCCATGCCAATTGGGCCGAACTTACCTGCCAAAGTTTAGCGTTTTGTTTCAGTGAGATAATCAACAGCATCTGTGGATGCTGCTTGGAAAGCTCGCTCACTTGATAGGTTAAAATGCCGTCTTTATTGGTTTGAGTTCGCACTAAGGTAAATTTGTTGCCTGCATATTGGCTGCTGATTTTATTGGGATCTTCCGACCAAGGCTGATGTTGTGCCTGAGCGGTACGTAGTTGTTGATTAAAATGGCTTACTGGCTGAACGGCGTAGGAAACGATAATGGGCTGTAAGGCCTGTGCTTTGGTGGCCAGTATTAAGCCATTAAGGGCGAGTAGGGCAATCAATCCAAAAAACTTCATACAAACCTCATTGAAACGAAACGGCTCAGTCAATTTTTCAAAGGTGAAATACGCAGTGGTATTGACTCATTGTTAGTTTCGACTCGTTTTTAGGGCTCAAGTTTCAAAGACGGATAAATTTTGTGACTACTGCATCGCTAATTGGTCAGACATGGTCTGGTAATCGATTAGGTCGACATGTTCCGTTACTCTGCGATTGAGCATGTCGATCTTAAGGCTTGTCACACCAGGTATCGCAACATCGATGATTTTCCCCGGTTTGCCAAATTGTTCACCTGGACCCTTGAAATGATAGTTACCTATCATCACTACTAAAGAGCCTGCGTTATACATATGTTCTATGTTGAAGTTGTACTCGAGCACGCCCTCGTGGGCGCGCTCAAGGAAGTCGATGATGAAGCGGCCGCCAGTGTATTTACGGTTGGCGGTTTTGTCGAAGAAGACGCTTTCGCGGTTATAGAATTTTCGGAGTGTCTTATAGTCGTGTTCAGTTAGCGCATTCATATATTTTACGGCTAACTGCTGTTCTTGTGGCATTTCACCTGAGTTGGCTTGTGCCGCTGCAGGATTGAGGGCTGGAACAAAAATGAGGCACAAAATAAAACACAATATTCGCAAACTATTCCCTCTTGGTCTTGAGATCAAAGGCCGGTAATGAAAGATGCCACTTGATGGCACTTAAGCGGATTAATAGGGCACTGGCCATCGCCAGAAACAGCGCCATTTTTTCGCCCATACCGTAGGCTAAGCTCACGGTATAGCCGATACCACCTATGATCGAAGCTGTGGCATAGACTTCTGTGCGTAAGACCATAGGAACTTGTCTACACAGTAAGTCTCGAATAATGCCTCCTCCCACGCCTGTGATCAAGCCCATTACGACGGCAATCATCCCACTCAAGCCCATATTGAGTGCCTTTTCAGCACCTATCACGGTAAAGAGGGCCAATCCAAAGGCATCTGCAACGGGTAAAATATACTCGGGTACCTTACGAGGGCGACGGACTAATAGCAAACAGACGAGCACGGTCGCGAGGATCACTATGATGTAATTAGGGTCGCGGATCCAGAACACTGGCGTTGCACCAATTAAGGCATCACGAATACTGCCACCACCGACAGCGGTAACCGAGGCGAGCACGATAACGCCAAAGGGGTCCATTCTATGGCGTCCAGCGGCAAGTGCGCCGGATAATGCAAATACAGCGGTACCCCATAAATCAAAAAAGTAGATCCACTGGCTCATTTACTCATCTCTTTGATATGGATATTTAATGCGTCAACAGAGATGCGGATTTCAATCACAGATAAAATCAGTGAATAGAGCAAGAGCAGTAGGCTAGCGCCAAAAATCACTGAGCCGGTTTTATTAAAGCCGATATAGATAAAAATCATACACAGTACGCATAGGGCAAAGCTTGACACGCCTGCTTCCTGCATTCGACGAATGATAGTAATACGCTGGCTCAGGTTCTTAATTTGATCTTTATGTACGGGTTTTTCACCATTGCTTAAATTTCGGATTAATGCGGCTAAGGCAAAAAAACGATTGGTATAAGCTAATAATAACAATGAGATAGCAGGAAATAACAACGCAGGTGTTGTTAATGAAACATGCATGTTTTCGAGCAAGATGGTCAGCCTTTAACTTCACGTTGAGATAATGCGGCATCATATCACAGGCTTTGTAACCAACGTAAACTTGCCCATAACAAGGGCAGTATAATGATAAAGCTAAACCAGATAGCACAGGCACGTGAGGTCAGCTTAATTGCAGGCGTGATGTCATCACTGGTTGGCTGCGGACCGTAGCACAATTTATCCACATTGATACGCACGCCAGCAAACTTCTGTGGTCCACCGAGCTCGATTCTCAAAATACTGGCCACGAGATTCACACTGAGAACATAACCTCGAATAGCGTGATGATTTTTAGGGGCTCTAAAAAGTTTTGCAAACGCCTTAGGCCCGCCTTGAATGGCGAGCGACAGGCTCCACAACCAAGCCGGAATCGCCAGCAAGATAATGGATACACGATTCACAGTACTGCAGAAATGTTGATACTTTGGTTGAATGGGCGGCCAGCTCAATTCGAGTTGTTTGAGCATGCGCACTGCTAGCACTAGCGGTGCTCCAGCAATAGCGAAAAAGAAAATGGTCGATGCTGTGCCGTAAATAGGTGCAGTGGCGAGTTTTTCTATGGTGGCTTTGGCTAGGCCGATTTCCGACAAACTATCGGTATCGCGCACCACCCAAGGCTGTAAAAGCTTTTTTGCGCTGGCATTATCTCCACGTTTTAAGGCCTTAGCGATTTCATCGGCAACTTGGCTAAACCCTGCATCGGTTAAACACAGATAAAGCACCAAAAATTCGAAAAACCATGGAAAGGCAGCCAGTTCGAGTAAAAAGGTGATAATGGCCCAAAATGGAAACAGCAATAGCAACATAGCTAAAAAGCCTGCTGTGGCTTGTTGGCTTGGAGATCGTTCAGGGCGATTCACTTTGGCTGCGAGTTGCTTGGCTAAATGGCTAAACCAAATAAGCGGCTGCATTTCCCGTGGCAATGGCGCTAACCGCGCCAATAACAAAGCAAAAAAAAGTACCAAAAAGCCTTCAAACAAAGCGCCATCTATCTCGACAAGTTGTTGATAAAAAGAGGTGTGCATTCGGTACTTTCCACTTAAGTGATTATTTTACTGCGCTAGGATTCAGTTGCTCAAGCAGCAACATCACCATCAGAGCCGAGTGATAACCCGCTTTGACAATATAAGAGTCGAAATCCACTGGCGAGTCATTGTTGGCGTTATCCGATAAAGAGCGGATCACCACAAATGGCACTCCAAACTGATGACAAACTTGAGCGATTGCCGCGCCTTCCATCTCACAGGCGGCCATAGTCGGGAAGTTTTTGAGCATGGCTTGGGTGCGAACAGGATCGCAAATAAAGCTGTCGCCAGTACAAATCAAACCTTCAATCGCTTTGACTTCACCCAGTTGAGCAATCGCTTTGTTGGCGGCTTCAACTAAATGTGCGGCAGGAATAAACGCAGCAGGTTGCTGTGCCATTTGGCCAATTTCATAACCAAAGGCGGTGACATCCACATCATGATGACGTACTTCAGAAGAAATCACGATATCGCCAATGGCCAGCGAATCCACAAAACCACCGGCAGAACCAGTGTTGATCACCGCATCCGGCGCATATTTTTCGATGAGTAGCGTGGTCGCAATACTTGCGGCGACTTTACCTATGCCTGAGCGAGTCACTACTACGTCTTTACCCGCGAGAGTACCAGCAATAAATTCAATACCAGCAATGGTTTGCGATGTCGCATTTGTCATGGCGGCGATCAGGTGAGCGACTTCTGGCTCCATTGCGCCAATAATTCCAATTTTCATGGGAGACCTTTTTGATTCAACACTTAAAGAGTGGGACACGGTAATGCTGGCTAATATACCACACAGTTTTATGCAGTCGTTATGGCGAGATTGGGATTGCTTGATAATCGCGGGGTAAAACGCGGGAGGGTTAACGGAAAAGTGCGCCCCTAAGATGCGCGCTTTATCTATCTATTTTATCCATCAACCGATTGCGATAAGCCACAAGCCAATGACTGAACTCGTTTGCACGAGTCCAGCCATTAGAGTGCTTGTTAAAATGACAAGGGTAAAATGTTTTTTACCGATAAAACAAACACATTGGTACTGAATCTATAGCACTTAGTCTAAGTAATTAAGAATACCTTGGGCGGCATCGCGACCTTCGGCAATGGCTGTCACGACTAAGTCAGAACCGCGCACCATATCACCTCCGGCAAACACTTTCGGGTTGGTAGTTTGGAATGGGTTTTCATCTAACTTATTTGCTTTGACTCGGCCCCATTGATCGAGCTCGATACCGTGTTCGGCAAACCAAGGTGCAGGGCTTGGTTGAAAACCAAAGGCGATAATAATGGTATCGGCTTCGAGCAACTGCTCGCTACCTGCAATCGCTTCAGCGCGTTGACGACCGCTTGCATCGGCCTTGCCCATGGCAGTTTCGACGCATTCAATGCCGATCACTTTGCCATCTTGGGTTTTAATCGCCACAGGTTGACGGTTAAACAGGAAGTTAACCCCTTCCTCGCGCGCATTTTGCACTTCGCGGCGTGAACCTGGCATGTTGGCCTCGTCTCGGCGGTAAGCACAGACTACGCTGCTGGCACCTTGTCTGACGGCTGTGCGCACGCAATCCATCGCAGTATCACCACCGCCTAATACCACCACACGTTTACCTTCAAGGTTCAGGTAGGGCGTTTGCGCATCTTGAGTGCCCATTAAATGATGGGTGTTACCAATCAAATAGGGCAGGGCTTGGTATACGCCTTGGGCATCTTCACCCTCAAGACCCGCTTTCATGGCAGTATAAGTGCCCATACCGAGGAAGACGGCATCGTATTCTTCGAGCAGTTGAGTAAATGGGATATCCTTACCTACAGTGACCCCGAGTTTGAACTCAATGCCCATGCCTTCTAATACATTGCGACGGGTCGCCATAACGGCTTTGTCGAGTTTAAAAGACGGAATACCGTAGGTGAGTAGCCCACCAATTTGTGGATATTTATCAAAGACCACAGCTTTAACACCGTTGCGAGACAGAATATCCGCGCAGCCTAAACCCGCAGGACCGGCGCCGACAATCGCCACTCGTTCAGGGCGTGGCGTGACCTTGCTCATATCGGGGCGCCAGCCTTGGGCGATAGCGGTATCGGTAATGTATTTTTCGACATTACCGATAGTGACAGCGCCAAAGTCGTCGTTCAGAGTACAAGCACCTTCACAGAGTCTGTCCTGTGGACAAACACGGCCGCAGATTTCGGGCAGAGTGTTGGTCTCATGCACTAAATCTGCCGCTTCCATGATGCGGCCTTGTTCCGCTAGCTTGAGCCAGTTAGGAATATAATTGTGTAGCGGGCATTTCCACTCACAATAAGGATTGCCGCAATCTAAACAGCGGTCCGCTTGCTCAGCTACTTGAGGCTGAGCAAAAGGCTGATAAATCTCAATAAACTGAGTCGCACGTTTAGCTGCAGGGTGTTTAGCGGGGTCTTTACGACCCACTTCAATAAATTGAAAATCGTTACTCATGCGCCATTACCCCGCTTTTACAACTAATTCTGGGCTCGATTGCTCGAGTTTGAGCAGATCGGCCACGGCAATATTTTTAGGTTTCACTAATACGAAGCAATCTAACCAGTTACCAAAATCACTTAAGATCATCTTGGCATGTTCGCTGCCCGTTTCGGCCACGTGGGCTTCAATTAAGCCTTTTAAATGTTGTTGATGGATCGGTGATTCCAGTTTTTGAGTGTCGACAAGTTCAGTATTCACACGGCGATTGAAGCGGCCAAATTGGTCGAACACATAGGCAAAGCCGCCTGTCATACCCGCGCCGAAGTTCACCCCGGTTTTACCAAGGACAACCACGATACCGCTAGTCATGTATTCGCAGCCATTATCGCCAAGCCCTTCGACCACAGCAATCGCCCCTGAGTTACGTACTGCAAAACGCTCGCCCGCTTGACCCGCGGCGAAGAACTTGCCGCCTGTCGCGCCGTAAAGGCACGTGTTCCCGACAATGGCGCTGCGCTCGCTTTGGAATGGACTACCCAGTGGTGGATAAATCACAATCTTACCGCCAGACATCCCTTTACCCACATAGTCGTTGGCATCGCCACAGAGTTTTAACTCAAGGCCTGGGCTGTTCCATACGCCAAAGCTTTGGCCGGCACTGCCGTTAAAGCTCAGTTTGACCGGCGCTTTGGTGCCTTTGACGCCGAGTGTGCTCGCGATATAGCCTGACAACGTCGCGCCAACGGAACGGTCTGTGTTGTTGATGCTGTAAGCTGCATCGAAACTCTCGCCCTTATCGACGGCGCTTTGGCATTCGTTTAATAAATGCTGGTTAAGCAGTCCTAAATCGGCCGGTGGATTGGTTTCTTGCCAAGTGCGTGACGAGGTTGCAGGCACTTTGGGTTGATACAAAATCGGTGACAGATCTAAGCCTTGTTGCTTCGCGGTTTGGCCTTCGAGGGCATATAACCATTCGCTGCGACCGACTAAGTCTTCAAACTTGCTCACCCCTAAGGTCGCCATCCATTCACGAACTTCCTGTGCAACAAACTCAAAGTAAGTCATCACTCGCTCTGGCAGACCATGGTAATGGTTGTCACGCAGGTTTTTATCTTGCGTTGCTACGCCAGTCGCACAGTTGTTCAAGTGGCAAATACGCAGGTATTTACAACCTAGGGCGATCATAGGCACAGTACCAAAACCAAAGCTTTCGGCGCCTAATAACGCGGCTTTAATCACATCGGTACCGGTTTTTAAGCCGCCATCGACCTGCAGGCGAATTTTATGACGTAGACCATTTTCCACTAGCGATTGATGCACTTCGGCTAACCCTAGCTCCCATGGACTGCCCGCATATTTCACTGAGGTAATTGGGCTAGCACCTGTGCCGCCGTCATACCCTGAAATCGTGATCATGTCCGCATAGGCTTTGGCCACGCCGGTGGCGATAGTGCCCACACCGGGTTCTGACACAAGTTTCACTGAAATCAGCGCTTTAGTATTGATTTGCTTCAAGTCGAAAATCAGCTGGGCTAAATCTTCGATAGAGTAAATATCGTGGTGCGGCGGCGGTGAAATCAAGGTCACACCAGGACGTGCATGACGCAGTCCGGCGATTTCAACACTCACTTTATGGCCGGGTAACTGACCACCTTCACCGGGTTTTGCCCCTTGGGCGACTTTAATCTGCAACACATCGGCATTAACTAAATAATGCGCCGTGACACCAAAGCGTGCCGAGGCAATCTGTTTAATCGCAGAGTTGCGTTCAGTATTAAAGCGGCGTGCATCCTCACCACCTTCACCTGAGTTCGAGCGGCCACCTAAGCGGTTCATCGCAATAGCAAGCGCTTCATGAGCTTCAGGGCTCAAGGCGCC
Source organism: Shewanella sp. SM71 (assembly GCF_025653905.1). Taxonomy (NCBI): domain Bacteria; kingdom Pseudomonadati; phylum Pseudomonadota; class Gammaproteobacteria; order Alteromonadales; family Shewanellaceae; genus Shewanella; species Shewanella sp. SM71. Next base: position 151,219 of record NZ_JAKKRW010000001.1, read on the forward strand.
GATGCTCATGGCGGCACTGTCAAAACGTGAATATAGATTTGATGCCGCTTCTACATCGGCGACATTAATCGATGTTTGTGCGCCCTTAATACCGATTAAGTCACGCAGTGTGGCCACGGGACGATTGTCGACGAGTTCGGTGAATTTTTTATAGCTCGCGAAGTCTTTGTCAATCAATGATGCTTGCAAGGTGTTGACCACATCAGGGTTGAAACAGTGATACTCGCCGCCCTCAACGTATTTCAGCAGGCCACCTTGCGGTAATGGCACATGGGCACGGTAGGCAGCTTTGTGCAGAATCGCTTGGTCTTGGGCGATGTCTGCAAAGCCTGCGCCCTCGATGCGGCTAATTACGCCTTTAAAACACAGTTCAATCACTTCGCTGGCAATGCCTATTGCTTCAAATTGTTGGCTGCAACGATAAGAGCCGACAGTGCTGATGCCCATTTTGGACATGATCTTACGCAAGCCTTTTTCGATGCCGTAGCGGAAGTTCAACATCAATGCCGTGGTATCGGTTAAGTCATGGCGTTTCGCCAGTTCGGAAATTGACTCATACACTAAATACGGATAAATCGCCGTGGCACCAAAGCCAAGCAATACGGCAAAGTGATGCGGATCTCGCGCCGATGCGGTTTCAACTATGATATTGGTGTCGCAGCGCAGGCTCTTATTTACCAGCATTTGCTGCACAGAACCGACCGCCATGGCCGCGGGGATCACTTGCGCCGTTTTACCTATGGCTCTATCCGAAAGGATCAACAAAGTCGTGCCGCTGCGGGCTAAACGCTCGGCTTCGGCTGTGATACGGCGAATGGCATTTTCTAAGCCTTCCTGTGGTTCGTAATTTAAATCGACAATATTGGCGCGATAGTAAGTGCTATCTAATCCCAGTAACTGGTTAAAATCACTGAATAATAAAATAGGTGAATTGAACATTACCCGGTAAGCATGCCCAGTCGTTTCATTGAAGAGGTTCTGTTCACGGCCAATACAAGTGGTCAATGACATGACGTGCTTTTCACGTAATGGATCTATGGGGGGATTCGTTACTTGAGCAAATTTCTGCCTAAAATAGTCATACAGTGAACGTGACTTTTTCGACAATACCGCCATAGGTGTGTCGTCGCCCATAGAACCTGTGGCTTCTTCACCTTGCTTCGCCAATACCCAAATAACTTGTTCTAATTCCTCACGGGTATAGCCAAATTGTTTTTGGTATTGCAACAATAGTTCAGGGCTTAACTCGCTGGCACCGTGCTGCTCAGAGGCTAAATCTTCCGCTGGCGTTAAAGTACGGCTGTTTTTCGCCATCCACTCTTTGTAAGGGTGGCGGCGTTTAAGATCGTTATCAATTTCAAAAGATTGGTACAGGCGGCCGTTCAAGGTATCTAATACCAGCAATTCGCCAGGCCCAACACGGCCTTTTTCAATCACTTCATCGGCGGCGTAATCCCAAATACCCACTTCGGAGGCTAAGGTCAAAATACGATCTTTTGTGATCACATAACGCGATGGACGCAGACCATTTCGGTCAACAGCGCAGGCGGCATGGCGACCGTTTGTCATCACAATACCTGCCGGACCATCCCAAGGCTCCATGTGCATAGAGTTAAAGTCGTAGAAGGCTTTTAATTCGTCATCCATTTCCGGATTACTTTGCCAAGCAGGCGGGATCAATAGACGCATGGCACGGTATAAGTCCATGCCACCAGATAACAGCATTTCCAGCATATTATCTAAAGATGAAGAGTCTGAGCCTGTTTCATTCACAAAGGGAGCGGCCTGCTGCAAATCTGGCAGTAGCGGCGAATTAAACTTATAGGCACGGGCGCGGGCCCATTGACGGTTACCCGTAATCGTATTGATTTCGCCGTTATGGGCTAAATATCTAAACGGCTGAGCTAATGGCCATTTAGGAGAAGTATTTGTTGAGAAACGTTGATGGAATAGGCAGATAGAGCTTTTTAAGCGAATGTCCGCGAGATCGGGATAAAACGCGGGCAAGTCTACAGGCATCATCAGACCTTTATAGACGATAACTTGGCCAGACAAACTCGCGACATAGAAGTCTTTGTCGTCGGTGATCTGCTGCTCTAAGCGGCGACGCGCCATATAAAGGCGGCGTTCCAAGTCTTTCTCACGCCAGCCAATGGGGGCGTTGATCAGCACTTGATAGATTTGTGGCAGACTAGCCTTGCCAATTTCACCTAACACATCGGGATTGACAGGCACCTTGCGCCAGCCTGCAATACTTAAGGTTTCACGCTCGAGTTCGCGCTCAAGAATAAACTTGGCTTGGTCAGCTAGTTCATCGTCTTGACTTAAAAACAGCATACCTACGGCAAATTTTCGGCTCAAATGCCAATCATTTTCCGCAGCAATCGCTTCAAAAAATTGCACGGGTAATTGCATTAATAAACCGCAGCCGTCGCCAGTGCGACCGTCGGAGGCAATGCCCCCGCGGTGCTTCATGCGATCTAGACCATGGATTGCCGTGCGCACTATACGGTGGCTGGCTTCGCCATCCATCTGTGCTATCAACCCAAAACCACAATTGTCCCGCTCAAAACTGGGATGATATAAGCTCATACAAAAACCTCCCTAGACCTCAACTGATTACTACTCGGGGAGAAAATGTAAAGACTTTCTATAGATATGCACCCGAACCACCCAAATTAGCCTGAGATTCAATAAAGGTCAAACCAAAAATTTGCATAAAACATGGGTATTAATTCATGTTTCATACACAAATCACAATTGCCTTACGTTAACGTCAACAGTAAAATGTGTTGTATAACATTATGAATAAAAAGAATTTTAAAAACTATCAAACTCAAAATTTACCAAGGTGTAACATGCTGATGGGATTGTTTTTGATTTAGAAATAGTGATTTTTATTGCAAACACAGTAAATAGATAAAAAATTAAAATTGTTGAATTGTTATTCATTTTTTGATGTGAGCAAGATCTCAGCGGTAAGCTGGCTAATTTGAGGGTGCGCACATTTATGATAATAACGGTATGAGTCAGGCGGGAATTTGATGTAGCGCCAAGAAAACTCTCGCTACCTTATTTACACTAAGCTTTTTCTTCTATTTGTTCACGTATTTTCTTTTCTATTTGTGATTTTATCTTGGTTATTCTCAATGAAGCGATATGAAATTTGGTGGGTGCTCTGATGGGGCTTGATGCATATGTGAACACCTTTGGTGCCGTTTGTAAGGCGCGATATGGCACCCGACTGCGAAAACTCACTATAGATGCCAAGTTTACTTGCCCTAACCGTGACGGCACTTTAGGGCGTGGAGGTTGTACTTTCTGTAATGTGGCGTCATTTAGCCATCAAACTGCCGATGTATTGAGTATTACTGAGCAACTCGAACAGGGTAAGAGCCGCTATCGTGAGGCGAAGCCTCAGGCACAAGCCGATAAATTTATTGCTTATTTTCAAGCCTACACTAGCACTTACGATGAATATCAAGTGTTAATGGCTAAGTACGATGAAGCGGTTAAAGATGGTGAGATAGTCGGTTTATGTGTTGGAACTCGCCCCGATTGTGTGCCGAATAATGTACTGGATTTACTGGCGCGCTATCAGGAAAATGGTGTCGATGTGTGGTTAGAGCTCGGGTTGCAAACAGCCAAAGATGAAACACTGCGTAGAATTAACCGTGGCCATGATTTCGCCTGTTATTGTGACACTGTGTCGAGGGCGAGAGCTCGCGGTCTTAAGGTGTGCACTCATCTCATTCTTGGCTTACCCGATGAAACCCATAGCGATTATATGGCGACTTTAGCTGCTGTATTGCAGCAGGGCGTTGATGGCTTGAAGCTACATCCTTTGCATATCGTCGAAGGTAGTACTATGGCTAAGTCGTGGCGAAGTGGGCGCTTACCTTTATTGAGTCTTGAGGATTATGCTCACAGTGTCGGCGAGATGATCCGCCATACTCCCGCGGAAGTGATTTTTCACCGTGTCACCGCTTATGCGAAAAAACCTATGCTATTAGCACCCGATTGGTGTGTCTATCGTTGGGATGGATTGGTGGCGATTGTGGATAATTTGCAGCTTTATGGTGGACAAGGGCACGCATTAGCGCAACGATAGAGGCAAGTTAGTGGGATAAATTTACTCCCTAAATGTTATGTCGTCGCTATTATGTCGTAAGCGTTTATTTACGACTATTAGTTTGTTTTTTGTTAATTTTAATCTGAATTAGACCATGAATATCGCTATAAGTTGCACTGACAATTTTAGTGGGTATCATGTGATAAATTCGTTTTAAGCATTGAACCACTTAAGGGAGGCCTTATGGCCACAGTTGAATTAGAAGCAATCCTAGATCTCAATACTCTCGAACAGTACTGCAGCGCCATTGGTGCCGGTACCTTACTCAAGAGTGTGGTGTTATTTGAGCAGTTAATGCCTGAATATGTTGGAAATCTAGTGAAAGCTAACGACGCAGCAGACAAAGATACCTTATGTTCAGAAGCACATAAATTTAAAGGTGCTGCAGGTTCTGTGGGGTTAAAACGTATTCAGCAAATCGCCCAATTATTACAGCATGGCGAAGAAGCAAGATGGGATGCTGAACATGGCTCTTGGGTTGCTGACATCGTTGAACACGCGAGTGCAGATTTACAACAGTTAAAGTTATTCCTCCAAGCCAAAGCATAAAATATTATTTGCTAAGGTACGTTAAGGCGCAGCAATAATGTCTATTGTTGCGCTCAATTGAGTGAATCTTGCATTGGTTTTACGATTAAGTTTGTTGTTTTCGACATTTTCTTGTTAGCGCTTTTCCCATCTTATTTTGATACTCTCACTTAAGTTTTACGGCGAACCGATTGAATATCGATTCGGGTCACAATCCTGATATCTTATGCCGCGTTATTGCTCATCACTTATGCTAAAGTAGATTTAATTTCTTAATTCATAACCTTAATGGCAATCGAGAAAATGAAAAGTTTACCTAGCTTAAAAAACTTATTCTATTTGGTGAATCTCCATCAAGAGCAGAATTTTAACCGCGCCGCTAAGGTGTGTTTTGTCAGTCAATCAACGCTTTCAAGTGGGATCCAAAACCTAGAAGAGCAGTTAGGGCATCAGTTGATTGAGCGAGACCATAAGTCATTTATGTTTACCGCCATTGGTGAAGAAGTGGTGCAGCGCGCCCGTAAAATTCTCACTGATGTGGATGATTTGGTGGAATTAGTGAAAAACCAAGGCGAGCCGATGACGGGGGATATTCGCTTAGGCTGTATTCCCACTATTGCGCCCTTTCTATTGAGTCGTGTGATCCGCCAGTGTCAGCAATCTTATCCGGCGATGAGTTTATTATTGAAGGAAGATACCACTGAGCGTTTGCTAGATGCTTTGGGGAAAGGAGAGCTGGACTTATTGATCCTAGCGCTACCCGTTGATACTAGCGGTTACCACAGCATGAAAGTGGGCATAGATCCTTTCAAAATGGTGGCCCACAAAGATTTAGCGGGTGGCATACATCAACCTATTGATTATCAAACTCTGCCGGACGAGAGTATTTTTCTTCTGCAAAGTGAGCACTGCATCACAGGCCATGCTATTACTGCATGTCAGCTAGGTGATAGTGCGAAAGTCAATCCGTTTGCCGCCACCAGTTTGCATACTTTAGTGCAGATGGTGAACAGTAAACTGGGCACCACGTTTCTTCCGCAAATGGCCATTGACGCGGGTATTTTGAATGACACAGATTTAGTGGTGATGACGCCACCGGGTGAGGCACCTTACCGTGATATCGGCCTTGTCTGGCGTCAAACCACCAGTCGGATCTTAACTTTCCGCACTTTAGGTTTAATGATCCAAAAATTATTAGCTAAGGACGAGGAATAAACTGACTGTAACTGCAAAGCATTAATTCAAGCTAAAGCTTAAAGTCGATTACAAATCAGAGCGGGGAAACGCCAAACACTTCAATCGAGTGTTGTTTCCCTTTGAGTTTGACTGGGCCTAGATTTGATAGGTGATACTGAGTGTTGGGGTTATCTAAACGTCCCGCGAGTGCGCCCGAAATCAACATGCGCTGTCCTAGTGGATTACATTGATCTTGCAGTCTTGCTAAGGTATTGAGCACGTCACTAAAGAAACTAATTTCTTGTTTCTGTACACCAACAACTGCAGCGACGACTTGTCCACAATGGGCCGCCGCTTTAAATTTCGGCACAAAGCCATAATGCTCTTCAAAGTAGCGGCGTTGCCAGTTCAGTTGTTGGCTAAATTCAAAATAGATATTCATGCAGCGGTCGTGAACTATCCCTTCTTCTAATGGCCAGTGAAGCAGCACTGCATCTCCCATATAGCGGTAGATTTCAGCTTCGTTATTGGACACTGTATCTGAAAGTAAACTAAAGCTGTCTTGGATCAATCGACTAAAGCGGTAATCGCCAAGTGATTCGGCATGTGTGGTTGAGGCGACCATATCTAAATAGAGGAATAAGCGCTGCTCATATCTTGGCTTGTGGTATTTACCAAGGCCTATGTTGAGTAAAATACGCGGCCCGACTAATAATGCCATTTGCTCGACAAAAGCTAAGCTGACTCGTACAACGACCAAATATACGATCAATGCTTGGAATGAAGGACTATAGAGAATGTGCGCCGTCAGCATTTGTCTGAGGGTCGACATGTGATTTTCGATGGCCCACATATTTAAAAACTGAGTCATGTAAGCTAACGTCGTAGCACCCAGTAATAAAAACAAGCCCTTAAAGATGACTGAAAACACATAGGGGAGGCGATTGATTGCACTGAAATCGGCAATGACGTTCGACATCCAATGTAAGCTGCCGAAAATAATCCCCATGTAGATAGCAAGTGTTGCGAGATCAGCCGAACTTACCGCCCATTGGGGCAGCTCTGGTGATTGGGCATATCGAAAAAACACGAATGCAGCCATGGCAATCGCCCAAGCTAAAATCGCAAAAAGGAGTTTTTTCGCTTGTCTACGTGCTCTCACTGCTTGATTGGTATCCGAATACGGCTGTGATTTCAGGATGCCGTAGTTTATAGAAAAGAGTCACCTTAGTGCCAGTGAAATTTGTGATCTGGATCAATCCAAGTCCATATCGTTACTAAAAATTAACCAAATACCTTATTAAGTATCATAGCAGTGAAACTGGTCTTTAAATAAAAGCCCCTAGGGTTGGTCATTTTGAGGCTACCATCTTCGGCAATGCTTTGTGTTAACGCCTTACTATTAGCGGCCTTAGGGCGCAATTGCAGCACTTCGCCGTGGCGCGCTGTAAGCCTCTCTACTTTTCCGAGGGCGATAAGCTCCATGATCTCTTCCCAATCCTGTTGCAGTAATTGCAACTCGTGCGGATCCGGTTCCCACAATATTGGCGTACCTATACGGCGCTCACCCACAGGAATATGCCTCTCTCCTTCAACGGGTACCCAAAGTACTCGCTGTAACTTATGGCAGACTAAGCTGTTTTGCCAGGTTAATCCTTGGATATTCGATAGCGGCGCCACGCAGACATATGTGGTCTCCAGCGGTCGCCCCTGTGTATCAATGGGGATAGTTTTTAGCTCGACCCCTAAATGTAGAAAATCTTGCTCAGGTTTAGAACCCGCCGTTGCGCCTAATTCCATTTCGATTAGTTGACCGACCCAACCTTTATCGCGTTTAAGATCCTTGGGGACACGAATGCTTCTTTGGCTGGCTATCTGCGCCAAACTCACGCCCGCCATCATGTTGGCACGTTCGAGTAGTTCAGATAGATTTTCAGGGGGGATAATTCGATTCATGGCTGGATTTTACTTAAAAATAACCGCTTAGCAATGGTGGTTAAAAAATGAGCCCTACAGGGTGGATTAACTTGTACCGAATGTTTTTATTCTAAGTGACTGATTTTAAATTTTATATCCGTGTTAACCCCCGTTTTGCAAAAAAGTGTTCAAAGTTACTCTCTGCTTTCCCTTGCGTTCCCCACATACTTATCCACAGATATTATGGATAACTCAGTAAAGTGAGCCTCTTAACCTAATAAAAATCCTAAGTCAATGCGAATAAAGTGCATTTATTCTGGCTTTTGTGGACAGTTGTGGACACTATTTGTGTATAAAGTTGAGTAATATCGCGAGAATGATATAAATACTTCTTGCTGGTCAAATAATGAGCTTTATTGGTTTTTTAGTCTAAAATAAATCGTGATTAACGTGCAAGTTTATGAATTTGTTTGCCATTAAGTTTTAACTCTAAATTTTAAAAACGATGGTAAATAGATGTTTTTTGAACGTTATAACAAGTTCACCTGAGTTTCAAACAGAGATATCCACAGAAAATGTGGATATCCCCGGATTCCATCCCCTAGCATTGTTGATAAATGTCTTTTAAGTCAGATGTTATCCAAAGCTTAGGATAAAATAGAGGTTTGCTGAGAGACTAGCTTTATGAAACAATCAGTTTATTAAAATTTAATGTGATTTGGAGTCCATGTGATTGATAGCGACGGCTTTCGCGCAAATGTGGGCATTATAATTTGTAACAGATATGGCCAAGTCATGTGGGCTAGACGTTTCGGTCAACACTCATGGCAATTTCCTCAAGGTGGCGTCGATGATGGCGAGACAGCAGAAGAGGCTATGTACCGTGAGTTGTATGAAGAAGTGGGCCTAAGACCTGAACACGTGCATATATTAACCTCGACCCGTTCTTGGTTGCGCTATCGTTTGCCAAAGCGTTTAGTGAGGCAAGACAGTAAACCTGTGTGTATCGGGCAAAAACAAAAGTGGTTTCTGTTACAACTGAAAAGCCAAGATAGTGCGATTAATTTGAGTTCTTCTGGACATCCTGAATTTGACGATTGGCGCTGGGTAAGTTATTGGTATCCTGTGCGGCAAGTGGTGTCATTTAAGCGTGATGTTTATCGTAAGGTGATGAAAGAGTTTGCGGTAACGGCATTGTCATTCCAAACCCTAGAAATACCTAGGAAACGGGGAAGACAAAAAACAACGGGCTGATTTTCAAAAGAGGATTGAAAACAGTGTTAAATACGCTTAGGGATATTACTCAGGCTGTGGCATCTGCCCACAGTTTGGAAACCGCATTAGAAATCTTAGTTTCATCGACTAAAGCGGCGATGGAAACCCAATGTTGCTCCATCTATATCCTAGAAGAGCAAGAACTCGTGTTATCTGCAACCGATGGTCTTGAAAAAAGCGCCGTTGGTCGAGTACGTATGCCGCTGACTGAAGGTTTAGTTGGACTCGCTGCCCAGCGAGAAGAGGCCGTTAATTTAGCGGATGCTCGGCTTCATCCAAGGTTTAAGCTTTTTCCTGAAGTCGCCGAAGAAGAATACCGCGCTTTTTTAGCTGTACCTATTATCTACCAGAAGGCTGTGGTTGGGGTGATAGTGGTACAGCAGGCGAGTGCTCGTCAATTCAGTGAGGGCGAAGAAGCCTTCCTGATGACCCTCGCCGCCCAATTAGCGATGGCAGTGCGTGGGTTAAAACAAAAAGCACAAGTCAGCTCCCATCATCAACAAATTCTGTTTCAAGGTACTTCAGCGTCAAACGGTATCGCCATTGCGTATGCCTTCGTACTTGGTGGGGAAATCCCCCTTGAACAGCCTGAGGTGCGTTCTGACGATATTGCCTATGAATCGAGTCGCTTAACTACGGCTATGGCGCGTTGTAAAGAAGCGATAGGTGCCTTATCTCAACGGTTTGATCGCGAGCAAGATGACGAAGTTGTCTCCATTTTCAATGCATTACAGTTACTGCTCGATGATGCTAGTTTAGGCGGCGAATATACCCGTGAAGTGCAATTAGGTTGGGCTGCTGAGTCGGCGGTGAGCCGAGTGTCTCTACGTTATATTCAACAGTTTTTAGCAATGGAAGACCCTTACCTTAAGGAGCGGGCTAGCGATATTCGCGACTTAGGTCAAAAAGTATTGCGCCAACTTATTGAGCCAGAACGTCTAGAGCTTGAGCCCGATAAACCTGTAATCCTCATTACCCGTGAAGCCGATGCGACTATGTTGGCTGAGTTCCCAAGGCAAAAGCTTGCGGGTATTGTCACTGAGCTTGGTGGCGTAAACTCCCATGCCGCCATTTTAGCCCGTGCCTTAGGTGTGCCTGCTATTACAGGTGTAGAGCAACTGTTATCCGCCAATATTGACCAAAAACTTTTAGTCGTAAACGCAAGCCGTGGTCAGTTATTGGTGTCGCCATCACCTGCTATTGTCGGTGAGTATCGTAGCCTGATTTCGGCACAAAAAGCCTTGCAACGCCAGTATGCCCAAGAATTAGCGCTGCCTTCTGTAACCTTAGATGGTTCACGTATTCGCTTGTATCTCAATGCGGGATTACTCAGTGGTGTGGCCTCTGAAATTGCAGAGGGCGCCGACGGTATTGGGCTTTATCGCACTGAAATTCCTTTTATGTTGCAACAGCGCTTCCCGAGTGAATCTGAGCAAGTCAAAGTCTATCAACAGGTCTTATCGGCCGCGTCCGGTCGACCTGTGGTGATGCGTACTTTAGATGTGGGAGGCGATAAACCTTTACCGTATTTCCCGATTAAAGAAGACAATCCTTTCCTTGGATGGCGCGGTATTCGCTTGTCTCTGGATCATCCTGAGCTATTTTTGGTGCAGTTACGGGCCATGCTACAGGCTGGGGGAGACGGTAAACAGTTAAGTATTTTGCTGCCTATGGTCAGCAACTTAGATGAAATCGATCAATCCTTAGAATATTTGCAACAAGCCTATGTTGAATTAAAAAACGATGTTAACAGCGACATAGTGATGCCACGCATAGGCATTATGCTCGAAGTGCCAGCCATGTTATATCAGTTGGATGATGTGGCAAAACGAGTGGATTTTGTCTCTGTTGGTAGTAATGATTTAACCCAATATTTATTGGCTGTTGACCGTAATAACCCACGGGTGAGCTCGTTATTTGACAGTTATCATCCTGGAATATTGCGGGCTTTGCATCAGGCGCACCTCGATTGTCGATACCATAAACTCGATATTAGTATCTGTGGAGAGCTCGCGGGCGAACCTATGGGGGCCATTTTGCTGGTGGCTATGGGATACGATCAGTTGAGTATGAATCAGGGCAGTTTAGCGCGGATCAATTATCTATTGCGTCGTGTTGCGCGGGCTGATTTAGATCAATTACTTGCTAAAGCGCTGAGCCTATCAAACGGCTTCCAAGTGCGTGAGCTGGTTAAAGAATATTTGACCAAGCAGGGTCTTGCAACAATTCTTAATTAACTAATGCTGTGTTTTGCTTTAAGCTAAGGCCCTCAATTTATCACGCTGTAGGTACTCGTGTGGATAGTTTGTTGTTGGTGTTCTTTATTTGCTTGGCTTTAGGCGCATTTGTCGGCTTTATGGCAGGATTATTAGGTATCGGTGGCGGCTTGATTGTAGTGCCGGCACTGCTTTATATTTTGCCATCGGTCGGTATTAGCTCTACTCAGCTCCCCCATATTGCAATTGCCACTTCGCTAGCAGCCATTATTCTCACCTCTATTTCGTCGGCACGTGCCCACCATAAGCGTGGCAATGTGCCTTGGAATTTATTCAAATCAATGTTACCGGGCCTTATTATAGGCGCGCTGGCTTCAGGTTTTATTGCTGAGCGTATTCCCGCTGATAAGTTACAACAAGGTTTTGCCATCTTTGTGATTTTAATGACAATTCAAATGGCTTATCCCGTTAAGGCCGAATCAAATCGTCAATTACCTAATTCAGTAGTGCTTTTTGTTGTATCGGCTTTTGTTGCGGTTTTGGCAGGTTTGACCGGGATAGGTGGCGGTATACTGATAGTGCCATTTTTGACTTTTTATGGTTTACAGATGCGTCAAGCCGTGGGTTTTTCTGCTGCGATGGGCTTCTTAATCTCTCTTTCTGGCAGTTTCGGCTATATTATTGCAGGAATGAATGCCCCTGAGTTGCCCTATGGTACCTTAGGCTATATCTATTTACCTGCATTGTTTGGTTTAGTGATTACTTCTGTCTTGATGGCGCCTGTGGGGGTAAAAGCGGCGAGCACTTGGCCAACACCTGTACTTAAAAAGATATTTGCATTGTTACTTCTATGTGTCGGCCTTAAGTTAATTCTGACCTAGTTTTTATGTTTATCTTTGTTTTAGGCTGCTAATGGATGTGTTATGGCGTTGAGTTTCCCCAATATCGATCCCGTGATCGTTTCATTTGGACCGTTTAATCTTTTTGGACAAACCTTTGAACCGGCACTGCGTTGGTATGGTTTTACCTATTTAGTCGGATTTGTTGCGGCCATGTGGTTGTTGAACCGCCAAGCCGACCGTTCAAAGGGGATATGGACTCGGGAGCAAGTTTCAGATTTACTCTTTTACGGTTTTCTTGGGGTGATTTTAGGTGGCCGTATCGGTTACGTGCTTTTTTATCATTTCGATTATTTCCTCGCCAGTCCCCTCTATTTATTTAAAATCTCCGAAGGTGGCATGTCCTTCCACGGCGGTTTGATGGGCGTGATTACGGCGATGCTCTATATCGCGTGGAAACAAAAACGTACTTTTTTTGCTGTCGCCGATATGGTGGCACCTGTTGTGCCTATTGGTTTAGGCGCTGGTCGTATTGGTAACTTTATCAACGGCGAGCTTTGGGGACGAACCACTGATCTGCCTTGGGCTATGGTGTTTCCAACTGGTGGGCCTGACCCACGTCATCCATCCCAGTTGTATCAGTTCGCCCTTGAAGGCGTAGCATTATTCCTATTACTTTACTGGTTTAGCAAACGTACCGATAAAGTCGGTGCAGTCTCTGGTATGTTCTTAGTCGGTTACGGTATGTTCCGTATTATGGTTGAAACTGTGAGGCAACCCGACACACAGTTGGGACTCTACTGGGGATTTATGACTATGGGGCAGATACTCTCTGTGCCTATGGTGTTAATCGGTTTGTACTTGATTTTTCGTAAGCAAGGTAAGCAGCAATGAAACAATATTTAGACTTAATGAAGCACATATTAGCCGAAGGCGTGAATAAATCGGATCGCACAGGTACTGGGACTCGCTCGGTATTTGGCTATCAAATGCGCTTCGATTTGAGCAAAGGTTTTCCTTTGGTGAGCACCAAAAAATGCCATATGCGCTCTATCATCCATGAATTGCTGTGGTTTCTGAAGGGTGAAACTAACGTTGCCTATTTACGCGAAAACAAGGTCAGCATTTGGGATGAATGGGCCGATGATAATGGCGATTTGGGCCCAGTTTATGGTGCCCAGTGGCGCAGTTGGCCAACCCAGAGTGGTGATGCTATCGATCAGATTTCGCAAGTTATCGCCCAGATAAAATCTCAGCCAGATTCTCGCCGTCTTATCGTTTCTGCGTGGAACGTGGGCGAACTGGATAAAATGGCTTTGGCACCGTGCCATGCGTTTTTTCAGTTCTATGTAGCTGATGGCAAATTATCTTGTCAGCTGTATCAGCGTAGTTGTGATGTGTTTCTTGGTTTGCCATTTAATATTGCCAGTTATGCTTTGTTAACTATGATGGTCGCCCAGCAATGTGACTTGGCCTTAGGTGATTTTGTGTGGACGGGTGGCGATACCCATTTATATTCTAATCATATGGAACAGACGGCACTGCAGTTAAGTCGTGATCCAAAACCGTTGCCGACCATGACTATTGTACGCAGACCTGAGTCGATTTTTGACTATCAATTCGATGATTTTGAATTAACAAACTACGCTCCACACCCTCATATCAAAGCCCCTGTTGCTGTGTGATGCATGTTTTTTAGCCTAACACTTCGGGATAACCGAGGTGTTAGGGAGAAACTTACGATTATATTTGTTATTACAATTCGTCTACACTCAATTCATTATGATTTTTAGGAGTGCAAGATGGAAAAAGCAATTAGAAATTTTCTGAGCCAAGAGTCGGCTGGCGGTATCCTGTTATTGGTTGCTGTTGCCTTAGCCATGCTGATGGCCAATTCCCCCTTATCTGGACTTTATCAAGGCTTTTTAGGCACTGACGTTCAAGTCAAAATTGGCGAGCTCAATATACACAAGCCACTCATCCTGTGGATAAACGATGGCTTGATGGCCATATTCTTTTTGCTGATTGGTTTAGAAGTGAAACGTGAGTTACTTGAAGGCGCCTTATCGAGTGTCGCTCAAGCTTCCCTGCCTACCTTTGCAGCCATTGGCGGCATGTTAGTCCCTGCTGGTGTGTACTTACTGTTTAACTACGGTGATCCTGTCACACAAGCGGGCTGGGCGATTCCTGCCGCGACCGATATTGCCTTTGCCTTAGGTATTATGGCGCTGCTCGGAAGCCGCGTTCCTGTTTCACTGAAAGTCTTCTTACTTGCTTTAGCTATCATCGATGATTTAGGCGTCATAGTGATTATCGCGCTGTTTTACAGTACTGACTTATCAACCATCAGTTTAGTGATTGCCAGTTTAGCGATTGCGGGCTTGGTTGGGTTAAACCGCAAAGGGGTTACCTCACTTTTACCCTATGGCATCTTAGGGTTAATCCTTTGGGTTGCCGTACTTAAGTCTGGAGTGCATGCGACCCTGGCTGGCGTCATCATTGCTTTTTGTATTCCATTGCGGGCAAAGGATGGCAGTTCACCCTCAGAAGGCTTAGAGCATAGTTTGCATCCTTGGAGTACTTTCCTCATTTTGCCAGTGTTTGCTTTTGCCAATGCGGGCGTTTATGTCGGCAATATGAATTTGGAGACGTTAATTTCTCCTGTTCCTGTTGGTATTGCATTGGGCCTGATGTTAGGTAAGCCAATCGGTGTAATGTTATTTAGCTTTATTGCGGTGAAACTAAAATTAGCTCAATTGCCCGATGGCGTAGGTTGGAAGCAAATTGCCCCCGTCGCGGCCATGTGCGGTATTGGTTTTACTATGTCTATGTTTATTGCGTCGTTAGCCTTTGAACATGCAGACCCTATGTACGGTGACTTAGCACGCCTAGGGACCTTAATCGGTTCGATTATGGCAGCGTTAGTCGGGTATTTCTGGTTATCAAAAGTGTTACCTAAGAAAGGAGTATAACTATGATAAAGTTGAAATTAATGGGAATAGCAACGCTCTTATGTTTATCGACAACCGCGACGGCATCGCAAATTTCGGCCTGTAATCAGGATGCAAACTCGCAGACTTGCCAAAGCTATCTTGAAGGAATAGTGGATGGCGCTTTGATGTTTAAATCTGATTCCTTAGGGGCGAGATTAGAAACTAATGGTTATGAATCGAGGGCACTTAAGTATCGCGGTGGTAAACGTTTTCAAGAAGCGAATCGAACCTATTGCGCCGAACGTATTCCTGAACGTAACGTTTTAGTTTCAGGAGTCACTGAAGCGGTAAGTCTGGGGAATGCTGCCGATTTGGAGCAGTTACAAGGCATAGTTACTAACTTACTCGACTGCCAGCGTTTAAAGTAACTTGACTGGGAATCATCAGGTTTTTAATCATCTGATTTTAAACTATCGAGTTTAAAATAACACAGTCCCCCCTCAGCGCCTTGGCGTTTGAGGGAGCATTAACAGCGGGTTAGCATGCTGCACTTGAATTATAACCACTTGTATTATTTTTGGATGATTAAGAAAAAGGGCTCAGTCGCGAAGGCGGCCGAAGCCCTATGTTTAACGCCGCAAACGATAACGGGGCAAATTCGTGCCTTAGAAGATAGGTTAAACGGCAGTCTGTTCAAGCGAGTCGGTCGGACATTGGAGGCGACAGAGTTAGGTGAATTGGTGTTTCGCTACGCCGATAAGATGTTTAGCCTTAGCTATGAAATGCTCGATTTACTTAACTATCAAAAAGCGGATGCCATGTTATTCGAGGTGGGTATTGCCGATGCCTTATCTAAAGCTTTAGTCAGTCGAGTGTTATTATCTGTAGTGCCTAATGACAATTCTATGCACTTAGCCTGCTATGAGGCGACTCACGAGAGCCTAATGGCGCGTTTACGTGAGCATAAACTGGATATGATCCTTTCGGATTGTGCAGGTGAGTCACTGAAATACCCTGAAATTTTATCTAAAAAATTAGGCGAGTGTGGCGTGAGTTTTTTCTCCGCTGAGACTTATAGCGCAGATTTTCCAGCCTGTTTAGAGCAAGGCCAGCTATTAATTCCTGGCCGCAGAACATCACTTGGACAACAGCTATATCGCTGGTTTGACGAGCAAAACCTTAAAGTCAGTATTTTGGGCGAGTTCGATGATGCGGCCATGATGAAGGCCTTTGGTTACCTTAAACGAGGTATTTTTGTCACACCGTCGATTTATCGCCAAGAAGTGATTTCCCATGGTATGAATTTGCTCGGTGAAACTACCGATGTGAAAGAGGAATACCATGTGATGTTTGCCGAACGTATGATCCAACATCCTGCGGTAAAGCGATTATTGGATACAGATTTTAGCGATCTCTTTGAGGGGCTCGATACGCAAGTACAACAATGCTAATTTTGTAAGTCAATATGAAGGGTTAATCGACACTTTAGTCAGTGAACTGATAGACTAATGCCAAATCTGTGTTGGGAGAAATACCTTGGAATTAATGAACATCGCAAGGGTTCGCTGGGCATGTCGCCGTGGGATGCTGGAATTAGACGTCTTGCTTCAACCTTTTGTTGAAAACTTCTATCAAGAAATGTCCGATGAAGATAAAACCGTGTTTATCCGTTTGTTGGAATGTGAAGATCCAGAATTGTTTGCTTGGTTTATGGGCCATGAAGTGTGCCCTGATACTGAACTGGCTCGTATGATAGTAAAAGTCCGTGGAAGACCGGCACCATAGTTTCAGCGTAAAAGCTTCTTTCGACCAACGACTCTCGTTGGTCGTTTTTATTTGTGTCTGTTCTAGCTCATTTCTGCTTTGGCCCCAAAGCGACATTATCGCCTTATCTCTGCTTAAATATTTGTTTATCGTACTTGTCAGTATTTTTTTGCTGTCGCAGTTGTGGCGACTGCAGCATTGGCGTTTAGATTTTGTGCTGAGTGATAAAGGCGAGGGACGTTTGTCAACGGGGGAGCACTTTCAGGTACTAAAACGCACTTGGGTCACGCCCTTTGTTTGCTTGATTTATATCGAAGTGGATACTCAGCTACGGCTCTTGCTGGTTTGGGCTGATATGTTAGACGATACTGACTATCGACATTTATGTCGGCTGTTGCTGCGGGCTAAAATGCAACAGACTAAACCTCATTCTGAGATTTAGTCTGTTTATGATGAAGTCACCTATGCGTATGCGGTTACTTTTCTGGTAGTAAAATTGTTGGGCGAGGCGCGTCTAATTTCTCTGGATGATCGATATTAAAATGCAGCCCACGGCTTTCTTTACGCTCCATGGCACAGCGAATAATTAATTCGGCCACTTGCACTAAGTTACGTAATTCGAGCAAGTTATTGCTAACCCTGAAGTTACTGTAATATTCCTGAATTTCTTGCTGTAACATCAGGCATCGGCGCAGTGCTCGCTCCAGACGTTTATCAGAGCGTACAATTCCAACGTAGTCCCACATGAATAACCGCAGTTCGTGCCAGTTATGGGCGATGACCACTTCCTCATCCGAGTTCGACACTTTACTTTCATCCCATGCGGGTATTTGTCCCGGGATTTGAATTTTATGCAGTTGGCTTTCTATGTCCTGTGACGCCGCACGGGCAAACACTAAACATTCGAGTAACGAGTTACTCGCCAGACGATTGGCACCATGTAAGCCCGTATAGGCGACTTCACCAATAGCATAGAGACCATTGAGATCCGTCTGACCGTGCATATCTGTCATTACACCACCGCAGGTATAGTGTGCGGCGGGTACCACAGGAATCGCATCTTTAGTGATATCGATTCCCAGCTCTAAGCAACGGCTATAGATGGTCGGGAAATGCTTCATCACAAAGTCAGCATCTTTATGGCTGATATCCAGATATACACAGTCGGCACCCAGACGTTTCATCTCATAATCGATGGCGCGGGCAACGATGTCACGGGGAGCTAACTCAGCGCGTTCATCAAAGTCCGGCATAAAGCGGCTGCCATCTGGACGACGCAGATAAGCCCCTTCACCACGCAGGGCTTCGGTGAGTAAGAAGTTGCGCGCATCTGCGTGGTACAAACACGTTGGATGGAATTGGTTGAACTCCATATTCGCCACACGGCAACCTGCACGCCATGCCATGGCAATACCATCACCGCTAGCGACATCGGGGTTTGAGGTATATTGATAAACCTTTGAGCTACCACCTGTTGCTAACGCAACAAACTTGGCCTTAACGGTTTCGACGTGTTCTTCATTACGATTCCACACATAAGCGCCTAACACACGATTACCTGGGCGATTTAACTTACGGGTGGTGATGAGGTCGATGGCGTTATAGCGTTCTAAAACGTGAATATTGGGGTGGGCGAGTGCGCGTTCTTGCAGTGTGGTTTGCACTTCTTTGCCTGTGGCATCGGCAGCGTGCAGAATACGTCTGTGGCTATGGCCGCCTTCACGGGTTAAATGGTAAGGTGCATCTTTTGCGTTGCCGTCTGTGGTTTCTTCTTTATCGAAGGCGACGCCACATTCGATAAGCCATTGCATCGCACTCTTGGCATTTTCAGCCGTGAAAGTGACAACGTCTTTGTCACATAAACCCGCCCCTGCGATTAAGGTGTCTGCAACATGGGATTCGATAGTGTCACTTTCGTCGAAGACGGAGGCGATACCGCCTTGGGCGTAGTAAGTCGACCCTTCCGAGAGTGGGCCTTTTGAAAGCAGAATTACTTTTGCTTTTTCAGCAAGATGCAAAGCTAGTGTCAGACCTGCGGCACCGCTACCTATGACTAATATGTCAGATTGGTGTTCAACTACTTGTTTCATCGGGTATCATGATGTGACTGAAGAGTGCCAACTATGGTAAACCAACTCACCGATTATGGGTACTTTCCTT
This sequence comes from Shewanella sp. SM71, assembly GCF_025653905.1. Classification (NCBI taxonomy): domain Bacteria; kingdom Pseudomonadati; phylum Pseudomonadota; class Gammaproteobacteria; order Alteromonadales; family Shewanellaceae; genus Shewanella; species Shewanella sp. SM71. Next base: position 170,159 of record NZ_JAKKRW010000001.1, read on the forward strand.
TTTACCTTACTTTTTTTGTATAATTTTTAGAACTTTTTCAAAGCCCGCGAGTCTACATAAGTGAATATGATTCGAGCGACTGAGAAATCAGCATTTTAGATTTAGGAGAAGTCGGCTCGGATGAGTGGACAATTAAGTGATCAACAATTAGTTGAGCGCGTACAACAAGGTGATAAAAACGCTTTTAACCTGTTAGTGCTTAAATATCAAAGTAAAGTCATTAGCTTGATATCCCGTTATGTACGGAACCAAGCGGACGTTGCTGATGTCGCACAGGAAGCGTTTATCAAAGCTTACAGAGCTTTGCCAAACTTTCGCGGTGAAAGTGCATTTTATACTTGGTTGTACCGCATCGCAGTAAACACTGCGAAGAATTATCTCGTATCACAGGGGCGTAGAACGCCTGCGAATGATGTTGATGCAGAAGATGCCGAATATTACGAAGGTAGTGACGCGCTGAAGGAGTTTGCCTCCCCAGAACGGCTAATGTTATCGGATGAAATCAAAAAAGTGATTTTCGATACATTAGAGACCTTGCCTGAAGAATTACGAATGGCCATCTCATTGCGTGAACTCGATGGTATGAGTTACGAAGATATTGCCATAGTCATGGATTGTCCTGTCGGGACCGTAAGATCACGTATCTTCCGAGCACGAGAAGCAATCGATAAAAAGCTCCAGCCTTTGCTGGAAGCCTAAATTCTTATTTTAAGAAACCCTTATATTTAGACAGGTGAAAAATGGATAAATTAGGTCAAGAATGGGTATCTGCCGCAGTCGATGGAGAGACTGATGAGCAGACCATGGCAGAGTTATCTGCTGATACACATTCACATGATAAATGGCATAACTATCATATGATAGGCGATGCCATGCGTGGCGAATTGCCGCAGACTATTGTGTTAGATCTCTCTGCTAGCATTGCTGCCGCCATTGAACTTGAGCCAGCGATAGTTGCGCCTAAGCATCATGTGTCTAAAGTCACTGCACCTGTAACGCCACAAATTGCCGCCAATTCGGAGCAAAGCCGCGTCATACCTTTATTTAAGCAATTTGGTCAATATGCCATTGCTGCGACGGTTGCTATGTTTGCGATTGTGGGTGTGCAGAATTACAATCAAACCGCCGATGATGCCGCGTCACCATCGCCCGTGTTAATTACAAGGCCGCTGATTGGTAGCGCATCACCTGTGAGCCTACAAACCGGTCCTGTACAACAGAATCAAGGCTATACCAATGATCAGGTGAATGAGCAACGTCGTCGAATTAATACTTATATCCAAGATCATATGTTGCAACAACGATTGAATACTGGTGCGGTTGTAGAGGACAATACCGAGGTCGTACCCGTTCCGGTCAATCAATAACGAGGAGTTAGCTTGCGTCTAATCCTGTTGGCTTTATTAGCCTTGGTCTTTCCTGCAACCGCGCAGGAAGACATGCCTGCCAAAGCTTGGCTCGAGAAAATGAGTCAGGCTTTACGAGAGAAAGAGTTTAAAGCATCGATTATTCAACTTCAGGCCGATCATATTCGGCCTTTGGTTTACCTGCATGGTAAGGTGAATAATCAAGAAGTTGCCTTTCTAGAATACCTTAACGGTCCACCCAAAAATGCAGTGCGTGTCGGTAATCGTGTCACCTTTATTGAGCACGATGAGCCTGCGTATAGTATCGTTTCTAATCATATTCAAGGTGTCTGGCCTGCTGCTTTCTCTGCCAATATGGCGGACTTAGAAGTGGGTTATCAGTTTGTACTCGGTGGCCGTACCCGTATCGCTGGGCGTCCGGGGCAGATGATCCGCCTGTTGCCTAATGATGAATTCCGTTATGGCTTTCAAATTTGGCTTGATATGGAAACCTATCTGCCGCTGAGATACGACATGCTGACTCAAGATAAGCAATTACTTGAGCAGATCATGGTGATTGAACTCATTGAATTCAGCGAGCCGCCAGCCATTTTGCAAGAGGCTTATAAGCAAGAGTGGCCGGCAGTTATCGATCAAGCCGAGCGCCAAGACGGTCAAAACTGGCAATTTGCTTGGTTACCCGCAGGTTTTACTGTGGTAGTGCGTGATCACCATAGATTGATTGGCAGCCATGAGGCGGTGGAATACATAGCACTGACCGATGGACTGGCAAATATTTCTGTTTATGTGGCGCGTGCGGGCACGAGTCCATTGCCTGAAGAATTAATTACCCGTAATGGCTTGTCGTTAGTCTCAGAAAAAGTCGGTAATGCCGAAGTGGTTGCTGTGGGTAAAGTGCCGACAGAAACCTTAACGCGCATTGCTAAAAGTCTGACGCTAGAATAGGACGCCGATTATGATGGAAGAAATTGCCAGAGTCGTCTCCAGTGATAGTCAAGGCTGGTTGACGGTTGAAGTGGAACTTAAGAGTACCTGCAAGAGCTGCAGTAACAGTGAGTCTTGCGGGACCTCTGCTGTCGCTCAGGCTTTTTCCTCGAAAACCCAGCAATTTTCTATTCAGAGTGACCGCCGCTGTGAGGCTGGTGAATTACTCAAATTAGGCCTTCCCGAGAGCGTGATCCTCAAAGCAGCAGCATTAATCTATTTAATGCCGCTGTTTGGCCTGTTTGTCGGCGCGGCGTTAGGACAATTTTTAGGCCAGTTGCTTGAGTTTAATCCTAACCTAGGTGCCATGGGCTTTGCGGCCGTTGGTGCCTTGATTGCGTGGTCTTTTGGTAAGCAACAGGCCAAACGTTTAGAAGTTGATGCTCAGCCTGTGATTTTGGCCTATTTAGGTAGGAGCATCAATTTAAACGAATTAGCTCAATAATTTCAATGTGTTATTTTTTATCAAATAACAGCTAACTGCGGTTTTGGACGTTGTTTTATCGGCCTGTCTTAAGTAGGAGTGAATGTGATTGGTATTGAAACCGCAATCAGGTACAATTTCGCTCCTTTGAACCGTATCCATTTTCAGTATTAGTCATTGCAGCATAATGAAACAAATTAGAAACTTCTCAATTATTGCCCATATCGACCATGGTAAATCGACGCTATCAGATCGTCTTATTCAGGTTTGTGGCGGTTTAACCGACCGTGAAATGGATTCTCAAGTTTTAGATTCTATGGATCTAGAACGTGAGCGTGGTATTACGATTAAGGCACAAAGTGTCACTTTGGATTATAAAGCCAAAGATGGCCTTGTCTATCAACTCAACTTTATTGATACCCCAGGTCACGTTGACTTCTCCTACGAGGTCTCGCGCTCATTAGCTGCCTGTGAAGGTGCTTTGCTGGTGGTTGATGCGGGTCAGGGCGTTGAAGCTCAGACACTGGCAAACTGTTATACCGCGCTGGATATGAATCTAGATGTGGTACCCATTTTAAACAAGATTGACTTACCACAAGCCGATCCGGAACGTGTTGCTGCCGAGATTGAAGATATCGTCGGTATTGATGCGATGGATGCTGTGCGTTGTTCGGCTAAAACCGGTGTCGGTGTCGATGAGGTTTTAGAAGTCATTGTTGCCAAAATTCCACCGCCAGTAGGCGATCCTGACGCACCATTGCAAGCCTTGATCATCGATTCTTGGTTTGATAACTACTTAGGCGTAGTGTCGTTAGTGCGAATTAAACACGGTAGCCTGAAAAAAGGTGACAAGTTTAAGGTCATGTCTACAGGGCAAAACCACACTGCGGATCGCGTGGGTATTTTCACGCCAAAACAAACTGACAAAACTGAACTTAAAACCGGTGAAGTCGGCTTTGTGATTGCGGGTCTGAAGGAAATTCACGGCGCGCCCGTGGGCGATACGTTAACTTTAGCCAAAAATGGTGCTGAAAAGCCGTTACCTGGTTTTAAGAAAGTGAAGCCACAGGTATACGCTGGCGTATTCCCAATTTCGACCGACGAATATGAAAACTTCCGTGATGCGCTGAACAAACTCAGCCTGAACGATGCGTCATTATTCTTTGAACCTGAAAGTTCATCTGCACTCGGTTTTGGTTTCCGCATTGGCTATTTAGGCCTGCTCCACATGGAAATCGTACAAGAGCGTTTAGAGCGTGAATATAACCTAGAGTTGATCACCACTGCGCCAACCGTAGTGTACGAAGTTGTCATGACCAGCGGTGAAACGATTTACGTTGATAACCCGTCTGATCTGCCTGCGATTAACAACATTGAAGAAATGCGTGAGCCGATTGTTGAGGCCAACATTTTAGTGCCAAAAGAATACTTAGGTAACGTGATTACCCTGTGTATTGAAAAACGTGGCACCCAAGTGAACATGGTTTACCACGGTAACCAAGTGGCTGTGACTTACCATCTGCCAATGGCGGAAGTGGTCATGGACTTTTTCGACCGTTTGAAATCCACTAGCCGTGGTTATGCATCACTCGAATATAACTTTATTCGTTTCGATCCTGCAGACATGGTGCGTTTAGATATTCTCATCAACGGCGACCGAGTCGACGCCTTGGCTATGGTTATCCATAGATCAAACATTCGTCACCGTGGTTTAGCTTTAGTGGATAAGATGAAAGAACTTATTCCACGTCAGATGTTTGATATTGCGATTCAAGCGGCGGTGGGCAGTCAAATTATTGCCCGTTCAACCGTGAAAGCCCTGCGTAAAGACGTAACGGCTAAGTGTTATGGCGGCGACGTTTCTCGTAAGAAAAAACTCTTAAATAAACAAAAAGAGGGTAAGAAACGGATGAAGCAAGTAGGTAACGTTGAGGTGCCACAAGAAGCATTCTTAGCGGTACTTAAGCTAAACGAGTAATCGTTAGCATAAGAAGTGACAATTTAGTTGACTATTGCGCCGCTGTTTGCGGCGCTTTAGTTAGGTTATCGCATTGGTTTATCACTTTGGTTTACCAAGGTCGAATACGGTAAGTTAACTAAAGTATGATATTCGCTGAGTTAGGCACCTTTAATTATTTTTAAGGCAGGAGTTCAATAAGCAATGGCAGCGTATTTTTCCATTATTCTAGTGCTAATCACCCTGATCTCAGGACTTATATGGTTAGTCGATGTGCTCGTTTTCGCGCCAAAGCGTCGTGAGAGTTTAGCGTTAGCAAAGGCATCACAAGCGAATTTAACTGAAGAAGCTGAGTACCAAATCATTCGTGAGTCGACCATAGTCGAAACCGCGCACTCTATCTTCCCTGTGATTGCCTTTGTGTTGATCCTACGTTCATTCATTTATGAGCCATTTCAAATCCCATCGGGCTCTATGATGCCAACCCTCTTAGTGGGCGACTTCATTCTGGTGGAAAAATTTAGTTATGGGCTTAAAGATCCCGTATGGCGAACCAAGTTGGTTGAAACTGGCGAGCCCAAACGCGGTGATGTGGTGGTATTTAAATATCCTGAAAACCCTGCCATTGACTACATTAAACGTGTAGTCGGTTTGCCGGGTGATAGAATTATTTACCGTAATAAACAGTTGATGATCCAAAAGGCTTGTGGTGTTGAGCAAACAGCTTGTCCAGAACCGCAAGTTATCGCCCGCACAGAGATCAGTCGTGGTGATTACAGCCAAGATGGTGTGCCATTACTGCGTTATAAAGAGGAATTGGGCGATGTTGCCCACGATATTTTGATCAACCCAAGTCGACCTGACATGCTGGGGTATTTTAAGCGCGAAGGTAATTTACCCGCGGGTGAGTTTTTAGTGCCAGAAGGCCATTACTTTGCCATGGGCGATAACCGCGATAACAGTACCGACAGTCGTTTCTGGGGCTTTGTGCCAGAAGAAAACCTGGTCGGTAAAGCGGTAGCGATTTGGATTAGTTTTGAATTTGACCGTTCAAAAGCCGACTTCCTCCCAACTTGGGTGCCTAGCGGTGTGCGTTTTGAGCGTGTAGGTGGAATTAAATAGCATGGAACCGATTAAAAATTTGCCACGTTTGTGTCGTACCTTAGGTTATGAGTTCAAGAATATTGAGCTTTTGACTCAAGCGCTGACCCACAGAAGTGCGGCAAATAAGCATAATGAGCGCTTAGAGTTTTTAGGTGATTCAATTTTATCTATCGTGATTTCTGATGCTTTGTATCATCAGTTTCCGAAGGCAACCGAAGGCGATTTAAGCCGGATGCGTGCCACCTTAGTTCGCGGTGATACCCTAACTATCATCGCCCAAGAGTTTAAGCTCGGCGATTATTTATATCTCGGTCCTGGCGAGTTGAAAAGTGGCGGATTTAGACGCGAGTCGATTCTTGCCGATGCGGTTGAAGCCATTATTGGCGCCGTTTACCTTGATTCCGATCTCGAAGTTTGCCGTGCATTACTGTTGAAATGGTATGCCGAGCGTTTGGCCGAAATCCAACCCGGGATCAGCCAGAAAGACGCTAAGACATTACTGCAAGAACATTTACAAGGGTTTAAAAAGCCGCTGCCTGATTACCAAGTAATCAACATAGAAGGCGATGCCCACGATCAGACATTTACTGTTGAATGTCGTATTGAAGACTTGAGCCAAAGCGTCATTGGTGTGGCGAGTTCACGCCGTAAAGCCGAGCAAATCGCGGCCGCTCAAGTATTGGAGTTACTAAAGAAATGACCAAAAAAACAGACTTGTCAGGTATCGATGCTGCAAAAGCGGCAACTGAGCCGAGTTTAGATGAATTACTGGCAAGGATGAATGCGGCCGCGCCAACGCCGTCGGCCCAATACGATGTCACTTATTGCGGCATGGTGGCGATCATTGGTCGCCCTAACGTCGGTAAATCAACGTTAATCAACCGTTTGCTTGGTCAGAAGGTAAGTATTACTTCTAAAAAGCCACAAACAACGCGCCACCGTATCATGGGTATTCATACCGATGGTCCGAAGCAAATCGTGTTCATCGATACACCAGGTTTACACATAGAAGAGCAGCGGGCGATTAACCGCCTGATGAACCGCGCAGCAGCCAGTTCGCTTGCCGATGTGGCTATGGTGATTTTTGTGGTCGATGGCATGACGTGGACCGCCGATGATGAGATGGTGTTGAGTAAATTACGCCGTGGTGGTGAAGAGCGTCAGACAATTCTGGCGATCAATAAAGTCGACAATATCAAAGACAAAGAATCGCTGTTCCCGTATTTGGAAGAAGTCGCCAAAAAATATCCTTTCGATGAAATTTTGCCGATTTCAGCCAGTAAAGGTACCAACGTTAAGCGCATTTTAGAGCTAGCGGCGGCGTCTATTCCTGAAGGACCTTTCTTCTTCCCTGAAGACTATGTTACCGATCGTTCGCAACGTTTTATGGCGTCGGAAATTGTGCGTGAAAAACTGATGCGCTTCTTAGGTGATGAATTACCCTATGATGCGACAGTTGAGATTGAACAGTTCAAGATGATGGAAAATGGTGTTTATCAAATCAATGCCTTGATCCTTGTTGAGCGTGAAGGTCAAAAACGTATGGTGATTGGTAGCAAGGGCGAACGTATTCGTACTATCGCAACTCAAGCTCGCTTAGACATGGAGACCTTGTTTGATAATAAAGTTTTCCTCGAAGTGTGGGTGAAAGTGAAATCCGGTTGGGCCGATGATGAACGCGCCTTGCGTAGCTTAGGTTACGGCGACGATTAAGCATTAATTTCAGCGAGCGCGCTTACCGATGAAACGTGGTTACGTTTTACATCATCGCCCATATCGAGAGTCCAGTGTCTTAGTTAACCTCTTAGTTGACGGCATTGGACGGGTTGATGTGGTTGCCCGAACCGGCAGCGGTAAGCGCTCTATCAAGAGTATTCTCCAGCCCTTTCAACCGCTGATCTTCGAATTTAGCGGTAAGTCTGAATTAAAAACCTTAACTCAAGTCGAAGCCGCTGCGCCTGCTGTGCCTCTTTCTGGTCAAAGCTTGTTTGCTGGCATGTATATCAATGAGTTATTGGTTCGCACTTTGTCTGTACAGCACAATGCTGAAGAGTTGTTCCTCATTTATCATCAAGCCTTAGTCGGCCTTGCCGCGAAGTTTTGCCAATCCCAACTGCGTTATATTGAGCTCGCCTTGCTGCGGGAATTAGGTTTTATGCCTTCTCTTAGTCGCGATACTCAAGGTGAACCACTCGTACCTGACGATTATTACCAGCTCGTGCCTGAGTTAGGTTTTCAATTTGTGCTCAACTCCCGTGCTCGCAACGCCTACCAAGGGGCAATGTTGACGGCGCTTAACGATAACCAGCTCACCGACGCACATTTTTTGAGCGCCAAGTTGTTGATGCGCTCCCTGTTAACGCCATTACTCGGGACTAAACCTTTGTTGAGTCGACAATTGTTCGCCAGCACAGCCGTACCAACTAAGATTGATGGGAATAATTCGCCCTAGCTCCTGTTTTTTAGCGTGAGCCTAAGTACAATAGGCCGCAATATCAGCGTTAAACATTAAGGAGTTCCCGATGAGCCGTATCTTATTGGGCGTGAATATCGACCATATTGCTACTCTGCGCCAAGCCCGTGGCACCAGTTATCCTGATCCTGTGCATGCTGCTGCCGTTGCTGAACATGCTGGCGCCGATGGCATCACTATCCATTTGCGTGAAGACAGACGCCACATCATAGACCGCGATGTATATTTGTTGGCAAAAACCTTGAAAACCCGCATGAATTTTGAATGCGCTGTGACCGAAGAAATGCTTAACATCGCCTGTGAAATTAAGCCGACCTATGTCTGTTTAGTGCCAGAAAAACGTCAAGAAGTCACCACTGAAGGCGGTTTAGATGTGGCGGGGCAGTTAAATAAAATCACTGCCGCAGTGACTCGTTTAGCCGCTGAGGGTATTCAAGTCTCCTTATTTATCGATGCCGATAAAACTCAAATTGATGCCGCCGTTGCCTCTGGCGCACCGCTTATTGAAATTCATACGGGCTGTTATGCCGATGCTAAAACGGAAGCAGAAGAAGCCACTGAGTTAGCGCGTATTCGCGAAATGGCAAAATACGCCCATGGCAAAGGTTTAGTGGTTAACGCGGGTCATGGTTTGCATTATCACAACGTGAAACCCATCGCGGCGATTCCTGAGTTATATGAACTCAATATCGGCCATGCGATTGTCGCACGTGCCGCCATTGACGGTTTAGCGACAGCAGTGAAAGACATGAAAGTGTTAATGCTTGAAGGTCGTCGGGGCGAGTAATGGCGATTGTCGGCCTAGGCACAGATATCGTCGAGATTGAGCGTATTCAGGTCCATGTGGCACGCGCAGGTGACAAGCTGGCGAAACGTGTGCTGACCGAGTCTGAGTTAGCCATTTATACTGCCCATAGTCAGCCAAGTCGTTATCTTGCCAAGCGTTTTGCTGCAAAAGAAGCCGCAGCCAAAGCCCTCGGTACGGGTATTGGCCGCGGCGTGTCGTTTCAGCATATTCACATTGGCAACAATGAGGATGGTGCACCGACGATTCACTTTACCGAGGGGGCGTTAACGCGCTTACAGCAGCTTAAAGCGACGGTTGGGCATATCTCTATTGCCGATGAAAAATCCTACGCGATTGCGACGGTAATCATAGAGTCTCAATAAACCCGAGTTTGTGTCTGTTGGCGGTAAAAAAGGAACCTTAGTGTTCCTTTTTTCATTTCTGGATGGGTATCCAAATAAGTGCTAAATCAGCGAATGCAACAATTTATTTACTTTTACTGTTCAGCTTAATTGTTTTACGTTAGTTTATGGCTTGCGCGTCGCTCAATTTGGCGCAGGCAAAAGCAGGGGCAAATGAAGAGGAACCCGACATGAAATCCGCCGCAGAGCAGTTATCGACCTACAAAAGTGTGCATTTAAATCAGCGTAATATTCAGACCCATTTTATTGGCATCCCACTGATTATTTGGTCTGCTTTCCTGTTGTTGGCCACAGTGCGTATTCCGCTGGGCAGTATGGGGGAGACAAGTTTAGCAGTGATAGTCGGTATATTCGTGTTGGCCTATTATGTCCGTTTACACTTAAGGCTTTCAATGGGGCTCATATTATTCATGGTACCAGTGCTGCTCACGACTGAGTGGGCGGCGCATATCGCCGGTGCCACTTGGCTTGCCCTAGGGGTATTTGTGGTGGGCTGGGTGTTCCAGCTAATCGGCCATCAATATGAAAAAGCCAAGCCAGCCTTTGTGGATGACTTAAATCAGCTATTAATTGGGCCATTTTTCTTAATGGCGGAAGTGTATTTTATGTTGGGCTTAGAAAAGGCGCTGAATGCCCAGATAACGCCAATCGCGCTTGAGAAGCGTCGTATACTTGAGGCGAAAAAGTCTGCATAGCTTGGCTAGATAGTGAATTAGAGTCGATAGATTAGCACTAAAGGTATAGCTCGGGGGAGCATCATCGCTTGGAGGAAATCATCGGCCGGACCACATCTTAACTTGTGTGGTTCGGCCAATTTTTATGCTCAAAATTGAGGATTAAACTCTGGGGGGATGATAATACAGCGGGATGATTCTCACTGTATTAATCATATTTTCTGACACATCAATTATCTCTAATGGATAACCTGCTAAACGTAAACTGGTATTCGCAGATGGAATTTCCTCCAGATACTCCAGAATCAGACCATTGAGGGTTTTAGGGCCATCGGTGGGAAAGTTCCACTTCATTTCTTTATTCAAATCGCGGATCGTAATGCCCGCATCGACTAAGTAGCTGCCATCTTGCTGCACCTTAATGTCTTCACTCGGGGTGGTCAACATAGAAGTGGTAAAGTCACCGACAATCTCTTCAAGAATATCTTCGAGTGTTACTAGACCTTGAATATCACCATATTCATCAACGACTAAGCCGATGCGCTCTTTATTTTGTTGGAAGTTAGCTAGCTGCACATTGAGTGGCGTACCTTCTGGCACAAAGTAGAGTTCTTTCACTGCACGTAGCAAAGATGACTTGCTAAATTGCTCTTTAGATTGGAGGCGCAGGGCATCGCGTAGATGAATAAAGCCCACTGCATCGTCTATGGTGTCGCGATACACTAACACTCGGGTATGTGGACTTTGGATCACTTGACGATTGATAACCTTAAATTCGTCATTGACGTTAATTCCGTAGATATCTGAGCGTGGCACCATAATATCTTCAACGGTGACTTTCTCTAAATCCAAGATAGATAACAGCATTTCTTGGTGGCGTCGGGGGATGAGTGCCCCAGCCTCATGTACCACTGTGCGCAACTCTTCTTGGCTTAGTGCATCGCTACTATTAACTGTTTTTATCCCCATCAAACGTAAGATACCTGTGGTTATTAAATTAACGCTTGAGACAACATAGGCAAAGGTCGAGGAAAGTATAAGTAGCAGTATGCTAGAGGGAAAAGCAATACGCTCAGGATTTAGCGCGGCGATAGTTTTTGGCGTGACTTCAGCAAAAACGAGCACGACTAATGTAAGCACGCCAGTTGCAACAGCGACCCCTAAGTCGCCCCAAAGACGCATCCCAATGATAGTCGCAATAGCAGATGCGGAAATATTGACTAAGTTATTGCCAATTAAGATCAATCCAATCAAACGGTCAGGACGCTCAAGTAACTTCAAAGCTCTAATCGCCCCTTTATGGCCATTGTTGGCTAAGTGGCGTAGACGGTAACGGTTGAGAGTCATCATTGCGGTTTCTGAGCCTGAAAAATAGGCAGAGAATAGGATAAGCACTAGTAAAACGATCAGGAGTGCGCTTGTCGATATAGCGTCCAAAAAAGGCTCCAATGTGGCCAGTAAACTTAAGTAAATACCGACATTTAAAAAAAGTGTCAAGTCGGCCGCAGCAATAACTGCCCCAGCCGACATAAATGTTTAGTTGAGGATTAACTCTTTGACAATGCGCGCGCCAAAATATGCGAGCGAAAGTAAGGATGCGCCAGTCAGAGTATAAATGACTGCGGTACGAATTTTACAACCGACCCAATACTGTTGCCACAGCATAGTAATGTATACAAACCAAGCCATTATCGACAGAATTGCCTTATGACCTTTACCATCGGCGAACATATCTTCAAGGAAGATAAAACCAGTCGCGAGCGACAAACTGAGCAAGATAACGCCGATAATCACCAGATGATAAAGCTGTTTTTCAACTGTCATCAGCGGCGGAATGCCAGGGCTCAGCATAAATTGTTTTTTCTTCAGTTTATTTTGGATCATCGCCAGTTGTATCGCATACAGGGCGGCAATCATCAGGGCGCTGTAGGCCATGAGTGACAATACGACGTGGGCTAATACTTCAGGATAAAGCTCAAAATGCGTGATGAATTTAGGTGGCAATAACCAGAGTAGGGCAACCGAAAGCACTGAGCAGGCGTAAACCACGGGCACGACGACGATGACTTTCAGCCTGAACATCAATATCGTAAAAGTAAAAGCGATAATCCAGTTCACTAAGGAAATCACATTCGTCAGGCTAAAGTTTTGGCCATCTGTGGTGAAAATCACTTGTGATAATGCTGCGGCATGTAAAATAACCGCAATAGCGGCAAAACCTGCGACAGCACGGCGATTCGGACCGTCTGGGTGAAACAATCTACTCGTCACTAGTACCAATGCAATGCAATAAAAAAACATGGCTGAGGCAGAAAAGATGACCATGGGTAATTAACCTATTTGTGTAGTTAAAGGTGCCTTAAAAACGGGGCATACAGATCAATATTTTCCCTAGAATAACATGAGCAGTCGGCAAATGGGCAGTGACATGAGTTGCAAAATTTAGCAGATTCTTATTGTTAGGGTTAAATAGTGTGTCGATGACAATAAAACATGACTCAGCGCAAGTAAAACACTTAACCACAATCAAGATGGGTGCAGCAGTAGCATAATGCGCATGCATCGTTATAATACAGCCCATCAATCGAGATTCTTAAAGGTATAGAACAGGACGATGTTTGAGAACCTAACCGACAGACTGTCACGCACACTGAAAAATATCAGTGGCCGTGGTCGCTTAACTGAAGAAAACGTTAAGGAAACCCTGCGCGAAGTGCGTATGGCACTGCTGGAGGCCGATGTTGCCCTGCCTGTGGTGCGCGAATTCGTTAATAATGTAAAAGAACGTGCCGTTGGCCAAGAAGTCTCTAAAAGCTTAAGCCCAGGTCAAGCCTTTATTAAGATAGTTCAAAGTGAACTTGAAAAATCCATGGGTGAGGCGAATGAAGCCCTAGATTTAGCCACTCAGCCGCCAGCTGTGATTATGATGGCGGGTTTACAAGGTGCAGGTAAAACCACCAGTGTGGCCAAACTGGGTAAATTTTTACGCGAACGCCATAAAAAATCGGTATTAGTCGTCAGTGCTGACGTTTATCGCCCCGCGGCGATTAAACAGCTTGAGACGTTAGCCCAAGAAGTGGCGGTGGAGTTTTTCCCATCGGACGTTAGCCAAAAGCCAATCGACATTGCGAAAGCGGCGATTGCCCACGCTAAATTAAAGTTTATCGATGTGGTGATCCTCGATACCGCGGGTCGTCTGCATGTCGACGAAGCCATGATGGACGAGATCAAAGGCTTACACGCAGCGGTCAAGCCTATCGAGACCTTGTTCGTTGTTGATGCTATGACAGGTCAAGATGCGGCGAACACGGCTAAGGCGTTTAACGAAGCTTTACCACTGACAGGGGTGATTTTAACCAAAGTCGATGGTGATGCGCGCGGTGGTGCGGCGTTATCGATTCGCCACATTACGGGCAAGCCGATTAAATTCCTCGGTGTGGGTGAAAAGACCGACGCGTTAGAGCCATTCCATCCAGACCGTATTGCCTCACGCATTTTGGGCATGGGCGATGTGTTATCGCTTATCGAAGAAGTTGAGCGCGGCGTCGATAAAGAAAAGGCCATGAAGCTGGCTTCGAAAGTGAAGCAAGGTGGCAGTTTCGATTTAGAAGATTTCCGTGAGCAGTTACAGCAAATGAAAAACATGGGCGGCATGATGAATATGCTGGAAAAATTGCCCGGAGTGGGTCAATTGCCCCCTGAAGCCTTAGCGCAAATCCAAGACGGCAAGATGACAGGCCAAATGGAAGCCATCATTAATTCGATGACTTCCAAGGAGCGTAAGAACCCTGATTTAATCAAGGGCTCACGCAAACGTCGCATCGCTGCTGGTTCTGGCACGCAAATTCAAGATGTAAACCGTTTATTGAAACAGTTTACTCAAATGCAAAAGATGATGAAAAAAATGTCTGCTAAGGGCGGCATGCAAAAAATGATGCGCGGAATGCGTGGCATGATGCCGCCAGGAATGAAATTTCCGGGACGTTAATCGGGCATTTTTAGTTAAACTTAGCACTTTATCAGTCGGTTGACTCTGGCAACAATGAACCGCTTACTGAGGGCGCAGGCGTAATAATCGCCATCTTTGGTTGCATTCGTTGGAAAGTCAGGTAAAATCTTCCGGCTTTCTATCTGGGACTCTTCGCGAACACGGGGTTCCAGTTTTTATTTTTGCTTCAAGCAAATCATTAGAGGATTGAAAACGCATGGTTACCATTCGTTTAGCTCGTGGCGGCGCAAAAAAGCGTCCATTTTACAACATCGTTGTTGCTGATAGCCGTAACGCTCGTGACGGTCGTTTCATCGAGCGTGTTGGTTTCTTCAACCCATTGGCCCGTGGCCAAGAAGAAACTTTACGTTTAGACCTAGCTCGCGTTGAGCACTGGGTTTCTAACGGTGCAGCTGCTACAGAACGTGTAGCAAAACTGATCAAAGACGCTCGTAAAGCAACAGCTTAATAGCGTTAAGGTATAGATTGATGAGCAGTAACCAACAGCCAGTCGTACTGGGGAAATTAGGCTCCTGTCATGGCATTAAAGGTTGGCTGAAAATCACCGCCTATACCGATTCTGTTGAAGGTATCTTTGACTATTCACCTTGGCTTATTAAAGAAAATGGTGAGTGGCGCGAAATAAAGGTCACCCAGTGGCGTTATCAAGGCAAGGCCGTTGTTGCCTTACTTGATGGCGTAGAAACACGGGAGCAAGCGCAAATGCTCACAAATTGTGAGATTGCGATTTTGCCGGAACAGATGAACGATTTGCCAGCAGATGAATTCTACTGGCGTGATCTCATCGGTTGCGAAGTGGTCAATACAACAGGCTATAACATGGGGATTGTCGATCAGATCGTGGAAACAGGATCGAACGACGTATTACTCGTTAAAGCCAACGCTAAAGATAGTTTCGGCAAAGTGGAACGTATGATCCCCTTTGTCCCTGAGCAGTTCATCAAAACGGTGGATCTGCAAGGTAAACAGATTTTAGTGGATTGGGATCCTGACTTCTAAGTCGAGGTACAACAGATGTGGTTAGGGGTAATAACCCTGTTCCCAGAGATGTTCCGTGCCGTGACAGACTTTGGTGTTACGGGTCGAGCCGTGAAAAACGGCCTGCTCGAGTTGCACACGTGGAATCCCCGTGATTTCACCCATGATAGACACAATACGGTAGATGACAGGCCTTACGGCGGTGGTCCCGGAATGTTGATGATGGTGCAACCCTTGCGCGATGCCATCCATGCAGCGAAAGCCGCAGCGGGTGAAGGTGCGAAGGTGATTTACTTGTCACCTCAAGGACGCAAGCTGGATCAGCAAGGCGTCACTGAGTTGGCTCAATCATCACGTTTGATTTTGGTCTGTGGTCGATACGAAGGTATTGATGAACGCATCATTCAAACGGAAGTGGATGAAGAGTGGTCGATAGGGGATTACGTGCTTTCGGGCGGCGAATTACCGGCGATGACTCTGATAGATTCAGTATCGAGATTGGTTCCTGGCGTGCTAGGAAAACAAGCTTCGGCGGAGCAAGATTCTTTCTCCGACGGTTTACTGGATTGTCCACATTACACTCGCCCTGAAAGCCTTGATGGTCTTGACGTACCGGCAGTGCTGCTAAGTGGCAACCACGAACAAATTAGACTCTGGCGTTTACAGCAAAGCCTTGGTAGGACTTTACTTAGACGGCCAGAATTATTGCAAAATCTAGCTCTGACTGACGAACAAACGACTCTATTAGCGCAGTTCGTTGAAGCAATGAACAAGCATGCTTAGTCGTAGCTCAGTTAATTCTAGAACGGAGTAAGTTATGAACAACATCATTAAAATGCTCAACGATGAGCAAATGAAACAAGACGTACCTGCGTTTGGTGCTGGTGATACAGTAGTCGTTCAGGTTCGTGTTAAAGAAGGCGATAAAGAGCGTTTACAGGCTTTTGAAGGCGTTGTAATTGCTAAGCGTAACCGTGGTCTGCACTCTGCATTCACAGTACGTAAAATCTCTAATGGCGAAGGTGTTGAGCGTGCTTTCCAAACGCACAGCCCACTGATCGCTAGCATTGAAGTTAAGCGTCGTGGTCGCGTTCGTCGCGCCAAACTGTACTATCTGCGTGATCGTTCAGGTAAATCTGCACGTATCCGTGAGAAGCTGGCAACTAAGTAATAGTTACCGCTACAGAAAACAAGACGTAGTGTTCGCACAGAAAACCGCCCTAGTGGCGGTTTTTTGTTGCTGTTTTTTGAGTATTTATACTTGATCTAAAGAGAATGAACAGGCATAGTGGTCGCCATTACTGTAATGGTGTAGTGTTACAGAATTACATTGCGATGGATTTACGCTATTTTTTATCCGAAATGAATACCCAAGCTGACTTGAAGTCCTGCTTCGACAACTGGGTTAAACACTAAGTCTTAGGTGGTAAGCATGCAACAAGATACGATTAACAACGTACACATCAGTTCAGAGAAAGTCTTAATCACGCCGCAAGAGCTTAAAAATGCCTTGCCACTCTCTGAGCATGCTTATCGCTATATCCTCAATGCCCGCAAAACCGTGGCTGATATTGTTCATAAGCGTGACAATCGAGTATTGATTGTCACTGGCCCTTGCTCAATCCATGATATCGCCGCCGCAAAAGAATACGCTTTAAGGCTTAAAACTCTGCACGATGAACTCAGTGATGAGTTTTACATCTTAATGCGAGTGTACTTTGAAAAGCCGCGTACCACGGTAGGTTGGAAGGGCATGATCAACGACCCCGATATGGATGAATCCTTCGATGTCGAAAAAGGCCTGAAAATGGCCCGTGAGCTAATGATTTGGTTGGCCGAGTTAGGACTGCCAGTTGCTACCGAAGCACTCGATCCTATCAGTCCTCAGTACATTTCTGAGCTAGTGACTTGGTCTGCCATTGGCGCTCGCACCACTGAATCGCAAACCCATAGGGAAATGGCATCGGGTCTTTCTATGCCGGTGGGCTTTAAAAATGGCACCGATGGTAAGCTCGATGTGGCGATTAATGCGCTAAAATCGGCGGCCAGCAGTCACAGATTTATGGGTATTAACCAACAGGGCCAAGTCGCATTATTGCAAACTGCAGGTAATCCCGATGGCCATGTGATTTTACGCGGTGGTGCAACGCCCAACTATGATGCGGCGAGTGTGGCTGAATGTGAAATGCAGCTCCACAAAGCCAAACTCAATGCACGTTTGATCATCGATTGCAGCCATGGCAATTCATCCAAAGACTACAGCCGCCAAAAGCCTGTCTGTGAAGATGTGTTCGAGCAGATTTATAACGGCAATAAGTCGATTATTGGCGTCATGCTAGAAAGTCATTTAAATGAAGGCAATCAAAGTTGTGATAGGCCATTAAGCGAGCTAGCTTACGGTGTTTCTGTAACAGATTCTTGTATTAATTGGGAAAAAACAGAAACCATTTTACGGGAAGGCGCAGCGAAGTTATCTTCAATACTTCCAACGCGTTTCGATATGCTTAAAGTAGCTAACGCTTAAATTGGTTACAGCTTAATGGACTCAGGTATGAATGAAAAAACAACGGCCGAATTAGAACACCTTCGCGGCCTGATTGATGGTGTTGATCAGCAATTACTGCACTTACTGCGTAAGCGCTTGGATCTCGTTGCGCAAGTGGGCACGGTGAAACACGGCGCCGGTTTACCTATTTATGCTCCTCAGCGTGAAGCCGCCATGCTGGCTAAACGTCGTGAAGAAGCAAAAACTATGGGGATCGAGCCGCAGTTGATCGAAGATATTTTGCGTCGCTTGATGCGTGAGTCTTACCTCAATGAAAAAGATGTTGGTTTTAAGCAAGTTAAAAAAGATCTTGGCTCAGTGGTGATTGTCGGCGGTAAAGGGCAACTCGGTGGGCTATTTTCACAAATGCTGACCTTATCTGGCTACCAAGTGAATCTGCTCGATAAAGATGATTGGCGGCAAGCGGATAGCTTATTTGCCGATGCGGGGATGGTGTTAGTGACAGTGCCTATTGCGATTACCTGTGAGCTTATTCGTGAAAAACTGACCCAGTTACCAGCAGATTGCATTCTGGCAGATTTGACCTCCATCAAGACTGAGCCGGTTAAAGCCATGCTTGAGGCGCATTCTGGTCCTGTCGTTGGTTTTCATCCTATGTTTGGTCCTGATGTGGGCAGTCTGGCGAAGCAAGTCGTGGTGGTGTGTCATGGTCGCTTGCCGGAAAAATACCAGTGGTTGCTTGAGCAGATCGCCATTTGGGGCGCGCGGATTGTCGAAGCAGAACCAGAGCGTCACGACAATGCGATGCAGCTAGTGCAGGCAATGCGTCACTTCTCGACCTTTGTGTATGGTTTGAATCTGTGTAAGGAAGAGGCAGATATCGATACTTTACTGCAATTTAGCTCGCCGATTTACCGATTAGAATTGGCTATGGTAGGGCGCTTATTCGCCCAAAGCCCAGAGCTTTACGCCGATATTATTTTTGCCCAGCAAGATAGTCAGCATGCTATTGGTGATTATTTAGACAACTACCGTGAAGCGTTAGAGCTACTAAAACGGGGTGACAGGAACGAGTTTATTAAGCAGTTCCAAAGTGTCGCCAAATGGTTTGGGGATTTTGCCCCTCAATTCCAACGCGAAAGCCGTATTATGCTGCAATCGGTTAATGATATGAAAATCAATTAATAAATAAACAGTTACTCTTTAAAACGCCCATCATTGATGGGCATTTTTTTATGGATTTTTAACAGGTCACATTGTATTTATTAGTAATTGCTTAAGGTGATCTTTCTCTAACATTTAGCATCTCACTTTAGAAATGAGTGTCGCTTATGGCACGTTTAGGTAGACTAGCTTTAAACATGCAAAAATAAAGCATGAATTTAAATTAGGAGTCTATCCATGTTCTGTATTCAGTGTGAGCAAACCATTCGTACACCCGCTGGCAATGGGTGTAGTTATTCCCAAGGTATGTGTGGCAAGTTGGCGGCAACGTCCGATCTGCAAGACTTGCTGATTTACATGCTGCAAGGCGTGTCTGTTTATGCGGTTAAAGCTCGCGAGCTGGGCATTATCGATGCTGAAATTGATAGTTTTGTGCCTAAAGCCTTTTTCGCGACCCTCACCAACGTCAACTTCGATGATGAGCGCATTATGGCTTATATCCAGCAGGCGGCTAAGTATCGTGCTCAGTTAAAAGCTTCTTACGAAGCGGCTTGTGAACAAGCCGGTATTGCTGCTGAGCAAGTGCCGCAAGTCGCTCAGTTAGTGCTGGGGACCAGTAAGATTGAAATGCTAGCGCAGGCACCGATTGCATTGCTGAATAAAGATAAGCATGAAGTTCATGAAGACATCATGGGATTGAGGTTATTGTGTTTATATGGTCTTAAGGGCGCGGCTGCTTATATGGAGCATGCTCGCGTGTTGGGTCAGACTGATGCTGATGTGGCAGGGCGCTTCCATGAAATTATGTCTTTCTTAGGTGAGCCGAGTGTTGATGGCGATAAGCTGTTTACTACGGCTATGGACATAGGTCAGTTGAACTACCACATAATGGCAATGCTGGATGCGGGTGAAACTCAAGCCTTTGGTCATCCTGAGCCAACTGTGGTCAACACTAAGTCAGTTAAGGGCAAAGCCATACTAGTCTCTGGCCATGACATGAAGGATTTAGAGCTTATTCTCGAGCAGACTGTAGGCAAGGGTATCAATGTGTTTACCCACGGTGAAATGCTTCCTGCACTGGCGTATCCAGCCTTTAAAAAATATGCACATCTTGTCGGAAATTACGGCAGTGCTTGGCAGAATCAACAGCAAGAATTTGCCAATTTCCCTGGCGCTGTGGTGATGACATCTAACTGTATTATCGATCCAAATGTGGGTAGTTATAGTGATCGTATCTTTACTCGCAGCATAGTGGGCTGGCCTGGTGTGGTGCATATCGAAGGAGATGATTTCTCGGCTGTCATTGATAAAGCGTTAGCCTTAGAAGGCTTTATCTATGATGAAATCCCACACACTATCACTATTGGTTTTGCCCGTAATGCCTTGATGGCCGCAGCGCCCGCCGTGGTTGAAAATGTGAAGAGTGGTGCGATTAAGCATTTCTTCCTTGTTGGCGGTTGCGATGGCGACAAAGCTGACAGAAGCTACTTCACTGAACTTGCTAAATCCACACCTAAGGATTCAATAATCCTGACGCTAGGCTGTGGTAAGTACAAATTCAATAAGCTCGAATTTGGTGACATTAACGGTATTCCACGTTTGCTCGATGTGGGCCAATGTAACGATGCCTATTCAGCGATTCAGTTAGCGATTGCATTAGCTGAAGTGTTTGAATGTGATATCAATGAATTACCTCTGAGCTTAGTGCTTTCTTGGTTTGAGCAAAAAGCCATTGTAGTACTGCTGACGCTGTTGTCACTTGGCGTTAAAAATATTCGAACAGGCCCGACGCCACCTGCATTCCTGACGGCCAATTTAGCCAAAGTTTTGGAAGATAAGTTTGGCTTGCGTAATACCACGACAGTCGAAGCCGATTTAAAAAATATGTTAAACGTGGCTTAAATCAACCAAGAATTGTTGCTGAACTGCGGTTTTGGCTTGTTTACTGAGGCCGCAGTGTTTTGTGGGTAAATGCTATGAACATGAGTGTGATAGCGGGAGCGCGGGCATTATCGGTTTCGCCCCATAAACCCGGAAGTGTTAATCAATTAGTGTGCGTCGAACGCTGGAATGAAACCTCGGATGTCGTGAGTTTTCGTTTTCAAGCGGGCGAGCCGATGAAGTTTGACTATAAACCCGGTCAGTTTATGACCTTTGTGCTTGAGATTAATGGCGAGCAAGTGTGCCGCAGTTATACCTTGTCATCATCGCCATCTAGGCCATATTCCTTGATGGTGACGATTAAGCGTGTTGCGGGTGGACTCGTATCTAATTATCTTATCGACAATCTATTACTCGGCCAGAGTGTGCGAGTGCTGCCGCCCGCGGGGCAATTTAATCTGTTTGATATTGCTCGGCTAAGCCATAAACAGCCAGAGACTGAAAAGTTAGATGCTAATCTGTTAGCTATAACGGCGCAGAAATACCTTTTTTTGAGTGCTGGTTGCGGTATTACCCCCATGTACTCTATGTCGCGTTATCTGACTGATACACAAATTGATGCCGATATTGCCTTTGTGCACAGTGCGCGATCAGAGAATGATATTATTTTTAAGTCATCATTGGCGACTATGGCCAACCGTTTTAATGCATTTAAGCTCAGCTACGCACTTGAGACTGTCACTGAAACACTGGGGTGTTCACCAAAGATAGCATTCGATTTCGGGCGGTTAAGTGCACAGATGCTACAAACCTTAGTACCTGATTTTGCAGAGCGTACTATCTACCTTTGTGGGCCAGAACCTTATATGCAAGCGGTAAAAACCTTATTGGTCGAACTCAATTTTGATATGAGTCGGTTATACCATGAGAGTTTTGCCACGGCCGAGAAAGTTGCCCGCAGTCAGCTTATGCAAGCAAACTCGTCAGATGGAACGAGTGAAAACCCACCAGAAGTGGCTTTCGCCTTGTCTATTGGCGATCGAAGCACGACGCTAAATCAAGGACAAAGTCTGCTGGAGGGAATTGAGGCGGAAGGTTTGCCGATTATTGCGGCCTGTCGTTCGGGCGTTTGCGGCGCGTGTAAGTGTCAAGTCTTGGAGGGCGAAACGGTATCGACAAGCGTGATGACACTGACTACTGCAGAAATTGAAGCCGGTTTTGTACTCGCTTGCTCCACAACATTAGCATCCGACGTGACACTTAAACTTTAACGTGCTGCTAATTAGCATCATTTACTTGTGACTTATTTTTAAATGGATGGAAATATTTCTAATCCTTAGTTGCGCTTATCTCAGTGAGAACGTAAGGTTAATGACAAGGGCGTATGATGTTCGCGCCCAGTCTATTAGTCTGGCTGGAGTCTCTCAATGACAATGACAACCACTTATGCCGCAAAAATTGAAGACCGTACTCTGGGACATTTGTTGTACGCCTTGATGTCGGGTTTTCCCTTATTATTACTTCCTGTGCTGCTAAGTTTGTTCATTAATCTTTCCCAACGCCAATTCCATGGTAATCCATTATTGGCGTCGCATTTGCGTTGGCAACGGCATTCTAATCTCGCCTTTCTTGGCTTGCTAGTGCTCGGCTATTGCGTTCCACTGACTTGGCTCAGTCTTTCGATTTATCTCTTTGGGATCATTTGGTTTTGCCACAGGATCATTAAAGGGTGGTTAAGTCTATTGGATGGTTTAGAAATCTAAACTTGTGCTAGAGTCTCTAAATTGATGATTTTTAGAGGCTCTTATGTCCAGCTACCAAATTCTGTGTGTCCTCTGCGCGTTGGCGCTAGTGACTTCGGTTATTTCCTCTCGCGTCCATAAACTTCAGGAAACTGTGGCCATTACTGCTATTGCCCTAGGAATGAGTTTGTTGTTGCTCTTTGGGGGAAAGGCCTTAGGTGGGGACGTTTATGTGTATTTTGTCTCTGGCTTAGAGAAACTCGATTTTCAAGCTTTACTGCTCAATGGCATGCTCGGTTTTTTACTCTTTGCCGGCGCATTACAAATCCGCTTAAAAATACTGAGGCATCAAAAGTGGGAGATCCTAATCCTTGCTTTTATAAGCACCTTATTGTCGACATTTATTATAGGTGGGCTGTTATTTTGGTTCGCGCCTATGCTGGGTCTCCCGCTACAATTCAGCCACTGCTTACTGTTCGGCGCCTTGATTTCGCCCACCGATCCTATCGCTGTTTTGGCTATTTTAAAGAAAATGGGTGCGCCGGAAGATATTGCGATTCAAGTAGAAGGTGAATCTTTATTTAACGATGGCATAGGGTTAGTGATTTTTGTGGCAATATCGCAATTGGCTTTCTCCACCGAGCCACTGACGTTTATCCATATCTCTGAGTTATTTATTCGTGAGGCGGTAGGTGGGGTTATTTACGGTGGCGTGCTTGGTTTTCTGCTGCATCATTTTTTCCGCTACTGCGAGGAAGAAACGCAATTAATGCTGGTTACCCTGCTGATCCCAACCGCGGGATATGTCATGGCGGATGTGCTTGGTGTTTCAGGTCCTTTAGCTATGGTGAGTGCGGGGATGATCATAGGAAATTTCAGCGTGCCTAAGTTTTTTGCTCGTAACGAGCGAGTGAAACTATTTGCTTTTTGGTCGCTGATTGAATCCTTCTTTAATGCCTTACTCTTCCTATTGCTTGGTTTATTGCTTTTGTTAGTCACTTTCAAAGCACCATTATGGTGGTTTATGTTTGTGGCTATACCAATAGTCTTGTTGGCGCGTGCAATGAGTGTGTTATTACCTTATTTGGGCTTTCGATTGTTTAAGTCATACAACCCCTATGCAGAGACGATTTTGATTTGGGGTGGTTTAAGGGGAGGATTAGCCCTCGCTATGGCGATGAGTTTGCCTGAGGGTATCGTCATAGATGCTATTGGTGGTGTAGAGCTGCGGGAGTTGTTGTTAGTGATGACCTATGCCGTCGTCGTATTTTCGATTTTAGTGCAGGGCTCTACTATGACAGGGCTTATCCGTAGGAGTAATACCGTTAGCTCTTCTTAAAATGCATAAAGGATCACTGCGCTGCAATACTAAACAATATTAAGCCTGCTAGTCATCACACTGGCTAGCAAGCTTGTCTGAGTCAATTAGGGATAAAAGAAGCCTCATTTATCCCTTAACACACTTCGAACTAACCACATTTCACTTTAAATTAAATCACTCAAGATCAAAGCTTTAATTTGCCCGATATAATTCCCGTACCACAGCGCTTATTAAGTTAAGCGACTCATGGTCATCACTGCTAGCTAGTGGACAATTGAGTATCAATCCATCCACTTTAAGCTGCTTAATTCCTTGTGTTTGAACCAATAGGGCATCATCTGATACGGCATAACTTGGGTTGATTAAAATCGGCAAATGGCTCGTGGCTTTAATCTGGATCAGGCTCGCTAAATCGAGTGAAGGTAGATTGGCGTTATTTAAGGTTCTAATGCCTGAGTCACACAGAACCAGTTGCTGATTGCCTTGGCTTAAAATGACTTCTGTTGCCGTGAGTAATTCTTCAAAACTTGCCATATCGTTACGCTCAAGTATTAATGGTATCGGTAGGGTTCCTGCTTGAGTCAGTAAAGTTTGGTTAAACATCTGCTTGCCTGCGAGGAATAACATATCGGCGTGCTGGACTGCTAATGGCATATCGGCTTCTTGCGCTATGGCAATAATGCACACTAGGCCATATTGATGCAGGATTTGGCGTAGTTTAGCGAGAGTAATTTCTGCCATAGTCAGTTGATTAACAGCGCTGAGCAAAACGGCTTGGAATCCCGCTTCTTTAAGCTGCTTCACTTGCTGCTCGAAAGCCGATAATGCTAAATGTGAAATGTCATTATTCAGTGTGATTTGGGCTATGGCACAGACATGCCCTGCACCGATTGTCATTGCGCCGCAGTTGATTTCACTGGCTTGCTCTTTATAGGCTTTGCTATATCGAACTGGACTGGCATTAGCACCATTTTCGCTGATGACTTGATCCTTAGAGGTGCTGGGCTCAATCAGTAGCTGGCTGTTGCTTAGCTGTGTGGGCTTGACTGTTTCACAAGGATAACAGCCTAATACTTTGATAAACCGGGTGAGCCGCTCTAGTTGCTTTAAACCTGCCTGCATAGATTCACTGGAGATATTCGCGTCGATATCCAAATAGAACATTTCTTCCCAAGGTGTTCCTGGAATCGGGCGTGACTCTAATTTACTCATGTTTAACTGATGCGCTTTTAGAACCAGTAAGGCTTCCACTAAAGCACCAGCTTTTTGGCCTGTTGCCATGATCAATGTAGTCTTCGCGGGTAACTGCTCTGGTACGGCAACGGCTTTGCGGGCAACAACGATAAAGCGACTTTGGTTGATCTTCTGATTCGCTAAACCTGCTTCTATGGACTCAAGTTGATAGAGTGCACCACCTTCGGCGCTGCCAATCGCTGCTGCACTGTTATCTGGACTTTGGTTTACCTTTTCCATTGCTTCTGCGCTGCTTGAGCAGTATTCCAGTCTCAAGTCTTTGTGTTGAGTTAAATATCTGCTGCATTGGCTAATAGGCTGAGGGTGGGCATAGACAGTTTTGATCTTAGCTAATTTACTGCCAGCTTTTCCTAGTAGGCAATGGCTGACTTCAATCGTCGTTTCGCCAACAATCGACAGACTGGTGTGCTGTAGCACGTCGTAGACTTCGTTGATTGAACCTGAAGATGTGTTCTCAATCGGCAGGAAACCATAATCAGCATGTCCAGACTCAACGGCTTGCACTATTTCATCGAAACTTTGGCAACCTAAGTCCAGCATTTCAACTTGGCGACGTTGGCAATAGCGTGTCGCTGCGAGATAAGAGTATGAACCTCTAGCACCGAGGTAAGCGATACAATACTGTTGTTTTTGTGTCTCTGGATTGGCGCGGCCGTGAAGGTAAGCTTGTTGATTCAATACTGAATCTTCAATGATGCTCTGGTAAAGGGAGATAACATAGTGGGCATCTAATCCTTTCTCTCTGCCTTCTTTCACGAGTCGAGCGAGCAGTTCTTTTTCCCTTTGAGTATCTCTGATGGGTCTGACATCCACTTCTTTGCTACGGGCTACTTCTAAACTTAAGCGACGGCGCTCAGCGAGTAATGCCAGCAGTTCATTATCCAGATGGGTGATCTGCTCTCGGGTTTGATTTAAAGGCTGTGGTGTATGCATTCTGACCTCAATTGCCGCCATGTATTTTATCAATCGTTTAAGACAAAAAAGCCTCCCAGTTGGGAGGCTTTGGATTTTTACTTTCGTTTTTACACAGTAAATCCGCCTCCTAGAGTGGGGGTGTAAAAAAGAAAGTAAAAAAAGCTGCTGTTATCATTTTCATGGTCTTAAAACTAAAGGGCTAGGGCTTAGCTGTCAATCAAAACTTTCTTAAAGGTAATCTAAAAAGAAAGCGCACCCGAGGGTGCGCTGGTTTGGTTCAAGTATGTATATATGGTCAAGCGAGTTTATCCTCCTTATGGTCAGTGTGGGACAAGGTAACACATTCGTTTATCTTACATTTACGTGTAACAGTAAAACGTTGACAACTCACTAGATAACGACTTGCATTTACAATGAACATTAACAAGTACTTTATGCAGCATAGCGTATAACCTTGAAACTATGCAGTTTGCAGTACCAGCGAACTTACGTTGACATGTCTTGCACTTATATTTTAACAATTAACACTTGCATGGAGCTATAACATTAAAAACTAACACTAACAAAACGAACATTTAAAAATAAACGATTTACGGCTCATTGGTTGTACTAGGTACATTTTGCTGTAAGAACAGCTTAGCCTTGTCACGCGTTTAGGTCTTGCTACTTACATTATTACCATTATTACCATTATTACCATTATTACTTTTTACTTTAAAACCTAACATGTTAATACATGGAGCGTATAAAAAGCTCTTGTTTACTGTTATTACAATTTTCGTCAAGTCTAGATTTCCTCCTTTTTAGTTGATAAGTAAACATTATTTAAGGTGTCTATAAATATCAAAACTCAACTAATGGTAAACGTTAACACATTACATAAATAAACATTTATACGATTTACAGTTCTTACTATACAAATAATACTAAGTAAACTAATGACTTTTAATCGAACCAACGTATTACACTTACATTAAACACTTACATTAAATCACACGCTAAAAACGCTAACTAACATATCAGTGTAAATATGACTCTCTTCATATAACTAATCTACATCTAACTAAACGTGACAGTTGTTACCTCATTTATCTCAGTGTTTAGCACGCATTGGTGCTGACCCGTTTTACAATAAACGCTTTTATTCATGTAGCTTTTGTAAATGTGATTTTTGTTTATGTTTACCTGAGCCTCCATTGTGGATATAAAAAGTTTGATAGTTAAAGGTTTTGCTAATGTACTCGTTGTACTGTACTCGGCTCCTTATGTTAACTCTGGTATTCAGCAATGCCGCCTGTTTCTGGTGGTCATCCTGATATTGGGTCAAAATTGAGTACTGCTTTTAGTGAATGCCAACATACTTGATTGTTTCTAAAATCAAATTGTTCGCTCTTGTGTTGCCTCCTTTCCAAACTTGCTATTGAAAGTGGAACCTAGTTGAAAATAAAAATTGAACTTTTAAACGTAGAAATTATAAGTAAAATTAATCATTAACAGTAAACCTTAGTACTTAAAACCTTAGTGCTTAAAACTATAAGGCTTAGATTGGTCGTGCTCCTTAGTTATATCCAGTAACGTTATTTAGAAATTAAGATCTGTTAATCAATATTTGTAAATCAAAATTTAAAGTAAATCAACATTTGAAACGATTTAAATCCGCACCACTTCGATTCTTGCTGTCACTTTGTAAAGTGTAGTAGGTATTTAGTCAAAAGAACTGTTTTTTTTCATCATTAAAATGATTGCACTAAGCTTTTGTAAAAACTGTGATCTGATTAAATATTTCTACTTTATTGCTCTCAAAGTGATGCGTTTCTCGCACTCACTAGATTTAAATTATGCCGCATCTTCCTCCTCGTACTCGTCGTCAATTTCAACAACATTATTAGTCGGTGTTAGTGATGTGGAGCGTTGAGCTTCAGGTTTGTGTGTTATGCGATTGAGCTGCTTCTCTAATTTTTGGCCCATAGCGTTAATCGCAGTATATAAATTTTCATGTTTTGCTTGAGCGAAGAGTTCTCCATTTGGGATGCCAACCGATGCTTCAATTTTGAAACCAGGTTTCTCCTCCGTAATGATTACATGGGGATTTATCATTTGCACATCATGCCTTGAAAGTTTTTCAAAACGGCTTTCAATGCGTTCGCGAATAGGAGATGTGACTTCAAGTTGCTTGCTAGTAATCTTTAGCATATTTCGAACCTTCTGTTGTTTCCTTGGATTTCAGATTACCAAGGTTCGCACTATAAAACGAGATGTAGATCACGTTTTTGTGCCCATTAGATACTGTTCGTTGGATATTTGATCACTTAGACAAATATCAATAATTCTTGACCCAAAAGCCTTGTATTGCCAGCTAAATGGGGTCATATTCGATGGGATAACTCCGCAGTCTTTGCCCTTATTTACTTATATTTACTTTAAGTTTCATCCCGAATCCCGATAAAATACCTCTACTTATTCCATTCGGTCACTTTGAGTTTGCCCATTTTATGAATACTGAACACGTTAAAATTAAGGTCTGGGATTTACCCACGCGAATTTTCCATTGGGGCATGGTGTGTCTGTTGGCACTTTTATGGTGGAGTGCCGATGCGGGCGAAATGCAGTGGCATCAAATTTTTGCTTATAGTTTGCTGATCCTTATTGGATTTAGGATCCTCTGGGGGCTCATTGGTAGTGATACGGCAAGGTTTAGCCACTTTGTTCATCACCCCAAAGTTGTACTCGATTACTTGAGATCGATTCGAACTAAAGGGATGTCTGTGGTACTTGGACACAATCCTATCGGTGGCTATATGGTCATCGCGTTGATTGGGATCATTAGCCTTCAATTAGTTACAGGCCTTTTTGCGACCGATGATATTTTTACCGAAGGTCCGCTATATAGCTATGTCAGTTCAGATACCAGTGGGTTTTTGACTTGGTTACACAAAACGAACTTTAACCTTATTCTCTTGCTGAGTGCCATTCATGTACTGGCTGTGATTATTCATGCCATGAAAGGGGATAAGTTAGTTGGTGCTATGATCAGTGGTTACAAGAAAGTCTCGAAGGTTGCTTTTTCATCAAGTGCGAAGAGCGAGCTTCGATTCAAGTCTGAGTGGCTTGCTTTAGTGCTGTTCACAGTATGCGCTGCTGTGGTCTTTGGCTATTTAATGTGGCCAATAGTGCAAGTTCTGTAGATTTATACTCATTTTGGGAACAACAAAAAGCCTGCTATTTAGCAGGCTTTTTGTTGGGAAAAACAACGTCAAACTAATCTTTCTTATAAATGTCGTGACAACTTTTACAGCTTTTTCCTGTGTCCATAAAGGCTTGTTTGATTTCAGCTTGATTACCTTTTTGAGCTACAGTAGCCAGAATGGCAGCATTCTCTTGGAAGGTTTTCATTTTTGCATCAAAATCAGCTCTGTCTTGCCAAACTTTGGCTAGGGCTTCGGTATCACCTTTGTCTGAGCCATCAATAAAACCTTCGAAAGGAATTTTGGATAATGCAGCAACATTCGTTGCGCGCATTGCGAAGGTTTCTGCTTCGAAAGGTTTTTTACCTTTCATCATGGCAGCCATATCGCCGAAGTTATAAGCAATAAGACCAAATGCAGATTGGCGGTATTCAATTGCATCTTTAGAGTCTTCGAAATTGTGTGCTTGAGCAGTTGAAGCCAATAAGGTACTGGCAACGAGAGTAAGTAGTAATTTTTTCATCGTATTCTCACAAATTAGCGTCGAAGTGTGACATTGCACTCCTATTGTACACAAATTAACTTGATGTACTAGAAGCAATTTTGTCAGTTTTTGTTTGGATAAGACGGCTAAACGTAACAATTTATTTGTAAGTAGGCGAAATCTGTTAGACTGCTAATGTAATGCTTGAACAGTACTTATGAGGGTGATTATGCGAGCTAACTGGGATCTAGTATTAGAAAAAATTTTGAGCCACAGCAATTATGAAGATCTTTCTGTGTTGTTTCATTTACTGTTAACCGAAGAAGAACGTAGTGCCGTTGCTGGACGTTTGAAGGTCTTTCAATTGCTGCTAGACGGGGAAATGAGTCAAAGGCATATCGCTGCGGAATATGAAGTCAGTATTGCAACGATTACACGTTGTTCTAATTATTTGAAGAATATGTCTTCTGAGCATAGGGCGAAAGTTCAAAAATTAATTGGTTAGTGTTCATGTGGATACAACTTTTGTGAATATCATCTGCTCCTACTGTGGTGAATAGAACTAAGTCTTAAGGCGTGATGGGAAGCTTATGACGACGATAGAGGGAACGACGAACCAGAATGTATAAGCCGTAGCTGAGTAAACAGATAGCCAGAATTGGGTAAAGATCCTTGGGAAGGAATTTAAAGATAGCCAGCGCTGCTAAGAGATAGATAAAAGGTAGGAAGTTATAAATTATCTCGGGAAGATAACCCGATTTACGCCGCTTAGCCGAGTCTGTTCGACGGTTTTGAGAACGCATAACGTAGATCCTCGCACCTAATACAAATACCACAGTTGCCGCTATCAAGGCATAGTTGATGTCGAGTGCAATAAAACTCGAACTACCAAGCGCCATGTAGCCAAAAGGCAAAATTTCGTAAAGGGGTTTGGTTAACATAAGCACTCCGTCGCTTAACTTAGGTTGATATCAATATCTAATTGAAAATATTCATATAAAATTTGAATACTTCAATTTACCAGTCAGTTATTTATCTATTACGAATATTATAAACGCTTGTGTATAAAAAATGCACGACCTTAAATTAAGGGCGTGCATCTTAAAAGGTTAAACAATGGCTGTTTAATCACTTACGGATAAACAACTTCTCGTTTAACTTCTGGTATCAGGCTTTGTTTAGCCGCGGCAACCACAGCCGCCATTGCCGTCACAGCCTGTTTTAGGTGTGTCGCAGGCTTCGTGTTCTTCATGGTGGTGTCCATGATCGTGGTCTGAACCACCACAACATCCGCCCGCTTCTTGTTTACCTGAACCGCCACAGCATCCACCGCCGTGGTCGTGATCATGTCCATGGCTTCCACAACCGCCTTGGGCATGAATGTGGCCATGAGCGATTTCTTCGGCTGAGGCTTCACGAACGTCAACGATTTCGACGCTGAAATTGAGCGATTGGCCCGCTAAAGGATGGTTGCCATCGACGATAACCACATCGTCTTTCACTTCCATGACTTGAACAGGGCGTTGACCCATTTCAGTTTCAGCGATGAAGCGCATACCTGGGACGATATCTTCGATATCACCAAAGGCTTCTAATGGCACGGCTTGACGTAGGCCATCGTGATAAGGGCCATAGGCTTCTTCGGCACTAATAGTGACATCGAGTTTTTCGCCTTT
Source organism: Shewanella sp. SM71 (assembly GCF_025653905.1). Classification (NCBI taxonomy): domain Bacteria; kingdom Pseudomonadati; phylum Pseudomonadota; class Gammaproteobacteria; order Alteromonadales; family Shewanellaceae; genus Shewanella; species Shewanella sp. SM71. Next base: position 201,466 of record NZ_JAKKRW010000001.1, read on the forward strand.
GCTTTTACCATCTAATGCGGCTTCTAAACCTGGGATCAGGTTTTCAGTGCCGTGTAGATATAGCATAGGTTCAGAGTCGAAAGAGTCTTCTAATAGTCTGCCTTCTTGATCTGATAAACGGTAATGAATGGTTACCGCGCTGTGTTGAGTGATCTTCATATCGCCTCCAATTCGTAATGTGCGCGCATAATAACGTGCTTTTTTAGTGCTGGCGATAATTTGAAGTGGCTTATGTTAGATATCGCACAGGTTTTTTTAGGCAAATTTGTCGGTGCTTTACGGTAGAAAGGATGAGTAATGTGATTTTTGCTCGTTAGCCTGTCAATTTAGCCTGAGTGATGAGGTAGAACAAATAACGCATTGTTTTAAAGTGCACTATAAATAATTTTATGTAAAACAAGTGATTACATAATGGTTTTCGTGCCATGTTACGTTGACGTCAACAGTTATCTATTGCGTAAATCGCATTTTTACCCCTAGAAAACTTCATATTAACGAATCTTGATACAGTATTTTATCGAGCGTTAATATTTGCCTATAAATAATCCATTTTAGGGGTTGACAAGCGCGGGTAAAAAAAGCAATTCTGTTTATCAAGAAATTAACATGGATTAGCCCAAACACATGCATAGCCTAGGTTTCGTAGTAACTACCATTATTACAACCACCACTACAACAACAGTGGGGGCGGGCTGATACACCCTAAAGAATTTTAACGATGAGCCCGCTTCCCACAAAGAAGCGGGCTTTTTTGTTTCTAGCTCTTATTTCTAAGTCGGGCGCGGTACAGGAGAACAAGATGAAAGTAATGAAATTTGGTGGTACCTCGCTTGCAAATTGGCAGCGATTCTCGATGGCGGCGGATATCGTTGCTAAGTCATCTAAGCTTGAACCCATAGCCACTGTGCTATCGGCCCCGGCGACTGTGACAAATGCGTTACTAGAAATGGTTGATGTAGCCGTTAAAGGTGAAGATTATTCGTCTGTGCTGCAGCATGTTGAGCGGGTATTTACCTCGCTATACCAAGATGCTGTTACTTCAATGTTGTCGAGTGAGCAGAGTGAACAGCTCTTTTCTGGACTTAATGCGCAGCTGGTGATTTGGCAGGATAGATTACGTGGCATTAGCTTACTGCAAGAGTGTCCCGATGGCATACGTGCTGAAATCGTGGTGGCAGGTGAGCGTTTATCTGCAGCCTTGATGGAACAAGTGATGCTATCTAAGGGGATCACGTCTGCTCAACTCGATCCTCGCGCCTTGTTTCTGGGTCGTGGTCGGCCGTTAGAATCCGTGGTCGATATCGCTGTGAGTAAGCCAAGGTTTCGTGCGTTGGCATTAGGTGAAAAGCGCGTATGGGTAATGCCGGGATTCACCGCCGCCGATGAACAGGGCAAAGTGGTGACGTTAGGCCGTAATGGTTCTGACTATTCTGCTGCCGTGCTCGCCGCCTGTTTAGATGCTTCGAGCTGTGAAATCTGGACCGATGTTGACGGTGTTTATAATACCGATCCCCGTGTGGTTGCCGATGCTAAGCTGTTATCACAACTCAGCTATCAAGAGGCGATGGAACTCTCCTATTTTGGCGCTAAGGTACTGCATCCTAAGACGATTGCGCCTATCGCCCAGTTCCATATTCCCTGTTATATCAAAAACAGTTTTAACCCCGATGCGCCCGGCACTCTGGTATCAAACCAAGCCGATGAAACCGGCTTGCAGGTTAAAGCTATCTCCAATTTAGATAACCAGACCATGTTCGATATATCAGGCCCGGGCATGAAAGGCATGGTTGGCATGGCGAGCCGTACTCTCGCGGCGATTTCCCGCAGCGGCGTGTCTGTGTCTTTAATCACTCAAAGTTCTTCTGAATACAGTATTAGTTTCTGTGTGGCGACGTCTGACTCGGCCAAAGTGAAATGGGCCTTAGAGCAAGAGTTTGAATTAGAAATAAAAAGTGATTTGCTTGAGCCTATCGCTATGCGCCATGAACTGGCAATTGTATCCTTGATTGGTGATGGCATGCGCACCCATAAAGGAGTGGCGGCGCGTTTCTTCCAAGCGTTAGCGCAGGCAAGCGTGAACATTATCGCCATCGCCCAAGGTTCGTCCGAGCGCTCGATTTCGACTGTGATCGAGCAGCGTAAGACTAAGCATGCGGTGGCGGCTTGTCATCAAGGCTTTTTCGATGTGCAGCAGTATTTAGATGTGTTTTTAGTGGGTTGCGGCAATGTGGGCGCAGGCCTGCTCGAGCAGATAAAACAACAGTCCGCCATGCTTAAAGAGCAGCACATCAGTATCCGTGTTTGCGGTATAGTGAATTCGAACAAGATGTTACTCGACAGCGCGGGTATCGACTTAAGCAACTGGTCTAGTTTACTTGCCGATAGTCAGCAAGCCTGTGATATTCCTGTGCTACTCGCATGGGTGAAAGAGCAACAATTGCTTAACCCAGTGCTGGTGGATTGCACTTCGAGCGAGCAAGTGTCGAACCTGTATTTGGATGTGATGAACGCAGGTTTGCATGTAGTCACGCCCAATAAAAAGTCTAATACCCGCGATTATGCTTATTACCAAGCACTGCGCCAAACGGCATTAAAACAGCGTCGCCAATTCTTATACGAAACCACAGTCGGCGCGGGTTTACCTGTGATCGATAACCTGAAAAAACTGTTATTTGCGGGTGACAAACTGCATAAGTTTAACGGTATTTTATCGGGTTCTTTATCTTTTATCTTCGGCATGCTCGATGAAGGCATGACACTGTCCGAAGCGACCGGTCTTGCGCGGGAAAAATGTTTTACTGAGCCCGATCCCCGTGATGATTTGAGCGGTATGGATGTGGCGCGTAAGGTGCTCATTCTTGCCCGTGAAGTGGGATTAAAGTTAGAGCTCAGTGACGTGCAGGTGGAATCTGTATTGCCTGCCGAGTTTGATGATTCAGGTGATGTTGAAAGCTTTATGGCACGATTGCCGCAAGTTGATGCCGTAATTGCCGCAAAAGTGGCGCAGGCCAAAGCCCAAGGTAAAGTGCTGCGTTATGTTGGGCAAATCGAGGATGGTGTGTGCCGTGTGCGTATCGCCGAAGTGGATGCAAATGATCCACTTTATAGCGTTAAAGGCGGCGAAAATGCCTTGGCGTTCTATAGCCGTTATTATCAGCCCATTCCCTTTGTGCTACGCGGCTATGGCGCAGGGACTGAAGTGACCGCTGCTGGTGCCTTTGCCGATGTATTAAGAACCTTGAATTGGACTCGTGAGGTGAGTGTATGAGTTTGACCGTTTACGCTCCAGCCTCTATGGGTAACGTGGGCGTCGGATTTGATTTACTCGGTGCAGCATTAGCGCCGATTGATGGTAGTTTACTGGGCGATAGAGTGACTATCGCCGCGGCAGCGTCGGGTGTGAGTCTGATACAGACCGGCGCTTGGGCCCATAAACTACCTGATAATCCGCAAGACAATATTGTGTACCAATGTGCCGAATTCTTCTTAACAGCCATGAGTAAGGAGTTTTTAACTGCGCAGGGTAAAGCAGATGGAGGCGTAGCGCTGACACTGGAAAAGAACCTGCCCGTCGGCAGTGGTTTAGGTTCGAGTGCAAGCTCTGTCGTGGCGGCGTTATATGCCCTGAATGAACATTTTGATAGACCCTATAACGAGCAAGCACTGCTTGAACTGATGGGCGAGTTTGAAGGGAAGATCAGCGGTAGTGTGCACTATGACAATGTTGCCCCCTGTTATTTGGGCGGCATGCAATTGATGCTCAATGTGCCGGGCACAGTTTGCGAAGCGATACCGAGTTTTAAAGAATGGTATTGGGTTGTGGCCTATCCAGGGATTTCACTTTCAACGGCAATGATGCGCAAACTCATGCCGGATCAATATGATAAAAGTGTCACTATCGATTTTGGCCGTTATTTAAGCGCTTTTGTTCATGCGTCATACCAGCAGAATGCCAAGCTTGCGATCAGCGTATTAAAGGATGTGTTAGCCGAGCCCTATCGCGCCGCCGCGATTCCGGGTTACGGCAAGGCCAGAGCCGCTTTAGCCGATTTAGGCATGTTGACTACGGGGATTTCGGGCAGCGGCCCAACGCTGTTTTCGATTACCGATGATTTAGCCACGGCAAATACCGCTAAAGCCTGGTTAGAACAGCATTATCTCACCGAGGTGGGTGGCTTTGCCCACGTGTGTCGCCTCGATGAGCAAGGTACGCGTAGAGTCGATTAATAGTTAATTTAGCTAAGACTAAGTACCCCAAATTAGCATTTAAGGTTTAGCATCAAAAGGTTGAGTGAGCATGGAACTATATAATTTAAAATACCCTTCGCAGAAAGTGAGCTTTAAAGAAGCGGTACAACTGGGGTTAGGTAAAGACAGAGGTTTGTTCTTTCCTAGTCAAATACCCGTACTAGACGATATTGAAGGGCTGCTGGCGTTGCCATTCGTTGAGCGCAGTAAAAAAGTACTCGGCGCATGGCTTGCCTCTGAGTTAGGCCAAGATGCGGTCGATGAATTAGTTGAGCGTGCCTTTAACTTTGATTTACCTTTGGTTGCCGTCGATGAGCAGCGTGCCTGCCTCGAATTATTCCACGGTCCAACACTGGCGTTTAAAGATTTTGGGGCGCGCTTTATGGCGCAATGCGTCAATGCCTTTGTCGGCGACACACGCTTAACCATTCTGACTGCGACTTCGGGCGATACTGGCGCCGCGGTTGCCGATGCCTTCTATGGACTTGAGAAAGTCAATGTGGTGGTGCTCTATCCTAAGGGCAAGATCAGTGAACTACAGGAAAAGATGTTCACGACTTTGGGCAAGAATATCCATACAGTTGCCGTCTCGTCCGATTTCGATGCCTGCCAAGATCTGGTTAAGCGCGCCTTTGATGATCCCGAAGTCCGCGATGGGTTGAGCTTAAACTCGGCAAATTCTATCAACATCAGCCGCTTACTCGCGCAAATTTGCTATTACTTTGAAGCGGTTGCCCAGTCTAAACAGCGCCATGAAGCCGATCCTGTGATTTCAGTGCCAAGTGGTAACTTTGGCAACCTCACCGCAGGTTTATTCGCTAAAGCGATGGGATTACCAGTTAAACGCTTTATTGCCGCGACCAATGCCAACGATACAGTGCCGCGTTATTTAGACAATGGCCAATGGCAGCCCAATCCGACTCAAGCGACTATGTCCAATGCCATGGATGTGAGTGAACCCAGTAACTGGCCGCGTGTGGAAGCCATTTGTGAGAAATTAGGCTGGCCACTGAGTAGCTTAGTGGGTATTCGCTTATCGGAGGAACAAACGTCACAGGCATTAGCTGAGTTGCATGCACAGGGTTATGTGTCTGAGCCCCATGCGGCGATTGCAGCTAAGGCCTTATCTTTAACCTTAGTGCCCGATGAAGTGGGCATATTCTTGGGGACGGCGCATCCCGCTAAATTTAAGGATGTTGTGGATAGAGAATTAACGCTTAACTTACCCTTGCCGCCTGAGCTTGAAGCTGTTGCGAGTAAGCCCATCTTATCCGCGGAATTAGCGGCAGATTTTGCTGCATTAAAAGTGCATTTATTCAAAATATTAGCTTAAGGGCTTTAGCCCTACTGATGTCTGCCTAGCAGTGGAATAACATGGCGTAAAAGCAGGAAGGGAGCTTGGCTCCCTTTTTTTACAAGTGTGAGTTTTATGGTGGGGAATTGATGAGCTTGTGTTACCAGCGAACATAAAACAACCCTTAGTTAACTACATGATATTTAATTAATATTTGTAACTTTCTGTATTATCCTTGGTTTCTTATATGTGACATTGTTCACAATTTTATCGGTTGCAATTAGTTATGTTCACCCGCGTGTTTAATCTGTGGGTTAATTGATTTGTCTAAATTTTTTCTGTTAAGTACATGTTTTTGCGTTTTAATATCTGGATGTGCGACCAAGCAGCATGAACTATATCGTCGCATTAACGTGGCCTACGATTTTGAAGTCACCCACTGCGATAGTTTTGCTTTAGTCACTGGGGTGAGCCGCCATGAAAACCAGCTTGATGAAGCTAAAGAGTCCGCCACGGCTCAGGGTGAGGAATTGGGGGGGACACACATAGTTTGGTTACAAGTCGATATGGGGGATCCCACTAAAGTTGTTGCTATTATTTATAAGTGTCTGATTTAAATTTATAAAACTTTATTTTATTTCCTGCGTTCCGGCTTAGCCTTTATCGCAGTATAGTGAGTCGTTTAGATCTCACTATTGGCTGTTGTGCTTTTTTGTTATTATCCCCCGTCCTTTTTTAGGCTAATTACTGTGATCTCGCCGGTGTTTATGGCGCGCTATCTAAGTGACAACTACGCTTACTGAGGTAGAACCCCCTCGCGGAAGTCTGACACTGAATCGTTATACTTCATCTTAATCAAGAGAGGATCATCAACTTAAGAGGCAAGTAACTTAGCCTATGCCATGGTTTAAATACGTTCCTGTCTTATTTATGTTTTTTTTAGTCTTGCCCGCTGTAAGTGCGTCGCAGGTCAATAGCCCTTTACCTTGTAAGAACACGATTAAAGTCGGTTACAACGATTGGCCTCCCTATGCTTGGCAAGATCCTCAAGGAGAAGCCCAAGGTTTAGATGTGGATCTGATGCGGGCATTTGCAGTGTATCTTGGTTGTGAAGTTCATTTTATTAATGTGCCCGCTAAGCGCTCGCATCAGATGTTGCGAGCAGGACAGTTAGATGTGTTGATGGGAGCGACTATGACGGATGAACGTCAAAACTATGCTCTTTTTTCAACCTATTACCGAGATGAAGAGCTGCGCTTATTTGTACTTTATGAGCAAAAAGATCAGATTAATATCGATAAATGGGAGGACATTTTTACCCAAAAATTGCGTCTACTTGTCCCTTCTAGCGGTTGGTATGGTGCAGATTATCAAGAATCTCAATATCGATTAGAGCAGGAGCACTTGTTAGTATTAAGTCCCGACTCAGATAAGTCTGTGCAAATGCTTATCTACGGTAGAGGAGATATGATAGTCGGAGATACCTTAGCCATGCCCTATATCGCCAGCCAGCATCAACGCATCAAGCTAGTGCCACTTAAGTTAGTATTAGATCAAAATCATATTCATTTAATGTTCAGTAAAGCGAGTATCAAGACAAGCCAGTTAGAGCAGTTTAATCATGCGATTAAGGCATTGATGGATAACGGTGAAATTGCACGAGTGATCAATAAATGGCAACAAATGACACTGGCGAAACAGTCTAATATGAGCCGCCTAAACAGTCCGCTAAAGACGCTGTATGTCAGCCCTTAACATTAGCCCTTCACGTTAGCCACTCATGTCCGACTCTGGTATATTTTTATCCTAGTGCAATATGGTAACGCTATGATCTTTGATGTTTTCCTCTAAAGAATCTTGTCTTTTATTCAGTTGTTCCTCCGCGATTTAAGATGTGACACATTTGCTAAAACTTCTCTGACTCGAAGTTACTGAACTCTCTATCAAATTCTGCTAGCTTGTTGGGCTCAATTGTCATGCTTTGGACTTGATTGTGGTTTTTTACAAAAGCCCATGGCAAGAATTTCTTCGCTAAATCTGCTAGCAAAATCTCGTAGTAAAGAGTCTATTGCTAAAATAACAATAGGATAGAGGTCATACATGAAACTTCGCCATTCTGTCGCCTGCTGCATGCTTGCCCTTGGCACATTAACAGCGTTCCAAACCATCGCTGCCGATGCGGTGAGCAATCAAGGGTATTACCGTGCGCCAGCGTTGCACGCTCAAACCTTAGTCTTTACTGCAGAAGGGGATTTATGGACTCAGACCTTAGGTCAAAAAGCGGCGACTCGCTTAACGAGTTTACCCGCAGAAGAGCTAGGGGCGACTATTTCGGCCGACGGTAAGTGGGTTGCTTATGTTGCCAACTATGAAGGCGCGAGCGAAGTGTATGTGATCCCTATTACGGGCGGTGTGGCTAAACGGGTGAGTTTTGAGAATAGCCGTGTACGAGTTCAGGGCTGGACTGCCAAAGGCGAGATTTTATATTCTACCGACACTGGTTTTGGTCCTGCTAATAATTGGATGCTGCGCAGCGTCGATCCTAAAACCCTCACGACTACAGATTTACCCTTAGCCGATGCGGTCGAAGGTGTGATTGATGATCGCAACGAATACGTGTACTTCACCCGCTTTGGTCTACAAGTCACTGGGGATAACGCCAAAGTGTACCGTGGCGGCGCAAAGGGCGAATTATGGCGCTTTAAACTTGGCAGCAAAACCGAAGCCCAGTTGCTCAGCGGCCAACACGACGGCTCAGTACGCCAACCTATGCTATGGCAGGAGAGACTCTATTTTATCAGCGACAGCGATGGCAACGACAACCTCTGGTCGATGGCGCTCGATGGTTCAGATGCAAAACAGTTAACCCAATTTAAAGATTGGCAAGTCCGCGGTGCGCGGATGGACCAAGGCAAAGTGGTATTCCAGTTAGGTGCGGATATCCATGTGTTTGATATTGCTGCCGCTAAAGACTCGTTACTCAATATTGAACTCACTTCCGATTTTGCCGAGCGCCGTGAGCATTGGGTAAAAGATCCTATGGATTACGCTTCTTCAACTAATTTGGCCCCCGCTGGCGATAAAGTGGTGATCACCGCCCGCAGCCACGTGGCGATCGCGGGTATTGATGGCTCGCGTTTAGTTCAAGTTGCACTGCCGGGGACTTATCGCATAAGGGAAGCGGTGTTGAGCCAAGATGGCAAGTCGGTTTATGCGATTAGCGACATGACAGGTCAGCAGGAAATTTGGCAATTCCCTGCTGATGGCAGCAGTGGCGCTAAACAGTTAACCAAAGATGGTCATACTTTAAGAATGAGTCTTAATTTGTCTAGTGACGGTCGATTTATCGCCCATGACGATAACGATGGTAATGTTTGGCTGCTCGACTTAAAGAAAAATACCAATCAAAAAATCATCACTAACGGCGAGGGACTTGGGCCTTACGCCGATATCCGCTGGTCCGGTGACAGCCGTTTTATTGCATTCACTAAGTCGGAAATCGGTAAACAACGTCCGCAAATCATCCTTTATTCTGTGGATGAAAATAAGGCCGAGACGCTCACCAGCGACAAATACGAGTCCTATTCGCCAACCTTTAGCAGTGACGGCCAGTGGCTATATTTCCTATCGAATCGCCAATTCAGCGCAACACCAAGTTCACCTTGGGGCGATAGAAACATGGGCCCTGTGTTTGATAAACGCAGCCAAATTTTTGCCATCGCACTGGTCAAAAATGCCAAATTCCCCTTTAGTAAACCCAATGAACTCGAATCGAATCAAGTTGAAAAAACCGATGCTAAGGATAAACCGAGTCCAGTGAAAATCGATTGGGCAGGGATCTCCCAGCGTTTATGGCAAGTGCCTGTCGATTCAGGCAATTACAGTAAGCTGCGCGTCATCGATGATAGACTTTATCTGTTAGATCAAGCTATTGGTGACGATGTCGCCCCTAATTTAATGACCATCAAATTTGACCGATTAAGCCCCAAAGTCGAGGTTTTTGCCGAGGACATTGGCCAATATGAGGTTTCTGCCGATGGTAAAAAGCTGATGCTACGTAAGCACAGTAATGAGAAATCACTCCTGATTGTTGATGGCGGCGATAAATTAGGCGATACGGATAATGCCAAAGTGCAAACGGAACAATGGCAGTTAGCGATTTCTCCGCAGCTTGAATGGCAGCAAATGTTTGAAGATGCGTGGTTGATGCACCGAGAATCTTTCTTCGACAAAAAAATGCGCGGCCTCGATTGGCAAGCCACTAAGGCTAAGTATCAGCCTTTGCTCGACCGCCTGACCGATCGTAACGAACTGAATGATATTTTCATGCAAATGATGGGCGAGTTAGATTCTTTGCACTCACAGGTGCGCGGTGGTGACATACCTCAAGATCCCGATGCGGCTAAAGCGGCAAGTCTTGGCGCGCGCCTACAACAAACTGCAGATGGCGTTAAAATTGCGCACATTTACAGTAACGATCCTGAGTTACCTGCTAATGCTTCACCGTTAAATCGTATCGAAGTCGATGCTAAAGAAGGCGATATGTTACTGGCTATCAATGGCACGCCAGTGGCAAATGTGGCCGACGTCACGCGTCATTTACGCAATCAACAGGATAAGCAAGTATTACTACAGCTTAAGCGTGGTAGCCAAACCCATAAAACCATCGTCATGCCCGTTAGCGCTGTGGTGGACAGTCAATTACGTTACTTAGATTGGGTGAGCCATAACGCGGCAGTGGTCGAGGATGCAAGTCAGGGCAAGATGGGTTATTTGCACTTATATGCCATGGGCGGTGGTGATATTGAAAGTTTCGCCCGTGAGTTTTATGCCAACTACGATAAAGAGGGTTTGATTATCGATGTTCGCCGTAACCGCGGTGGCAATATTGACAGTTGGATTATTGAGAAGTTACTACGCCGCGCTTGGGCGTTTTGGCAACCGACCCACGGCACGCCAAACACCAATATGCAACAAACTTTCCGTGGTCATTTAGTGGTGTTAACCGATGAACTGACCTATTCCGACGGCGAAACCTTCTCCGCAGGGATTAAAGCACTCGGTATTGCGCCCTTAATTGGTAAACAAACGGCAGGGGCGGGTGTGTGGTTATCTGGGCGAAATGCGTTGACCGATAAAGGGATGGCGCGGGTGGCCGAGTATCCACAGTATGCAATGGATGGCCGCTGGGTGCTTGAAGGCCATGGCGTAACGCCGGATATTGAAGTCGATAACTTACCTTTCGCTACCTTTAATGGCAAAGATGCGCAGCTTGAAACTGCAATAAGTTATTTGAAGGATGAGTTGGTTAAACAGCCAATCCCAGCCTTAAAAGTGCAACCTTTGCCTGTAAAAGGTATGGCACAGGATATTAAAGCTAAGTAATTGATATTTAAATTCAGTATTTAACCGAAATTTAAGGTATCTCGGCTAGCATGTCCGCGTACAAAGTTAGGGTGTTGTCTCTTGGTTCCCGAGACAACACCCATTTTTATGCCCATTCATTAATACTTCTATTCCCATTTTTACTTGTTTCTGCATAGATCTGCATAGTGTTCACTTGCTGTTGTTGGGCAAGGTGATTAACTGTCATTGCTCTCGCGTCTTCGTTATGGCTTAGATAATAGGCCGTTGGCGCTGAAATCCCTTGGCTCGTTCCTGTCGCTAAATTGGTCATGTCGGCGATCACTTGATACTTCATCTTCGCGTGTTTCAATTCGACTAAGGTTTCTATGTTATCCCTCAGTGCTGGCATTTCTGCTGGTTTTTGCGTATTCGCCGCCAATTGTTTTGCATCGCTAGAAAGCGTTACTGTATCAGTTGATGCTGGTGCGCTGGTTTGAACTGGATTTTTAACCTGTGTAAATTCAGCAGTGGAGACATTTTTTTGTGGGCTGACAGACGGGGAATTTCGCAGTGGTTGAATGTGCATCTTTTAATTCCAACAGATGATACCAAGCTAAGATTGGCTTCTATCGTACTGTTTAAAAGCTGGACCTGAGCTGAATAATGGTGAAAAGTTAGACTCTGTGGATGGTTAGGTGGCGCGGATAATTCGGTGATAGCAATGATTCAGACAGGTATTGAGTTACGGTGCGGCAATAAAAAAGCCCGCTTAGGAAAAGCATCTGCGGGCCATAAAGATCTGCTCAAATCCTAAAACTTGATTTGAATATCTGTTGCTAAACTATTAGCGATAAAGCAATTTGCATGTGCTTTCTCGTGAATTTTCTCAAGGGTTTCTTGGCTGACTTCGACCCCTTCAGCGAAAATGACCTTAGGATTGAGCACCATCTTTGTCACGGCCAACTTGCCCGCCTCGTTTTTACCCAGCTCTGCAGTGGCATTATCCACATAGGAGGTTACAGGTAAGCGCTTAAGATGCGCAATTGCTAGAAAGGTCAACATATGGCATGAGGATAATGCAGCCAACAGGCTTTCCTCTGGATTGACATTTTGCCCATTGCCTTTGTATTCCGGTGCCGACGAGGCTTGAATCGTCTGGCCGCTGCCAAAGGTAATACTGTGGTCTCGACAAAATTCGCCTTCTTCGGCGGGCGAGGTTTGCCAGTTAACCGTTAAGTTAAAGCCCATTATTTTCTCCTATCTGAAGGACATCAGGGCACTATAGCCTAGCGGTGCTCACTTAGCCATGATCGCCATGCCAGTGTTAGCTGGACATTAGATCCCAGCACTCAGTAATAGAGTGCCAGTGAGCACGCTGCCAGTGACGATTCCTATCGGTAAATGGCGCGGGCTGTAGCTTAACGTTAGGATGACCAGCATTGCCGCGAGGGAAATTATTCCCATAAACAAAATGCTCCCGTAGGCCCAGCCCTGATCGCTCGCGCAGGCACTTAAGCTAAATGCTAGTAGTAACCAAGCAAACAAGGTTAGCAAACGACTTTGCCATTGTGCTGGTGGACGATTGAACACATCTTTGAAGTGACCAAATTTAGCTAAGGCAAACAGGGCGAGGGAAAGATAACTCAAACCTAAGATCCCAAGTAGGGGAATAAATTCTGGCATCATGATTTGGCTTCCTCCAATGAAGATGACGAACTAAGGTCGCTGGCAAGGGATGTTTGGGATTCGCTTCTACGTGCATTTTTTGCTTTTGCTGGGCGTTTAGCGGGGGCCTTAGCAATCAAAGTCACTCTTTTACTGGCAAATAGCATAGCGCCACCAAGTAGCACTGCGAGCACGTCAAATCCGACTAAAGCCCATTGGTGGGATTGGATATTGTCGATGATATTGCTTGGTGATGTGAAGGCATTGAGCACGGGCAGCGCACAGCACAAGGTCCCTGTGAGTCGTAATGCGGTTTGCCACTGGCGACGTGAACGACCCAAGAAAGCCCAAACTCCCATTGCCGATAACGCGAGAAAGAAACTGTGAACTTCCCATTCAGAGCGGCTTGCAAAACTTGTCGATAAGAGACGATTGGCGTAAAAGAAGGCGACAGTGCCTAAGGGTAGTCCTAAGATAAACATGAAGTTTAACCCTTCAACTAAACGTAATCCAAAGCTTGGTTTCTCGCCTTTATCGATCAATTTTTGCTGTTTTTGACGTAGACGAATGGCCCACATCAAAGTGCCTGTCGCGATCATAGCGCAGCCTAATAAACCGCAGAAAAAGAATAAAAATCTTAGCAGCGGGGCGGCAAAACGTGCCGTGTGCAGCGACATCATAGTATCGTAAGTCGCGGAGGCTCCTGAGGCTTCGTGCGGGCTGGTATATTTAAGCTCACCATTTACCCCGTTGAATATCAAAATATTGGCTTCATCGGTCACATCTTTACCTGTGTTTTGGTAAAAGGTCACTTGGCTATTTTGATCTTTAGGGTATGACACTATCACTTGCTTAATTGGCGCATCGCCCCATGCGGCTTTCACTTGAGGTAATAATTGGCTTAGTTGCACCTGTGGCGCACTAATCCCTGCAGCTTTCTCGGTTTGTCTGGCGGGATTAAGTTCTTTTAAAAAAGCTTGGTTATCACCCGAATAGGCGGTATTAACCGTCCATGGGATATAGATAAGCATTAGGGTAATAAGCCCTGTATAAGTGATCATCAAATGATAGGGCAGGGCGATGACAGAGCTCACATTGTGCGCGTCTAGCCAAGAGCGAGCGCCTTTATCCCGTCTAAAACTGAACAAATCTTTGAAGATCCGTTTGTGGATCACTATGCCACTGATAAGGGCGATCAGCATAAACATAGTGCAAACGCCGACGATATAACGCGCTGTAATAGCGGACATATAGTGCAAGTCAAAGTGCAGACGATAGAAGAAATCACCGCCGCGACTCTCACGCACTTCAGAGATCATGCCGCTGCCATCTGCTAAGGCTACATGTTCTTCAGTCTTGCCACGACGCTGACCTTTTTCTGGTGGCAGTTGCCAGCTAACGCTTTGAAAGGGGGTTCGTTCAGTTGGAAAACCTATCATCCAGCGCTGCGCTGTTGCCGGCGAATGCGCTTCTATGTAACTTTGACCTTTATCTAATTGGTTTTCGAGGGTATCGGCTCGGTAGTCTTGATAAACCCCTTTGTGTAATTCGGGTTCATTCCAAAGGCTGATCTCATGGCGAAAATAGCTCAAGCTACCGGCAAAAAAGATCAACAATAATACCCAACATACGAGCAAGCCTGCCCAGGTATGTAGCCAAGATAAAGTTCTAAAAAATGTCTCTTTCATCTTATTGCCCACATACTTTGATCAATCCAAAACATAACAAACTCACTAAGCCTAAATCTCGCCATGCATGCCAGGTTTTACGCACACAAAAGGCATAAATAATAGCGATGGCATAAAACAGGAAAGCTAACATATTGGCTGTTATCGTGCTTTCAAAGCGCGGCATAGGTAGCACTAATGTCAGCAGGCAAGCCAAGGTTGCTGCCGCAACATAACCCGCCACTAGAGCGGCACTCGCACGGGCAAAGACTTTGAAGGCAAACTGCGATTGCTCTTGTTTAAACCATTGCACAATTCCCCGCGAAATCAGCGAGAACGAGCGCATTTGAGTTGTAGAAGATTGCGTTGAGGTTTCAAACGCGGGTGTATTAGACATAAGTGCCACTTCTCATTTCGAGCCAATATGGGTCTGTTATGGCTATCCGTTACTGTTGATTCTGCAAAGTGTGCTTGAGCTTTTTGGCTTAACGACAAATGCATTTCTATAGCAGTAGATAGCTAACCGCGAGAAGTATAACTTAGTTAATTCAAATGATAAACGATATCATTTAGATTCGAATGTGAATTTGTGATCTTAAGCTGATCTGCTTTAGCGAGTGTAGGGTGACGAGTTTAACGTATGTAGCGTAACGAGCGCCCTGTCACAATTGTTTGTTTTTATTTGTTGATATGTGTTTAGTGGTTACTGCTTGTTTAGCGTTAGGTTAATTTTTATGCTGCCAATGTGAGCTTTATCAATTTTGATAGACGACGGTTTTGGCAGAATGCGTTATCTTTTTTACCGAGACCTAGCCTGATAACCCTATGCATAAAAATTCTACAAATGGTGAAACACACCTGTCAGATAATGCGATTTTACTATCAACGACGGATCTGAAGGGAAACATTAAATATGTGAATCAGACCTTTTCGCAGATCAGTGGGTTTAGTGTTGCTGAGTTGCAAGGGAATCCACATAACATAGTGCGCCATCAAGATATGCCTGCGGCTGCATTTAAGATCCTCTGGGAGCGAATTAAGCAGGGCAAGCCTTGGATGGGGATAGTTAAAAATCGCACCAAAACGGGCGGCTATTATTGGGTGAATGCCTACGTCGCGCCAGTGTATGAAGATGGTAAAGTTCATGAGTATCAATCTGTTCGTCGCCAAGCTACCCCTGAGCAGATTAAAGCCGCTGAGAGTATTTACCGTGATATTAATCAGGGCAAGCAACCTAAAGTATTGCGTAAAGATAGGTTAGGTTTCAGTGGTAAAATACTGCTGGCCATGTTGGTTTCGATTACGGCTACGGCGATGATTGCCAGTTATTCCCCTATAGTTGCCGCGATGGTAGGGATGAGTCTCGCGTGCCTAGCATGGTATTACCTGATGCAGCCGCTGCAAAAGCTTGTGTCTATGGCAACCAACATTATTGACGATCCCGTCGCTACGGGCGTGTACACCGGCCGCCAAGATGAGATCGGTAAATTAGACCTCGCCCTACGTTTTTTGATCACTGAAATTGGTGGCGTTGTTGGCCGTATGGCTGATTCTGCCAGTGAGATCCAAGCACAAAGTGTCAGCCTTAAACAAACCATTACAAACACTTGGGAGCACGCCGATAGTCAGAGTGAACAAACCACGCAAGCTGCGACTGCGATGGAGCAGATGAGTGCCAGTTTTGCTGAAGTGACGGGAAACATTCATCGCACAGCCTCGGAAATGGTGTCGAGCCATGAGGCGGCTCAACGCGGGCATTCTCGTTTAGAAACGGTTATTGATGCGATACACCAGTTAAGTGTGCAAGTGAGCCACTTTTCCGATGTTGTACAAGCTATTGAACAAGATAGCAGTGCGATTCACCAAGTGCTCGAAGTCATACGTGCCATTGCCGACCAAACTAACTTATTAGCCTTAAATGCGGCAATTGAAGCGGCGCGGGCTGGGGAGAGTGGTCGTGGTTTTGCCGTGGTGGCCGATGAGGTCAGACAATTATCGAGCCGTACTAGCCAATCAACCTCACAAATTGAGTTAATTGTTAGTCGTTTTAGGGAAAGCACTCAAAGGGCAACCTCGACCATGATGGCAGGGCAGGAACAGGTAAAACGTTCGGTAAGCTTAGCGCAAGATGCGAGTGTGGCTTTTGGCGAGTTGCTTTCATCTATTTCGCGAATTAATTCTTTGAGCGATGATAATGCGGCGGCGATGACGCAGCAGACTTCCGTGGCCGCAGAAATTAGCCGAGCTATCCATGTGATCAGCGACTTGGCTCAACAGAGTTTAGAGCAGACGCTCGATGCGGCAGCGCGGGGTGATCAAGTGTCGCGTTTATCGACCAAGACGCATCATTTGTCCCAACAGTTTTGGCAGCAGAGTGTGCAACGTAAATATTAAGCGTATTTACCTTATGTCGTATTGCATTTTGTGATTGATTTATTATTAATGCCTGTTTATAAATCAATCACTTAATCATGTTTTTCTCGCTGTTTTATTTTTGACTTCTTGATGGAGGTCACATTTAGGAGATGCTAATACCTGAGTTGACCGAAATATTTGCCAATAACCCTTGTGTTTTATCCTGCATGCCCCAAGCTCTATTAGTGAAGCAAAAATAAAAGTAATGACACTAAAAGGGACAACCTATGAAAATAAATATTTCTGGTCACCACGTCGATGTTACTGATTCTATTAGAGAAGATGTTAACGAAAAATTTGCAAAAATCGCCACCCATTTCCCCTCTCTGATCGCACTGGACATTATTATTGCGAAAGAGCATGGCGAGTATCAGGTTGAGCTTCGTACGAATTATGAAGGAAGCCGTATTTCTGCTTCAGGTACCGATGAGGTTATGTACCCAGCAATCAAAGCCGCATCGAAAAAATTAGATGCAGCACTTAAGCACCGTAAAGGTCAGTTAAAAGCGGATTTGCATGAAACCCCGAGCTGTACAACGCCAGCTATTGCCCATGAAATTATCCAAGAGATGGATCTTCGTTAGGTTTTAGCTATAACTCATCGCTTTAGATGAGCACAAAAAGGGCCTTAAATGGCCCTTTTTGTTGGCAATTGGCTTTTGCAGAATGCTATTAGGTTAGATCAATGCCAGTTGCAATCCCTTGAGCACAGCTTGGGTACGGTCTCGGCAATCGAGTTTAGTGAGTATGTTAGAGACATGATTCTTTACTGTTCCCTCGGCTAAAAATACCGCATTGGCGATTTCTTTATTGGAGAAGCCACCCGCCATAAAACTGAGAATTTCCCGCTCCCGTTCCGACAATAATTCATTTCTAGTTACCCCAACGCTAGGTGTGGGCTTAGGCTCTCTCATCTGTTTGAGCACCGAAGGCTCTATCAAGTAGCCGCCTTTGGCGACGGTTTCGATGGCGTGCAGTAACTTGTCGAGTGACACGTCCTTGAGCAAAAAGCCGTTGGCTCCCGCCTGTAAACTATTGAGGAATAACTCACTGTCGTCGAAGGTGGTTAACATGATGACAGGTAAGCGATTGGCACTTTGCCGTATTTGTTTGAGCATGGTGATACCATCAAGATTTGGCATACGGATATCACTGAGCAGTACATCGACGGGATTGCTGGCAAGCTTTTTGAGTGCATCTTGGCCGTCTTCGGCCAGCCACAACACGTGAATGTTGTCGGAAATGGCGAGCAGGCTGGCGATACCTTGGCGAACCAATTGTTGATCTTCTACTAAACCGACACTGATAATGTTGTTTTGCGTATCCATAGAGATCCCAAAGCGTTTTTAATAAAAAGTTAAGCGAGTGCAGGGAGTGTGAGGGTGAGTTGGCAGCCGGGCGCCGAGTCATTTGCTCTTAACTCCAAGGTGCCATTAAAGGGTTGTAGCCTTTCCTGCATGCCGCCGAGCCCAGTACCGAACTGCCTAGTGCCGAACTGTCCTGGACCGTTTAGCTCTGTGCCGCTTTTAGCTGATGCGTTTCGCGCGGCTCCCCGTGTTAGCCCCACGCCGTTGTCGCTTAGTTGCAATACCAGCGCGCTTTGAGAGTCTTGCATGCTCAATTGCAGTTGATTCGCCTTGCCGTGACGTACGGCGTTGCTGATGCCTTCCTGCAGCACTAACAGCAGTGCCTGAGTCAGTTCGGCTGATTGCAGTGGCTTCATCCCTTTGCAGTGAAGAGTCACGCTGGGTAAGCGGGTCATCAGTGCCTCTAAAGGTGGGACTAAATCCAATCCCACTTGCACTCTTTGAGCCGCGCCACGGCAAGTTGCTCGCCTTATGGGAGGCGGGTTCACCCTATCGACTTGATGCCCAGACCTTAACCACGCTTGGCGTGAAAAACTTTGGTGACAAATTTAAGGGCTTGCCCTTTTCTGCTCACCCGCTCGATGACGGACAAGGTGGACTATGGAATTTTGGCGTCTGGTATGTCGGCGGTGAGAAGCAATTACTTGTGTATCAAGTGGCGTCCGATGACAGCATAGCCAGAATGGAAGTGATTGAATTACCACAGGCGAGTTACTTACATGCCTTCGCGCAGAGTGAGAATAAGCTGGTGTTTTACATTTCATCCTGCGTGTATGAAGAGGGCGAAACCTATGTTGATGCCTTTAAATGGCGCCCCGAATTGCCATCGCAATTACTAGTTATTGACAAAGCCGATTTTAGCGTGCGCCAGTTACACCGGCTACCTGCAGGATTTGTGTTTCACTTTGGTCAAGCCATTGAGAAGAATGACGAACTTTCGGTGCAGCTTTGCCTCTATCCCAATTCTGCGATTTTAACCCAAGGGATGAAGGGGTTACTGACGGGGAAGCGTAAAACTAAGACACCCCATGCAGAGTTAGTGACGATCACAGTACCTCTCACAGTACCGCTCACAGTAGCACTTACAGCAGCTAGCAAAGCGCAGTTTGCGGAGACCTTGTATTCCTCTGCACGTATTAACCGCAGCGGCGTGATGATGGAGTTTCCCCAGTTTTCGCAGCACATTATGGGTAAAAAACAAACTAGCGGTGAAAAAGCGTTTGCAGAGAAAACAGGCGGGGCTTCGGCGTTTGTTCCGTTATTTGGCGTTGGAGCAAGAACAGATTCAGCTGTTAACTCTGGCTCCAGCTCCAACTTTAAATATGAAGCAGAATCTGGCTCTGAATCAGGGCTAAGTAACACTTTGTATTGTATTCATAATGCAAAAGACAGCAGCAAGCACAGGGCGGATACACTTGGCGACGCGAGCTATAGCGCGTTTTATCTTGGCAAAGGCAAGATTGCCGAAGAGCCGCTCTATATCCCCGCCACTGAGCAGCACGAAGCTTATTTACTGATGACTTGGCTCGATTACCATAATGCACAGTCTGGTTTGTCTTTGTTTCGTGCCAGTGATATCAGTGCGGGCCCCATCGCTTCGGCTCAAATGAACAGAGTATTGCCACTAGGGTTCCATGGTTGCTTTATTGAAGCTTAATGTTTTGATCTATAAATAAAAAACGCAGCTTTTAGCTGCGTTCTTGTTTCAGGCGAAAGAAACGTTTAGTCATCAATTTCCGCATTGTGATAGACGTTTTGTACGTCGTCACAATCTTCAAGTGCGGCAATAAACTTTTCAAACATAACGACATCTTCACCTTCAACTTTAGTCATGTCCTGCGGTACGAAGGTGATATTGTCAAATTCAAAGTTAACCTCTGGCATCGCTTCGGTCAGCGCAGTTTTGACTTTAAAGTATTCAGTGTGCGGCGCGTAAACTGTGATTAAGCCATCTTCAAGCTCAACATCGCTTACATCAACGTCAGCCATCATCAGCAGTTCTAAAATCGCATCTTCGTCATCACCCGCAAACACGAACACGGCTTGATGATCAAACATGTGGCCAACTGTACCAGGGCCGCCGAGTTTGGCATCGTTTTTCACGAAGGCTTGACGCACTTCTGTGAAGGTACGTTTTACGTTATCGGTTAAGCAGTCAACAATGACCATGCAGTTGCCAGGACCAAAACCTTCGTAACGGGCGGTATCGTAATCTTCACCACCGCCGCCTTTGGCTTTTTCAATTGCGCGTTCAATAACATGCGCAGGCACTTGGTCTTTCTTAGCGCGTTCAATTAAGCGACGCAGTGATAAGTTTCCATCGGGCTCAACGCCGCCTTGCTTAGCGACAACGTAAATCTCTTTACCGTAGCGTGAATAAATGCGGGTTTTTTGACCGGCTGTTTTCGCCATGGATTCTTTCTTGTTTTGATATGCTCTGCCCATCTTGATCTCGTTAGCTCAAAAAAATTGCGCCGATATTAGCAGTTTTCTTGGCATAAGTGCAGTCGTCCCTATGTGATTTATTACCTAGAAGGCGACGGGGCACGCATTTCAGGGCAAAGTTGGTTTTATCAAAGAAGATCCGCTTTTAGATAGGCTAGGACTATATCGCGATAGATTAATACTAATGTCTAATGCCATACGCTCGTGAGACTGTTGATGATAGCTAACTTCTACTTTGTTTATTTAGCGAGATAAATTATCTAGCTTATTCAGAGAAATAGACTAAAACTATAAATCTTGAGCGCTATCATAGTTAGTCCTCCCTCGTCAGTTGTAATCAATAGCTGCTGTAATTGATACCAACTGAACGAAGGCTAATGATTCGACTCTTAGCATTTCCCTTTCATTTTTACCTTGCGCAGTTACGGGAAGTATATGGAAATACAGCACAAAATTTTAATTTTCATCAGTTTCATACTGGTAACTCTGGGGAGTTTATTACTTGAGGGACTGCATCTTCCAAGTATTGTGCAGGCGTTGATCTTGGGCGTTCTTGCCTGTGGCTTAGTGGTGAGAGTGTGTTTGCGCGCATCTAAGGCTAAGCTCGACACCGATGAGGCAAACATTAAGGCATTACAAGAGCAAAGCATCCCCGCCCACGACATTAGTGTGCAAACCAGCAAAATTGCTATCGGTTCGGCTGAGGTGTCGCATTTTATTGATTTATTGAATAAATCAATTGAATCAAATGGCGAGCATGCCAGTGCCATTGCGGTTGCTGCAGGGCAATTGAGCCACACTACGGCCCAACTTGGTGATAATGCAGCCGACATTTTAGGCCAAGCTCAAGAGGCTGAGCGCGTTAGCGTGCAGGGACGAAGTCAAGCTCAGAAAGGTGTTGCGGCCATTCGTTCACTGAGTACGGATATTGATACCGCCGCTGAGCAAGTGCAGGCGCTTAAATCAAGAGCCGAAGAAATCCAAAAAATTACCGAGGTGATTAACTCCGTTGCCGAGCAAACGAATCTGTTGGCGTTAAATGCGGCCATCGAAGCGGCTCGAGCGGGAGAGCAGGGTCGAGGTTTTGCGGTAGTAGCTGACGAAGTACGCAGCCTTGCGGGTAAAACCGCGGGTGCAACCCAAGATATTGGCAAAATGCTATTAGAAATCCGCAGTGAAACGGATAAAACTTCTGGGCTGATGGAGCGAGTCGTGACGCAAACCGCCGATGTGGTCGCCGCCATGGGCGAGTTAGACGCGCACTTCACTGAGATTTCGGCTTCTGTGACCCAATCGGCCCATGCCTTAGGTGATATGGAAGATTCACTCAAACAATATAACAACACTACTAACGACATTAGCCGCTCGGTGACTCAAATACGTGACTCGTTAAATTCGACGGGTAAACAGAGTCATAGCGTATCCGAGCAGGCCTTTACTTTATCCTTGACCACTGAGGGTATTTTTAAAGCGTTGTCTAAATGGGATACACAAACCTTCGATCAGCAGGTTCTGCAATTGGCGAATGTTGCCGCTAAAGCGTGCGGTGACAAGTTAGCACAAGGTTTAGCCAGTGGCAGTTTTAGCGAGGCTGATTTGTTTAATCCTAAATACCAACCTATTACCAATACTCAGCCGCAGAAATACAGCACGGCTTTCGATCGTTATACCGATCAGCATTTTCCAACAATTCAAGAGCCCATTCTGGCAAAACACAGCGAAATTATTTATGCGGGAGCCGTTGATAGGAAAGGTTATTTTCCGACCCATAATAAACGCTTTAGCCAAGCGCTGACAGGCAAAGTTGAGGTTGATATGGTGCACAATCGAACCAAACGCTTGTTTAATGATCCGACAGGGATCCGTTGCGGCGCCCATACTGAACCTGTGCTATTGCAAACTTATAAACGCGATACGGGCGAAGTGATGCACGACTTGTCGGTGCCCATTTTTGTAAACGGTAAACATTGGGGCGGATTTCGAGTGGGATTTAAAGCTAAGTAGATTACTGATAACTCAAATTTAGGTTATTTACTCTAAAAAATGCATAAAAACGCATCTTTATTTGTGTCTTATATGTGATCGATAGTAGGTAATCGATTAACATAATAGAAATAGATTGGCATCTTTTTGCCGAAGTGCTTAAATAGCCCAAGGTGTACAGTATAAGACAGTATTGTATCCAATAAAAAATCATAAAATTTGAATAAGACCTTAAGTAATTGATTTAAAATGTTTAAAATATCTTTCTGGATATTTTAAAATGTTGAGGACAGGGAGCTCTCTTGCGATGTAAATATAACGCAGTAGATGCTGCTTAATGTGAGTTAAATGTGATGCAAGCAAATCAAGCGACTGTAACTGTTTTATATTATGATGCGCCCGTAGGGTTAATTATGCACAACGCCGTATTAGGTAATTTACCAGTGAGTGAAGCTGGGCGTGTGATGATACCTGCAAGTTTCCGCAAGGGAAAATCTATCATTGCTGTACTTGAAGGTGAGTGTAAGATATTGAATTCATTAGGAGAGCGAGTGTTTGCTCAAGCTAATATAGGTTAACATTTTAAACTAATCGTCATTCTTGGGACGAATAATTCGCTTTGCTAAATTATCGTCCCGACATCTTCTGCAAAAATTCTATTCAATCCATCTATTTCTATTAATGTTAGCGTTTGTTCGCCTAATCATATTCGGTTAGTCATTCAGATATTTACTGTCCCACAAATTAACGCACTTTAATGGCAGACTTCTGCCAATAATTGGTCTGCAAGGTACTGTAAGGTTTCGGCATTAGGATGGGTGTGGGCGAAGGTTCTTAAACCATAAATTCCCATCATTAAATATTGGGCTCTTTGCTCGCTGCTGCGATTGCCTTGGAGGAGTCCTTGTAACGTTGCGGTGGCAAATTGTAGTGTGAGTGCTTGCTGCCAAGATTGTAGATACTGATTGATGATGTCTCGAATCTCAACATCTTGCTCTGCAATTTCATTTAACGCTTTTGTCAGTAAGCAAGCCTGGGCGCTATCGCAACTCAGACATTCAATAACGAGATGATCTAAGTAGGTTTTCAAATTAGTCAGCACATTCTCGCCATTGCCGAATAGATTGTTGAATTGCTCGTTTCTGTCGAGTTGATATTGCTCAATGGCCGCGATTAGTAATCCGCGTTTATTGGTGAAGGCACAGTAAATCGACCCCGGATGTAATCCCGTGGCTTGAGTAAGATCTTGCATGCTCGTTTTGGTGTAACCCTTGTGCATGAAGGCGGCCATAGCGCCGCGAAGTACCTGTTCTCGGTCGAACTCTGCATTACGCATCGAATTTAATTCACTTGTATAGAAACGCTTAGGCCAGATTCTACCTAAATTTGAACAAACATTCAAAAATGAACTTGAATGATCGTTCAAATAATAATATCTTGAATGCATATTCAAGAATGGAACTGAGAAAATGACCACACAAACCACGCCAAATTCATTGGTAAATCTGTTCGATACCTACTCACTTAATGACACTATTACCTTAAATAATCGTATCTTAATGGCACCTTTAACCCGTTGTATGGCGGATGCCGATTTAGTGCCGACCGATGATATGGTTGCCTACTATGCACGCCGCGCTGAAGCGGGTTTGATCATCACAGAGGCGACTATTATTCGTCCCGATGCTCAAGGTTACCCAAATACTCCTGGTATTTTTACTCAAGCGCAAATTGCTGGCTGGCGTAAAGTGACCGATGCGGTACATGCCAATGGCGGTAAGATTTTTGTGCAGTTATGGCATACGGGCCGTGTTGCTCATCCACACTTTTTCGGTGGTGGTGATGTGCTTGCGGCATCAGCACAGAAGATTGAAGGCAGTGTGCCAAGAATGCGCGAACTGACTTATGTCACGCCAAAACCTGCCACACTTGAGGATATTCAAGGCCTAGTGCGTGATTACGCCAAAGCGGCGGAAAATGCCATTGAAGCTGGGTTCGATGGCGTAGAAATCCACGGTGCAAATGGTTATTTAATTGATACCTTCTTACACCATGACAGCAATCGCCGCACCGATGAATACGGTGGCACTCCAGCCAATATGTCCCGCTTTGCGCTTGAAGTTGTCGATGCTGTTGTGGCTCGTATCGGCAAAGACAGAACCGGTTTACGGATTTCTCCAGGGGCTTATTTCAATATGGCGGCAGATAGTCGTGACCGCGAAGTATTCGATTACTTCTTGCCAGAGCTGGAATCCCGCGATATCGCTTTTGTGCATATTGGGATTTTCGATGACAGTATGGAATTCGACTATCTAGGCGGCAGAGCTTCAAGCTATGTGCGCGCACACTATGGCAAAACCTTAGTGGGAGTTGGAAGCTACAGCGCTGAAACCGCCAGTGAAGCGATTGCAGCGAATAAGTTTGATTTGATTGCTATCGGTCGCCCATTTATTGCCAATCCTGACTATGTCGCTCGCGTGCGTGATGGCGTTGCACTTGTTCCTTACAGCGATGAAATGCTAGCAAGTTTAGTGTAATTTCGCTTAATAGCTTTATAAAGAAAGGGTTAGCATTGGCTAACCCTTTTTGTTTATTTTATCTCGTGCCTTTTATTTAATCCGTTTTAACTAAGGATCTGAGTGCGGTGAGCTTTTGCTGAGCTATGCCGAAAATACTCTCGGGAGAATATTGCCCTTGGCTAGGTGCGGCCGTTTGCGGCAAACTTCCTGCGGTTTTACCGAGTAGTAATTCCATGGCTTGAGTCACATGGGTAATAGCCCAAATATGGAATTCCCCCTGTGCCACTGCATCGACAATATCTTTGCGCAGCATAAGGTTGGCCATGTTCGAGGCAGGAATAATCATCCCTTGCTCTGGCGTACGGCCTTTTATTTTGCAGACATCGAAGAAGCCTTCAATTTTTTCATTCACGCCGCCAATCGGCTGAGCCTCACCAAATTGGTTCATCGAACCTGTGATGGCAATATCTTGCCTAATTGCTTGCTCGCTAATAGCCGAGATAATGGCGCAGCATTCGGCCATGGATGCGCTGTCACCGTCCACTCCGCTGTATGATTGCTCAAAGGTGAGGTAAGTGGTGAGCGGGATTTGCGCCGTCTTACCTAAAACTGAGGCTAAATAAGCGGTTAAGATCAACACGCCCTTAGAATGGATCCGGCCTCCAAGTTTGACTCTGTGCTCGATATCCATCACTTCACCCTTACCAAACGCAGTGGTTGCTGTGATGCGATTGGGCATACCAAACTGATGATCTGAGGTCGAGATGACGGATAAGGCATTGATTTGCCCAACCACTTTGCCCTGAGTGCTAATCAAGGTCGTGCCGTTGGTAAAGCTTTGCATAATGTTGTCGTGCAGACGCGAGACTCTTTGCTCTTGATTTCGCAGTGCTTGCTCAACGTGCGGCACTAAAATTTGCTGACTGCCTGCCGATTTAGCGCAGTAGTTTGATTCCCGCAGTAGGTTGGCAATATTGGCTGAGTGTAGCGACAGTTTTTGTTGATCTTCGGCCTCCCGCGAGCTGTATTCGATGATGCGTGCTATAGCCGCACGGTCGCAATGTAGCATGTTGTTGTCGTGAACTATGCTCGAAATAAAGCGGGCATAGTGCGCCTCAGAAGTTGAGGTTCTGTCCATCACATCTTCAAAATCGGCGGTAACGCGGAATAACTCACTGAAGTCAGGATCATAGTGCTGTAACAGCTGATAAGTTTCGTGATCGCCAAACAGAATAATTTTCACATCTAAGGGGATAGGCTCAGGCGCCAATGAAATCGTGCCCGACAGTGACACTTCACGCTCGAGCGAACTTAAATCGAGTTTGCGTGAACGCAGGGCGCGTTTTAACCCGTCCCACACGTAAGGGCGTTCTAACACTTTTACCGCATCCATCAATAACACGCCGCCGTTAGCTTTGTGCAGACTGCCGGAGCGGATAAGTGAGAAGTCGGTGAACACTGTCCCCCTGAAGGTAGCGTTTTCCACATAACCAAATAGGCTGTGATAACTTGGGCTTTCTTCTACGACAATAGGGAATTTTTGAGTCCCTTGAGCGACCAAAACGTTAACTTGGTAGCGGCGGGGCATTTTCTTTTCAAGGGAAGCGTAGGCTAGGCCCAGTTGTTCTTCACTTTCTTCTAAAAAGATATCTAAATTGTCTAAGATATCCGCCTGCATACCGGTTAAGAAAGTCCGCGCTTCGGGCTGGTGCTTGAACTTATCTTTGAGTGGCTTAATAAAATGAATTAACACTTCTTTGGCGACTTGTTCGTCATGCTCTTGCTGCTTGTCGCTGAATTCTTCTTCCCATTCAGTGATTTGGCGAATAATACCGCGCAGTTTAACTTCTAGGCCATTGATATTACTTTCAAATTGACTACGTTCAGTCTCTGTCAATGCTTCGAATGAAGCTTCGTCATGGGGTTCTTCACCATTGAGCGCTACCATTTGATAGTCACCCTGCATGGTTAAACTGAGGCTGATGCCTTTTTGTTTTGCTTCTTCGGTTAATTCAGTGAGTGCGACTTCTTGTTTCTGTGATAATTGGCTTTTGAGCTTTTCAGTCCGGGCATAATACATTTCATTATCAAAGGCTAAAGGCATAGCTTTGACAAGTTTAAGCATCAACTTTTCGACGGCTTTTTTAAATTCAAGCCCCGTCCCTGCGCTCAGTTTCAGCACTTTAGGGCAACGGGTATCATCGAAATTAACCACATAGCACCAATCGTACAGGGTATGGTCGTTTGGCTCGTGACGGCTTAGGTAACGCAGCATCATGGTCCGTTTGCCGAGGCCGTTCTGACCTATGGCGTAGATGTTGTAACCCTTTTCTTTAATTCCCATTGCAAACTCTACCGCTTGCTGGGCGCGTTCTTGGCCGACAATATCATTGAGAGGTGTGAGTTCTGCTGTCGATTGGCAATCTGTGCTTAATTGGTCGAGTTCGCAAATGCGATATAATTGTTTACTGTTGAGCAGGGTAGCTTGGCTTGATACGACGTCAGTGGGCATAAATATCCTTGGTTTTTCAGCCTTATTATTTCCATTGTAGACAATAAGATAGCATTTTTGTCAATCAAAACCCTGTTATTGCTGATATATGTCTTTAGGGATGGTTTTCTCTCGCTAAGAAAGTGCTGAATTATCGGGGGAAGACTTAATTGATTAAGTCTAACTAATTGTTACTCAATAAACTTATCACGATACTGACACTAAAATTTTGTGCTAAAGTAGCAAATGCAATGTTAGTTGGATTTACCCGTGCAAGCAGTCTGCTGAGTGTGAGTAAGTTAGTGTGAATTTTGATGGTTTGACCTCTACCACCCTAAAAGGTGGATATGATGGAGTAAGTTTTAGATCCAACCATAGTGCCAATTGAGATGTATTGATTTGATGTTAAACGTAAAATTTTATGAGATTTTACTGCTTGGTTAGCGTTTTCCCTCTGTAGCAATATTGGGCATGTGTTTAAGGTCTTACGGTATTCTCGCCGTAGGCCGATTGAGCAGTAACGAGATCTGAGTTGGCAAGATGATGATAGATGTACCTATTACGCAGCAACAGCTGGATAACTGGTTGAGTGACTTAAATTTAGTCGCTGAGATATCAAGCAGTAAAGCAATGTTATTAGCATGGAATGCTGCGGGTGAACTTAGCTGCATGTTAAGTTCAGACTCTGCGGCTGAAAGTGAAATACAGGCAATACTTAGCCACCTAAGTGGCAACCCCCAGCCTGCGATAAGCCAGTCCGTTGTGATGCCCTCAATGCTCACACCATCAGAAATCGTTTCCAATCCCTTTGATATTATTGATAAATCTACTATTCCCCCTCTAAACAATGCTAAGTTGTCCAGCCTGAGTGAGCCAATTTCAGCATTGCCCCGATTAGGCAGTCATCAAATCACGGCTGCATTATCTGTATCACAGCTAACTGAGCAGGTACGTGAGCCTCTGTTAATTATGGATACTCGGCAGCACTCAGATTGGCACACTTGTAGCGCAATCGGCAGCGTGATTTGTTTGTCTCTCGCTTGGCCATCTGGGGCACATTTTGGCTTTTTATGCTTCTATCACAACGAGGCTCACGGCGTAGATTCAAAAACGCTACAATTTGCCAAGCTTATCAGCGATAGCATTCAACACCAGTTAGGCGAGATATTGAGCCAACATAATGCGGCTGAAACATTAAGCCGAGGTTCACCGAGTCGTGTCGATACGGTCGATTTACAAACTTTTATCGATAGTTTTGACGAACATATTTGGATGAAAAATGCCGCTGGCATTTACACTCTTTGCAATCGTAGTGTTGAGAATGCGTGGGAAATGCCCCGCAGTGAGATTGTTGGTAAATCCGATGTTGAACTCTTTGGTGCTGATATTGCAGAGATTTTTCTAGAGGGTGATAGGCTCGCTATCGAGTCTGGTACGCCTATCATTGTCGCTGAGTGTTTAGATGGCAGTGAAGCTAAAAATCATCTTTGGTTAGAAACGCTAAAACTCCCAACACTCAATGCCAAGGGGGAGCTCGTGGGCGTTATCGGTATGACTCGCAACATCTCCAAGCATAAAGCAGTTGAAGAACAGCTGACACTGGCGACCAATGTGTTTAAAAACTCGGTTGAAGGTGTCGTTGTGACCGATCGGCATGGCAATATTACCGACGTTAACGGTGCATTTTTTGAGATCACAGGTTATGTGAGGGAAGAGTTACTCGGCCAGAATCCTCGGATTTTTAGTTCGGGTCGGCATGATAAAGATTTTTTCGATAAACTCTGGAATGCCTTGCTTACTCAAGGTAAATGGAATGGCGAAATTTGGAATCGGCGTAAAAATGGCACGATTTTTCCGCAAAATATCACCATAAGCACTATTTATGATGACGTTGGAGATGTGCGTTATTTTGTCGCTGTATTTGCCGATATTTCAGCCCAGAAAGAGAATGAAGCGCAACTCACGCACTTAGCGTATTTTGACCCGCTAACGCATTTGCCCAATCGCATGAAGTTCATGATGCAGCTTAAGCAAGAAGTGCGACAAGCTAAGCGGCTGAATTTGCAATTAGCGACTGTGATGATTGATGTCGATCTGTTCAAGCATATCAACGACAGTTTTGGCCACAGTATAGGCGATGAGATGTTGGTCGAGCTTGCCAAGCGTTTACGCAGTCAAGTGGGTGATCAGGATGTGTTATCACGGATTGGTGGCGATGAGTTTGTGGCATTGATTTCAGGGATCGACAATAGTGCA
This sequence comes from Shewanella sp. SM71, assembly GCF_025653905.1. NCBI lineage: Bacteria > Pseudomonadati > Pseudomonadota > Gammaproteobacteria > Alteromonadales > Shewanellaceae > Shewanella > Shewanella sp. SM71. The sequence continues at coordinate 231,162 of NZ_JAKKRW010000001.1, forward strand.
GATGCCGCAGTTGCCATAAATCAATTGCGCCAAGTGTTTGAGCAACCTTTTATTGTGAGCACGGGCGACCACTTACGTTTAACGGCGAGTATGGGCGTTTCTTTGTATCCGAATGATGGAACCGATGCGGACACTTTACTGCGTAACGCCGATGCGGCCATGTATCGTGCCAAAAATGATGGCCGCAATAATTATGCTTTTTATACAGAGTCCTTAACTCAACAATCTTTTGAGCATCTTAAGCTGCAAAGTGCCCTCTATGGCGCGATTGAGCAAAATGCTTTGTACTTAATGTACCAGCCAAAACTCGATTTAGTGACTCGACAAACCGTGGGATTTGAAGCATTACTGCGTTGGCACGATCCTCAACTGGGGTTGATTTCGCCTGCGGTATTTATACCCGTGGCGGAAAAAATTGGTCTTATCCATGAAATTGGCTTATGGGTGTTAGAAACTGCCTGTCGTCAAGGCATGCGTTGGCTTGGTGAAGGCAAACATTTTGGCCGCATTGCGGTGAACGTGGCAGGACAACAGTTACAGCGCAGTTCCTTTGTGGATGATGTGAAACGTGTCTTAGCTGAAACGGGTTTGCCCCCAAAGCATTTAGAGCTTGAAGTGACCGAAAGTGTGATGATGCAGAATCCTGATCTTGCTATCCGTGACTTAAAGCGACTTGGCGATCTGGGTATCGAATTATCGGTTGATGATTTTGGTACTGGCTATTCATCGCTCAACTATTTGAAAAAACTGCCTATTCATAAATTGAAAATTGATCAATCTTTTGTGCGGGACATTCCCTTCGATACCAACAATACCGCTATCGCTAAGGCTGTGATTGCTCTTGGACATGCGTTGAAGCTGGAAATTATCGCCGAAGGGGTTGAAACTAAAGAGCAAGCTGATTTTCTGCAACAAAACCAGTGCGATCAAGCCCAAGGTTATCTCTTTAGTCGTCCGCAGCTAGCTGAAGATCTCGACACATTTCTATCGTAAAACAAGTTTGCATATAACAATAGGACTAGCGCTATGCCGCTAGTCGCTTAGGGTTGTGTCTGCTAAAATTCTAGCCATTATTTTCAGTGGTTAACCGCAATGTCTTTTAGTGCCTTATCCTTAAACTCCACGTTAGTGAATACCTTAGCGGTTCTTGGCTATGAATCGCCAACGCCAATCCAGTTAGAAGCGATCCCTGCCATCTTAGCTAAACGGGATGTGATGGCTGGCGCCCAAACGGGTACAGGCAAAACCGCTGCGTTCGCCTTGCCTATCTTGCATCATTTGATGACACTCAGCCCTGCGCAAGAGTTAACGGCTGTGAGACCCATACGCTCATTAGTCTTAGTGCCGACACGTGAGCTGGCGGTGCAGGTACAGCAGAGTTTTGTTAAGTACGCTAAAGGGACTGATATTCGTATCGGCATCGCCTACGGCGGCGTGAGTATCGATGCGCAGGTCGCCGTGTTTAATGCAGGGATTGATGTGTTAATCGCAACACCGGGCCGCTTACTTGACCACCTTAGGCAAGGTGCATTAAATCTTAAGCAATTGAGTGTGCTTGTTTTCGATGAAGCCGACCGTATGCTCGACATGGGGTTTATGGATGAAATTCAAGCCGTGCTCAAGCAAGTACCGAGTGACAGACAAACCCTGTTATTTTCTGCCACCTTAGATGCCGCTATCTTCAGCTTAAGTAAAACCTTACTGCGCGATCCTAAGTTGATTGAAGTTGCCAAGCGTAATACGACCGCTGCTGAAATTGAACAAGTGGTTTATGCCGTCGACGCCGACCGTAAAATCGAACTCGTCAGCCATCTGGTGCGCAGTAAAAACTGGCATCAAGTGCTGATTTTTAGCCGCACTAAGCAAGGTGTCGATAAACTGGTTCAGCAACTCAATAAAGCCGATATTATCACTCAGGCGTTTCACGGTGACTTGTCCCAAGGTGCGCGCGAGAGAGTTTTGCAGGAATTTAAACAAGGCAAAATTCAAGTGCTAGTGGCAACGGATGTCGCCGCCAGAGGCCTAGATATCGTCGAGCTAAAATATGTGATCAACTTTGAGCTACCCTTTATCGCCGAAGATTATATTCATCGTATTGGCCGCACAGGCCGAGCGGGTAGTGCAGGGCTTGCCATCACCCTCTTTAGTCAAGAGGACGCCCTATTATTGGAAGAAGTTGAAGTTGTGCTCGACAAGCGTCTACCACAACAATGGTTACTAGGCTTCGAACCCGACTTTAATAAGATGGATACCGAACCTAGACGTAACGGTAAAGCGGCTCAGAAGCAAAGAGCGAAGAAACGGGCTTTGGGTGGAAAGGGGAAAAGGTAGGTTTTTAGGTGTGGCGTCTGAATGGCTGAATCTAATAGATATTAGATCAAGTGGTGACATGATTCATTTATTGACGCCAGTTCAGTTCCCGCCGCCGCATTTGAATCGATAGCTCAAAATAGCCTGAAAGTTCAAACAAAAAGGGCTTAACCTTGCGGTTAAGCCCTTCTGGTAAAATTGGTGGAGGCGGCGGGACTTGAACCCGCGTCCAGAACACCTACATTTTACTCATACTATTATAAAAACAATGATTTATATTAAAAACAGTAAGTTAAATGATTGTTGGTGTTAAATGGCGTTAGCCGATGTAAATCAATGCCGCCACTTTGTCGCCATTGTGGCTAAGTAATTCGTAATTGAGCTAGCGGGTTTTTGGTGATCGCATCTTCAAGATGCGTTGGCGCAAAGTGGGCATAGCGCATCGTGTCTTTAATATCAGAATGCCCCAATATTTCCTTAAGCACTAAAATGTTTCCGCCGTTCATCATAAAGTGGCTGGCGAAAGTATGGCGTAACACATGGGTCATCTGGCCTTCGGGTAACTCAATCTTTGCCCGTTTGATGGCTTGGTCAAACGAACGACGGCAAGGTCTAAACAAAGGGCCTCGCATGCGCGGGATAAGTTCAATCAGTGCATCAGAAATCGGCACAGTGCGATTTTTCTTGCCTTTAGTTTTTACAAAGGTAATGCGGTTATTGGCAATCTGACTACCGCGCAATCCTTCAGCCTCAGACCAGCGGCAACCAGTCGACAAACAAATCATCACAATCGTGACTAAATGTTCATACTTGGCATTGCGACATTCATCTAATAAGCGTGGTATTTCCTCGGGGTACAAGTAAGACAGTTCAGTTTCATCAATCTTAAAAGCCGAAAGCCCTTCCATCGGGTTAGGGTGCCGCCACTCGCCTAACTTTTTAAGTTCAGAAAACACCGCATGCAAATAGGCTTGCTCATGGTTTACCGTCACCGGCTTAACCACTGTCTTATTGCCTTGCATATCGACAATTTCACCGCTTAAGCGCTGTTGGCGATAATGTGCAAAATCATTCACGGTTAACTTGCTGGCAATCGGATCATCTAAGCCGATGCAAATCAGCTGCAACTTACGCAAACGGTTTTCAGGCTCGGCCAGTTGTCGCCCATGCAAATCATGCCAAAGCTGGATTAATTCAGATAAGCGTCTGTTATCGACCTTTTCACCAAGCCAGGGTTTTTCGTCGATGGTTTTCATGGTGTGCAACTCGAACGCCGTCGCCTCGCCCTTTGTCGCAAATTTTTTGCGCACCCGTCGACCATCGCGGCCGTTCGGGTAGCACTCGCATAGCCAAGGAAAATTGCTGCCGTCTTTTAGATTGCGAACTGACATTTATATCAACTTAAAAAGTTAAGGCCAATCAATCCCGCCGTTAGGCTGTCTACAACGATCAATACGATTTAATGCTTTTTTCCAGCCAGCAAAAAAGCCATATTTGCGCAAGGCTAATATGGCGTACTCAGAGCAAGTGGGGTCAAACAGGCAAGAATCGCGCAGCCGTTGCGGTGCAAAATACCGATACAGATAAATGCAACGAATAGACAACCACACCATTAAACAGCTTTCCTAAAAGAGATGACATGGTAAACAGAGCTTTCCGCATTTTTGCCAGATGTTGCACCACCACACCCCGGTTGTAATGTCACACCTACGGCATCAACTCGATAAAACTCCCAACCATCAGCCGCCCACTGGTTAACAACCTGCTCCATATAAGCCGCCGCCTCATTGCCTTTGTGCGCTTTCATTTGCACGGTAATGTTGGCAGGGATTTGAACCATTTTATATTTGAACATCATTACTTCCTTTGTAGTTAATTAAACCGTTTCTAAAACTGAAACCACTTTACCGTGGATCTTGGTGGCGTTCTGGTTAACTTGATTATTTAGCGACAACATCAATATTTTGGCTATTAAATGTAGCTAGCTCACCTTTAGTCGTCGTGAGCATTGCATTTAAACTAATAGCCATTGGAGTCGTCTTTGTAGACTTGGTAAATACAACTTCCGCACGGGTAATATGATTGCTTGATAGTACATAATACTCACCATCCCAGTTGCAACTCACATCAAACTCGGGCTGGTCTCTTTTAATATTGAGTAGCCGGCCATTAGCATTAAGGACATAGTCCTGAGTTGCAGTGATAGAGCAGTAATTTTCCTCTGCATCGCTGCCAAGATAAAAAACAACAGCAGGTTTACCTGCAAGGGTTGTTTCAGACATAAGCGTTAGCCTGTCTAAATTTGCATTTAATGCACTTGCAGATAGAGGTGCTAGCAAAACCGTTATAGCTAAAATCCTTTTCATACATTCTTCCTTAAACCGTTTCTATTACTGACACAACTTTGCCGTGGATCTTGGTTGCGTTGGGATTGATTGGGTATTTGTCATCACCATCGAAAAAGTAAATGTTGCCATCAGGCATTTGGCGTAAATCACCAACTTGGTGACTGCCATTAACACTGAAAAGATAAGTGCCTTTTGTCACGATGGTTTCACTTGCATTCACGAAACAGTATTTGCCATCAACCTTAAGCAAGAAATCATCCGAACGAGGGGATATGCGGTTAATAAAAAAGAAACCGTCATCAACCCTGAATCTTTCAATTTGCCTAAGTTTTCCGTTCTCAATGTCGAATGTATTAAGCAAAGGCATTTTATAAGCCTCATCTGGCTCAGTTTTAACTTTCGTTTGAGGTGTTGATTCATTCACTTGAAAAAGATCTTCGCCATATGACAAACCTGTACCAAAACACAAATATTCCATCGAAACGCCAGTTGCAAGATGAATTCTTATAAGTAATTCATGTGGAACAGTCTCTCTAGTGGTCCAAGTTGAAAGTGTTCCAGCGGTAACGCCGATTAAGTCAGCAAGCTCTATACGGTTTTTCACTTTAAATAAGTGTATCAACCTTTCGATAAGCACCCTTCCACCATCACTTTGCAATGTCTGATCTAGCGGAAATCGAAATTTATTATTTTTTAGCTTGTAATAGTCTGACATTTTGATCAATAATCCATTCGAAGTGAATTTTAACACTGTGTAACGCCAATTACACATAAGCATAGATAAAACGAGACTACCACAATGAGCCTGATAACCATATCTGTAGATGCCCCATTTTTATCTTATGCGGAATACGCCCGCAGAACGCACACCACTGTTGATAACGTTCGCTATTTAGTCCGCATTGGCAAACTGCCAATTCGTCCAAAAGACACCCCAAAAGGGCACCCGCAAATCAACATGGTCGCCTTGCTGGCAGAAGCCGCCGCGCTTTATGAAGAGCAGCAATCACCCTCTGCCAGCTAAGTAACAAAAGCATAAGCAAAACGGAGATTTGCGGCCATGTATAGCACCAGCCCATGCACACAAAACCCAGCAAAAGCAGCGCACCAGCCGCATATCGCGGGTGCGCTGAGGCAGTTTGCCGACGGCGAGCAATTGAGCGAAATCGCCAAAGCGGCGCACTTCAATAAGCCGCAAATGCTGCGTAATAAATTGCTACTGAGCCAGCCACATCAGCTCAGCATCCACGAAGCTGTGGACATCGCTAAAGCCAGCGGCAATCGCTGCATTATCGACGGCATGTTGCTCGAACTGGGCTGCGCGCCCTCAATGTCGATTGATGATTTAAACCAGTGCGAACGCATGTCACTGACCGACCGCGCATTAGAAATCAGCGCCAACGCGGGATGGCTGGGCAACATGGCATTAGATGTTAAAGCGCGGCGCGGTGGCATCACCGAACGCATGCGCCATGAAGCAGTAAAACGCGCCAGCGTAGCAATGTCGCAACTCGCGTTATTTGTGCATGACGTTGAACAGAAATTCCAAGCGATACCCGTGTTGTCCGTCGCGTTTGATGCAGTGCAAACCATGCCCATGCCGGGCGTAATGTAAGGATTAATGATGAAAATTTATCAAGGCTTAACCGCAAATCAGATTGAAATCATTAAGGCGCAAAAAGAACGCTGCATGAATGAGTTAGCGGAAGAAATCCGTTACTTGAGTAGTGATATCAGCAATGCACTAGGCCAGTTCAGTGACTTCTCTTTCTCGCAGCAACGCATTGTTTGCTTTAAAGCGGGGATTGCATCAGAGGCTTATACAGAAGCATCTTTTGATGGCGATAGCGTGACTCATTTGATTGATGCTGACGCCATGACGCCAGAAGAAAAAGAACTAATCGCCACCGCAACAGTAGAGCTAGAACTCGTCAGCCTTAGCGCCCAGTTAACCCACTATATCGAATCAATGGCGGCAAGAATGCGCCTTGAATTTGTTGCAGCGTAAGAGGGAAACATCATGAGACAAGCCGCCACTAAGCCAGCGCCAACCGCATTACCACTGCACGCCGCCAACGAACACCACGGCGAAGCGGGGCAAGCCGCGATAGCCGCCATTCGCAGCATGTTAGGTAAAAGCAGCGCAGCCAGTCAGTACGACAAACTTAACCAACAACAGCGCGCGATGATCTTATTCGCCGCCCGTTTACGCCCCGCTAAATACATCAACCTGCCATTACTCAGCCTGAATTTAGAAGAACGCGAGGCCATTCGCGTGGCGATAATCGCGCTGCTCGATCTCGGCAAAGCCTTTGGCTGTGTGCCGTTATCGCGTGACCAGTTTTTCCCGCCACGCGCACTTAAACCCGTCGCCAGCAGTCAAGCCGCGCCAATAGAACGTGAGGTCAATAGCGATGTGGATAACACACTTGCAGAAATTAACAGACTGGCAGCCTCACTCAGCGCTGACATTAACGAGATTGAAAAACACTAGAAAGCAAAAAGCCACAACCGCGGTAACGGTTATGGCCCAATCATTCAATGAGGACACACCAAATGATGAAACCAAGCATAGCAGCACACATCACCCCAGCGCAAGCCATCACTAACGAGGCCAACCGCGTTATCTCCACTCTTAAACTCAGCACGCCAGCTGACCGCGAAATGGTCGAAGCAGTGCTCGAATCCCTCAAAGCCGTGGCCGACATTCTCGCGCCAGCCGTCGGCAAAACCATTGGCATTCGCTTAATCGCCATCCGCAATAACATCGCAGTTCAACAAATACAGGCGGCTTGATCATGAGCACACAAACCACAGCGGCCAACGGGCCGCAATTTGACTTAAGCAATCCGCAGCATTTAGCCATGCGCAAACTCATGGCAGATGTGTATTCACGCCACGCCAACGCGCTAGAACGAGGTTTACCAACCAGCGCAGCAACCTATCGCGGTATGGGCATGGGGTTAGAGAGTGTTGCGCTGTTTGCATTAGCAGATCCCACATTATCGGACCTTTGCAATGCATTAAATAACGCCATGTTTGATTTTAACGATTTATACCTGTCGAGGGCAGCGGCATGAACAAATCATCAAATAAATTGTATGAAGCGTTTTTGGAGTTAAATAAAAACTTTCAGGAGAAAGCCGTAAATCATGCAATTCAATATGCCAATTCGGATGATGCCTGTGAAAAGGCAAAGTTTGTTACTTATGGGGTAGTAGTAAAAGAGTTGGATAGATTTGGAACCATTATGTGCCAATGGTTAAACGCCATAGAAGATGAAGCAGCTAAAGAAGTTTCTGGCGACGATAAGGTGAATAAAGCATGAGCCAGCACAGCCAAATCTTAGCCGAGTTCGGCTACAAGCGCGGAAATCCAAGACGCGCCGATGTCGTTAACGGCATTCGCAGCGACGGCCAGCCGTTCGCCACTCGTGTCAACGTCAGTGCGCAAAAGCGTGCCCAGCGTGAAATCAATCGCCGCATCGAAGACATTGCCATCGCCAAAGAGATGGGTATCAGTTTGGAAGAATTAAGGGGAACGCTATGAGCCATAAAACAGTCGCTATAAAGATAAAAACAATATTAGGAGAGCCTTATTACTGCGGTTTTTCAGAGGGCACTTTAATAGTAGCGAAGTCAATAGAGGGCGCAAAGTGGTTCACGGAAGCTGATACGTTAAAAACGGCAACAGAAATATTATTAGATAATAAACAAAGTTTTGAGTTAGTTGACATAGATATAAATGATTTTCAAGAAAAAAAGCATCGTGTTGATAAGCAAATTCAAGAAACAGTTAAACAGGAATTAGAAGGGGTAACTGTAAGGTTAGCCATCATTACATGTGGCTGTGGCTTAAGCCGATCTTTGATGCTCATGTATAAGTGCCTGTACTGTAAAGAGTGGTTTTGTCATGCATGTGCAGAAGAGCACTTTGGGAAAACAGTAGAGCAGTATCGCAAAGAAAATCATTCAGTTTCAGTTGAAGCGGGTGGCCTATGAGCGACCATCAATCAATTATCGAATTTAAACAGCTTATCCAATCTGAAATCGGTGATTTTTTCGCAGGTTTCGATCAAGTCGGCGAGCCAGCAACGCCAGAAGAAATGCAAACAAAATTGCACGCAAATATTGACCGCTGCTTTGCTGAAATAGAAAAGAAGTGGTTTCTATTCCCAAGCCAAGACCTCGTTTGGATGACGCGCGATGAGTTTAATCACTATTGCGCCATCAATAAAATGAAGCCAGTTAACTTGGAATACATTAAAAATTTTGCAGATATAGAGCGTAAGCTTTCAAAAGAATTTTTGAATACGGCAAAAATCGCAGGTATTCAAGACGATGAAATCTTTTTCCGTCAAGACGCCATCGAGTGGGCTTTGTTATCACGAGGATTATCACGCGAAATTAAAAAGCTGGGTGGCTTATGAGCACTCGCTTTTTAACCACAGAATCACAGTCACAAATCACCCCATACGCCCAAGAGCTGATCGATTATGTTTGCGCACATGGGCGCATGGGTGAACTTGCAAGCCAAATGTTTTTAGACGACTGCCTAGAACCGAACTGGCGACAAATGACAGCCCCGCCAACAGCCGAGTGCATTTGTATCGGTATCGATATAAATGACTTTGCCGACGATGACGTAGAAGGCGACGACGCCTAATGACTCACGATGATTTGGTCCGTAAATCAGCCGTCAATGTGACGGCTATTTTTACCACGCCGCACGCGATTACCGACCTAAACTGGTCGGTAAAAGAGCTTATCGACTTACCCGAAGATGTGGCAGTAACCCTCTTTCGTGAATACTGCCGCAAGCGCCGTGCGCTTAACCTTGGCCGTAGCGCCAACATTTGGCTGCGTAAACGCTGTAAGTCGCTGCGCCTCATCATGCAGCAATTCCCGATCCCCATTTACCACCTAAAAACCGACGACCGCCGCGCCAGCATCGGCACCGAATGGGCCGACCGTTGCGCCAGCATACTCAACAACATGACGCAGTTTGGCACAGTGCAAGTTGATGCACTTGAACTGCTAAAAGGCGTAAAGCAACCCGCCGACCAATGGCAGTTTTGCCCCATGTTGCCCAGCTTTAAAAACTACGGCGATAAAAAAGCCAGCGGTTTATTTGATGAATCGCCCGCCATGTACGACATGATCGCGGGCGCGATTGCACGCCTAACCGACGAGGCTTGGTGGCAACGCAAACTCGACAAAGCCTATACCCATTACGAAGAGCACGTCGCCATCATCGTCGGCAAAGTGCGCGGCGGTGTATCGCCTTACGTCAGCCATCACGCCTTTAAACAGTACAAAGCCCGCAAGCGCGCTAACGCCGCATGGCTAAATAGCATGATGGTCGTCAACGAAGAACACGGCATCGAGTTAAGCCTTGCCGATGCCGTTGCCGCATCTATTGCTAACCCAGAAGTGCGCCGAGCTGAACTCATGGTCCGTATGCGCGGCTTTGAAGATTTAGCCGTCGAGCAAGGCTGCGTAGGCGAGTTTTACACATGGACAGCCCCAAGCCGTTATCACTCATGGGGTAAAAGCAAAAAGGGCAAAACCTACTCCAACAAGCGTTACGACGGCGCAACCCCAAAGCAAACCCAAGCCTATCTTTGCCATCAATGGGCCAAAGCCCGCAGCAAATTAGCCCGCGAAGATATCGAAGTATTTGGCTTTCGTGTGGTCGAGCCGCACCACGACGCCACGCCGCATTGGCATCTATTGCTATTTTTCAAGCCGGAACAGTTAGAGGCTGCCAGATCAATCATCCGCAGTTATGCGCTGCAGCATGATTTGCACGACTTTGGTAACGCGCCGCATGACATTGAAAACGAACATAAGCGTTATCAGCCACGCTTTGACTTTAAAACCATTGATCCAGCCAAGGGCAGCGCCACAGGTTACATCGCTAAATACATCGCCAAAAATATCGACGGCTTTCAAGTCGATGACGACTACGAAGCCGAAACCAGCGGCGAACACGGCGCGCAAAATGTCGCGGCGTGGGCCAGCACATGGAATATTCGCCAGTTTCAACAAATCGGTGGTCCTAGCGTTACGGTTTGGCGCGAGCTGCGCCGCCTACGTGAGGCCATCGACTTTGACGACATTATCGAACTGGCACGCCACGCCGCCGACAATAGCAACTGGTCGCGCTATGTCGAGGTCATGGGCGGCACATTCTGCAAACGTGCCGAAAGGCCAGTACAACTCGCCAAAGTCACCCACGACGGCGCCAATACTTACGGCGAAGACGTGCAAAAAATCATGGGCGTGATGTCGCTCGAAAACCACACCCCAATCAATACCCGCCTCGACGGCTGGGAAATCCGCTCGCCAGAGTCAGCCAAAGAGCCACCCAGCGCCGAGGAACGGGCTTTTGACTTGGCTTTTGATTGTGCTTTTGATCTTGCTCCTGCTCTTGACGTTAGAAGCGGTGACAACCGCGCCACTTGGAGCACTGGCAATAACTGTACGCAGTCGATCAAAACCAGTGAAAAGATCCCGAATAAGGATCGTCTCTTAATCCAAGAGGGTAAAAAACTGGGGCTCGACGCGGATGATCTTAAACGCCTACGTGCGGGGGCTGTGATTGATTCCGTCGTTAACGGCTCGCATCAGTTCATTCGGCTGCGCAGCGGCATGCTTATCGTCAGTCGCCAGCCGTTTAACTCCCGTACCGTCGGCGATTACGACGATGCCGGATTAAATAATCAGTTCGATGCCATGCAACGCACTATGGATAACGACCTTAAACAGCAGTTGCGCCAGCAAGCGTGGCGTGTGCTCGATGGTGATCGCGACGTAGAGCACTGGATTGCCGACATGTCGCCAGCCACCGCCAAAGTCGCATTGGCACAGTTGGGCGAGGTGATAAAACTGCATAAAAATGACAAATACGCCTTCCCATACATAGATAAACCAATTGAAAAATCAACCGCTTTCGACGATGACTATGAGGACGATGATGAAGAATTTTAAAATAAACGCTAACCACTTTTCGACATTAAAAGAAAGTCCAAAAGCTAAGCGATTGCGTCAACAACACTGCTGTTCCTGTGGTTGCTTTATCACAGCAGAACAACGTAATGAAACTAATGCCTGTGCTAAGTGTGCCGCTGAAATGGCGTATATCTTCACAACACCTGAACAAATGGCCGCCATTATCATTGCCGAAAGTGAACAACCACAAGAGGACTTTGATGATGAGCCTTTTTAACCTAATCACAGTGGAAGAACGCCAAAAAATCGAAGCGGCCTATACAGAAACCGCCGATTGCCTTGCAAGTTATCAGCGCTGTAAAGAAGTGCTCGATATGAACGCCAAATTTAAAGATGGCAAGAACCGAATAAAACAATGGCTTGAATCTCAGCCTGAGGAAGAACGCGAACGCTGTCGAAAAGTGCTCAACGGTATTGTAGCCGCCAAGCGCCACTATGCCGCAGTCAAAGCCAGCGGCCAGCCAACACCGCCAACATTAGATCAACATGAGGCTATGCCAACACCAGCCGAACGCGAAGCATTGCGCCAAGCGTTAGCCAATAGAACAGGTAAGAATCATGGTTAAGAAAATAAAAGTACTCATACAAGGCTGTGAAAAGCCTGACCAATTTGAACTACTACTTGCAATGACAGGCATCACCAGTGAAGCCAAGCAAAATGCGCTGAGGGCGCACTTAGTCGAAGGGTTCCCACCGAGCCGTTGCTATGCCCGTTACGGCGTAACCCAGCAGCACTTTAGCGCCGCACTCGCTAAATTAAACAGCAAAGCGGATCTTGCTATGCAGTACGTCGCCGCCAAAAGCATGGCGGTAACAGCCACAACAGAAAACCACACCAGATAAAAGGTGTTAAAAACATAAAGCGCAAACTTTGACAATACGCCTAAAGAGGGGCTATTATCCGCTTGCACTGGCAAAATCCAGTGTCAGGATTCGAACCCTGAATTATCCCAAGGCGCAATTGTCGCCAGCCTAGAGCTGGTTTTTTATTGCGTGACTCGGCGCACCACTTCTATGGTGGGCTGGGTGAGGCAGCCATTTGGCTGGCCGTTTCCTTGGGACGGTAGTTCGAACCTTGCTCAGCCCATCACCAACTCAGATTCGAACCTGAAAGTGATGGCTTCTTACTAAACCCAAGGAGTATCACCATGAATCATATCGCTTTGCTTCCCAATGATGCCGTTATCGAACACCACGGCGACGTTCGCACCACTTCCATAAAGATTGCCGAAGCCTTTGGCAAACGCCATGACGACGTATTACGAAAATTAAAATCACTCGATTGCTCTGCCGACTTCACTGACCGCAATTTTACGGCCAGTGAATACCGTGACTCGACGGGTAGAAAGTTGCCGATGTGGGAAATAACAAAAGACGGCTTTATGTTTCTGGTGATGGGCTTTACAGGTAAAAAAGCCGCAGCGATAAAAGAAGCCTATATCGAGCGCTTTAATGCCATGGCACAGCGCCTACAACAGCTTAGCGCCAGTATTGCAATAACCCATAAAAACCAGCCACCCAAGCCGCCACGCCAATACGCAAGCTATCAAGCCCAGTACAAACTTACCCACACACCATTGCCAGAATACTTCGACTCAAACTGGATCCCCGCCAGAATAGAACGCTGTCACGTACCCACTTTTTGGATATGGCACGTGCGCGTCGTGGTGCAACCCACCGCCAGCGGAAAACATGGCGCGTGTATCAGTTTTGGCATTGGCAACCAAGACGGCACCACGCCGCGTTTTACTCGTCAGCACAATGTATTTAGCTTGCCTGATGTAAACTTGGTATTTCGCAATATCGACGAATTATGGGAAAACATTCACGAGCACTTAGCCAAATACAACGCCAGCCTGGATATTCGGCAATATCGAATGAATGCCTAAATCAATAAACAAAAAGCCCTCATTAGAGGGCTTGATTGTCACAGAAGATAATTAAAATTTCCTAAGGAAATTTCGGGGGTTGCGCGATTTTGAAGATGTGAATAATAGGGCAGGCACCATAAGGTGTGCCAATCGAGACAAATAAAATGGACGAAAAAGCGCTATTAGTAGAACAAATGCAGATGTTGGTTGATTTATATGCCGAGCAAACTAACCAAAATAAAAAAGATTTGACTGTATTAATGATGGCGCAGGTTCTGGCGCATTATCAGCAAGATAATCTAGAAAGCTAGTTCACGTTGCAAAGCCTTGCGCTGATCGGGGGACAGCGCTTTGGCTAACGCGGTAATAATCTCGGTGGTATTTTTTGCAGATGGGTTTAACGTGTGGCTAAACGACACATTAGTCACAAAGGTATGGCCACACTCGGGGTCCGTGCACGAGCAATACAAATTCGCATGGGCAGCACTTAAGCGGTAAGTTTTACCGATAATCGCTTTCTTGTGGCACGTAGGGCATAAAATCCGCATCCCGATCTCCCAATCGTCTGCAAAATGAGCTGCGCATAGTGTAAGCCAACACACTGTTTTTTTAAACAGTAAAGCCCTCAATTGAGGGCTTTTGCACAATACAAATCAGTAAATGAGCACTAAACCGCTGCGCTTTGGCTGCCTGTGGTCATATCAAACACCAGTTTTAACTTGCTGCCGATCTCGGGGTCACGATTCACCGCATCCACAAACATGTTGATCAGCGTGCGGGTTTCACTCTTAAAATACACTTCATCATACTTAGTCGGGTCGCCAAGGCCAGCCGTGTTCGTCGGGATCATCCCGCCCAAACCCGCGGGGAACCGATGCGCGTTAAACACATCTTGCGCCGATACCGCCTTGACGTTAAAAAACTCGTCTTTCGATTCAAAATTACCCACAGGGATAATCTGAATCCCTTTCTCTTTACCGTTAGGGATATTCACAAACAGTGACTTAAAATTACCCACGCCCTTCGATTCTTGGATTTTCTCTTTGATATCTTTCTCGACTTCCGCATCTAAATTCGGGTCAGTGGAATACAAGATAAAGCCCATGTGCGCGCCGTTAATATAGTATTTACGGCGGAACAAGGTTGAATCTTCATTCAATAGCGCTGATTGTAAGCCGCCTAAATAATCGGGGCAGCCATACACTTGCTGAACTGGGTCATACACTCGCACCCAAATAATGTCTTTGGCTTTATAAGTCTTAACCGTGTTTTCCCGCTCAAGCACCACTGCGCCGCCGTCACCCGCCACGCGGGTGCGGTAACTGGGAAGCGGGAACAAACGCAGCACTTGCCCAAAGCCATTGCGGATCTTCAGTAACGCCACATCGCCAAACTGAATGCAGTTTAAAAACGCCGCGCCAATTTCCTGCGTGCTCATGCCGCCAGCCGTATAGCGCGCCGTCGCCATATTCGCCCGACTTTGCACTATGCCGCCGTGTTGCGCATTACGGCGGGTCAAGTTCGCCAGCAGCTGCCTATCGACAGGCGGTTCCCAGTAGTCGTAGTTTTGGTTGAAATACAACGAATCATAATCCGTTAGCCACATATTCGGCATCACGGTTTCGGGCATGCTAAACACCACCGTTTTAGCGGGGCCATTAGCGTCAGTAGTCAGTGTGTCGTCGTTCGCGGCCGTTAGTGTTGCATCGCCCATGATGATGTTCTCTTATGTAAATAGTTAAGGGGTTCATTGATAATGGCGTGGCTTAACGCCCAAAATCCGTCGGCATGGCCGACCTTTTCAGAGCGATCAGCTTTGAATGTCATCATATTGCCGCTGCCACTCATGCCGCGCTTAATTGCCATAAACGCCGCAGGTAAATCCTTCATATCTTGATCGAGTTGTAAGCGGTTACCTTCCACCACATCGATCATCTTCATCACCAGGCGATTTTTGTTTTCATTGCTGTAGTGAATTGCTACCGCCTCGCGTGGGTGCAGTCCGTGAATCGTGTCCCAAACACCGCCACCAATACCGGTAGTATCAACACCCAAATAGGTCACGTTATAACGCTTAAACACTTTTTCTATTTCGCTCACATGATGCTGAAAATTGAGCCCGCGCCAGTAATGCCGCTCAAGGCAGCGAAACTTTTCTTTATCGCCAATCGGCGGAGCAACCACCACTAAGCAGGCATTGTCACGAGTACGCGACGGATCATAACCAAGCCACACTTCACGATTGCCAAACGGCCGCGCTTCACCGGGCTTAAAGTCTTGCCATTTGCTCGCCTCAATCATCAGCTTAGAAAGTGCATCGAACTTGAACACCGAGGCGCTATCATCAACGAACACACACAAATACAGGTTTGCATAAATCTCAGGGCTGTATTCTTCTTGCAACTCTGCAGGGTCGATTAAGTTGCAACCCATAGCCACAGCGGTTTCAACGTCAATGATGTAGCGCCATTGCTTATCAGGGCAAACGCGGCCGCCGTCTTTTAATTCAGCATCTTTGGGGAATTCAATAAATTCACGGGTTTTATTGTCGCCCTTCCAATCTTCACCCGTCCAAAACGGGTAAGCAGGGTGGTTTTTAGCGCTGGGAGTTGAAAAATAGGTTTTATGGAAGCGGGTTTGAGTTGCACAAGCGGTAACAACTGCGCTCACCTTTTTAAAGTCTTTAATCCAGAAATATTCGTCGACATAAACGTTGCCAGAGCGGGATTGAGCAGAGTTAGCGCTAGTCGCTAAAAAGTGCAGTTCGGCACCATTGCTTAATACAATCGGATTACCTGTTAACTCAATTTCAAAAAAGTTACGCACGATCTTGATAATGTACGAACGAAACACCTCAGCCTGTGCTCGAGTCGCTGAGATAAATATCTGGTTTTCGCCAGTCAGTACCGCATCTTCAAACGCTTCACCCGCACAGCCATAGGTAAAACCAATCTGCCGCGACTTAAGCACGTTGCGCGTTCGTGGCTTAGTGGGATCATTCTTCACCGCCCGCATTAGCTTTTGATACTCAAACAAGCTATCAACCCAAGGCTCGAAATCCTCAGGCGTTAAATCGCTAATATCGTTTTTAGGCTTGCGGCCATTGCGCGGCGCTTTGCCGTTATCAGCTCCCGACTTACTTGCATGAGCGCCTGACTTAGCGCCAGATTGGCGCTCACCAGTGCCTTGGTTATCATCAGCTGATAACTTACGTTCAGAATCTACCCGCTGTTTTTTAAGCCGCACATGCTGGTTAATCAGCATGTCTAACTCTTTTATCTGATTACCGCTTTTATCCTGAATATCCGTCAACAGCACAATGCGGCGCGCAATCGCCTCGTCGACTTCTTCCTCACGCAGCAAATCACTCCAACCGTATTTCGCCGCCCAAAAATAAATTATGCGGGTATTAGGCAGGTCTAAATCGAGGCGGATCTCCTCGGGCGTCCAACGCTTTAAATACAGCCGTTTTGCTGCCTCGCGGATCTCGGGTGAATAGGCCATAAATGCGGTCAAACGCCATCGTTAACGAATACATAGCGCCAGTGTATTGGTTTGCAGAGCCGTATTAACTGACTAATTTTCCTATCAATTCCGATTTAGCAAAAATCGGAATTGCGCCGAAGTTTGCCAAGTGCCGCCCACTTGCAAACGCCTTAAGCTGTAGGCCTTAAAGGTAATTTTTTAGCAAATGGGCAGGCAAAAACATGACTCAACTGGTGACAGACTGGCTACGTATCGCCACAGAAGGGAACACCTTTCAAAACGTACCTATTCAGCGCCAATGGATTGTCGACATTGCCGAAACCTATAACGCAAAAACCTATGGCGCCAGAATTTGGCCTGATCATCGTCGCTGGTATGGCGCGTGGGGTGATGTAGTAGAAGTTAAAGCCGAAGAAATTGACGGCAAATTATGCCTATTCTGCAAACTTACCCCTAATTCACAACTGATATTAGCAAACGAACAAGACCAGAAAGTCTACTCATCAATCGAACTCGATCCTAATTTTGCGGGTACTGGAAAAGCCTATCTAACAGGCCTTGGCGTCACAGACGAACCAGCAAGCCTAGGTACTGATCGCCTTAAGTTCTCAGTTAAAGACCGCTTAGCAAATCATAAATATGGCGCACCGGAACAGCTTGTTATGAGCTACCCACTCGCCAGCACAGAAGACCAAAAACCAACGGATAAGGCCACGGAAGCCGCCAGCCTGTTCAGCAAGTTAGTTAGCTTATTTTCAACTCAAGCGCCAGACCCTAAACAGGAAGCGGCAACAGACCACCCCGAGGAACCACCAATGGACAAACAGCAATTTGAAACGCTCATGGGCGTAGTTAATGGCCTAGCAACGAAAGTAGGCGAACTGGACGGCAAGGTAGAAGCCTTTGGCAAAAAGCCTGAAGCGGAAACGACCACAACCACAACTGAACCCGTTACCACCACAGTGCCAGCGGCCACGACTGAAGCCACAGGCATCACCGCCGAACAGTTCAGCAAGTTAAGCGAAAGCATCAACGGCCTTGTTGCGAAAGTGGGCGGCATGGAAACCAAGTTCAACGCATTAAGCGCCGAAGCGCCGAACCAAGAGCCAAACCCAACAGGTACTGGCGAAAGCATTAGCTTTATCTAACTTGGCGCGAAATTAACGCCTTAACGAATTTTAGAACGGGAAAAGAACCATGAGCCAAATGCAAATTTTAAACGCCGAAGCGGCAAAGTTACTGCCTAAATACTCGGCAGGTGTAGCAAAAGCCTACGGCGTAGACGACGCCAGTAAGCAGTTCAGCATTAGCGCGCCGATGGAAACCAAGCTGCGAGCAGCGTTACTAGAGTCTGTCGATTTCCTCGGCATGATCACCGCATTGCAAGTAGACCAAATGCAAGGTCAAGTCGTTAACGTGGGCGATTACGGTATTGCAACGGGCCGAAAAGTGAATGGCCGCTTTAATACCGATCAGGGCGTAGGTGGCAACAAATTTGAACTTAAAGAAACAGATTCTTGTGCATCACTAAAATGGAACCTGTTATCAACGTGGGCAAACAGCGGCAATCCAAATGAGTTTTTAAAACTCATGAAAGAAAACGCAACTAAGCGTTTCGCGTTAGACATGATCCGCATCGGCTTTAACGGTAAAACTATCGCCGCTGGTGATACTGATCCTGTCGCTAACCCGAACGGTGAAGACGTTAACAAAGGTTGGCATCAGTTAGTAAAAGAAAACGCACCAGACCAAATCATGGGTGAGGAAATTTACTTTAACCCAGATGCAGACGTAAACGCCTTAAAATCTCACGAATATAAAACGTTAGATGCAATCGTGACCGATTTGCGCCTCACGTTAATTCATCCATCAATGCGTAATGACCCTCGTTTAGTGGTGTTAGTCGGCAGCGACCTAGTTGCCGCAGCACAAATTAAGATGATGAACCTTGCCGATAAGCCCTCTGAAAAAGTGGCCGCTCAGCAAATGGATAAATCAATCGGTGGTTTGCGCGCCTACACACCACCGTTTTTCCCAGGTAAACGCATTGTCGTTACGCCGTTATCAAACATGCACCTTTACACCCAGAAAAATACCTCATCACGTAAGTCTGAAAACAGCGAAGACCGCAAGCAGCATGAGGACAAATACTGGCGCAACGAAGGTTATGCGATTGAAGAGTATGAAGCCTATGCCGCAGTCGATGAAGATTTAATGACCATCGGCGCGCAGCCAGCTTAATCAATAAGTAAGCAAGCCTAGGCACCTAATCAGTGCCTAGCTATCAACTCCACCGAACACCAACGCAGGACATTGCCATGAGTGCCATCGCCAATTTTAAAAAGCGCCGTGAGGCTGCAAAAGCCCAACAAAGCCCAACAGCTAATGAAACAACAGCCGCGCCAGCGCCAGAAAACGAAGCGCTGCACTTACTTGCATATCTACTCGGCTGTGATGTTGATGGCGCCATTGAGCAAGGCCGTAATGCAGCAGAAGAAAAAGAGAAATTCTTTGAAAAAATGAATCGGCAATTTGACCTCGCTGACGAATCAGACCAAACCGCGCAAGCCACCGTCACCACTGACGAACAAGGCAACATCACCAGCATCATCGATCACGCAGCAGAACTCGAAGACAGCGCCGCCACTGTGAGTGACGCTGCAGAAACCGCCATTGATGCCGCCGATAAAGTCAGCGAATCCGCCGACAAGGTAAGCAGCGCAGCCGGTGATATTGAATCCGCCGCCACCAACTTAGAAAACGCCGCTGGCGCTGTAGACGATAGCGCCAGTTCGCTTGCCTACACCACCGACGATCTCGGCCAAGTGGCGGCCGAACTGAAAGAAGCGACCGCAGAGCTAAAAAAGCCGTCGGCGGCGCCCGCATCCTCGCGTGGCGCGAAAGCCGCCGCGCCCAAACGCAGCTCGAAAAAGTAAAGCTAACAGGCAACGCCGAGCACGCGCCCAGCCTGCATTTACAACTCATCGAGTTAGATGCAGACCTCAAGCGGCTCAAAGCCTTTGAACGACGGGCCGACAAAATCGCCCACAAACGCGACGTACTACTGCCTAAATGGCTGCCAATCGTCGAAGAGTATTTAACCGAGAAAGCGAGCAAACCAAATGATGGAATTAGCGATAACCCTATTTTTGCTTATTGCGCTGTGTGGCTATTTGACGTGGGCGATCTGGGGCGTGGTATCGAGTACGCCTTCAAAGCGATCGCACTTGGTCAACCCATGCCGCAAACCATTCGCCGCAAATGGCCGAGCTTTATTTCCGACACCGTATTCGATTGGGCGGAGGCTCAAGCGGAAAACGGCAGCAGTATTGAGCCGTATTTCGGCACTGTGTTTACGCGCGTTCGCAACGATTGGAAACTGCCGGAACCTGTTACCGCCAAATATTACAAGTTTGCGGGCCTCGCATTACTACGCGCAGCAAACGGCGACATTACCCCAAGCCACATCGGTGACGTGGAGCGGCTTACTCAAGCGGATCGACTGCTCGAAAAGGCCGCAAGCTTGCACAAGCATGCTCAAGTAAAAACGGTACGTAACAAGATAGCGATGCGACTTAGGGCGTTAGAAGACTTTGCCAGCCAAGGCATTGTTGATGACAGCTTAAAAAGCACCTAAGCCGCACGGGAACGACTCCCAACCCTCCAGTGCGCTAACCGAGTGTTTAACGGGTGACTGTTAAAAACCACGTCGACGTTAACCGCACTGAACCCAATTTAAGCAAAGAGTACAGCCTTGAGCGGCTTACTCTTTTGAACAGAGAGCAGGCCAGCAATGAGCGGATTCGGATTTCAAGCACCAGCAGAGCCAAGCATCGTTATCGATGCGGCTAGCGGCTGGCCCGAATTATCGACAGGCGAATTTCGCGAACTGCGCCGCATCCCTGAATTTTTTTCAGAAAAAGCCATTGAAGACTCACTCAACCGCAGCGTGGCCGAAATCCAGCAGCAAATTCTTCATTATGTAACAGGTAACTATGTAACAGGCAACCTTGTAGGGCAGGCAAGCACTGACACGGACGTCCCCTTTACCCTAGACGCGAGTCTGGCGCCTAACTTTAGTGCGCAGCAAATTAGCATTTACCGCGGGGCTGTGTACGCCCGTTCCCATGCCGATTTGCTGGGTTATTTTTCTGCCGTCGACCAAAAAGATGCGGGCAACAACAAAGCCCAAGACGTAGACCAGCAACAAGCGATCCTCGCGCAATCTAACCGCGGCGTGCGCCTATTGCTCGGCCTTGGCCGTGCCGGAGTGCACTCGCTATGAGCCAACTTAACGCGTTGACATTGCACTTACTCAACACATTAAAACCATACGTTAAGCCAAACGATATCGACGCATGGCAAACAGACGGCCAACTGCACATTATCCAAGACGACTTAGGCGAAGGCATCAATATCGCTAAATGGCGGCACAGTGCAGTGATCGCTATTGAGCGTTTACCACACACAAAATTTAACCCGTACACCATCTTAGCGATTTTAGCCGCATGGCTATCTGACAACGACTGGCCGCAGGAAGAATACGGCCTATCAGAGCCAGCTATTGATATCGACATCATCAGCGACGACCACGCCCAAATGATCATCAGCATCGACTTAGTGGATGACTTAGGCATCGTCGAAGATGAGCAAGGCAATATTCCTTACATGGGTAAAAAATACCGCCTTGAAAATATCCCCATCAACTGGGCTGAACAGGTTGATCTGATTAATCGGGGTGAGCAATGAACATCAAAGTGAATGTAAGTCACTTCGATGACACCTTACTGCAATTGGCAGCGTTAGCACTGCCACCAAAAAAACGCGCTCGGGCAATGTGGCGTATCGCGGATAGCGTGCGCAACAAATCAAAAACCAATGCAAAACAGCAAAGGGATCCTGACGGTTCACCGTGGCAGCCAATTAAGCGCAAGCGTAAAGGCGGAAAGCAGCGCGACAAAATGTTTAGGACATTACCTAAATACATGGCGGTTAGTAAGCCAAAAGACAATGAACCAACCGCAAAAGTGTATTTTCAACCATCGATACCGGGCAAAGGCAATTACTCCACAGGGGTGATCGCCAACATGCACGCACAGGGCGCGAGCATCACCAGAAATAAAGCCGACTATTCGGCAGCAATGGCGCGCTATGAAGCAAAAAAAGGCCTCGATAAAGGTAACGCGACCAGAAATCAAGCGCGCTTCCTCGTCAAATTAGGTATGCGCCGTCGAGTCTCTAAAGAAGAAACGACCCAGCGTAAAAAACGCGGGGCATACGTTCGCGCCACGGCAGGTTGGATAACCGCAAACCTGAGTTACATACAGGCAGGCTTTTTAATCACCGAACTAAATGATGCAAGCAAAAGCACTAGCCAAACATGGACTATCAAATTGCCAAAACGCAACACGCTAGGTGCAACAGAAGCTGAGCAAAACAAGATTTTCAAGCGGGTAATGCAAGGCATTAACTTCGGCTGGAACGTTAAAAAACAAGACATAAGGGGCTAAAAATGTCACTAGGTAAAGTTCAAGTTAACAATCTCAATCAAGGCCAAGGTGACATTAACGCCATCGAGCGCCACTTCCTTTATATCGGACGTGCAGGTCATGTCGATGAAGAAAGCCAGCTATTTAGTATTGGCGCGCAAACCGATATCGAGGCGAACTTTGCTGATAGCGCCTTGCGTAAACAGTTGATAGCCGCCCAGCTTAATGCCGGACAAAACTGGACCGCCGCTGTGTATCCACTGGCCGCCGATGAAGACCTATTCGACGCCATCACCGCCGCCAACGAAGTGCAAAGCTTTGAAATGGTGGTGTTCTGTGACATCACAATCAGCGCAGCAAACCTAAGCGCCAAGCATGATTACTTAGCCAGCCTACAAGCCAGCCACGGCCGCTTTGTATCAGGCCTCGCCGCCGTTGCGGGTATCGACGTTGCCACCCAAACGTGGCAGCAGTACGAAACCGCAATGGTGGGACTGCAAGCGGGTATTGCCGCGCACTTGGTCATCCCTGTGCCGCAGCTGCATGGCAATAACGTCGGCGTACTCGCTGGCCGCTTATGCAATCGTGCCGTCAGCATTGCCGACAGCCCAATGCGCGTCGCCACGGGCTCAGTGATGGGCTTAGGTGTTGCGCCAGTAGATAGCGCCGAAAAACCGCTCACGCTAGCCACGCTCGAAACCTTAGCCAATGCGCGCTTTAGCGTGCCGCAGTGGTATCCAGACCTAGAGGGCATCTACTGGGGAGACGGAACAACGCTCGACGCCGCAGGCGGTGATTATCAGTACATTGAGCATTTGCGCCCTGTGCACAAAGCCAGCCGCGAAGTGCGTATTTTAGCGATTCGCCGCATTGCTGATCGCGCGCTTAACTCCACGCCAGCCAGCATCGAGTTAAACAAAGCCCACTTTATGAAGCCGCTGCGCAACATGAGCAAAAGCACGGTGATTTTAGGTAGGCAGTTCCCAGGTGATATTCAGCCGCCACGCGATGGCGACATCACCATTGTGTGGACAAGTAACAAAGCGGTGACCATTTACATGATCATCCGTCCGTACGACAGCCCTAAAGAAATCACCGTCAACATCTTGCTAGATCTGTCCACTAACTAGGAGTCGCCGCCATGCGTTTATCTGGAATGAATTTTAACGTCACCATGGGCGACACCATGATCCATGTTGACACTTGCACCTTAACCATCACCGACAACAGCGCGGTCAGCCAAACCAGCGGCATACCGGATGGTTTTGTCGACGGCGACGTCGCGGCCAGCGGTGAACTGTCAGTTAATGCCAGCCAATTTGACCTGATCTCTAACGAGGCTAAATCAGCAGGATCTTGGCGCGGCATGAAAGTGTTCGACATGATGTTTTATGGCAAAACCGCTAAGGATGAAGTGAAAGTCGAAGCGTTCGGCTGCCGCATCAAATTAAGCGACTTGCTCGACGTCGACAAAAAAGGCGGCCAAGCCAGTTTGTTCAAAATCCCGTTTGATGTAACGGATCCTGACTTTGTGCATATCAACGGCGTGCCATACCTGCGCCCTGAAGAAATCGAAAACATCAAGCAGTAAGGACTAGATAGAGAATGGATGCAGTGGATTTAGTCACCCGTGAGCAGCTACGCGCAGAGCACCGCTTCGAGCAGCACCGCAAAGCACTAGCAGCCAAGCCAGTACCACCAAGCGCAACGGACTGCGCCGAGTGTGGCAACGACATACCAGAAGGCCGCCGCAGCGCAATAAAAGGCGTGCAACTGTGCACTGAGTGCCAAAGCCTAAGTGAGAAATGACATGAGCCAAATTAAAAACCACTTGATTGAAGACTTGATCGAACGTGAAGGCGGCTACGTCAACGACCCAACGGATCGCGGCGGCGAAACCATGTACGGAATCACTCTAAAAACCGCGCGTCAGTATGGCTACAAAGGCGCGATGAAAGATTTGCCCTATGAGCTGGCCTTTATGATTTGCGAGGCCATCTATTGGTCGCCGTTAAAGCTGGATGATATCCAAGTCATCAGCGAAGCACTCACCGAGCAGTTGTTCGATTTTGGGGTTAACTCAGGCGCAGGCAACGCAGGCCGCAGCCTGCAACGCGCCTTAAACGTGCTCAATAATCGCCAAACCTTGTATCCCGATTTAATCGAAGACGGGGTAATGGGTAGCCGCAGTATTGCGGCCTTAAAAACCTATGTAAGCCAGCGCAAACAAGCGGGGCTAAAAGTGCTCGTTGAAGCTGTTCGAGGCCAAAGGATTAGCTTTTGTATCGATATAGCCGCCAATGACGAAAGCCAAGAAAAGTACAGCTTTGGCTGGTTACAACGCATCGTAAATTTATAAGCGGGGATCTTATGAACTGGAAAGATATAGCAAGCACCGTCGGCGGCATCGCTGGCGCAGTCGCCCCGCTACTGGGTGGCCCTGTCGGTTTGGCCGTCAGCATTGGCAGCCAAATTGCGGGCGCATTGGGCACAGATAACACGCCGGAAGCCGTAGCAGCCGCATTGCAACGCGACCCTAACGCCGCGCTTAAATTGCAAGAGTGGGCGATGGCAGAGCGCGAACAAATTCGCCAAGGCCATTTAGAGTTGCAACGCCTTGCGCTAGATGAATACAAAGCCGAACTCAGCGACCGCCAGAACGCGCGCCAAGTGCATAAAGACCATTGGATGCCATCGGCGCTCACTATCGCCTTATTGACTATGCTGGCCGCACTGATTGCCGTGCTGTTTTTCTTCCCTATCCCCAATGAAAATCGCGACTTAATTGTTTATCTGGCGGGTAACTTATTGCCGCTAGTGACAGGGGCAGTCACGTACTGGGTGAGCTCAACAAAAGACGCCAACAACCGCGAAAAATTAATGACGCTCGCCAGCCAAGGGCAAACGCAAACAACCGGAGTACCGACAAGGCCTGCCGATCTGTATCCATCGTCAAGCACAACAAAAGCAGGAGCCTAGCGCATGGAGCAGCTAACAAACTGGCTATTAGTAATCGTCGGCTTTATCGGCATATTCCTCACCATAGTGGTGCCATTAATCGCCTACCTAAACAGCGTGGCGCATAAAACCCGCACCGAACTCAGCAACCATAAAACCCACGTTGCCGAAACCTATGCAACCAAGCACGACGTAAAAGAGCTTGGCGACCGCATGGAACGGCAAATGGAAAAAGGCTTTGAAAACCTAAAAACCTTCTTAACAAACAGAAAAGATAAGGATGCAGCATGAAAAACACTATCGAGTTAACAATCGCAGGAACAGATTTCAAGTTCAACGTTACACCAACAGCCCACGGTGATTATGTCGATGCTATCAGTCGCGGAACGATATCAGCAGCATCACATAACTTTGTGATGCGCACGATTGATGACAGCCAAAAAGAACAGTTTAAAAAGTTACTTGAAGATTCACCTGGTGCGCCATTGCAAGTCGCCGCAGCACTACGGGCTGAATACTCACCTGAACTGACTATTACCGTAAAAAAATAGAAGAGCTGATTGAGTCGATCGACTCAAATCAGCTTGAACAAATGTTCATTTTCCGCCGCCACTTTTTACCGCACGAAAGCGACGATGAACAGAGTTTAGCAAGGGCATGTTGGCTAATGAAACGCCAGCGCGAAGACCTAGAAGCCGTTGTCACCAACGCCATTTGTAAGGCGTTTAGTGGCAAATAAGGGAAGTGGATAGCATGAGTTTACCCGCACCGCTAATGTTCACGATTGGACTGATAGACCAAATCACTCGGCCGATTGCCAAAATCAGCCAAGGATTAAGCGGTCTAGCGTCCAACTATCAAGCTGGAACCATGCAAATGGCCTCCGGCATTGGTGGCATCGCGGCCAGCGGTTATGGGTTATACCAAGCCTTGCAACCTGCGTTAGAAATTGACAAAGCATTAGGTGACGCCAAAGGTGTTGGCGTTGCCGACTCTGCACTCAAACAGATTACTAACACAGCAATGGATTTTTCATTGCAGTTTGGTCAATCCAGCATTGATGTCATTAACCATGCCGCAAAATTGCGCGGTGTATTAGGCGAAATGCCAGACCATGTACTGGCATCGGCTACCAAAAGTTCTGCCGTTTTAGCTATGGCGATGAAGTCAGACGCTGACACTACCAGCAAATATTTTAAAACCCTCTATGGCAACTATGGCGGCCAAGCCAATGCCATGGGGCAGGATAAATTTATTGCGCAAATCGCAGGCATGACGGCTTACGCTAAAAAGACACTTGGCACAGAAATGAGTGATCTAGAGGGCATGATTGACGGCATGCACTCATTACCTTCAACGCTAGGCGTTGCACTTGAAGAACAATTTGCCGTGTTAGCAACGCTTAATAAGTCCATGGGGCAAGGCGATGCGGTAACCCAATACACAAACTTTTTAGAAGGTGTAGCAGGGGCGCAAGAAAAACTAGGCGTAAAACTCACTGACAGCAAAGGCAATTTACTGCCAGTGATTGATGTAATTGAAAAATTAAAACCCATGATGCAAGGCATGTCAGGGATTCAAGGAAGGAAGTTTCTTGACGATGCTGGCTTAGGTGACGGCTCGCTAATGATCATCAATATGATGAAAAACTTAGACGGACTTAAAAGCACCATACAAGGATTTAAAAGCGTTAATGGATTAGATCCTGCTATAGACATGGCGAAAGCTATGACATCACAAAGCGAACGCCTCGCCCAAAGCTGGTACGTGATCCGCGCTGCCATCGGTAGCGCCATCTTACCCGCGTTTAATAGCTTTGTTGGCAAGATTGCCGACATGGGCACATCGGTGATCTGGTTTACCAATATGTTTCCCAATATTACCAGCCATCTTGGATATATCGGTGTTGCGTTTGCTGCCGCCGTGGCCGCTGGCGGCTTATTCACTGTGATGATGGGCGCGGGCAAAATGGCAATGACCACATGGGGCCTAGGCGTGATGGCGTGGACAGGGGCAAGTGCACTGTTTACCAGCGGCTTAGCCACCATGCGCGGAGTATTGTTGGCGCTTAATATCGCCATGTACGCCAACCCTATCGGCCTGATTGTCGCGGGTATTGCCGCCGCCGTGATTGCTGTCGGCGCGCTGATTTACTACTGGGACGACCTCAAAGCCACCATGGGCGAATGGGGCTGGGTGCAATCCATTGTCGGCATCTTCGACACCGTTTGGGGCGGGGTTAAATCCGTCTTTAACGACACCATCAATTGGATTATCGACAAACTCAATTTAATCCCAGGTGTCGACATTAGCAGCAACATCACAGCAGGCAGTATGCCCAGCGTTGACGCCATTTCACCCGTGCAAGCCAACCTCACGCGCGGCGGCGTTAGCCAGCAAATCGCCAACGCCAACAACAGCAAATCGACTCATATCGGCGCAATTCAAATCTACCCGCAAAAGGTCGACACCAACTTTGCAACCTATGCCGAGATGCACTCATGAGCCTCTATATCGATTTGCACATAGAACACGGCGACGTGGTGTTAGATGTGGGCTTAAACCCCAGCTATTTAACCGACCGCGCCGCCATCGCGCAGGACATAGTGCACGCCATTTTAGACACAGGCTTAGCGCACTTACTCATTAGCGACCGTGGCACAGGAGTTACCGCCGACACACAAATCAAACTCAAGTTATTGGTCGAGGACGATGTGCGCATCATGCCGGGCACGGTTCGCATAGAACAATCATCAAGCGGCCAATGGTGGGTATTTGCCGACACCATCGACTTTGGACCAGTTACCGCACAAATAACCCAAGGTGGAGCACTTTAAATGGCCGATAAAATCGACGTGCCAACAATCGACTTTGCCAAAATCGTCGAAGCCGCAGGCATACCGACCACGGAAGAAGGCTGGAAAGCGCTATTTAAGCAGGACGTTGAAGCCGAGGGCAGCATCATTGCAAACGACTCGCCTTACTCGCCGTTCTGGCGCTTGATCACCGCCATTATTGCCAAGCCAGCAACGTGGATAGTCAATAAAGTGCTGATTGGGGTGATCTTGCCCAACCTGTTTTTGCTCACTGCTAACGACGATGGCTTTATCGAGGCCAAAGCATGGGAGCACGACTTAACCCGCAAAACAGACAGTAAAGCCAAAGGCAAAGTACGCTTTAACCGCGCAGCATCCAGTGGCCCAAGTTTATTAATCCCCGCCGCCACTGTGATCCAAACCGACGCAATTAACGGCACGGTTTACCGTGTGCTAACGGTTGAAGATGTGATCTTGCCGCAAAATAGCCTTAGCGTATTAGTGCCAGTGATCGCCGAAAACGCGGGCGCGGCCTACAACTTAGGCGCCGGCTATTTGCATATTTTACCAACGGCAGTCACTGGCATCGGCAGCGTCACCAACGAAGCAGAATGGCTAGATGAACTCGGCAGCGACCGCGAAACTAACGACGACTTAAAGCTGCGCACTCGCAACGCCTTTACCGCCGCCGCGCCTTGGCATATCGACGCAGTTTATCGCGCAATACTGACAGAACGCGCAGGACTGGACACCGATAACGTCTATTTTGAGCACGACGCACCGCGAGGCCCGGGCACAGCTAACGCCTATATTTTATTAGACACGGGTGAACCATCAGCCGCCATGCTGGCCGATCTAAATCAATATGTGATGGACAAGGGCTACCACGGCCATGGTGATGATCTGCTAGTGCTCGCCATGGCAGGTGTTGATGTCACTGTCGGCGTCACGGTTTACCCATACAGCTACTTATTAGAAGCCGAAGTTGTCACGCTATTAGCCGACATTGAAAACTTTATCCGCTGCGCGTTTCGCGAGAATACCGACTACACAGCCACCCGCACCGAACCTTTTATCCGCTTTAGCTTTAGTAAGTTAGGCCAAGAGTTACACCGCCAATTTGCGGGTATCGAGTCGCTCAACTGGCACCAAATCGATATCACCAGCGCCAACAACGTACCGCGCTTAAGCACGCTCACCATTGAAAATGGTAACGACCAATGAGCACTAAACAAAGCGCGAGCATCAACATCGACTGGGAAGCACTCACCAAAATGCCGTACTGGCTGGCACGTCCAGCCAGCGAGTTAGACAAACTGCGCAAAGGCGCGGTGCGTTTTTGGCAGCGCTTTGTCGATATGCTCGCATTCCCCGCTAAGCAGCTAGACCCCATGACCGCAGAGCTTGAATTTGTGCACTTATTGGCATGGGAGCGGGATATAGAGCAAATCCCCAGTGAAACCGAACTCATGTACCGCACTCGGGTGAAATACGCCTTGCCGTTCGCCAAGGGCGCAGGCAGTAAAAGCGGTTGGCTCGATATGTTTAAAAAACTCGGCATGACATGGGTGGGCATAGATGAGCGCATCAGCCAAACAGATTGGGATGTAGTTGATCTGCAGTTGCTGGATAGCGACTTTGGCAACCGCCAAAAGCTAATTGATTACATTTGCCGCCAATACGGCCGCACCACGCGCCGCTATCAGTTGACCACCATTTCAAAAATGCCGCTGATCGCACCGCTGCACACATTTGAGCATCAACACAATTTTAACGTGGCAACAGTCAATACCAACCTGTTACCTGCAAAACGCTTTATGACGATGGACTGCGACTCTAGCTACCACGTTGCAAAAATTAAACAGAACTAAGACAAAGGAACCCATACCATGGCACAAGTGATCACATTAGCAGGCGAACGTTTATTTGCACTGAAAGCGCAAAACAACCAGCAGTTAGACATTGATACCTTTATTTTTGCTTTCGTGCCGGGGCAAGACTCAAGCGCGCCGATTGACCGCAATGAAGGATTACCACCAATTGGCCAACGTGTGCACACGCAAATTGTGCAGCAAACGGGCTTGATTAATGAAAATGCCGTGGTCTATTCATCCGTGCTTGATAGCTTAACGGGCCCGTTCGATTTCAACTGGGTAGGGCTGTATTCATCAGTTAACCAAACATTGATCGCCATTATCCACACGCCAACCGTGTCAAAAACAGTCACAGTGCCAGGTGCAGCGGGCAACATCTTAAACCGCAACTTTGTGATTGAGTACAGTGGAATTTCGGAGTTAACAGGGATAACCGTTGACCCAACGACTTGGCAATATGACTTCGAAGCCCGCCTCAACGGCATGGACGAACTGACCCGCCAATTAGCCGCAGACATGAACGGCAAAGACTGGTTTATTGATGATGGTTTTAAAGTGGTGCCACGCTCAACGCTCAATACATTTAAAGTGACCGCTGGCGCGGGTTATG
Source organism: Shewanella sp. SM71 (assembly GCF_025653905.1). Lineage (NCBI taxonomy): Bacteria > Pseudomonadati > Pseudomonadota > Gammaproteobacteria > Alteromonadales > Shewanellaceae > Shewanella > Shewanella sp. SM71. The sequence goes on from NZ_JAKKRW010000001.1 coordinate 261,937, forward strand.
TCTCGGGCCTGCGCGTAGCACTGGAAGCAGAGCAGGTTTTAACCTTAAGTAGCTATCCGCAGTTTGTGTATGTTGACGCATGGTTTGATGGCACCAGCGAAAGCGTATGGACACCAAAAACCGCGTTTACAGTGACGAACGGTGAAATGGACGACTATATCGATGTCAACGGTCGCAACCACTACGTGTTTAAACTGGCACGCATAACCGCCGCCGATACAGTGGAAGATTTACGCAACACAAACGGCATAGCCCAGAAGATAGAAAAACAGCAAAAGAGTGACTTAAAGTCAATCGTACTTTATGACGGTGGACCAGAAAAAAATGGCGCTGATAACCTTGTCGCCCTAAGAAAAGCTAAAGCACAGTGCGGCGAAGTATTTTTTCCATCAGTTGGTGGTGATACGCGTTATTTGATTGATGGAATAACCGCCGCCGACTTTGATGGCTTAAAAATTTACACCGATGCGAATGTAACTATTTCGTTAGATAACGATGATTATCTGATAAATAGAGGAGCAGAATTTAAAACCAATGTAAATCTACATTATCGTAATAGGAATTTTGATTTTGTGGCTGTAAAAAATGATAAAGCCACAGCTATGGGCGGGGTTAAAAATGCAGTTGTAGCAAGCCATATAGATGGGGTAACAGAGTATCTATCACCGTTTGAATTATTTGCTTATGAATTTGATAATGGGACAGATAATTTTACAGATATCAGTTACATCGATAATGGATATAGTAAGAAGGTATCAGCTTTCAATGGTAAAACAGCAGGGCTTTTTACAAATATTGAAGTTGGTCAGACTATTTCAGCGCACGTTCGTAATGATGTTTTTTCTGGAAACGATTTAGGCGTTTGCATTAAGTCTAACAGTGGTTACTATTTGGTAACAAAAGACCCGCTGACAAACTTTTCAAATATTCAAAAATATAGACGTTTTAACGGTGTTGATAGCCCTGTTGAACAGCTGTCCTATCCATTCCAAAATAAATTAAGTAGTTATGAATTACAGAACTCTGTCATATCAGTAACAAGAGTTAGTATTTCGGCATGCTATGTATCGATAAATGGAACTCGTTTAAATGAAGAGTTTATAGAAATTGGCGATATTAGCGAAGTTGGTTTTATCGCAATATCGGGCGGTTCTGACATTAATATTGAAATTGTAGGTATGTCTTCACAAAAGTCAAAAACATTTAAAGGGTTCAATACGCAAGAACAGATGCTGATATACGGTGATTCTATGGCCGCAGATTTTCACGGTGCGTTTGAAAAACACGTGAAAGAAGTAATGGTAGGGGCCGATGGCACTAACGTCATCACTATCGTTAATAGAGCTGTCGCAGGCACACAGCTTTCTGAGATATATGAACGAATGCAAGATGATGGTCTGAGTAACTATGTGGGTAATTATGTAATTGTGGTAGGGCTGACTAATGACATACAAGCAAATATCCCTATGGCAGATAGCGAAGCTACTCTAAGCGCAATAATTTCATATATTGAATTTCATAAAAAAAGACTAATATTTATTGAGCCGAGCCTATGGTATCCAAAAGCTATAGTGGATAATGTTGGCGTTGATACCGCTAGATATGAATTCGGTGCAGGCCATAGAGCTATGGCTCAGTATACCGTATCTGCTAGAGGTCATATTTATGTTCGCACCACACAAATTGAACCAGTTCCTGATTATCGATTAGTGGGTACTGAGAATGACCCAATAATACGCGATAATATGCATCCTTCGTGTTTAGGAAATCAGTTAAAAGCCAAAAACGCTGTTGAACACATATTATTTGACATGGCTAGAATAAGACATGATTGGTCTACAATACCTAAAAGATGGTTGAAAAATGGATGGGTAAGCTCAGATGCAGCTTATCGAGTTATAGATGGTATGTGGCAAATATGCGGTTCTTTTTCAAATAGCACTCCTTTAATGGAAGCTTCTGAAATTTTAAAATTACCCAAAACGAGTAAGTCTAGAAACTTCCCTGCAATGAGTACTGATCTAGTTACATCAGATGTATGTTATGTATCACTTGACACTAATGGTTCTGTGACATTGCGTCAAATAAACTCAACCGCGCACAATATCGTGATCATGGATATTAAGGTCTAGATCATGCTAACTCTTAACGCAACTGCAATCAGCCTTAAGTCTTTGCGGATCACCGCCAGCCAAGAGCTGGCGACTGAGGACGCCAGCGGCCAAAGTTCGAGCACGGATGCTGCTGAAACGGGCATTAAAGCTAAGATGTTGGCCGTGTCGGGCTTTATCCCATTTATGGATGAACCGCAGTTAACTAACTTGTTTAAAATGGCTGAAGCCACGGAAGGTGGCGCGCGCGCCACTTACCGAATTAGCAATAAAACCGCCTCGGCACTGGGCATTAAACAAGTCAAATTCGCCAGCAAAATTGAAGCGGTGGAGCAAGAAACCACCCGCCAATGGAACGTGAGTTTTACCTTAGCCGAAGTACGCAGCGTGCCGCAGAAAAAGGAAGAACGCGCGCCGCAAGTAGCAGCAGCGCAGCAGGGCAGCACTGGCCAAGGCACGGTATTAGCAGATGAAACCTCACCGCCAGCGACAGAAGTTGAACTCACTGGCTTAATGGGCTTCCTCAAAAAAGTCGATAACGGGTTAGCATAATGGCCGAGCCTAACGCGAAATTTATCACCCGAGCTTATCTCGGTAGCCAGAAAGTCGCAGTAAGCGATTACTGGCTAGTGTTGCAAGCATCATCACCAGGTACTTGTCAGTTAACCGTCGACAAATCCGCCGAACGCTTTACCCCTGTCGCATTTGAAATGGGCTGGGGTGAAATGATTGAACGGGTATTTTACGGCTATATCGAGCGCATAATGCCAGCGGCTAACGGCTTGTATACCGTATTTTGTCGGGAGTTATCGTCGGCATTAGCGAACAACTTAAGCGTGACATTGCGCCACCCAACCTTGCGCAACGTATGCGACGAAATCAAAGCCCAAGTGGGCCTTGAATTTGTATTACCAGATAAGCCTTACGCAGATACCGCCATCCCTTGTTTTTATGGTGATACCTCAGGCTATGCGATGCTAGACAACCTTGGCCGCACGTACAAAGTGCCAGATTTTATCTGGCAACAGCAGGGCAATGGCAAAATATACTTAGGCAGTTATCAAGACTCGTTTTGGGCAGGTAAAGACATCACCATCCCACAAAGCCTAATGACAGACCAGCAAGCAGGTAAAACCGCCACCATTCCAGCCGTGCCAAAACTGCGCCCTAACGTCACCGCCAACGGCGCACGTATTGCCAAGGTCGAGTTTAAGGGCACTAACATGACGATAAGCTGGTAAACATGGAACAAATCATCAAAAAAATCGTGTTGCGATTATTCCCAGAACTCAGTGCGCAATTGCACTTACCGCGCTGGGCTAAAGTCGTCGCCTTGCCAGAGCTGCCAACAGAAGACGGCGAACGCGGCAGCGATGCGTTTTACCCACGCTATGCCGTTGACGTGCAGCTGCTCGACGAACACGGCACCGCTACCAAATCGAAAGTATTGCAAGCCGTACCATTGCCACTCAATGGAGCAGGCGACAAAGCAGGCAGACTCGAACCACCCGCTATTGGTTCCATCGTCGAAATCGCCTTTGCATACGGCAGACCAGATAAACCATTCATCCGTTGTGTGTTGCCGTTCGGCTGGGATCTTCCAGCCATCAAAGCGGGTGAGTCTCGCACTCAAACACGCGAGGGTGTTTATCAGCACATAGATGACGCGGGCAACTTCTTTAGCGTGACCGATAAAGACAGCACTATTGAATGTCTTAATCAGCGCATCAAAGTGTTAGAAGACCAGATAACAGAAGTCATGGGCCAAATGACCATGACTATCACTAAGGACTTGCGCATCACAGCAAAGAACATTACCGAAGATGCCGACACCATCAAACTAAACGGCGGTGCGCCCGTTGTCACCTGTGCCCATATCTGCCACTTTACGGGATCACCACATGGCGACGGATCATCCACAGTTAGCGCAGGCAAATAAGGGGAAAGGCCAATGGCATTAAGCAGCGGATCATTAGAAGCGAAAATCATCAGCGAACTACAAGCACAGGACTTTGTAACCGAAGGCCAGCACGCATTCGTGGGCAAGATGGCCGCCGCCATTGCTAAAGCCGTCATTGATGAAATCACCGACAACGCCGATGTTAACGTAACAGCAGGCAGCAGCGCAGGCACATACAAAGTAAGTTAACGCATAAGCTCCACGCATAAGCCCAGCCAAAGTGCTGGGCTTTTTGTTTGCTGCAGCAAAGCCACCCGCATCTATATCGAGTAAAGATGCCGACGACTATGTTGGCCACGTCATCACATCATCGCCACACAAACACCAGCACCGACCATTTCCGCCACGAAAACCAGCGCAACAGAGAAACCACGACACGAAATCCGCACTCTTCCTCACCCTCCTGCGCGCTTTGTATGTTAATTTTTTTTCAGTTTTAGTTTATTGCAGTTCATAGGCGCAGCCAGCGCCATTCCTAGGGGTTTTAAAGGATCAAAGATCTGAAATGATCGCGGTTTATTTCACTGTTTTACAGTTCCATACAGCGCGTTTGGTGATGGTGTAAAACATCTAAGTATTGATTTAATAGGGTTTTACGTGGATTTCGTGGGGTTTTTATGAATGATGAGAAAATATTGAAAAAGATCTAAGTAAGAATAATCAACAACTTAAGACGATCAAAAACTGAAATGATTTTTGATAATTTAAGAGAATGAATTTATCAGAGGGATAAGGAGATAAAACAGTAAGCCTAGGTTTTCGCTGCCGCCATTTTGTCGCCACTGAAAAGAAAAAGGGCTTAGCGTTTCCGCTAAGCCCTTGTTTTATTTGGTGGAGGCGGCGGGACTTGAACCCGCGTCCAGAACACCTACATCCAAGGCACTACATGCTTAGTCTCTCTTTTAATTAACCCGAATAAACTCCGAAAGACAGGATTTCATCGGGCGAGTCCGGTACTATTTCGCGGTTCACCCCCGGACGGAGTTCCCTCGCTATCAAATGTAAGATGACCATCTGTATACACCGCCCATTTGAGAGACCTGTGTCAGATGGCTAGCTAGCCTAAGCTGCTAGAGCGTAGTTATCGTCGTTTGCAACTATAACTGTGCGGCTTTTTACGAGGCCAACCGCCCCTCGGCATGCTCCCAGGGTTTCGTGAATCCTGTCGAATCCAGAATCGCCCCCAAGAATTTGATTGTAACCCGTAGCACTATGATCACCTAGCATCATTTGCTTCAAGTTCAATCGTTTGTTCATTATCCGTGCGTTTTTTCTTTTTTCATCACGCGGGCTTTTTCAACTTCCCATTCACGCGCTTTAGTATCTTCGCGCTTATCGTGATCTTTCTTACCTTTACCTAGGCCAATTTCCACTTTTACCCATGCACCTTTACGCCAGTACATTGATATAGGAATAATAGAGTAGCCTTGGCGCTCAACTAAGCCCGCTAGTTTATCTAGCTCTTTACGGCTGAGTAGCAGTTTTTTCAAACGTAGAGGATCGCAGACAACGTGTGTCGATGCCGTATTCAAGGGAATAATGGTGCAGCCATGCATAAAGGCTTCGCCATTTTTCAGGAATACGTAACAGTCGGACAAGTTGACTTTACCCATACGGATAGATTTAACTTCCCATCCCATGAGGGATAGGCCGGCTTCCATTTTCTCTTCGAAACGGTATTCGAAGGTTGCGCGCTTATTACGTGCGATAGTCGCAGGCGCGGCTTTGCTTGAATTTTTCTTTACCATAGTGGCGCCATTATACGCACGGTGAATCAATTTGGTATTGATATAAGGGTTTATTTAGTTAATTTCAAGCCTCTATCGTGTTATTGCTGGTTTTTTGAACGTGATTAGAGTGTTGAGTATCAGCCTAAGTGCACAAGGGGTGCGTTTTTTACGTATCGTGATAAAATCCGTGCAAATTTTGATTGCTGGCCTAAGTTGTTTATTGCACGTGCGTTATTTTCGTGCGTTTGAGTTTGCTTAGGTTGCTGTGAATACGTTAGTGAAGAGTACTAAGTCCTATGCCGCAAATTTCTCGAAGTGTGTTAGTCCGTTTTAGTGCGATGCAAATGTATGACTTAGTGAATGATGTCGAGTCGTATAAGGAATTTTTACCCGGTTGTGTGGGTGGAAAAGTCTTAGAATTTGATGGCAAGACTATGCTGGCATCTGTTGATGTGAGTAAAGCGGGGATCCGTAAGACATTTACGACTCGCAACCAAGTGGTTCCTGGTAAGAGTATTGATTTAACATTGGAAAATGGGCCCTTTAAGCATTTATTGGGGCAGTGGCGTTTTACTGAGCTGACTGAAGAGGCCTGCAAGGTAGAATTCGAGCTGAGTTTTGAGTTTTCAAGTTCGTTAGCCGATATGGCCTTTGGTAAAGTGTTTAATGATCTTATGGTATCAATGGTGACGGCATTTACGAGTCGCGCTAAGGTGATTTACAGTGACAAATGAGACAGATAAGTTTGTAGTTGATGTGGTTTATGCCTTGCCTACACAGCAAAAAGTGATTTCGGTGAATGTGAATCCCGGCACGTCGGCGATTGAGGTGGTGCGTTTAAGTAACATTGTAAGCTTTTTTCCTGAGATCGATTTAGATACGGTTAAGCTCGGTGTGTTTAGTAATGTGGTTAAGCATGACCAAGTGATTTTACCGGGGCAAAGGGTTGAGATTTATCGTCCTTTGATTGCTGATCCTAAGGATGTGCGTCGTCGCCGAGCAGATAAAGCTAAAGATGAAGGCCGCGCGAATAAAGTGACGGGTGGACGAGCTTAAATATTGACATCATAGCTCAATAAAAAAGCGCCCTTGGGCGCTTTTTTGTATTTGATTGACTGAGAAGAGCATAAGCAAAGTTTAGGATATTACTTAATTGGTTTTTGAACTTGCGCTTCAGCTTGATTTTCTTTAACTAATGGCTTTTCATCGGCGCGCTGTGCTGGAATTTGTGGCACTAGCTCAGTTTTATTACCTGTTGGCAAGCTGCTTTGTTCTAGCGGCGTACTAAATTCTTTGCTCAGTTCATAATCGCCTTTCACTGAGGTAAGTTTATCGCCCGTAAAGTGCAGTATGAGTTCTTTATGCGTAATGCTGGCATCACGTCCACTCTTGTAGTGATACACATAGTACCAAGTATCGTCAGCAAAACTATCTCGTAATACCGGACGGCCGAGAATGTATTCGGCTTGTTCTTTGGTCATGTCAATGCGCAACTTTTCAACTTGTTGCGGTTCCATGTAGTTGCCCTGTGGAATATCGGGCTTATAAATCAACCAATCGAACACGCTACAGGCACTGAGTGAAACAGAGAGCGCCACAGCGCCCAGTAGGGTAAGACTTTGCTTTTTATTGATCATTGTATGCGCTACTTCTGAAAATCTGGCGGCCATAATACCCAAGCATTCCCCCTCATGACAAGGGCAATCGGGCTTTGCAACCGTCATAGATCGAATTGTGTGACTTTTCGACCCAGTATGTTGGCTTTAGTTCTCAATCTTTAAGGATATTTATTCGCTGAAGTCATATGGGGCTATGAGTATGATTTTCTGCTTCAGAGCCGTACAGGTTTACTGTTGGTTGGATTGGGAAAAGAGTAAATGTGAGCGATTTCTTCTTTAAAGCCAAGCAATTAGTTAGCAAGTCGATAGGCAGTATGTGTGGCGATAAACATAGTAATCTCATTAAAATCAGATTAAAGTTACCGATATGTTTTTATTGTGTTCTTGTACTGTGGCTTTTTTGCCGTAAGTTTGCAGTGTTCGAAATAAAATAGTGGGATAGATGCATTGGGTTCTTTAGTTTGCGTAGGTACGGGTTTACAACTGGCCGGACAGATCAGTGTGATGAGTCGTAGTTATATTGAGCACGCTGATGTCGTGTTTTCACTCTTGCCCGATGGTTTTTCGCAGCGTTGGATCCAGAACATTAATCCCAATGTCATCAATTTACAGCCGTTTTATGCACAAAATGGTGAAGTTAAAAATCGCCGAGAAACCTACGAACAAATGGTTAATTCTATATTGGAGGCCGTGAAGGCTGGCAAAAAAACCGTTTGTGCGCTCTATGGTCATCCTGGAGTCTTTGCCTGTGTTTCCCATATGGCGATTACGCGGGCTAGGGCAGAAGGGTTTTCAGCGAAGATGGAGCCGGGGATTTCGGCCGAGGCGTGTTTATGGGCTGATCTGGGTATTGACCCCGGCAGCTCTGGGCATCAAAGCTTTGAAGCTAGCCAGTTTATGTTTTTTAATCATGTGCCCGATCCGACAACCCATTTATTGTTATGGCAAATTGCGATTGCTGGTGAACATACCTTAACTCAGTTTCATACTACGAGTGACAGGCTGCAGATTTTGGTTGAACAACTGAATCAATGGTATCCGCGAGATCATCAAGTGGTGATCTACGAAGCTGCTAATCTGCCAGTTCAAGCCCCTAGAATTGAGTATTTGCCGTTGAGTAAGCTGCCCGAGGCAAACTTATCTCCGATCAGTACCTTACTGATCCCGCCAGCAAAAAAACTCGAATACAACTATGCTATTTTAACTAAATTAGGCATTAGACCTGAAGATTTAGGCTAATTGTGAATGCTGTACTTCTGAGCTGAATTCGGGAGTCACCATATAAATAAGGAAAGGTATGTCTGCATTATCCGATTTTTTTACCCAGTTAGGCCAAGATGCACAACTGATGGAAGCGTATCAACAGGACCCTGAGGCCGTAATGCGCGCCCATGGGTTAACTGATGAAGAAATTGGCGCTGTAATGACTGGGGATATGACAAAACTAAAAGTTTTGAGTGGCGACCAAAATTATCAAACATTTATTTTAGTCAATCATGGTAATAATTAACTAATCTTGAAACGGTTACGTTGTGCCCTATTAGCCATTTTCGCCTTGTGTTCGACAGCTTTGATGGCTAACTCTCTCGATTTTGATCAGGCACTTAATGAGCTTGATGTATTACTGCAATCTGATCTTAGTGCTGCGCAGAAAAAGCTTGCCGAATATGAGAAAGAATTCAGTCGTTTAACTACAATACAACAAGGACGACTGAGGATAGATAGAGCGATAGGTTATTTTTTCATCGGTGAATATACTAAAGCGTTAGATGATCTTCACCAAGCCGAAACCTTAGTGACAAATACTGATTTATTGGCGTCAGTTTATAGTTATAAAGCCACGGTATATATAGGTATGCGTGACTATGACAAAGCCTTGGCTGCAGTCGCTCAAGCATTAGCCCTAGTGGTGAATATTGATGATGTCACGATTAAACGGCACTCATATTTAAGAATTGCCAATATTTATTCCGAAATGGATGCTTATAGCGATATGGGCCTTTATGCCAATAAGGTGCTACAACTCGCAAAGGAAACCGATGTCCGCGATATTTGCCATGCCAAATTGCTGCGCGCTATTTATTTACTCGGCGTGAAAAATCCCGACGCCTTCGATGCCTTCGAAGATAGCCGTCAATACTGTGATGCGAAGCAATTCCCCCTTCTGGCGACTATGTCGATGAAAGGCAAAGCTATGGTTTTGCAGGAGCGGGGCGACTTTTTAGGCGCGAGAGCGATTCTGCTATTAGCTTTAAAAGGGTATGAAGCTTTTCAATTTCATTTAGAAATTAGCCATGTACATGCACTACTTGCCGAGAATTACTTTGCCATGGATGAGCAGGTTCAAGCGAAAAGTCACGCCGTTAAAGTGCTTTCATTTCTCGATGATAATAGCTACATCGAACATAAGCATATTGCATATAAGGTATTTGCCGAACTGATGGCGGCGGATAAACAATTTGAGCAAGCCTATGAATACACAAGAAAAGAACAATATTATAATCAATTGATTTTTGACCAATCTAGAATGAAAACCCTCGCTTATCAGGCGGCTAAGTTTAATGCTGATGAACAGTCGCGTGAAATCAATTTACTCAATAAAGAGCGTGAACTTTACATCGCTCAGCAAATGGTAAAAGAGCGGGAATACACCAATATGCTGATGTTTATCACTATTCTAGTGGGTGGGCTGTTCTTCCTTGGGATTTTGTTAGTCGTAGGTCAGATGCAGAAACGTAAGTTTATGCGTATGGCGAGAATGGATGCCTTAACAGGCATATTGAATCGTGGTGCAGGGCAAGAGTTGGGAGAAAACCTTTTTGTGCAAGCCACGGCGCGTAGCGGGGATTTCTGTGTCATTTTATTCGATTTAGATTTCTTCAAACGCATCAACGATTCTTTTGGTCATGGAACTGGCGATTGGGCGCTTAAAAAGGTGGTTGACTCCCTTAAATCCCATATCCGAAATGGTGATGTTTTTGCTCGTATCGGCGGTGAGGAGTTTGCGATTTTATTACCTTATGCCGATGAAGATAAAGGCATGGAAGTGGCGGAGCAGTGCCGAGCCCGTATCGAGGCCATTGATACCCAACATTCAGGGCATAAGTTCGTCATAACGGCGAGTTTTGGCGTGAGCGGTTTAATGGCTGATGATCTGAGTTTGGATCCATTATTTCACCGAGCCGACATGGCGCTCTATACCGCTAAGGCCAATGGCCGCAACACCGTAGTACGCTATTCTGACATATTAAAATGTGACAAGCAGGCAACTGATTTACGGCGTCATATTGCATCGCCCTCTGTGTAATGTAAGTCGAGTGAGCATTTAGTCTCATTCAGAGTTGCTAGGCCCTTACTGGTTTTATCCTTCCTTAGTTTATTGCTCGTTTTTTATTTTGCAGCCACTCACTAAAATGCAATAACAGTCTAAGGTGTCTCTAAGCGCTCTTTTACTTTGCTTTGTTGCTCCAGTTGATTTCCCCCACGCTTAAGTGTTTTTCGTATCAAAAATTTCTCATTTTTAATGAATTGCCTTGACCTTGTTAATAAATAAATGGGATATCATAGCTGATAATTGCCTAGCTATTGCTGGGTCCTTACATAGAACAATGCGCATTCCTTTTTCCGTTGGAGCCTTCATGGAACAGTCGAGTTTACTCACGTCGGTGCTGCTATTTTTATTGGCGGCGGTTATTTTTGTTCCCTTGGGTAAACGTTTTGGTGCTGGCCCTATTCTTTCCTATTTGGCCGCAGGGATTATTTTAGGCCCAGGTGGTATGGCGTTGGTTTCTGATCCTGCAGCCGTGTTGCATTTTGCCGAGTTAGGTGTGGTACTTATGCTGTTTGTACTTGGACTCGAATTGAATCCAAGTAAATTATGGGAACTTCGCAGTGCTATCTTTGGTTTAGGCAGTGGTCAGCTGTTGTTGTCATGGGCTGCGATTGGAGGTTTGGCTTGGGGCTTTGGCTTGTCTATTGAGGCGGCTTTAGTGGTTGGTGCCGCGCTATCTTTATCATCGACAGCCTTTGCCGTGCAGTTAATGAGTGAGCATAGGTTGCTCACAACCCCACTTGGACGTGATGCTTTTGGGGTCTTGTTAATGCAAGATCTTGCGGTTATCCCTATGTTGCTGCTGACAGCATATTTGGCGCCCAATTCTGCTCAGATTGAACATCATGCGGTGCCTTGGTACTGGACGTGTCTTGCGCTCGTTGGTTTTGTGTTAGTGGGGAAATATTTACTGCCTAAATTCCTTAAACTAGTGGCAAGCAGTGGGGTGCGTGAAGTGCTCACCGCTTTTGCATTATTGTTGGTCATGGGTAGCGCTGAGTTAATGGAGTGGTTGGGACTTTCCGCGGGTATGGGGGCATTTTTGGCGGGTATTATGCTCGCTAACTCAAGTTATCGGCACCAGCTCGAAACTGATATAGAACCTTTTAAAGGCTTATTGCTTGGGCTGTTTTTCATGGCTGTCGGTATGAGTATGGATTTGAAATTATTGATATCTGATCCGTTACTTATTCTGGGCATTTTAATGGCTATGTTGCTGATTAAAACCTTTGTGCTTATGGTGTTGGGTCGCATTCGGCACCACAAATGGCGGCCTAGTATTGCACTAGGTTTGATCCTTGCTGAAGGGGGCGAATTTGCCTTTGTGCTGTTATCTCAGGCGCAGCTATCTGGTATTGTCGGCGATAAAATTGCGCAAGTCCTTGTGCTTGCTATTGGTTTGTCTATGGCAGTAACACCTCTATTGTTTACTTTGTTCCGAGCAACTAAAGCCAAAGTGGTGGATACTCGTCTGCCAGATACGATTAATGTCACCGAATCTGAAGTGGTGATTGCTGGATTTGGTCGAGTAGGCCAGATCACGGGGCGTATTTTGGCCTCATCAGGTATCCCTTTTGTCGCCTTGGATAAGGATGCGAGTCATGTGGATGTTATTCGTAAATACGGTGGTGAAGTGTATTTTGGTGATGCCAGACGCTTAGACATGTTGATGTCGGCGGGGATTGCTCGGTCTAGATTACTATTGCTTGCCGTGGACAGTGTTGAGGATTCCATTGAAATTGCTCTGCAAGTGAAAACGCATTTTCCCCATATCAACATTGTCGCGCGGGCGAGGGACCGTAACCATGCTTATCGTTTGATGAGCCTTGGGGTGACGGATGTGTTTCGTGAGACCTTTGGTTCGGCGCTATCGGCCAGTGAGAAGATTCTCCAAGGTCTAGGTTTATCGCAGGTACAAGCCAACGAGCGGGTAAAAATTTTTGCTGAACATGATAAGAAACTGGTGATTGCGAGTGCGGCTCATCAAAATGATTTAGCGACGTTAATCAATCTATCGAATAAGGGTAAGGCAGAGTTGGAATCCCTCATGCGTGGCGATAGGGAGAATGTGAGCTAATGTTGTCACTCTGATTTGGATATAAAAAGAGAGCATAAATGCTCTCTTTTTTATTGGTTTACAACATCAAATTTAACGCTGATGTTTAGGTATTAAAAGCTATAGCTGTATTGCAGTTTGACGTTGCGTTCTTCACCCGGCATACCACCGAGGAACATGGCTTTACTGTAATAGTCTTTATTGAAAAGGTTATTGATGTTTAACTGGATTTTCCAAGAATCCGCGTTGTAGCTCACCGCCGAGTCAACGACGGTATAACTAGGCACGTAACCGTCTGGAATACCAAATGAGCTTGAGTGCGTGCTGCGATCATCGACAAATTTAGCACCAAGGCTTAATTCGAGTGGGCTTGATAAGCTAAACCAATCGGCGCCATAGGTAACCCAAGCACTGGCAGTGACATAAGGTACGCCTTTTTGTCGGCTATTGTAGGTTAAAGTATTTGGATTTTGTTTATCCCTTGCATCTTGGTACATGCCATTAAGGTTAACGCGCCATTGATCATTCAGGTGGGCATTGAGATCGAGTTCGACCCCCTGAGTATCTTCGCTACCATCGTAAAAATACACGGGAATATTAGGGGTTAATATGCCATTGGTATAATCAGGGTTGTTATAGGCGACATTAGTACGCGAGCTTTTAAAGAATACCAGTGAGCCAAGCAATTGATCCTCAAATGCTTTAAAGCGCATACCTAGATCATTGCTAATTGATTCTGAATCATCTCGGTCGGTAGCATTATCTTTTACCGCATCAAGTACACTGTAGGCGGTACGCCCTTTAGAATGGTTGATGAAAAATGATAAATCCTCAATCGGCATGTAGGTTAACCCTAGGTTATAGGTCATACCGTTATCTGTGGTATCGGCTTCTGGTGTCGCTTGGGATTGGCTAGTGCTATAGCGTGGATCAACACCAAAGTGCTCATAGGCTTGTTTAATTTCATTAAAGGCAACACCAATACGTGTGGTAAAGCCGTATGGCAGATAACTGACATGTTGTAAGCCTACGCCCCAAGCACTGACTTTTTTATCATAGTTAGCGGTTTTGAGTGGGTCATAGTCCTCGAACTTACCTGTGCCCCAATTAGGATTGCGGATGTCGTAAATATAAGGCAAGGAACCTTGGTAAATGATTTTGCCATCTTTGTTTTTAAAGATTTGATCGGCATCGTAGATAGAATATTGCTGGAAGCGAATATTACGGTCTTCATAGTTGGCATTGACCAATAATTCATTGTCTATATTGCCAATTTGGAAATCATAACGTAGATCGGCAAAGTACTGCCACGAAGTCTCGTCGGCATCCACTTTACGGTATTCCTGACGTCTTGCAGCAAAAGGATAAAGTACGCCGTTTTCAACTAATGGCGCGCGAGGATCGGTATTGATCGGGTTTTTGTCTTGTTTCCAATAGACGTAGTTATAGGCGCCAGTTTGGCGGGCGAAACCTGACGTGTAGTCGCGATACTGCAACTGCTGATTAAGAAAAAGATTATCGTTGAAGTAAATATTATGGGTCAGTTTAAATCTTAACTCTTCGCCTTCATTGTCCTTCGCCATTGGCGAAATCAGCCCTGCATCACCAAACGAATAGGGGGTTAAGCCGTCAGCGCCAGATAACGAGGCCGCTAACTGCTGACGCTGTGCATCGGTGAGTTGTAGACCCTTACCACTTGGATCGTTGATCAAATCTTGCCACGTGACCTCGCCCGCGCTCTTACCGCCGACAGATTCTGCATTGTAAATCCGAATTGGGTGGCCAATAGAGTCAACGGCAATAGCATCTTTAATGTAAGCACCTGAAAGCATTGCATCTTGGCTATCACTTAATACCCATTTCAAGGCGCCATAGATTTCGTCTCTGTCTGTACCTATATCGCGATAGCCATCACTGCGGCCGGATTTTGCCACTAAACGGTAGGCGACATCATCGCTCAGGCCGCCCGTGCTATCCAGAGCAAGGGAGTAGGTATCCCATTGCCCAACTTCGGCGGTAAATTTGTTTTTTGACTCGAATTGCGGTTTTTTCTCAATTAAATTGATGACGCCGCCAGCACTCCCCATGCCATAGAGTCCAGTCGCTGGGCCTTTTAATACTTCTACGGATTCAACGTTGGTTAAAGAGCGCGTGGGGTTGAAAGTGTTACCAAGGCCAGCACCGCCATACATACCGTCATAGGTGTAATTTGCGCCTAAACCACGGATGACTATGTTGTCACCAATGCCATAGTTATTACCCGCTTGAGTCACACCACTGATGTTACGGATCAAGTCTTGCAGATTATCTGTACCTTGGGTTTCGATCAGTTCTTGGTCAACAATCACTACAGCTGCAGGGGTTTCCATGAGAGACATGTCGGATTTAGTCGCTAGCCCTGAATTTTTCACCACTGAGTTTTGTCTGCCATAAACCGTGATGCGCTCAACGTTGGCTTCAGTATTTGCTGATACCGAGTTAGCTTCGGCGGATGCAGTTTGCGATAAAACGGAAAGGCAGGCGAGTGCAGTTAGTGACAAACGAAATGATTTCATTAATGGTTCCCCCAAATAAATAGGTCGCGAATAGTAATGATTTGCATTTAAGTTGGCAACATATGTTTCAGATGTCGTGGTTGAAATGTGCAGTGCTGCGAATAAGTGTTATGAAAAGGCATGTATTTGAGGAAGTAAGGTATGGGTTCTCGCAGGAGAAAAGCTTCATAAAAAGTCGCGTCTAAGTTCCATCCCGCTGTAATGTCAAATTTGTTTCATTTTTTTTATAAAAAAGTGATTTATTTTTTGAGTTAACCATCACATCCCACCTTGTTGATCGGGAAACGCAACCTGGTACTTAGTTTGAATCGCACATGATACTTGTTTCGTTTACGTAAACGTCAAAATGAAACGGTCGTTTTAATTTGTGGCAATAGCAACAGTCTTTATCATTATGATTTATATGAATTTATCTGACTTACCTCTAGGTTAGTTCAAAACATTGAGCATTTTCTACTTAGGTCTAATAGAGTAAAAATGATGTAATAATAAATTTACTATTAGTTATTTAATTACGTAATTAATTACTTTGCGTATTGATTGGTAAAGTTGTCTTACAAGTTTCATTTAACTGCAATTGTCATATGTGATTAAAATGTTTAATTACATATTTATCAGTTATTTGTTGTTTGTTTTATTGCTTGGTCAGACCAATTTTAGCATGGTTTTTACTTAGGTTAATGCATGTTTTTGTCAATCTTGGACTGTTGCAAATACAAACGTTTGTCGGTAAGTTTTAGTTCGAAACAAACATTTGATGGTTTTTTGGTGAGTTTATAAGCAGCGGTGATTGGGGATGCTACTGCTTTATATGTCAGCGTTAAGCCTGTGATAGTGGAGCCTCTTGGGAGGGCATCAAGATGACGGAACACACTTTGAGTGAACAGCAATTGAATTCGACACTGGGTAAAGCTACAGCAAACGCCACGCTTAATATTGTGGGTCGTGACATTCCAGGCCAAGAAGTCATATTTACCGAAGGGGCTGTCGCCTTACTCGAATCCCTTTGTCGTGAGTTTGCCGACGAAGTACCCGCCTTACTCGCTAAACGTAAAGATAAACAAGCACGTATTGATAAAGGAACATTACCTGACTTTCTGCCTGAAACCCGCGCTATCCGTGATGGTGCATGGCAGATTCGCGGTATTCCCGATGACTTGCTTGATCGCCGCGTGGAAATCACAGGTCCCGTTGAACGTAAAATGGTGATTAACGCACTCAACGCCAACGCCAAAGTGTTTATGGCCGACTTTGAAGATTCCTTAGCACCAAGCTGGGAAAAAGTCGTCGAAGGTCAAATCAATCTACGTGATGCCGTGCGTGGTGATATTGAGTACACAGCACCGGACACGGGTAAGCACTATAAATTAGGACCAAATCCGGCAGTGCTTATCTGCCGCGTTCGTGGTCTGCACCTTAAAGAAAAACACGTACAGTTTAATGGCAAAGCGATTCCTGGCTCACTGTTTGATTTCGCACTGTATTTCTACCACAACTATCGCCAACTTTTGGCCAAGGGCAGTGGTCCATATTTTTATATTCCTAAGTTAGAAAGTCATATTGAAGCGCGCTGGTGGGCAAAAGTGTTTGCTTTTGTTGAGGAAAGGTTTTGTCTGCAAGCGGGCACGATTAAATGTACTTGCTTGATTGAGACTTTGCCTGCCGTGTTCGAAATGGACGAAATTCTCTATGAACTACGTTCCAATATCGTCGCACTGAACTGTGGTCGTTGGGATTACATCTTCAGCTATATCAAAACATTAAAACGTCATAGCGACCGAGTCTTACCGGATCGCCAAGCCGTCACTATGGATACGCCTTTCTTAAGCGCTTATTCAAGACTCTTGATTAAGACCTGCCACAAACGCGGTGCCTTAGCGATGGGCGGCATGGCAGCCTTTATTCCTGCTAAAGATCCTGCTCAGAACGAAGCCGTATTGCAGCGGGTGCGTAAGGATAAAGAGCTTGAGGCGCGTAACGGTCACGATGGCACTTGGGTCGCGCACCCTGGCCTTGCCGACACCGCTATGGGGATTTTCAACGAATACATAGGCCAAGATCACTGTAATCAATTACATATTACCCGTGATGTAGACGCGCCAATTCTGGCTAGTGAGTTACTTAAAACCTGCGATGGTGAGCGCACTGAACAAGGGATGCGTCTGAACATTCGTATCGCCCTGCAGTATTTAGAGGCGTGGATCAGCGGCAACGGTTGTGTACCTATTTACGGCTTAATGGAAGATGCAGCTACGGCAGAGATTTCTAGAGCATCAATTTGGCAATGGATCCAACATGGTAAGTCGCTGTCAAACGGCAAACTCGTGACCAAGCAACTCTTTAAAGACATGTTGGTTGAAGAGCTGTCGAACGTGAAAAAAGAAGTGGGTAGCGACAGATTCACCCATGGCAAATTCACCCAAGCGGCGGTATTGCTCGAAGACATTACCACTTCCGACGAGTTGGTCGATTTCTTAACCTTACCCGGTTACGAAATGCTGACAGCCTAGGATGAACTCATTTACTTGAACCGTTTTATATCAATCAGATTTAGCTGTGGCGGGGCTACCGCCAACCAAACAATTTAGCAGAGTGAAACTGGGGGGCAGTTTCATGATAGCTACAACATCAAAGATAAAGGAGCGACACTATGACTAAGGCAACGACTCAGACTTCACGTCAAGAACAGATTGATGCAATCAAGCGAGATTGGGCTGAAAACCCACGTTGGAAACACGTGCGTCGTCCTTATACCGCAGAAGAAGTGGTTGCGCTTCGCGGTTCAATCGTGCCTGAGAATACTATCGCTAAGCGCGGTGCTGCGAAGTTATGGGAATTGGTTAACGGTGGCGCTAAAAAAGGCTATGTGAATTCACTGGGTGCGTTAACGGGTGGTCAAGCGGTACAACAGGCGAAAGCGGGTATCGAAGCGATTTACCTTTCAGGTTGGCAAGTGGCAGCCGATGCTAACTTAGCCGGTACTATGTACCCAGATCAATCTTTATACCCAGCCAACTCAGTGCCAGCTGTGGTGTCACGCATCAATAACTCATTCCGTCGCGCCGACCAAATTCAGTGGGGCAATGGCGTTAATCCAGAAGATGAAAAATTTGTTGATTACTTTCTGCCAATTATTGCTGACGCAGAAGCGGGCTTTGGCGGCGTATTAAATGCCTTCGAACTGATGAAGTCGATGATCGACGCGGGCGCTGCCGGCGTTCACTTTGAAGATCAGTTAGCTTCAGTGAAAAAATGTGGTCACATGGGCGGCAAAGTATTAGTGCCAACCCAAGAAGCGGTTCAAAAGTTGGTTGCTGCACGTTTAGCGGCGGACGTGAGCGGTGTCGATACACTGGTTATCGCCCGTACCGATGCTAACGCGGCCGATTTGTTAACTTCAGATTGCGATCCATACGACCGTGATTTCGTGACTGGCGAGCGTACCAATGAGGGTTTCTACCGTGTGAAAGCCGGTCTTGACCAAGCGATTTCTCGTGGTCTGGCCTATGCCCCGTATGCGGATTTGATTTGGTGTGAAACCGCCAAACCTGATTTGGAAGAAGCGCGTATTTTTGCTGAAGCGATTCATGCCCAATACCCAGATCAACTGCTTGCTTATAACTGCTCGCCTTCATTCAATTGGAAGAAAAATCTGGACGACGCCACTATCGCGCGCTTCCAACAAGCATTGTCAGACATGGGCTACAAGTACCAGTTCATCACGTTAGCCGGTATCCACAACATGTGGTACAACATGTTCGACCTCGCTTACGATTATGCTCGTGGCGAAGGCATGAAGCATTATGTTGAAAAAGTTCAAGAAGTTGAGTTTGCTGCAGCGAAGAAAGGTTACACCTTCGTCGCGCATCAACAGGAAGTGGGCACAGGTTATTTCGACCAAGTGACTACGGTTATTCAAGGTGGCCATTCTTCAGTGACTGCACTGACTGGGTCTACCGAAGAAGAGCAGTTTTAAGCAGTAAGCAGCGCTTAGGATGATCCATTGTGATTGTGGATCAATCCTTAGCACGCCTTATGCTGATGTTTGTGGTGAGGCGTGGTGGTAAAACTCGAAGTAAAGGGCAAGGCGGACTGTGATGAGTTACCGAGCTTGCGACTTAAATTTCGAGTGTGAAAGAGTGTTACCCGTAAACCTGTGTTTAGCTGCTTTGCAGCTGTTGTCCCCGTGCAGTTCGCCTACATGTGCTGCGCGGGTTTTTAAGTCAAACCTTGTGACTTAACTTCCTACCCAGTAAGTTTTTGCTTGCCTTAGCTTGGCGACTCTATGAGTCGCTATTTTTTTGCTTATTGGTTCACTATTGCGCTGATTAATATGGTGCAACTCTGATGCGACTTGGTGCAATAATCGGATTATTTTACAGCAGCTTATTGCTATCTCATTGTTATTTAATGGCGATCAATTGTGGCCTGAAAAATGCTCTGAATACAGTGGGAAGTTATAGAGTATTAAAGCTGATTGTTGGCATTCACATTGAGGTCACCGCCATGAAATATTACAGTCGCCGTTTAGTTAAACCTGAACATTTAAATCCAGCAAATACCTTGTTTGGCGGTCAGTTGCTCAGCTGGATAGATGAGGAAGCCGCTATTTTTGCTGCCTGCCAGATGAAGAGCACCAGTCATGTGACTAAGCTGATTTCTGAAATCAACTTTATGACGCCAGCGCATCAAGGAGATGTGATTGAGTTTGGTCTGGAGCTCGTGAGTCTCGGCCACAGCTCGATTACTGTCAGCTGTCAAGTACGCAATAAGATGACGCAGGCGCCAGTGGTGAGCATAGATAAGATGGTGTTTGTGCATGTTAATGCCCAAGGATTGCCTGTGCCCCATGGTATTCGGGCGAATGCGGCTTAAGGGGCGTGGCGCTTAAAATGCGTGATGCTTAAATGTATAAGATGCTTAAAATGAGCAGTGACGCCTAGGCGTCACTGTCATTAGTCTTTGGTTAAATCCTCTTTTACCGATTTGACCGCATCCCGTGAAGCATGACCTATGGCTTTTGTCGTGTCTCGAGTCGCGTGGCCTATCTCAGTGGTGACTTCTTTAGTCGTTGTGCCGATGGCACGGCCTGCGTCCTTTAAATCCGCACAGGCGGATGTAGCGAGTAATAAAGGAATAATAATGAGCGTCGCTTTATTCATTGTGATGCCAATCCTCAATTTAAGTTCGTAACTCAATTTACTGGGCCTTGCCATTTTTACTGTGCTAAATGACATTCGGGACAATATAACAGATCTTGAGCTGAATCACGCTATGGCGACATTATCTGCTGAGTCGCTGTTGCAATGCTTCTGTTCGAGTATCAACCGAGTGAGTGAAACTAAGAGCATTAAATGACGTCGTGGGTTGAGTTATCGAACTCGACAAATAAAAACGCCAGTGGCGTTTTGCGCACTGGCGTCTAAGGTCGCTAAATAATACTGCAAAGATTATTCGAGTTTGGCTAAGCGTTGTTGATAGTCTTCAATCAGGTGCTGCATGATTTCTTCTGGCGCCGCATCGTCACAGCAATCGTCTAAAAAGATTTTAAAGGTGACTAAGGCATGGCCGTCATTTTTGAGTCTGTCACTCTGCATTGAGAAGTAAGCGTCTTCATTTTCGGCTTTACGAACCACAAACTTATTCGTTTCGAAGGTTTTTTCCCCAGAAAGCTCGTGCCATTTAGTGATGCGATTTAACGCGATCTCACAGGACTGGTTCATTTCAATATGATTTAACCAAGTAACGGGATGTTCAGGATCTTTGTAATGTGGACATCTAACTGTGTAGTTATATACATGGGTGATTGCAGTCATAGCGTACCTACCTGTTCGAGGATATTGTTGCCATCATAGGCATCGTTTTTGAATTCGGTCAATCATTAATTAAGTCTATATAGCCTTGATGTTTTTTGACGGAGAAGGATAGTTACTGCATGAAAATTAACCATTTACTTAATCTGTCATGTCTCTATTTAGCATGAGTTTTATGCCAATAACTTTGTGCTAGATCTCAGTTTTGGGTGAAGTTTCGCTTTTGCTGAATTACTGATTAATAAAGCAACAACTTGGTCGTCAGTAAGTCTTATTGATAAAAAGAGCGAACAGCGGAGTAAATAGGTTAATTAGGCTTTGGTGGGCGCAATACGATTAAGTGGCAGCATAAGTTGTTGCAGAGGAAACGCAGAAGGCAGAATGGACAGAGGCCCATTCGTTAGAACGGGCCTCTCAGCTGGCTTCATCTTTTGCAGGGAAAAAGCGAACTGGGGCCATCTTATCGGATCTGTAACAGTCTGTAACCCACAGAGATCACGTTTTTTATATCATTTTGCTATGAATATTTTAGGTTCAGATCCTTTCTTCTTGAATATGCTGATTTGTGAGTGTTTTGTCAGTGCAAAGGTGCATAGACACTGAGTTTTATGTTGGTTTTTGTTACTCAATTTTTAAGATAGTAACTTACCTCACCATCTTGTTGATACAGGTGTAAAAAAGGCCCCAATAGTGCAGCAATAATCTGTGCACTATTGGAGCCTAAAACGAATTCATTGGAGGATGAAGTCGTGTTTACGCACTAGCAGGACAATAAGTCGTTATCCAGCAAGTTAGCGCACGATTACAGTGCGATAACTTGCGATTGGTAAGGTATGGCGATTACTGCGCACAATTACAGCGCATTAGTGAAGATCTGACAGATCTCCGCATGGGTCGCTTGTTTTGGATTGGTGAATCCACAGGCATCTTTTAACGCGTTATCCGCAAGTGTTGGAATA
The DNA here is from genome assembly GCF_025653905.1 of Shewanella sp. SM71. Taxonomy (NCBI): domain Bacteria; kingdom Pseudomonadati; phylum Pseudomonadota; class Gammaproteobacteria; order Alteromonadales; family Shewanellaceae; genus Shewanella; species Shewanella sp. SM71. Next base: position 284,071 of record NZ_JAKKRW010000001.1, read on the forward strand.
TCTTCCGCTTTCACGCCTAACAAGGTCAGGTTTTCTGGGATCTTAACCGCAACAGACAGTTTTTTGATTGCCGCTATCGCCGCACTAGCACCTTGCTCATCTGTCATCGCAGACACATCGACACCCATAGCCTTGGCAATGTCTTTTAAGCGAGCAGGGACGACCTGGGCGTTGTATTCCTGCACATGTGGCAGCAGCAGAGCGTTACACACGCCGTGGGGCAGATCGTAGAAACCGCCTAATTGGTGCGCCATCGCATGCACATAACCTAAGCTGGCATTGTTAAACGCCATACCTGCTAAGAACTGGGCGTAGGCCATTTGTTCACGGGCGTTGATGTCTTGACCGTTTTCAACTGCGTTGACTAAGTTAGCTTGAATCAATTCCATAGCCTTGATCGCACAGGCGTCGGTGATCGGGTTCGCTGCAATAGACACATAGGCTTCAACCGCGTGAGTCAGTGCATCCATACCTGTTGCGGCAGTTAGGCTCGCAGGCTTTTTCAGCATTAACTCAGGGTCGTTGACCGACAGCAAAGGCGTGGTGTGTTTATCGACAATCGCCATTTTAATGTGGCGGGCTTCGTCGGTAATGATACAGAAGCGCGTCATTTCACTGGCAGTACCTGCCGTCGTATTAATGGCCACTAACGGCAACTGTGGTTTCGCGGATTGATCTAACCCTTCGTAGTCTTTGATGCTGCCACCGTTGGTGGCAACAAGGGCGATACCCTTGGCACAATCATGGGGTGAGCCGCCGCCGAGTGAAATCACAAAGTCACACTTGTTGGCTTTTAACAGGGCTAAACCCGCTTCGACGTTCGTCACGGTTGGGTTAGGTTGTACACCATCATAGATGGTGGAGGTAATACCATTTTGACCGAGTTTTTCGGCCACTTCACCCACTAAGCCAATCTTGACTAAGGGTTTATCTGTCACTATGAGTGCGTGTTTAAAGCCTAAGGTTTTGATGTCACCGATAGCATCATCCACTGCGCCTTGGCCTAATACGTTGACAGAAGGAATAAAAAATTTAGCAGCCATAAAATCCACCTATTTGCTTGTAAAGATTAAGTTGTGTTCTTTTCTGGTGATCAAGCTACCAATTTGGAGGTAGTGAAAGTGTGAGCTTGATCGAGTTCGGCGCTTATCTGAGGGTAATTTCCCACTAAAGTTGGAACTGGGTAACTAAATTTCGGACTTTTATGACGGGTATTAGTGTTGGCGTACGATATGGTTTTTTAGCGTTGTTAGCGCCCCTGGTGATGCATCATTCCTGTGCATTTTTCGTTTACTTTTTATCCCACTTTTTATCCAGAGTTTGACGGCTCAATTGTTAAATCTAACAGAGGTTAAACCTCATAAATACTCTCATTTGTAGCATTAATTCCAATTAATTAGTTTGACATCTAATATTAATTTATGCGTGCTGCTGTGGTTGTGGTAGGGCCGTAAGTCAAAGAAATCTATACATTTATCTTGTTTTTACAGATTAATTCTTTTTTACATAACTAACTTGTGAGCTTTATCACTGTGCTATTTTAGGTTGATAGTTACATCACTAATCATTATCATGATTGTTAATTGAACGTTCAATTAACGTCGTTCAGAGTATTGAGAGAGTGGTTATTCCTTGAGTATTTATGCCTAAAACCGCCATGAAATTGATACGCAGACAGCAGCTTATTGATGCGACATTAGCATCGGTTGCCTTGCATGGATTGCAGCACACGACCATCAACAGCATTAGTCAGTTGGCGGGGATGTCGTCGGGGATCATCAGTCATTATTTCAGTGGTAAGCAGGGCTTGATCCAAGCGACGCTGCGCCACTTGCTCGAGCAGTTAAAGCAAGCGTTGCTCAATCGAATCCAAGGACAAGTGTTGGCGCCAACAGAGCGCTTAATGATGATAGTTGAAGCGAATTTTACCGAGTTACAACGCTCGCGAAATGTCACTCACACTTGGCTGAGTTTTTGGGCACAGGCCGTCCACGATCCCCAGTTAGCCCGTTTGCAGAATATCAATAGTCGCCGCTTATACAGCAACTTACATTTTTCCTTTCGGCACGTGTTGCCCAAAGAGTTTGCCCTGATGGCTGCTGAGCAAACGGCGGCGATGATCGATGGATTTTGGTTACGCAGCGCCTTAAGTGAAACCCCTGAGCAGGATTTTGTTCAGGCCGAAAAATTATGCAAAACCTTTATCCACAATGTGATAAAGCAGCATGGAGTCAACACATGTCAGTAGAAGTACAGTACAACTTTATTGCGGGTCAGTTACTCGCTAACGACAGCGGCGAAACCTTCGACGTCGTCAATCCTGCCACCGGGCAATTGGCGTATCGAGTGCAAGTGGCCGATGAAAAAATTCAGCAAGCGGCCATCGAAAGCGCCAAAAAAGGCTTTGCGATTTGGTCTGCCATGAGCGCCACCGAACGCAGTCGTATTCTGTTAAAGGCGGTCGCATTATTGCGTGCTCGTAATGATGAACTCGCGGCAATCGAAGTGCGCGACACAGGTAAACCTTGGCAAGAAGCCTCAGTGGTTGATGTGGTCACAGGCGCAGATGCTATCGAATTTTTCGCCCATATTGCCCCAGGGCTTGAAGGCGCGCAGCAGCAAGTCGGTGGGGATTTTTATTACACCCGCCGCGAGCCCTTAGGCATTTGTGCTGGCATTGGCGCGTGGAATTATCCATTGCAAATCGCCTGTTGGAAGGCCGCCCCTGCCTTAGCTAGCGGCAATGTGATGATTTTTAAACCTTCGGAAGAAACGCCGCTTGGCGCACTGAAATTGGCGCAACTCTTAAGTGAGGCGGGTTTACCTGATGGCGTATTTAATGTCGTAATGGGCGATGGCAAGGTTGGCGCTTGGTTAACGGGGCATCCGGATATTGCCAAAGTGTCCTTCACGGGCGAAGTCGGTACTGGTAAAAAAGTCATGGCCGCGGCGGCAAGTTCATTAAAAGACGTCACTATGGAACTCGGTGGTAAATCACCGCTTATCGTGTTTGATGATGCCGATATCGACAATGCGGTTTCAGGTGCCATGCTCGGTAACTTCTATACCCAAGGTGAAGTCTGTACCAATGGGACGCGGGTGTTTGTACATGAGTCAGTTTATCCACGCTTTATCGAAAAACTGCTTATGCGTACTCAAACTAATATTGTGGTGGGCGATCCTATGGCGCCAGAGACTAACTTTGGCGCCTTGATCTCCAAAGACCACCAGCAAAAAGTACTCGATTATATTCAGCAAGGTATCGATGACGGCGCAACTCTGCTCACCGGTGGCACAGCATTAACACCTGAAAATGCTCCCAATGGTTACTTTGTTGCCCCGACGATTTTCACCCATTGCACGGACGAGATGCGCATCTGTAAAGAGGAAATCTTTGGCCCTGTAATGTCCGTGCTTACCTTTAAAGATGAAGCCGAAGTGATTGCTCGGGCAAATAATACCGCCATGGGCTTGGCCGCTGGGGTGTTTACCCAAGATATCAGCCGTGCTCATAGGGTCATTCATCAGTTACAGGCGGGTATTTGCTGGATCAATGCCTATGGCGCCTCGCCAGCCGAAATGCCCGTGGGAGGTTATAAGTTGTCGGGCATTGGCCGTGAAAACGGTAGCGAGACACTCAAGCATTACACCCAAGTTAAAGCCGTTTATGTGGGTCTACAGCCCTTAGAAAGCCCATTTTAAGGAGGCATTTTGACTCAGTCATTAGAGCAAAAATATTATAACTACATCATAGTTGGTGCAGGATCAGCGGGTTGTGTGCTCGCCAATCGCTTGTCAAAGGATCCTAAAAACGAAGTGCTGTTATTAGAAACCGGAGGCAGTGATAAGAGTATCTTTATTCAAATGCCGACGGCGTTATCAATTCCGATGAACAGCCCTAAATATGCTTGGCAGTTTGAAACTGAGCCTGAGCCGTATTTAGATAATCGCAAGATGCATTGTCCTCGGGGCAAGGTGCTTGGCGGTTCATCGTCGATCAATGGCATGGTATACGTTCGTGGTCATGCTAGGGACTTTGATGAGTGGCAGGCGCAAGGGGCGACCAATTGGGATTATAGCCACTGCTTACCGTACTTTAAGAAGGCGGAAACCTGGGCCTTTGGTGGTGATGAGTATCGCGGTGAGTCAGGGCCGTTAGGGGTGAATAACGGCAATCAGATGCAGAATCCGCTATATCAAGCCTTTGTGGGTGCGGGCATCGCGGCGGGGTATTTATCGACCGCCGATTATAATGCCGCGCAGCAAGAAGGTTTTGGCCCTATGCACATGACGGTCAAAAAAGGCGTACGCTGGTCAACCGCCAACGCCTATTTACGCCCAGCGATGGCTAGACGTAACCTCACGGTTGTGACCCACGCTTTAGTGCATAAAGTGTTATTGGAAGGACAAACGGCTGTTGGCGTTCGCATTGAACACAAAGGTAAAGTTGAAGATATTCGTTGTAACAAAGACGTGATTTTAGCCGCGGGCTCAATAGGTTCGCCGCATTTACTGCAATTATCAGGCATTGGCGATCCCCAAGTATTGGCCGATGCAGGGGTCGAGTTACAACATGAGTTGCCCGGTGTTGGTCAGAATTTACAGGATCATTTAGAGTTTTATTTCCAATTCAAATGCCTTAAACCGATTTCACTCAATGGCAAGTTAGATCCTTTCAGCAAGTTCTTAATCGGTGCTCGGTGGATTTTAGATAAGTCAGGCCTAGGGGCCACGAATCACTTCGAGTCCTGTGGTTTTATTCGCTCAAAAGCGGGTCTGGAATGGCCAGATTTACAGTACCACTTTTTACCTGCGGCCATGCGTTACGATGGTAAAGAAGCCTTTGCGGGTCATGGTTTTCAGGTACATGTAGGCCATAACAAGCCTAAAAGCCGTGGTGCCGTGACCTTAGTGTCGGCAGATCCAAAAGTGCCGCCCAAAATTCAGTTCAATTATTTACAGCATCCCGATGATATTGAAGGCTTTAGGGCCTGCGTGCGTTTGACCCGTGAGATCATCAATCAAGCGCCATTCGATGAGTATCGCGGTGAGGAAATTCAACCCGGCATACAAGTGCAAACCGATGCGCAAATCGATGCCTTTGTGCGTCAATCGGTTGAGAGTGCTTACCATCCTTCTTGTTCGTGCAAGATGGGCATGGATGCGATGGCGGTGGTGGATCCCGAAACCCGCGTGCATGGATTGCAGAATTTACGGGTGGTGGATTCTTCTATTTTCCCGACTATCCCGAACGGCAATTTGAACGCGCCGACCATAATGTTAGCTGAGCGCGCCGCGGATCTGATTTTAGAGGCTGAGATGTTAGCGTCAGCAGACTGTGCCGTTGTGGTTGCCGACGCTTGGCAAACCACACAAAGAAGTACTGCAACAAGTTAAAGCCATAAGTTAACGCCATAAGTGCACAACACGCCTGTTCAGTCCGTCGTATCGACGGACTGGCGGCTTCAATTTTGAAGTGACTCATTAATTGATGGCTCAAAACTCATTAATTGATGACTCAAAAGGGTCATGATTTATTTTATCTAAAGGGTCGGTCAGCCCGCAGTGAGTGTGCAAATGACCGCTTTCACGACTGATCATCTATCAGGGTTTAACTATCGCGGAGTGTTTTTAAGTAGCGATATTTAAGGCTTGAGGGCAAAACGTTGCCTTTAAAAATGGTTCAGTTTTTATTATTAAATAAAAACATGGAGTTACATTTTATGGGTTTATATCCAGATGCCGACTTATACCCAGTATCGACTGGGACTGAGTGCTCATTATGACTTGGTTATTATCCGCAGGGATACTGTTCACTTTTACCGCGATTGCGTTTGTGATTTACCGTTGGGGCAATATTCGTTGTATCGGCGTGACGCCTGTGCGTACTTTTACCTTTATCGCGATTCTGTTTACCTCAGGCCTTGATGTTGGCTTGATCATGTTTCCGCTCACCGAGTTTGCGGGTTACGCCAATGTGGCGGCGAGTCCTGAATACGGCTTTAGTAATCCACTGGCGATTGAGTTTGGCTTCTGGGCCTTCTTGATTTGGAGCTTCTACTTTTTAACCTGTTTTTATTTTTGTGTCATCGAGCCTAGGGTGAGATTCTTCGATATTCCTTGGGTTAAGTTCATCAATAATATCGTAATTATTGGCACCTGCGCCTTTACCGCCTATTTGCTATTGAGCAATTTACCTTGGTATTTACCCGAATTAGGCGATGGCGAAACCATAGTCGGTAGCTTCTATTTAATCGTATTTATGGTGATCGCCGCGGCGGTGTATTCCAGCACTAGCATACGTTATGTGCGTATCTTGAGTCTGGCGAGCACCTGGTTATTTTTAGGCCTGATTGCCATCATGTGGGCCAGTGCATTTTTATCGGCTGACTCGAGTGTGGGTGAGTTCTTTACGACCTTCGCCATGTTAGGTGACTACTTCGGCAATATTCAATATTTTGTGTTACCCATCAATGACTACCATGAGTTTTATCTGTTCTGGTGGTTTGCGTGGAGCATTATGATCGGTCAATTTACCTCGCGCTTTGTCGGCGGCATGAAAACCTATCAAGTGCTGTTGGCCATGATGGTGTTTCCGTCTATCCCCATCGCGATTTGGTTCACTGTACTTTATTACTACAGCGCCAATGGCTTAGATACCTCGGGCTTCTATAATCTGGCGATGGTGATTGTGGGAATTACCTTTGTAATTAATTCACTCGACTCACTGGTGCGCCTGTATACCGATAATCTTAATTTGACCATTGAGCGGTTAGGCAAGCTTAAATATGTCAGTTTTAACTTAGTCTTGCTCTGCAGTCTGACATTACTTTTTCAATTAGACTTTCTTCAAATTCAATGGGTTGGTGCAATCGCACTGGGCCTGATCTTTAGCTGTTTTGGTTACATCATGATGACGCAATTGCAAACTGTTCGTGCCATTGAGCGCTCGCCAAAAGAGAACAAAATCGACTTTACTAAAATTGAGCTAGCCAACTAATGGAAAAATTAATAATGAAATCAAAATGTTTTTATCTTGTCGCTGGAGGGTTGTTATTGGTGTCAACAGCGGCCAATGCCGGATTATCGGCCACTGTGACGGCGACGTCGGATTACACTTTTAACGGTGTCAGCCAAACTGACAGCGGCCCAGCGCTGCAAGGCAATTTGGATTATGGTTTTGATTCGGGATGGTATGTGGGTGGCTTTACCTCGAACGTCGACTTTGGGGGGAACGACAGCACTTGGTTGGAACTCGATGCCTATGCGGGTAAGTTTTATCAGCTCAATGAGCAACTGAGTTTCGATGTCGGACTGGCTTATTACACTTACCACGGCGAGTCGTTTTCCGATGAGTACAACTATCCTGAGCTGTATAGCAAGTTAGGGTATGATAGTTCACTGGGTCACTCTGAGGCTAAGTTGACCTATACATGGGATTACTTTGGTTTGGGTGGTGAGCATTACACTATGTTGCTTGGCCATACTGTCAGTGTCGCTGAAGGGCATAATATTCGCTTTAGTGTCGATCGCTCGACATCACTTGATAAGGATAAATGGTCATGGGATGGTGGCAAATCTTTTAATCATTTCCGTATCGCCTATCTGACCAGTTGGAGTGGCTTTGATTTCAGTCTTGCTGCCGAAGATACTAGCATGAACTTAGATACCAGTGACGAGCGTCTAGTGTTGTCGGTATCGCGTCAATTCATGTTGTAACCTCAGGGATTTTGCCTTAAAAGCGCCTCCCGTGGGTGAGTTCAGTCGCGCTTTCTGGTAAGGTGCACTCGTTGCTTAGAATGGGGAGAATGAAAAGAACGATGGAAAAGTACGAACAACTGCTTATTTCGCTGCGCCGAGTGATACGCGCTATCGACATTCATTCTCGCCAGCTGAACAAACACTCAGGTTTAACTGGGCCGCAATTGATGGTGATGCAGAAAATCGCCCAATTGGATGCGCCATTGGCTAAAACCGTGGCGGAAGAAATTACGCTCAGCCCTGCGACTGTAACGACCATTATCGATCGACTCGAGGGCCGTGGTTTAGTGATCCGTCTGCGCAGTGAGACTGACAAACGTAAGGTGCATTTATATCTTAGCGATGCGGGACGAGCGCTGTTACAGGACTCTCCTAAACCGTTACAGGATCATTTTATTAAGCGTTATCAGAATCTTGAAGAATGGGAGCAGAGTCAATTGCTCTCAGCCGTTGAGCGTATCGCGACTATGATGGACGCCGATAAAATTGATGCGGCGCCTATGCTCTTGGTGGGGAAGATCCAAGGGGATGAGTAATCGTTTAGCTCATGCTTTAAATTGATTAGACGTTAAAATCGATTAGATTTTAAAATGAAAAAGCACTGAATCTTCAGTGCTTTTTTGCTTTTAGTTAGATGTCGTTTAGCTGTGCGTCTTTTAGATGCTTAAGCAGCAGGGCAGCTTGTTTTAGCAACAGAGTTAATCAGGATTTCTTGCACTGGCGTATTAGCAAAACCACCGCTGTTTTTTGTCGGTACTATGCTGATTTGATCCGCCACATCCATGCCGTCGACCACTTTGCCAAACACGGCATAACCATAATTACTCGCAGACGCATCCAAATGTGGATTATCTAACACATTGATAAAGAACTGTGATGTTGCAGAGTTAGGATCATCCGTGCGAGCCATGGAGATAGTGCCACGTTTGTTGCTAATACCGACAGCGGCTTCATTCTTGATGGGGGCATCGCCTGGTTTGCTTTTGAGCCCAGTGGTAAAACCGCCGCCTTGGATCATAAAGTTATTAACGGTTCTATGGAATAAGGTGCCGTTATAGAATGACTTATCAACATACTGCTTAAAGTTTTTACCTGTGATTGGCATGTTAGTTAAGTCAATGGCAAGTGTGATATCGCCTTTCGTGGTTTTCATTAAATAACATACATCCGCAGCTAAGGCTGGCGGAGTGGGATCGGGCGTCGGTGGCGTCGGCGTTAAATCACCATCTGTACTTCCTTCACAACCCGTCAAGGCAATGCAGCCGACAAATAGTAATCCTGATAACTTCTTCATTTCATATCCTTATTCTCAATCATCATTGGGGAGTTTTTGCTTTAGCATTCCATGGGAGCGAGCCACTGGCGTATATGCGAGGGCATATCAGGCTCCATGAATGTAATGTTGTTATTATGTTTCTATGCTGTAGCGAGACGAGATGTTGACAGAGGAGAGATAGGCTGTTCAAGTTATAAAACGCAATTGATACAAAGTGTTGCACTGATGTCTGTGGTTAATATGTCACCTGACGTATTTGTTAGTATTAGTCTGAACGCAATGACATAAAAATGACTTACGCTTGTCATGTTATTTCTACCCATTTGCTCTTCACTTATTGCATGCTTTAGGAGCCATGCTTGCCCTCTTGCTGAACGCATGCCCCAATTTAGTGCATTCCACTCTTTATATCCTGATAGCTACTGAGCGCCAACTTAACTGAGTGCTTCTAGTAAGTTACTGATTTTTTGAAAAAGTTTTTTGTTATTTCTCTGAAATATTTATGTCATCTTCTTGTTACTTTTCGTTGGCATGGTTACTGTATATCTAAAGCTATGGATGAGCGGTCGCGGGGGCGACAAAATATGGGGCTGGAAAAGTTGCTGTATTTGCGGGGAGTTGGAGCAGAATTTACTGATTGTTTTGGCCAAAATATCCATATTTCCGAGGTAGACAGGCAAGGTATCTTGACCTGTATGTTACAGGAAAAAAACAGCGTGGCAGGGACTGCCATTGATGCTCCTGCTACAGAAGCGTTATCGAGTGATGCTGGGCTGACCTGTGTCGATACGGTATTGACCGAAGCACTGATCGCGTCGCAAATTGATTTACTGGATGCCCGTCCTTGGACTCAGGTGCTACCTGAATTCCATTGGTGTTTTGTGGATGAACCTTGGATAAGCCTTTGTTTACCGGAAACCTACACCTCAGATCTGAGTGTGGCGATTGAATGCGAACAGGGTGAGTCTATTGTATTCGATGTGCCTTTCTCGGCGCTTAAGTCCATTGGCGATTACCGCATTGAACAAACGCTTTATCTACACTATCGCCTTGATCTTACGCAACTGGGATTCGCACGCCTCGATTTAGCTGAGGCCAAGACCCAAGCTTACCCTGACAACTTAATGCCCGCCGATACTGAGGCGGTGAATTTAGCGTCCTATTTCCTGAGCAGCCAAGAGTTCACTAACAACCCTGCATTTACAAAAAACCAAGACTCATTTGCGCATGCAGCCGACAAAAATGCGAGTGATTTATCTATGTTAGGTTTGGGCTTTCATCGCATAGCCTTAAGCTTAAAACATGCCCTATCGACAAGTACACAAGCGCCAAGCTTGGCGCTAGAGAGCTGTGTGACGGCTGAAGCTGATACCAGCACTTTGTTTTCTGGCACCTTAATGGTGGCGCCGCGGGCCGCCTACCAAGGCGTACTCACGGCTGTCGCCCAAGGTAAACGCCATAAACCTTGGGGGATCAGCGTTCAACTCTACAGTTTGCGCAGCGAGAGCCAATGGGGCATTGGCGATTTTGGTGATTTAGAACAACTGATCGGGCTGGTGGCGGCGCAAGGCGCGGATTTTATTCAACTCAATCCCTTGCATGCCCTCGATATCGCAGCGCCAGAGCATCCGAGTCCTTATAGTCCGTGCGATCGCCGCAGACTTAATCCTCTTTATATTCAATTACAAAGCGTTCCTGAATACCAAGTTCTTGCCACTGAATTTTCAAGCGCTTCTTGGGTAGAGGCTATCGCCTTACTGAATCGTGATAATTGGCTCGATTATCCTAAAGTGAGCGAGCTGAAATACCGTGCCTTTGAGCAGTTATATCGCGTTTTTTGTGATACGCATCTGGCGAACGACACGCCCAGAGCGCAAAGATTCCATGAGTTTGTGCGTGAGCAGGGCTGTGCGCTACAAGAGTTTGCTCAAGCGGAATATTTGCGTAGTCCTAAAGCGTTTGTGCAAGAGGAAGGTTTCTATCTTTACCTGCAATTTGTGGCTGAAAAGCAGTTACACCTCTGTCAGCTAAAAGCTAAAGAGGTTGGGATGGGGCTGGGATTGATCCGTGATTTGGCCGTCGGTGCAGCGCTGCAGGGCAGTGAAGTACAGGCTAATGCCGAGCAGTTTTGTTTGAATGCCAGCATAGGTGCACCGCCCGATCCCTTTGCACCCCAAGGACAAAATTGGGGCTTAACGCCACTCGATCCTGTGAAGTTAAAACAACATAATTTCAGCCATTTTATCGCCTTGATCCGCGCCAATATGGAAAGCTGTGGCGCCTTGCGTATCGATCATGTGATGGGCTTACTGCGACTCTGGTGGTGGCCGCTGGATAAGCAACTCGGTCATGGTGCCTATGTGTATTATTCCGTCGAAACCTTGCTTGCCATCGTTTGCCTTGAGAGCCAACGTGCTCGCTGTGTGGTGATTGGCGAAGATTTAGGACTGGTGCCACCTGACATTATTCATCGTCTCTACACTTCTGGCATTTATTCCAACGAGTTGTTCTATTTCTGCAAAGACCATCAAGGCTTTAAATCACCGGATCAATATAAGTCCCAAAGCTTAATGATGCTGGCGAACCACGATGTGCCGACTTTAGTCGCTTGGTGGTGTGGCAGTGATTTACACCTGCGTCGACAGTTATCCCTGTTTGAAACTGACGAGCAGCTAGGCGAGGCGCTTGCTGGGCGTGAACATGAAAAGCAGCAACTCATTTCACTGTTAGTCTCTCAAGGTCTGTTAGCCGAGGCGGTGATAGCCGAACTCGATATTCAAACCTTGCTCACGGCTTGGATGACCCTAGGAGCTCGCGGTAATAGTGCGCTATACAGCGTGCAACTGTGCGATTTATTAGCCGATCGCCATGCGGTGAATATTCCCGGTACTTGGCTCGAATATCCAAATTGGCAGCGTCGCCTGCCGCTGAATTTAACGCAAGTATCTACTTCGCCAGAGATACTGCAGCGATTACAAAATATCGCTGTGGCGAGACAGCTACCGAGCTAAATCTAGCACTAGCGAAAGGCTGCCTATGTCGCACCACATTATGCCATCCCTAAAGATGAGATTATTAGGGGGGTGTTATGTGGGTAAAGAGTGCCAATTTGCAAGTTTAATTGACTGATAAACGGAAGAAAAATGATGACTCAAGCCAATGCCTATTTCTACGATGGTGCCGACGTCGCCCTACTTAATGGTCAATACACTGATGTTTTTTCGCTCTTGGGTATGCACAGTGCCAACGAGGGTAAGGCATTAATTGTTCGTTGTTTTTTTCGCAATGCCCTCAGTGTGGATGTGATCAGTATTAAAGATGGCCGCAAAGTGGCGAGTCTGGACAAGCTCAACGAGCAGGGACTGTTCGCCGGCACTCTGGGACGACGCGTCAAGCCGTTTCTCTACTTGCTACGGGTGGAATATCCCCTGTGTCAGTTAGATATAGTCGACCCTTATCAGTTTGATTCATTGCTCAATAGTGATGATATTTACCTGTTTGGTGAAGGCAGCGCCGAGCGCGCCTATGAATTTTTGGGGGCCAACTGGCGTCAAACCCAAGGCGTCGAAGGCGTGCATTTTTGTGTGTGGGCACCTAATGCTAAGCGGGTTTCTGTGGTGGGAGACTTTAACCATTGGGATGATACTCGCCATGTGATGCGCCAACATATTGCCAATGGTTTATGGGAGCTATTTTTACCCAATGTGGCTGAGGGTGCACACTATAAGTTTGATTTGGTTTATCAAAATGGTGAGCGCCATACTAAATCCGATCCTATGGCAACCCAAATGGAATGCGCGCCCCACAATGCATCTATCGTGCCCCAAAAAGCCCACCATAGCTGGAATGATACCGCTTGGATGAGTAAGCGCGCGGCGACAGCTTGGCATAAAGCGCCCATGTCGGCCTACGAAGTGCACTTAGGTTCGTGGCGTCGTAAGGGAGAGCAAGGCGAGCAATATCTTGATTATCAAGACTTGATTGAACAGCTTATTCCCTATGTGAAGGAGCAAGGCTTTACCCATATCGAACTGATGCCGATCAGCGAGTTTCCCTTTGATGGTTCGTGGGGATATCAGCCTGTGGGTCTTTATGCGCCGACCCACAGATTTGGCGATGCCAATGGGTTAAAGGCCTTTGTGGATGCCTGCCATCAGGCGGGAATTGGTATCATCCTCGATTGGGTGTCGGCGCATTTTCCTAAGGATCCCCACGGCTTAGTGCGTTTCGATGGCACTTGTTTGTATGAGCATGAAGATCCTCGCAAGGGCACACATCCAGATTGGGATACCCTGATTTATAACTATGACCGCGGTGAAGTGCGCAGCTTCTTGTTGAGTAATGCCTGTTACTGGCTGCGGGAATTTCACTTTGATGGCCTGCGTCTCGATGCCGTGTCTTCTATGTTGTACCTCGATTACAGCCGCGAGCCGGGCCAATGGCTACCGAATGCCTATGGTGGACGGGAGAATCTCGAGGCTATCAGTTTCTTACAAATTTTGAATCAACGCTTGTACCAAGCTTTCCCCGGCATTTGCATGATTGCCGAAGAGTCCACCGCTTTTGCGGGGGTGACTAAGCCGACGGATCAGCAAGGTCTTGGCTTTGGTTTTAAGTGGAATATGGGCTGGATGAACGACAGCTTAAGCTACTTAGGCCGTGACCCGCTTTACCGCCAATTCCACCATCATCAATTGACCTTCAGTTTGATGTACGCCTATACCGAGCAATTTATGCTGTCCGTGAGTCACGATGAAGTGGTCCATGGTAAGGGCTCGTTGCTGCATAAGATTCCCGGTGATGATTGGCAGAAATTTGCAACTCTGCGTGCCTATTACGGTTTTATGTGGGGGCATCCCGGTAAGAAATTACTCTTTATGGGCTGCGAGTTTGGTCAGCGAAATGAGTGGAACCATAACCAGAGTTTAGATTGGCACTTATTGGCTTACGAGCCGCACCAAGGCGTCCAGCGTTGGCTTAAAGATCTCAATCACTTATATCAAAAAATGCCAGCCTTATCGGTTCAGGATTACGAGGGCGCAGGATTTAGTTGGCTAGATTGTGAGAATAGCCGCGACAGCATCTTTACCTTTGTGCGTTACGGGTTAGTGGGTGATGCGCCGTTAGTGTTTGTCATCAACATGACGCCCCAATTACATACTGGGTTCCGTATTGGTTTGCCCTTGGCAGGGGATTACCGCGAATATCTTAATAGCGATAGCCAGATTTATGGTGGCAGTAATCAAGGTAATGCGGGCACTGTGGTTGCTGAGTCGCTACCGTGGCAGGGAATGGCGCAGAGCGCGCTGATCACTGTGCCACCCTTGGGCTGTCTAGTCATAGGGCCTGCGTTAACCGGATTGGCTGAGGCGAACTAGCATGCAAAAGCCCACGGCTGATGATATTAAGCTCGACCCTGACGCTAAAAACCACCCATTTCAAAGCGAAAAATGGGCGTTAGGGGTAGGTGAGCCTTTTCCGCTCGGTGCTAATGTTGAGGGCGATGGTGTCAACTTTGCGTTATTTTCAGCTAACGCCACAGCGGTCGAGTTATGTTTATTTGATGACAATGGCGAGCAAGAAGTCGCGCGTATTGCGTTAACTGAACAAACCCAGCAAATCTGGCATGTGTTTGTGCAAGGGCTTAAGGCGGGGCAACTCTACGGTTATCGCGTTTATGGCTCCTATGAGCCTCAGCTTGGTCACAGATTTAACCCCAATAAATTATTGCTCGACCCCTATGCGCGCCAGCTTGTCGGTGAATATCGCGACCATGAGTCTAACTATGGTTACGAGCTGAACCACATGGATGAAGACTTATCTTTCAGCAAGTTAGATAACGCTGCCTATGTGCCAAAATGCAAGGTCGTGGACATTCGTCCATTAATCGAGATAGCTGCCAAGCAGTCGATTCAGCCCCTTGCGTCGAGGTTTCAGCCCAAACCCCTAGAGCGCAGCATCATTTATGAGATGCATGTTAAAGGCTTTACGGCGGCGCATCCGGAGATTGAACCCCATAAACGTGCCACCTTTGCGGGTTTAGCGACTCAGCCGGCTATCGATTATTTGGCCGAACTTGGGGTGACGTGTGTCGAGTTACTTCCTGTACAGGCCTTTTTCACTGAGCCATTTTTGCTCGAGAAAAAGCTCACTAACTATTGGGGTTACAACAGTATCGGCTTTTTTGCCCCTGAGCCGAGTTATCTGTCATCCGACGATATTGGTGAGTTTCGGGCCATGGTGGATGCACTTCACGGGGCAGGTATCGAAGTGATCCTCGATGTGGTCTATAACCACAGCGCAGAGGGGAGTCGCCTTGGGCCTACCTTTAGTTTTCGTGGCATAGATAATCTCAGTTACTACCGCCTGCATCCTAACGATAAGCGTTTTTATATTAATGATACGGGTTGCGGAAACACCTTAAATATCAATCATCCACGCATGTTACAGCTCGTACTAGATTCGCTGCGTTATTGGGTAGAAATCATGGGTGTCGATGGGTTTCGCTTCGACTTAGCGGCTTGCTTAGGTCGCGAAGCCTATGGTTTTGATCCCGGCTCAGGTTTCTTCGATGCGCTGTTGCAAGACCCTGTTTTGTGCCGAGTGAAATTAATTGCTGAGCCTTGGGATATCGGCCCTGGTGGTTATCAATTGGGCAATTTCCCCGTGGCTTTTAGCGAATGGAACGACAGATATAGAGACACTATGCGCCGCTTTTGGCGCGGCGATCACAGCATGTTGCCCGAATTTGCTCGGCGTTTTCACGGCTCGGGGGATTTTTTTGAACACAGTGGCCGTCCACCAGCGACTAGTCTTAATTTTTTAACCAGTCACGACGGTTTTACCCTTAAAGACTTAGTGAGTTATACCCAGCGCCATAACTTGGCAAATGGGGAGGATAACCGCGATGGTCACCAAGAAAACTTTAGCCATCATTATGGGATTGAAGGGGAAACCGAAGATAGCTCAATTCTGGCACTTCGCAGTCGTCAACAACGTAACTTATTGACTACGCTATTTTTATCTCAAGGTGTGCCTATGTTGTTGAGCGGTGATGAGACGGGCCGCACTCAGCAAGGCAACAATAATGCCTATTGCCAAGACAATGAACTGAACTGGTTTGATTGGTCGGCAAAGGGCATGGACACTGAGCTGTTGGCCTTTACTCAACAGCTTATTGCCCTGCGGAAACGTTTCCCGCTGTTATGTGCTAAGCGCTTCATTCACGAACAGTTATTGGCTGAATCCTTAGCCGATATTGGTACTCGATTAGATTGGTTTAGTCGCCAAGGTGAACAAATGACCAAGAGCTTGTGGACCGAATCTATGTGCCGCAGTTTGTCTGTGGTGCTTTCCGGTGATTTAGAAGATCAAGGCAAGCAGCAAGCTTTGCTGTTGATGGTTAATGCCGACGACAATCCTCTCGCTTTTACCCTGCCGACTTTCGAGCACTTGAGTCCGTGGCAATGCCTTATTCATACCCAAACTGAGCCGCTGGATGTTCAGATCTCTGCGACGCGATACTTACTGCAAGATCGTAGTCTCATGCTTTTTCATGCTGATTTTATAGGAAATGAAGGAATTAACTATGAGTGACAAAAGCGAGCTGAGCCCCAATACCAGCGAAAAACCAGTAACACTAGCTCAGTCAAAAGCAGCGAGCAAGAAGGCGCCCGCTAAGCGTCAGACTAAGTCTAAAGCCGCTGAGCCTTGTGAACCCTGCGATGCTTTGCCCGCTTCCTTTGAGCGCCATTTACGTTATGGACTCAGCCGTGGCGAAGGCGTGAGCTGCGAATTATTTCAAGCGTTAGCTTACAGCGTGAAAGAACAGATGCTAGATAATTGGCGTCAGACCCGAGTGGATGACAGCCATTTTAAGCGCAAGCAAGTGGCGTATTTATCCCTTGAATTTTTGATGGGCCGAGCACTAGGTAATGCACTACTGAGTTTAGATTTGCAACAAGATAGCCGTAATGCCTTGAGCAACTATGCCGTATCGCTAGAAGAGTTAGAAGAGGCCGAACATGATGCGGGTTTAGGTAACGGCGGTTTAGGTCGATTAGCCGCGTGTTTCCTCGATAGCTGCGCCAGCATGGACTTATCCGTGACCGGCTATGGCATACGTTACGAATATGGCATGTTCGCCCAGAAGATAGTCGACGGTTACCAAGTTGAACGCCCTGACCGTTGGTTGCGCGAAGGTAATCCGTGGGAAGTGCGTGTCCCTACCCACAACGTAATAGTGCCATTTTTTGGTCATACCGAATCCTATGTCGATAAACAAGGCCGTCGGCACATTATTTGGGTTGAAACCCAAGATGTGCTCGCCGTCGCCTATGACATGCCAGTTCCCGGTTATCGCAATGGGCGGGTAAATACCCTGAGATTGTGGAAGGCTGAAGCCACCGATGATTTTGATTTAGCTGAGTTTAACCAAGGCGACTACACGGAAGCGGTGGCCCGTAAAAACTTGGCCGAGCAGATCACTATGGTGCTCTATCCAAATGATGCGAGCGAGAACGGCAAAGAGCTGCGATTACGTCAGCAATACTTTTTATCCTCCGCTAGCTTGCAGGATTTACTCAAACGTTGGGTGAGTCGTCATGGTCATGATTTTACGCAGTTTGCCGCTAAAAATGTCATGCAGTTGAATGACACTCACCCTAGCATTGCCGTGCCTGAGTTGATGCGGTTATTGATCGACGAATACGGTTTGGAATGGGACAGTGCGTGGGCGATTACCAGTCAGACCATGGCTTACACTAACCATACCCTGTTGCCTGAAGCACTAGAGCGTTGGCCCGTGCGTATGATGGCGCAAATGTTGCCACGCATCTTAGAAATCATTTATGAAATCAACGCCCGTTACTTAGATATAGTCGCCCACCATTGGCCTGGAAATAGTGAGAAATTGGCGAGTATGTCAATTATTCAAGATGGCCCACATCCCCATGTACGTATGGCGTATTTGGCGATTGTGGCGAGTTTCTCGGTCAACGGTGTCGCGGGTTTACACACGCAACTACTCAAATCTGGGTTGTTTAAGGATTTCTATGAGTTGTGGCCGCATAAGTTTAATAACCGTACCAATGGTGTGACGCCAAGGCGTTGGCTTGCCCATTGTAACCCTGCCTTAGCTAAGTTACTGACTGCCCATTTAGGTCAAGAATGGGTGACAGACTTAAGCCAGTTAACGGCGCTCAATGCTCTCACACAGGACAATGCGTTTATCCAAAAATGGCGTGATGTGAAGCAAGCCAACAAGGCTTTGCTGGCTAAGATGATTGTTAAGGAATGTGGGGTTGAGTTCGATCCGGCTATGCTGTTTGACGTGCAAGTGAAGCGTATTCACGAATATAAACGTCAGTTACTCAACATATTGCATGTGATTCATCTCTATCATCAGATCCAGCAAGGCCACACCGAAAACATGGTGCCACGTTGTGTATTGATCGGCGGTAAAGCGGCGCCCGGTTACTTTATGGCTAAGTTGATCATCAAACTCGCCAGCAATGTTGCTCATATGGTCAATTCCGATCCTATGGTGACGCCTTACCTACGCTTTGCTTTCTTACCAAACTACAACGTCAGCGCCATGGAAAAAATCTGTCCGGGGACTGACTTGTCCGAGCAAATTTCAACCGCGGGCAAAGAGGCATCGGGCACGGGCAATATGAAGTTCATGATGAACGGCGCCCTGACAATCGGCACTATGGATGGCGCCAATATCGAGATGTTAGAGGAAGTGGGCTCTGAGAACTTCTTCCTGTTTGGACTCAATGCGGAGCAGGTCTCGCAGGTACGTAGTCACTATCATCCGCGCAGTATTATTGATGATTCACCGGCGTTATCTGAGGTGATGAAGTTACTCAAAAGTGGTCACTTCAATCTGCTTGAGCCGGGGATTTTCGATCCCATTATTGCCGCCATCGAAAGTAGCGACGATCAATGGATGACGGCCGCCGACTTTGACAGTTACCGAGTCGTGCAAGAAGCCGTGGCGCGGGCCTATAAAGATCCGCAGGTGTGGACGCAGATGAGTATTCGCAATACCGCCGCCAGTGGACGTTTTTCGAGTGATGTGACGATCGCGGGTTATCGCGATGAAATTTGGAAACTGTAGGGGTTGGGCTCTGGGTTATAAGTCTTGTTATAGCGGATGAGTATATACCCAAACAACCTGAAGATGCAGGACTCGTATCTTCAGGTAGCTTGGGTATAAAGGTTAAGTGTTTGAAAGGAATGCAGCAATCAATGGAAGGAATGGGGAATGCAAGTGAGAAATACTCAGGGGAGTACGGCAGTGTCTGCCGTATCGATAAGCCATTTATGGGCAATCAGTTTGCCGATTTCGGAGTAAGAGCCTATGTCTAATGTTCGTTATATCAGTAATTTAACTCGTGAAACCTATGCGTTGATTTTAGCTGGTGGGCGCGGGTCTCGCTTGCATGAACTCACGGATTGGCGTGCTAAACCTGCACTGTATTTCGGTGGTAAGTTTCGTATTATCGATTTCCCGCTCTCAAATTGTATCAACTCGGGTATTCGTCGTGTCGGGGTTGTGACTCAGTATAAGTCGCATTCTTTGATCCGCCATGTGATGCGCGGTTGGGGCCATTTTAAGAAGGAGCTGGGCGAGTCGGTGGAGATTTTACCCGCTTCACAACGCTATTCGGAAAACTGGTACCAAGGCACGGCCGATGCGGTATTTCAAAATATCGATATCATTCGCCACGAGCTGCCTAAATACGTAATGGTGTTGTCTGGCGATCACGTGTATCGCATGGATTATGCTGGGTTATTAGCCGCCCATGCCGAGTCGGGTGCAGATATGACAGTCTCTTGCCTTGAAGTGCCGATTGCCGAAGCTGCGGGTTCGTTTGGGGTGATGGAAGTCGACGAAGATATGCGCATTTTAGGCTTTGAAGAAAAGCCGCTGCAGCCTAAACATTCTCCGGGTAATCCTGAAATGTGTTTAGCGTCTATGGGCAACTATGTGTTTAACACAGAGTTTTTGTTTGACCAGCTCAAGAAAGATGCCTTAAATGAAAGCTCAGATCGCGATTTTGGTAAGGATATTATTCCTGCGATCATCGAAAAACATAATGTGTTTGCCTATCCCTTTAAGAGTGCTTTCCCAAATGAGCAAGCCTATTGGCGCGATGTGGGTACGCTAGACTCTTTCTGGCAAGCGAATATGGAACTGTTATCGCCCACGCCAGCACTGAATTTGTACGATGCGAAATGGCCAATTTGGACTTTCCAAGAACAATTACCTCCCGCTAAATTTGTGTTTGATGACGATGACAGACGTGGTATGGCGTTGGACTCGATTGTTTCGGGCGGTTGTATTATTTCGGGGGCGACAGTGCGCCGTAGCGTATTGTTTAACGAAGTACGCGTTTGTTCTTATTCGTTGGTTGAAGATTCAGTAGTGCTACCCGATGTAGTCGTGCTGCGCCATTGCAAAATCAAGAATGCGATACTTGACCGTGGCTGCATTATTCCCGAAGGCATGGTGATAGGTTATAACCATGATCACGACAGAGCTAAAGGCTTTAGGGTGTCCGAAAAAGGCGTGACTTTAGTGACCCGTGACATGCTAGGTTTGCCTGTAGGCTATGAATAGTGCTTTGATCATTAAAGTAAATTGATCATTAAAGTAAAAATGGCTTAGGTATAGGCAGCTTAATAAAAGCTGCACAGTTGAAGTAGCGGGAGTATCCAATTAATTGAAACAACGCATTTTGATGGTCGCGGCTGAAAACGGTGCCCTTGCGGGCGCCAAGGTTGGCGGTATGGCGGATGTCATCCGTGATTTACCCGCCGCTTTGGCGGGTGTTGATTTGTGCGCCGATGTGATCATGCCAAGCTATGGCTTTTTGACTGCGGTAGCGAATCAACCCCAAGATCTGGGTGAGTTAACTGTGGCTTTTGGCGGCCGATTGGAGCGGGTGCATGTGTTTGCCATGCCCCATCCCCATGTGCCAGAGGCGATGATTTATCTGCTCGAACATGCATTATGGCAATCCGTACCTGGGCAGATTTATAGCCAAGGCAGCGCCGAGCGTCCTTTCGCCGACGATGCGACTAAGTTTGCTTTCCTTTGTGCGAGCGTCGCGACAGCATTAGTTACTGGCCGAGTGCCTATGCCGACTGTGCTGCATTTACATGACTGGCATGCGGGCTGCTTAGCCATGTTAAGAGCATTCGTGCCTGGGTTCAGTGTTCTCAAAGAAATTGAGTGTGTGTTCTCTATCCACAATCTTGCACTGCAGGGGATACGTCCCTTAAGCCAAGACTCATCCTCCTTTGCGGCTTGGTTTCCCGAGCTGTTTGCCACTTTGACGCAGGGGCAAAAACAGCTGATCACCGATCCCCGTTATCCCTACTGTGTTAACCCTATGCGCATGGGCATAGTGCTGAGCGACAAAGTGCATTTAGTCTCACCCAGTTATGCCAAGGAAGTGTTGCAGCCCTCCAAACCCGAAGCGGGATTTTTTGGTGGTGAAGGGTTAGAGCAAGACTTACAGGCCAAGGCCAATGACGGCAAAGTGGTGGGGATTTTAAATGGCTGTGTGTATTCGTCAGTATCGGATTTACCCGCTAAGCCACCTGCGCGTATTCAAGTACCCGAGTTCAAGCAATTGCTCAGTGCGATTGAAACTGCGTTAGTGCAATGGCAGGGGCATCAAACGCAAGTGAGTGGCGTGGACATGATCGCCTTTGCGCGCACTCAAGCCCATTGGCGTCAAGCAATGGCGGAGCAAGTACCGAGTCTGTTATTGACTTCGGTGGGCCGCTTGACCGATCAAAAAGTCTTACTGCTGCGCCATCAATTGCCCTCGGGTTTATCTGTGCTTGAGACCTTACTTAAAGCATTGAAGCAGACAAAACCGACGGCACTGCTGATTTTACTCGGCAGTGGCGATGCATCGATTGCTAAGTCTTTCCAAGCGTTAGGGGCTAAATACGATAACCTATTATTTTTGCAAGGATACAACGAGGCGTTATCCGAAGCGCTGTATCAGCATGGCGATCTATTTTTGATGCCAAGTTCCTTTGAGCCCTGTGGCATCAGTCAAATGTTGGCCATGCGCGCGGGACAGCCATGTTTAGTGCATAGTGTAGGCGGTTTAAAGGATACCGTTGAGGATGGAATTAATGGTTTTGCTTTTAACGGCAATAGCTTAAATGAGCAAGCCGAAGCGTTTTTGCAAAGGTTGATGCAAGCCATTGCTTGTTTCGAGGGGAAAACATGGCCACAAGTGCGTGCTGCGGCCATGGCACAGCGTTTTGACTGGCATTCTATTGCAGAGCAATATCGTCAACAACTCTATTGCAAAATGTAATGTGGTAAGTCCAAAGTGTGATGCGGCAAAGGGAATTAACGCATGATTTCTAAGTGATTCTGCTACACTTGTGGGGGAATGTTAAAATGGTATCAAGCCCCCTCATTTTTGGAGTCGCTCTCTGAGTTATGGATAAAGGTATTCTCTTTCCGTTAGTACAAAATGCGGCTTTATTGCTGGCGTTGGTATTTTTGTACGATGTGATCCCTAAAAAACACCAGCGGCAGTATTTTTTACTGTGGCGCATCATTATTGGGATGCTCATCGGTGGCATTGGTATCACTATTATGAGTACGCCTTGGGTATATTTGCCTGGCGTTTTCTTTGATACCCGTTCGGTTATTCTTTGTATTTCTGGTCTATTTTTCGGTGGTTTACCGACCTTAGTGGCTGTCGTGATGACGGCGTTGTATCGCATCAGTATCGGTGGCGCTGGTATATGGATTGGCGTCGGCGTCATAGTGTCATCCGGTTTAATCGGGGTGATCTGGCGTCAATATCGTAAGTCTCTGTTAGCCAATATTTCAGGTGGAGAAATTTTTCTCTTTGCCTATACCGTTCATATCGTGATGTTGTTGTGGTTCTTATTTCTACCCGATGGCATAGCAATGCCATTACTCGCCAAAGTGACCCTCCCTGTATTGACCATTTTCCCGATTGCGACTTGGCTATTGAGCCGCTTGTTATCGCGACGTTTTGAATTAGAGCGTGATGAACAAATTCGTCTGCAGGATGATTTTCTTTTTAGGAGCCAATTCAACGCGGGCAATATTGGTATTGCAATAACGGGGATAGATCAAAAGTGGATAAAGGTGAATCCACGATTATGTCAAATGCTCAAGTATTCAGAAGCTGAATTGCTACGGATGACGTGGGCACAAATTACTCATCCCGATGATTTAGAAGCGGATGCCCTGAAATTTGAGCTTATGCTGCGGGGGGATATCGATAATTACGAGATGGATAAACGTTTTATCGTTAAAGACGGTAGCGTGGTTTACACCCATATGACTGTCGCCTGTAAGCGTGGTGGTAATAATGCCGTGTTGCTTGTTATTGCTGGATATTTAGATATCACCTCACAGGCCATTGCTGACCAAGAGGTGCTCGCTAGCCGTGAACAACTCGAACTGGTGTTAAGCAGTAGCGATCTTGGGGTGTGGGATTGGGATATTCGTAATGATCGTATCGAACGTAACGCCCGCAGCGCCGATATTCTTGGTTGCGATGTTGATATGCTCAACGCCAATAGTCGCCAATGGATGGATGCGATAGTCGCCGAAGACAGGCCTAAAGTGCTGCATTCGATTGAGGCCCATATTCGTGGCGAAACGGCGCAACATAAGATGGAGTACCGCTTAAATACCGTAAACCGTAAGGTGCGGTGGATCCTTGATACAGGTAAAGTCGTGAGCAGAGATGCAAACAACAATGCCCTGCGTATGTGTGGAACCTATACCGATATTACCGACGCAAAACTTATCGAAGAATCCTTAAAGTTGTCGGCACTGGTTTACGATAACAGCTCTGAAGCCATGAGTGTCCTCGATGAAAAGGGCGTGATTATTACCGTCAACGCCGCCTTTAGTGTGATGACGGGTTATCGCGAATTTGAAGTGCGGGACCAACATATTCGGCTGCTTTATTGTGACCTTAATGGCCGTGATTTTTACACTCAAATGAACAATGAGATCCGTGAAAAGGGCCAATGGCAGGGGGAAATGTGGCAGCGGCGCAAAAATGGCGAGGAATATGTCATCTGGTTAACCATCAATACGATTAATGATAAAGAAGGCCATCCCTATCGACGTGTTGCCCTGTTCTCAGACATTACCGATAAGAAGCAAAATGAACATCTGATTTGGAAACAGGCTAACTACGATACGCTGACGGGGTTGCCTAATCGGCGCATGTTGTTGGAGTATTTAAGCAGTGAAGTGAAAAATGCCGACCGCAATCGCAACCACTTTGCCTTATTGTTCTTGGATTTAGATTTCTTTAAAGAAGTGAATGACACCTTAGGCCATGCCATGGGCGATTTACTGTTGATAGAAACCGCGAGTCGATTGAAATCCTGTGTGCGTGATGCCGACGTCGTGGCGCGTCTTGGCGGCGATGAATTTACTGTGGTGTTAAGTTCGATGGAAGACCATAAGGGGATTGAGCGCGTCGCCGAGAATATTTTGCGAAGAATTGCCGAACCCTATGTGTTAGGGGAAGAAACCGCTTATATCAGCGTCAGTATCGGGATTACTTTGTATCCCGATGATTCGACCAGTATTGAAGGGCTTCTCAAGCATGCGGATCAGGCTATGTATGCGGCGAAAGATCAAGGGCGTAATCGCTTCAACTATTTCACCCCATCGATGCAGGAATACGCCAAATACCGCATGCGCTTGATCCAAGACTTACGTCAAGCGGTCGTGAATAAAGAATTTGAACTGCATTATCAGCCGATTGTTGCCTTAGCAACGGGTGAAGTGACTAAGGCTGAAGCCTTGATCCGCTGGCATCATGCGGAGCGTGGTGCTGTGTCGCCTGCTGAGTTTATTCCTGTGGCGGAGGATACTGGCTTGATTGTTGAAATCGGCAATTGGGTGTTCGAGCAAGCCGCTCGCCAGAGTGCGGCGTGGCGTCATGAATTAGGGATTGAAATCCAAATCAGCGTCAATAAATCCCCAATTCAATTTCGTGATGAAGGCACGCTGCTCAATGATTGGTTGAAGTTATTGCAAGATCTTAATATTACAGGCGCGGGAGTCTGTGTTGAAATTACCGAAGGCCTGTTATTGGACGCCAGTATGGGGGTAACCGAAAAACTACTGGCCTACCGCGATGCGGGTGTGCAAGTGTCGCTGGACGATTTTGGTACGGGCTATTCGTCACTCGCCTATTTGAAAAAGTTTGACATTGATTATCTTAAAATTGATCAATCTTTTACCCGCCATATCGATACCGATTCAAACGATCAAATTCTCTGCGAGGCGATTATCGTGATGGCCCACAAGTTGGGAATGAAGGTGATTGCCGAAGGTGTCGAAACCGATGCGCAGCGGCTAGTCTTGTTGGCTGCAGGCTGTGACTACGGCCAAGGTTACTTGTTCTCAAGACCTGTGCCTGCGGGTGAATTTAGCCAAAAATACTTACAGGATCCGCTTTTAGTCTCCCATGTCTGAGGAGATATTAACTTAGTGGCGATAATTGCCTATAAAAACGCCGCGAATTTTGCTAGACTCCGCGGCCCCGCGTTGGGGCATTGAGTATCACCTCGCATCAAAGTTTTACTACTTAGCTAAAGAGTCCCTATGAAATTTGAAACACTCGGTTTATCTTCTCCTATTTTGAATGCGATAACTGAGTGTGGCTATCAGCAACTCACTCAAGTGCAAGAGAAAGTGATCCCGCTTGCCTTTGAAGGCAAAGACATTATGGCCTGCGCCCAAACGGGTACAGGTAAGACGGCTTCCTTTGCTCTGCCTGTACTTGAAAAGTTGGCGGCTGAGTCTTTAACAAGCGACAGCAATGATAAACCGATTTTACGCGCGTTGGTGATGACTCCCACCCGTGAACTTGCGATTCAAGTCTGCGAAAATATCCAAAAATACAGCCAGTTCCTACCACTGAAAACCTTGGCCGTTTACGGCGGTGCTAACATGAATCCTCAGCGTAAAGGGGTAGAGCAGGGCGTTGATATTTTGGTGGCAACTCCTGGTCGTTTATTCGATATTATCGGCCAATTCCAGTTAGATTTGTCGAGTGTCACGACCTTAGTGATCGACGAAGCCGACCGCATGTTAGACATGGGTTTTGTGCGCGACATTGAAAAAGTGAAACGCTTAATTGCGCCGCAGCATCAAACCATGTTGTTTTCAGCGACCTATAGTGATGCCGTCAAACAACTCGCCGAGAAAATGCTGAATGAACCTCAGTGGGTGAATGTTGCTGACACGACTACCGCATCCACAGTTGTGCAGGAAGTCTATCGCGTTGATAAACGTCGCAAAGCCGAGCTGTTGTCAGAACTCGTTGGCCGCAACAATTGGCGCCAAGTGCTGGTGTTTGCCAGCACGAAAGAAAGCGCCGAGCATTTGTTACAAGAATTAAAGCTGGATGGCATAGCCGCAGGTGTATTCCACGGCGATAAAACACAAGGCGCCCGTAATCGGGTGTTGGAAGAGTTTAAAGCCGGTAAATTGCGGGTGCTGGTGGCGACCGATGTGGCCGCTCGTGGTTTAGACATTCATGCCTTGCCTATGGTGATCAACCTTGAATTACCTTTCCTCGCCGAAGACTATATCCATCGTATTGGTCGTACTGGCCGAGCAGGATTAACGGGTCGCGCGATTTCGTTTGTTTCACCTTCTGACGATGAAATGCTCGCTGAAATTGAAGCCTTGATTGAGCAGAAACTGCCCGTGTCGGTACAACCGGGTTATGAAGAAGGCACGCCTTTGCCTGCCCGTTACCGTGATGTGCCCGCGGCACCGATTAAGCCTATTGGAAAGTGGAGCCATAAGGCGCCGCAGGATCGTACTATTGGTCAGTCTCGTCAAGGGAAGTACGCGAAAGGTAAAGCGCTGGACAGCAAAGCAGGTGCAGAGAAATCCTCTAGCCGTGCTAAGCCAGCTTCTGGCTCAGGTAAGCCGTTTAATGCAACTAAACCTAAGTCGAATTTGGTGAGCAATAAGTCAGGTTTTGGCTCTCGCACCAATAAGTCAAAATAAGCTAAGCCCAACAATCAAGGCTAATAAGTGCAAAGTGCCTATTAGCTTAGCCGTTTAACGGTTACCTAGTTTGTTGATTTGACTGTTGAATAGTCAGTTGCATATTTTGCTACATAGCCTGTCGCGATTCTAAAAGCGCATCCTCACCGATGCGCTTTTTGTTGAGCTTCAAAGCCAATACTTCTACACTCGAGCGCTAAGCTTTCTATTCGAGCGAGTTTCCTTATGATTATCAAAGCGATTCCCACCAATATCATTACAGGTTTTTTAGGTGTAGGTAAAACCTCTCTGATTAAGCAATTGCTGGCGACTAAACCCGCGGATGAAATTTGGGCTGTGTTGGTCAATGAATTTGGTGAGGTCGGCATTGATGCGGGGTTACTTAATTCCTCTGATAACGGCATACAAATTCGTGAGGTTGCGGGTGGCTGTATGTGCTGCGCAGCAGGCGTACCGACACAAGTGGCCATCAATCAGTTGATTGCGAAAGCGAAACCTGACCGCTTATTGATTGAACCGACTGGGCTTGGGCATCCTAATGAAATCATTAAAGTATTGAGTGCGCCCCATTATCAGAATGTGATTTCACTGCGTAGCACCCTATGTTTGGTGGACGCGCGTAAGATCCACGATCCTCGCTATCGCGAACATGCAAATTTTATCCAACAGTTGCAAGTGGCCGATGTGATCATCGCAACTAAGTCTGACTTGTATGATGCTGAAAATACTAAGTTACTCTATGAATTGCAGACTTATTTAAGCCATATTGAACGTACTGATATTCCTGTAGTGAGCCACTCAAATCAACAGCCTTTACCTAGCGCTTTGCTGGACTATCTTAACCAACCAAGGCGCGTGTCACTCAATATAAATGGGCATGCTAGCGCGGGCCTAAAGCTGGGCAGCCTACCGACGACGGCTCCAAGCTTGTTTCGTGCTGGTGGTTCTCGCTTGAGTGAGTTGAGCCTCTTTGCCGAAGGTGCAATCGAAGCCGCACTTGATTTTGATGATCGCGGTATAGTGCGAAAGCAGAATCAAGGTGAAGGTTGTTTTAGCTGCGGCTGGGTGTTTGAACCGAGTCAAGAATTTGATTTTGATAAATTAATGGATTTTATTCAGCGGCAAGCTCAGTCATCCAACGTTGGGCAAGTGTTGCTTAGATTAAAGGCCGTGATGATCACTACTGATGGAATTGCAGGATTTAACTGGATTGACCATGAGTTTACTGTAGTTGAACTCGATGACACCTTAGATTCCAGACTAGAAATGATTACCATGGACGACGTCAATTGGAACGAGATTGAGCTGCAGTTGATTGCTTGTCTTAGCTAACAGAGTTCCCCATCACTCTTTATTACAGGTGTGAGCATAGGTAAGAGGGGGCAGATTTGGTGGGAATAGTAAGGCCGGCTCAGTAAGGCAAGGTCACGCGGTATTTTTGGCCGAGTGTCGTGAGTGTGCCATTTTGGATCATCTCCTCGAAGAAGCTGTCAAAACGAGTTCTTAGCGGATCAAATTTAGCTTGTTTCGGAAAAGCCATAAAGCCGTCTCGGACATCGATTATCGGCATGATTGGCGTAATTGCTTTAGGGATTTTGATTTGGGCGAGCACTGCATAGGTATTGCGACTATTGGTGGCGAGTAAATCTAAATCACCCCGCGAAAGCCGTTCTATGCCACTTTTAATATCGACAAATTCATTGATATTTAATGATTTAGTTTGTTCAGTAAACCTTGTGCCATAACTCCAGCCCTGCATTTTTCCAATCCGTTGCGTTTTGATACTGGCATAGTCGCCATTCCACACTATTTCATTGTCTGCCCGAGCATAAAACACCATATCATCGCGGTAAAATGCCTTCGCCGCAAAAACCAAGTTGGCATTACGCTCTGGGGTATCGTAGGGACCAATAAGAATATCCGCTTGGCCACGTTCAACCATAGAGATAGCGCGGCGCCATGGGGTAATTTGATAGTGAATGTTCACACTTTGCTGCTGGGCGAAGCGATTCAAAATATCGACACCTAAGCCTGTATATTCTCCATTGGCTTGTAGTTCAAAAATTTGGCTGAAACTCGAACCCACTGCGAGCAGGTCTTTGGCCTGTGCAGTCAAGCAAAGGCAGCTGAGCGCCAAAAGGACGACTTGTGCAAAGCCTTTGCTGAGTATCATGGCATTCCTTGTGTGGTTTGAATGCGGGAGGTTAGAACACTGTCTCTCGTAAAAGCGGCGATATCGTTATGCAATTCACTAGGGTTAAGGTTAGCAAATTTTACCCAGATTTGATTGCACGTTAACATTTTAATGTTTTGAAATAAATGGAAGATTAATCGTAAGGGCATTAAGCCGTTGATCTTCAATCGATACGTCATCCTATCCCTCAGTCAGCTTAGTTACGCTTATAAGGTTTCAGTTTGTATCATTCACTGATGGGGTGGAGAAATGTATTTTCCTTATGCGTTTAAATCAGTTAAGGCCGAATAAAGGGGATTGCGGTATGCTCTGCCATTCATTGATTTATACGCCAATGCTGGGCGGTTTATTTGAGCGGGATGTTATGAAGCTGCAGGAAATAGATAAAACCTTGTATCGTAAAAATATGAATTTATTCATTGTGATTCTAGTTGTTAGCTTAGTCGTGTTATCGCTGATTTTTGGTACTGGACTCATTGCGCTGTTTGGGGCGACGCCAGTGCCAGGTGAGCCAACAGGTAATTTTCACTTGAATCTCTTAGGCGTAATTTTCAGTCTGGGTCTATGTAGCGCTGTGATTTACAACTTAAAAGACCGACCTTTTTTCAGTGAAATTTATTATGTGTGGCAATTAAAGCAACTCCATAATCGTATTTATCGCAAGCTGATAAAGATTAAAGCCGCTGCGGCGCAAAATGACGTGAATGCTTTGATTATACTGCTGTTTTATTACACCAGTTTAAGGCAAGTGTATGAACTCGATGACAATACGCTGACCTTACCGGCACTGACTCAAGATCTTAATCGTCTGAATGCGCAAATCGAGAGCTTAGGCCTATTGCTTTCGCCCGAACAATTTACGCCTGAGTTGCTGACAAGATCTTTCTGACACTGACGAGGCAAGCTGAGGATCGCTCCTCACCTTGCCATATCTAGCCCTTATCTTGTCTTTGTCGTCCTTGCCCAGAATGAGGTCAGCGAGTTTCACTTATGCGGCTTGCTGGGCTCTTTGTAGTGTGAGTAACCACTTACCATAGATGTAAATCCCTACCGCTGAGATAGTCCCTATGGCGGCGATGATGTACCACGCCATGCCAATGTTATGGCTGTGGTACAGCAATTGGGTGAGATCGTGTGCGTTTTCACCTGTGTAACTCACCAAGGTAGTAAAGGCTTCACCTTGAGGAATGGCACTGACCTCAGTGCTGTTCATGCCGCGCTCTAGCAATAAATCCCGCGAAAACAATTCCTTTGATGCATAAATCTCATAGAGTTTAGGGCCAAAATAGCCTTCTAATCCCCAGCCGATCCCTTGGGGCAACATCACAAATCCCAAGTACATGGCTTTTTTGCCTTCGGGAGCAATATTACCCATAAACTCGTTTTTCTTCGGGCTAATCATCATTTCGCCAATGGAGAACATGGCAATCGCGAATACGATAAACCATGCCGCATGGAAAGCACCGATAAACACAAAAGCTAAAATACTCAGCAAACAACCAATAAACATGGCGGTGGTAATTCGGTATTTAGCCGTCAGCGCCGCGACGATAAAGCAGCAGGTCATGATCAGGCCCGCATTAAGGTTGAGCATGCCTTCTGGCATCACCTTAGTGCCTTCGTTATTGAGGCCGAGCCAAAATTGTAGAATGCCGTTACTGGTGCCTTCGCTACCAAAAAGGGATGTGACGATTACGCTGGTATCGACCCATTCGGAAATATGGATAGGCAGCACATCGAATAGGGCATTGAACAAGAACCAAAATCCTGAAAAAACGAGCATATAGTAGATTACAATCGGCTTTTTCAACTCGCGCCAAGCATCACGCCACAGGGATTCTTGTTCGACTTCACCTGATTTTATTTGCTTATTGCGTTCCAGTCGCTCGGCTTTACCTGGCTCGGTATAGGTGAGTAAGAATAAGAAGTTGAGTGAGATAATCGCGGCGCAGGCGAAAAATACATTGTCCCACGACAATTGGCGCATATGCACGGCAACTAAGGGTCCGAGGAAACCGCCAATGTTTACAACTTGGTAAAAAATGCCCCAAGCCATTGAAGTGTTATTGCGATTAGTGGACAGCACTAAGGTGCCTTGAATGCCCGGTTTAAATATCCCTGTGCCTATGGCAAGGAGTAATGCACCGACAAGGAAGCCCCAAAAGCTGGGGAAGAATGCCATGACGAGATAGCCAAAGATTTTAATGATGGTGGAGCCGAAGATGGTTTCTTTGTAGCCCACTCGGTCAGACATGCCACCGGTGAACACGGGCACAAAGGTTTGCATGATCGCCCAGAGGGAAATAATAATGCCGTAGTCACTTAGGCTGATCCCAAGGCCGCCCGCAGACTCTGGCGCTTTAGCGTACAGTCCAGCACTGGCTTTAACACCGTAGTAGGCGATACGCTCGACTAACTCCATACCACCAACTAACCAAAACACATAACCTAAGCTAGTAATGGAGGCCCACATGCCGAGCTGTTTGACTTCTCGCAGATCGTTGCCTGCATTTGGACTATTCTGACTCATGTCCTTCCCTTATTATTGTTATTGAATTTATTTCTGTTTAACCCATTAATTATCAAAAGCTTAAATTTATGAAGTTAATGATTTCATCTTGCTTAAATACGTTAATGGGCTTGCTTGAACGGATACTTTACCTAATTCGGCCTTAAACACCAAAAAAGTAGCAGAAAATGATGAATTAACCCACATCTGTTATTGAACTGTACTGAGTTTGTCATTTGGCTGAAATTGGACTGTTTCCGCTTAAGTCATTGTGATGATTAATCTTTATTGTTAATTATTCATAATGAACATGCTTTGAGTTCTCGCTATTTTTAGGTACAATCCATTGTCGCATTTTTGTTCACCCGATCATTTTTCTAAATAGATACGACTCTAGCCCCCCTTTTTGTGAGAAACGCTAATGACAGCAACAACATCTAATCATGCTCCTGCGGATATGAGCTTGCTCGAGGAGCCGATTGCGAAGCTTTTTTGGCGCTATACCATACCCACCATAGCCTCTATGTTGGTCACGGGTGTATATGTGACAATTGATGGCATCTTTGTTGGCCACTATTTAGGTGAAACAGGGCTGGCGGGGATGATGCTAGCTTACCCTGTGGGCGCGATTTTATACGCTATTGGCGCCATGATAGGTATGGGTAGTGCGGCATTAGTGTCAATCAATCTTGGCCAAGGTAATGTAGTCAAGGCCCGTAAACTACTGGGTAATGCCTTTACGTTATGTTTATTAACGGGATGCTTTTTTGCCCTTGTTGGTGGGATATTCTCGCGAGATATTTTGGTTGCCCTTGGGGCGCAAGGTGAGATGCTCGAAAATGCTAACGAATACTTATTCTGGTATTTTGCACTGTGTCATTTCCCCATAATTTCAATGACCTTCACCACACTGCTGCGTAATGATGGCAGGCCATCCATGGTGACTTGGGTGCTGATTTTGGGTGGTGTATTAAACACTTTCTTAGACTGGCTGTTTATTGTGGTTTTCCCCTTTGGTTTAGCGGGTGCAGCGATTGCGACTATGTTGTCGCAGGCGGTAACGGGGCTTTTGTGTTTACAGCATTTTTTCAGTCCGCGCACTCAGCTTAAAATCACTTTTGAGCAGATGAAGCTCAAGCTCGATAATTGCCTTAATATAGCCCGCGTTGGTTTCCCCAGCTTTTTGATGAATCTGTATTTGTCGATAGTGTTAACCCTGCATAATACGGCTTTTTTGTGGGTTGGCGGTCCATTACATGTGGCCGCCTATGGTGTGGTGAGTTACACCGAAGCGTTTTTCTATCTGATTTTTGAGGGCATTGCGCTTGGTACTCAACCCATTTATAGCTTTAACGCGGGAGCTGGGCGCTTTGACAGGGTTAAACAAGCGCGCAATATTGCCTTTGGTATGACGTTACTCACCGCTGCTTTAGGTTTAGCGCTGATTTATTCTCGCCCTGAATGGTTAGTGTATTTGTTTGCCGGTGATAATCCGAATTTAACACCAGTGGCGATTGAAGGTATGCGCTGGTATTTTTGGGGCTTGCCTATGGAAGGCTTAATCTTAGTCGGTGCGAGTTTCTTCCAAGCGATTAACTGTTCGAAACAAGCTTCTATGCTGACGGGCGCTAAGCTTATTCTTATCGCTGCGATTATCTACTGCTTTGCATGGGCGTTCGGCGTGATTGGTGTGTGGGTGTCGCTCGCGACCTGTAGCACTATCTTGACGATATGGATGTTTTACGCCATGAAGCGAGTCGAGGCACGTCTGCATTAATCCTTGCTTTGGTTTGTATTGGTTTCGCCTGATTTATTGACAAGACAAGGGGCGAGGCAAGTAACCTGTAGCTTGGGCATAAGTGTTTAGTTTTACGTAAATTTTACAATTGGGGTGATTAATGGCCCCGATTGTAATTGCCCACATATCTTTCGTCGTTAAACATGACTTAGGGCTAGCGTGGGATGATGGCCTCTGGTACATTTCGCTGGTTTAATCTGCAATCAAAAATGACTTATCCAAGCGTGCTGTTGAGCCGAGGCTATAGCCCTCAATTAACAGACTGAGTTCGCTTAGGCTTTTGGGTCGATTGATTGTTGATATGACTGGGTATTGAGCCGAATGACTCGCTCGTTGATTTTAGTAATTTATGTTTTATGAGGCCCTTATGCGCACCACTGCAGTCATTTCTATGCTGTTGCTTGGCGTGTTAACGACAGTTAATGCCAGTGCCAAAGAGAATGAGTTAGTGTTTGCCAGCGACTTCGAAGGCAATCGTTTATCTCAACCTTGGTCGTGGATCATGGGTTGTCAATTTGAAGGCGCTGAACCTCACACAGGTGAAAGTGCACTGCTTTGCGTCGAAGGCAATAGCAGTATCGTCAGTAAGTACCCTATTTCTGAAGCGGGTCTATTAGAGTTTTGGGTCAAAACCCAGAATACTCAAACCCAATATCGAATCAATGTATTGACCTCTCCGGTATTAAAGCTCGATGCCCAGTGGCAGCATGTTGCTTTAATCGATATCACCCCTGGGGCTAACGAATATTTAGCACACCGAGTGTCTATTGATGATCCGAGTCGCCAATATATCCGTCTTGATATTGAGGCCATTAATGGCCCTATCAGTTTGGACGATTTGAGCTTAGGTAAAATTCGCCTTGATATGGCCCTGCAAAAAAATGAGCAGAAAATTATCGGCGGGATTTTAGATAAGCTGAAAGCTGATAAGAATTACGAAGTGCAGTCTGAGTCATTTCGTACTTTAGGTAAAAATTATGCCGCCCAGCTCGAGAGCCAAAGACAATACCTCGAGTACTCGAATGCTATTTATTCAAGTATCACCTTTGTGTTGGCGACGTCTGAGCGCAATAAAATGTCTAACCCTATGGGATATAACACCTTTAGGTCGGTTTTAACTGACGCTAAACGTGTGGCATCGCCTCTCCAACAGGCGCGTTTAGGCTCTATGGTGAAACCCTTTGGTGACTTGGCTACTGCCACCTTAAACGTGGTCAGTGCCGGTGCGTATTCTGCCTTTGCCGAACCCTTTAAGTCATTCTTAGCTGCGACTTTTGATCGTTCTAATTATGACAACAGTGACTTAAGCCGTAGTGATAAAAAGTTTGCTGAAGAAAATGGCCTGAAAATTTATCAGCAGGCCGAACGGTTTATGTCTGAAATCGAAAAAGAACTGCAACAAGTCACTGCACTCGACAATGATTTAGTCAGTATGCAGAAGAACTTAGATAATTTCCGTAAGGATCTCGACAAGCATCTGCGCAGTTACTTACAGCATGCCAGTATTGCCCGCACACCTGAAAATTACAGCCGAGTGATGAGTAAAGACGAGCAGGCACGCGCGCTGGTGATTGCCGAGGCGAGTGCCAATATCAGTGCTAAAGCTGAGGCGCTATTGGCTTCGAACAGCAATGCAGAGTTAGTGCAGTACATGATTAAAACCACTGAGAAGATTGATGAATTTCAAGAGTTCAAGGAACGTTTTAATCAGATCACTTCGGCCATGCTGACCTTCTACGACAAATTTGAGCGCTCAATTGCCGCTGAGCAAAACCCCTTTACTGATCCTAGCGATCGCGCCGTGTGGGAGCAGCACGCCAAAAGCGCCCGTAACTACATTCGCCAGTCGAAGGAAGCGTTCACTAAAGCCTTTATGTAAAGGATTGTTGTAAGTAAGTGGTAGTAACGGCCTAAAATTATGGCGATTTTTCTATTTTAGGTTTGGAGTTATCAAGGATAAAACAGGTAGTCAGAATCATTTCTGTTAGTGGGCAAGGATGATGAGTAAACCCTATACAACAACTCGGTTTGACACAGATACCGCCACAATGGCGATATTTGATCCCGCGGCATTAACTCATCGCTGTGAAGATACGGCTGATTGGTGGTCTGTGCCGAGTGACGAAATTTTGGAAATCAATCAAGGTCATGTGCTATTCGTAGGACTTGGCGCCGATGGCTGTTATGAGGTTGAAATTTTCCGTAAGCTAGGTGGGGCTGGGCTCAATTCGAATTATCTCTCTGCAAACTTAACAATATTGTCAGGGTGCCTGTATATTGGCGCCGCCGAGCAAGTTCCAGCAGGAGATCTTGGGCCTGAAACAACCTATGGCGGCGCTTTAATTTATGCTGTGCGAGGGAATATTGAGGTGAGAGTGTATCGGCTTACACCCCATAAACTGGTGGTTGAATATGAGTCAACCTCAGAAGATGTACTAAACGAGTTTACGTCTAGCCCATTACTTTAAGCGGCTTACTTTATTCGCTACCATTTTTAATCCCTATACGGGCAGTTAAACACCAAAGGTAACTTGTTAATCATCAGGGGTAAAAAAGCAATTTAACATTATGAGTTCTATGATGAATAATACTAAATGGCGCGAATGTATGACGCTGTTAGCTTCTCGTCCTGTGTATTTGCAACTACAGTTGGTCGGTGAAGAGGACTTTCCTCTCGATTATGAAGCCTCAAATCAAGTGTTATCCGAGATCATGGCTACTGATTGTCTTTTTGTGCAAAGGTGTATTCGCTATAAATCCATTAACGCGATTAGAATTGCGAAAACCGTTTTTCCCGCCGGTTTGGCGGATGACAATGTATTTCTGCTTGCTGAATTAAAAATCAGATTACAGCAACTCGGCCAGTTACCACTAATTGAAGACGATCAGTTTATTGTTATTCATGGCTATCATGACCTCATGGTTTGTTGAATCCAGAGCATCTACACTGGCTTACAACACACACCATATCTTAAGTTCGCTCTGCGATGGAGTTCATAGACTTCACAACCTAACAATGGCTCAGTTCTATTAAGAACTGCGCCAAAACGTTCAAAGTAGTCTTCATTAACTTGTTTTGCACTTATAAGTGGTACTTCAATACTGACATCTACACGACCTTTACGTATCAACGCTGGGTCAAGATTATCAGGATGATTTGTGGTCATTATTACAAGGCAGTCATCAAGAGGAATGATTCCGTCTAGCGCGTTTAGAACGCCACCTAAAGTGAGTGGTGGGTTATCTGCATTACTTTCAGCAGTACGTGATACCGTAGCCTTTACACAGTCACAGTCCTCTATTAACAACATAGCTCCGGGCGGTACCTTTCTAATAGCCTTATGAATAGTGGCATCATTTACAGTCGATAGATTCAATATGTATAGATCGCGATGATACTCAACAGCTAAGGCTCTCGCTATACCCGTCTTACCAGTACCCGTTTTTCCATGTAACAGTATGGTTAGCTTACTTACAACCGATTTCCCTCTACTTGCGAAGTTATCAACTTCTCCCATCAACTTCTGCTTAAACTCTTCATCTAACACTAATTCACTAAAACCCGATGATTTCAATGTGCCATAGCGACACCATTCGGTTTCTTCGAAAATATTCACTTTCGGCTCGGTAGAGATGTCTCCACGAGTATGTTCTAAAAAACTATATAGTTTATCTTTTGCCCACCATGGTGCTCTTACAGTAATAGAATCGTATGCCATCGTACTATCGACCTTAGTACGGGTTGCCAACATAAAACAACCACCGTATTTAAACAGATGCATACCATAGCCGATAGACTTAACACTGACACGCCCGTCGTAACTCATACTATAGTCAAAGTACACAGCCTCAGAGATAGAGCGTGAAAAAAACGGAATGGTAGTATTACTGATCAAAAAGGACAGTTTATTGAATACCTCTGTGCGCGCCTGATGGCTATCGTCGATAGTGAGCCGCACAAACAGCAGGCAACTGAGCCAACTTAACAGCTTCGCGGGGACATCTTTTAGCATGTAGCCTACGAGTCCAATTAACGTTAATGTTAATACTCCAACAATGACAGCCGTCAACAAAGGATCACCATTGGTGAGCGCCTTTATTTGTAGTAATACCTCGTTCATTTACTCACCTTTACTATAAATGCCTAATAGACATAGTCGAGAATACAGCCAACCGAGTCGAGGATACTACTAAGGTATCCTCAGTATGTGCGCTATCGCACGTGGTTAAAGCGACTTGATAAAGATCCCCTACTTATCACTAGCGATTGCCATAGGTCGTAGCAATATCACATTTTAAATCAACATCTTAATATTGGATTGATATTTAAGTGTTCACTAACGTATGCAGATAAATGTCAGAGATGGCGCCGTTCATCAAAGAGCTGGACGGGGCGACCCTGCATCCGCGGATTGACTTGAACAACATCCGTGTTTAACTACCAGTTCGCTATCTGATAGGCAGGACGCCTGAATGTCGTGCAATGCAGGGATGCATGAGAACGACCATGGCTCTCGTTCATAAGCTTAGAGGCCCTAGGTTTCTATTCACCGAGTCGGCGAGTGAATGCCATGGCAAGCCTGTAAACTGCTCGTCAATAAACGTTAATTGGTAAGCTGTGTTAGTGGTTTATCAGCCTACAACTCAAATATCATTCAGCGAAGTCTCAATAAGAAAGCCGCTAATGAAGGCGGCTTTCGTGTTCGATTGTCCTGTAACCCTTGAATTTTCTCGGTTACATTAAATCTCGAGGCATTAGAGCAAATACACGTTCAAGCTGCAGGCGCCGTGGGCACCGACGACGAGGGCTTGTTCGATATCGGCGGTTTTTGATGGACCCGCGATAAACACCCCGAACTCACCTGAGGCTAACGTGATTTCTTTAGCTGCCTGATGTAGGGTCGGCACAATCTTATTCGCTGGCAGGGCTAAGATCAGGTTTTCACAGATAAAAGGCGTGACTCTGTGGCCTAGATTCTTATTGTTCACCCAAATGGCACCGTTTTCGGCAACGCCAATGTCACCTGGGATCACTGCATAATCTATGTTTTTGAGCTCGTGGGCAGTGGGTGGCATTTCACGGTTTGCCGTGACACCCTCTACAAGGGAGATGACCTGTAACCCTTGGGCGATATGTTCATCGACTTTGGCTTGCAGGGCGACTAAGCCACCATCTTTATGCAGCGTACCCGCGACAGTATTGAGGTTGGTCTCGAACTGGCCGACGAGATTTTCGACCCTTGGCGTCACATCTATGCTTGGCATAGGATGATTTGTTAAGGCCGACAGTTTGAGCGCATTGAGAATTTCAAGTTTACTAGACATCTTATAGGCTCCTGTGTTTCTTAAACCAAGCTTCGAAGCTGGAGTTCGGGGCGACGGGCAGTTCACGGTATTTACCCCATGCACCGCTAAAGGGTTTTAACAGACTACCCGGTAGAATGCGCAGCGCAGTTCTCGCCATACTCATAGAGCAGTTCAGCATGGTTTCGCTTGCCATAAATTTACCCACTAATGGCATGTAACTGTTTTTGCCATAGGGGAGTTTTCCGGCTTCGGCCTTAAGGCGTCTGTGATGGAAAATAATCTTATCGAGCGGCACTTTAGTCGGGCAGATATAGGTACAGCTGCCACACAAGGTACAAGCCCAAGCAATCGAGTTAGTGTCATCAATCTTAGCGCCCACTGCGATACCAATTGGGCCAGGGATGGTGTAGTTGTAGCTGTAACCGCCAGAGCGACGATACACAGGACAGGTATTGAGGCAACCACCACAACGGATACACTTCAACGATTCTGCAAGGATTTTATCCTTGAGCATCTCAGTGCGGCCATTGTCGACGATAATAATATGCATCTCACCTTCGGGCTGTGGGCCACGGTAAAAGGCGCTATAAGTCGTGACAGGTTGGCCCGTGGCGTTGCGCGCCAGTGTGCGTAGCAAGACGGCTGCGCTATCGATATCGGGCACCACTTTGTCGATGCCCATTGAATGCAACTGCAGCTTAGGCAGGTTAGCGCCCATGTCGGCGTTGCCTTCGTTGGTGCAAACCACCACGGCGCCTTTATCGGCAATCGCCATGTTCACGCCTGTCATCGCGGCATCGGCGCTAAGGAACTGTTCACGCAGGTGGGCACGGGCGGCGCGGGTTAAATACAAGGGATCGGATCCCCCCGCTTTAGTGCCGATTTTCTCATGGAAGAGGTCGCCGACTTCTTCTTTCTTCATATGGATCGCGGGCACGACTATGTGTGATGGCGGCATTTTAGCGAGCTGAATAATCCGCTCACCTAAGTCGGTATCTATGACTTCAATGCCGCGCTGTTCTAAGTACGGATTGAGGTGGCATTCCTCGGTCAGCATTGACTTAGACTTCACCAATTTTTTGACTTTATGGCGGGATAAAATGTCATGGACGATGCGATTGTGCTCGGCGCCATCTTTGGCCCAGTGGACTTGTATGCCGTTGGCGATACAGTTTTGTTCAAAGGTTTCAAGATATTGAGCAAGATGGGTTAGCGTGTGCAGCTTAATTTCTGAGCCTAACTGACGCAGTTGTTCCCACTCTGGGATGCTACCCGCGGCGCGGTCGCGTTTTTCTCTGAGCATCCACAGGGCTTTTGAATGCCAGTCGACACGGGTTTCGTCGCGGCAAAAAATATCGGCTTTATGGGCATGGACCTGTGAGCCTTGAGCCCCGTGATTATGATTGTAAGCCATGGTGAGTCTCCTAGAGCGCGGCGTTCAGCACTTGCGCTATGTGGCGAATTTCAATCGGCAATTGCTGTCTGCGGATCATGCCATCGAGGTGCAATAGGCATGAGGGATCAAAACCCACCACATATTCAGCACCCGTTGCAGCATGGGCTTGGGCCTTGTCTTTGCCCATTTTGGCCGACACTGCGCCTTCATCGACGGCGAAGGTGCCACCAAAGCCACAGCATTCGTCACGGCGGTCGGGATACACTATGTCTATGCCAGCAATATTGGCGAGCACGGCTTCGACTTTGTTGAATCTTGGCCCCATTTGCTCACTCGGAGTGGCGAGGTTCAACATGCGGATACCATGGCAACTCAGTTGCAGGCTGATTTTGTGCGCGAAGGGCTTGGTAAAGGCGGGGATCGGCGCGATATCGTGTAAAAACTCAGTCAGTTCATAGAGTTTGTTGATCACAGCTTGTGCTTCTGGGCTGCTATCAAACTCGTGGAAGTTTTCTTTGGCGGCCACTAAGCAAGAGGCGGCAGGGCAAACAATAGCGTCGCATTCCACTCCCTTAAAGGCGTTGAGCAATTTAAGGGTGGTGCTGCGCGCTGCATCGAAGCAACCTGAGTTTGTCATCGGCTGGCCACAGCATGTTTGACCCGCGGGTAGAATCACTTGGTGCCCGAGTTTCTCTAATAATTCCAAGGTGGCAATGGCAACCTCTGGCATCATTTGATTGACTAGACACGGGATGAAAAGGGCGATTTTCATTGTGTTTTCTCTTTCTTGTTAGTGAACGACATTGCCTTGCTGTGCGACCCCAAAGTCCACACAAATGCTAAGGTAGTTGATCAAATATAGGCCTATCTATGCGGAATAAGTAGCCCTAATTTAGTAAATGAGCTTGTAGATTTTTGCAAAAATGAGAATATTTTAACTTGCTGATTATGTTGGTTTAAAAATGTATTTATTCAGCTTTAGATTTATCAATAATATTAAAAAATGAATAAATGAGAATAGTTCGCTTATATAAACAAACGGGGCTAAATATCGCCCCGTTGTTTACTACTGTCATACCAGATTAGCGGCTGCACTCTTCGAGCAGATAAGCTAAGTGGCGATAGGAAATGCCACTGTGCTGAGTGAGGCCGACTTCACACATACGGTTGGCGTAATAGCCTTCCTTGATCTCGACAGGAATGAGCTTTTTGATATTACGCAGCGCGCTGGCGTTGATTTCAGGCTTATACAAGCCTTTTTCCCCCGCGTAACCGCAGCAGTCAATTCCCGCCGGTTTGAGCACTTGCATAGAGCAGGCATCGGCAATCGCTTGCATCTTAGGCTCAAGTTTCATCTTGCGTGCGCTACAACCTAAGTGCAGTGCCACATTGACTTTTTTGCTGATGTTGAGCTTAGTTAGCAAGTTGTCGTGCATAAACTCAACTAAGTCGATAATCTGCACTTTTGGATTACCCGACAAAGTCCGGTAGGTACAAGACAGCGCATCGACGACCACAGGCAGCTTGCCGCCATTGGTCATCTTGCTCACCGCATCGATAAGTTCTTGGCGTTTGGCATCGGCGTTTTTAAAATCGCCCTTAGACTCCCACATTTGGCCGCAGCATAAATCGCGGGTTTTCTCAGGGGTAATCACGTTATAACCCGCGCGTTCCAGTAGCGTGACGACTACTTCTGGCAAAGTGCGGTTATCGGGATCTTTTGGTGTCGGGCCAAAGGTTCTGCCGCCACAGGCAGGGAAGTAGACCACAGTTTCTTGGCCCACTTTTGCAGGTGATGGTTTTGGCAGTTTGCCGCCTTTAGGGAAATCAGGATTCCAATACGGCACTTCTTTAGAAATCAGACGGCCGGTTTTCATCAGCGCACTGGTGATGCCATCGCCGGTGATTTTGTGGATCACGCCGAGCATGTCAAAACCTGAGCTGATCACTTGGTTAACTGCGCCAAAATGTTTGGCTTGGAAATCTAAGACTTTTTGTTCAGTAGTGCTGATGTACGGCGTGCGCAGTTTACGCACCAGTTGGCCCATGCTGTTATCCACTGGGCAAGCAATAGTACAAAGCTGGCAGGCGGCACAGGTATCAACTACATCGTATTTAGCGGCGGCGCGCATTTCTGCTGCGGCGGCTTTATCACCGGATTGTTCTAAACGTTCGATTTCACGCAGAGTCGCAATACGCTGACGAGGTGAGAAGTTGAGTGCCGATGTTGGGCAGGTTTTTTCACAGAAACCACATTCGATACATTTATCAACAAAATCATCGACCACAGGGCAGGGCTTGATGTTTTTAACGTGGACATTGCTATCGTCGTTAAGAATAACGCCTGGGTTTAGAATGCCTTGTGGATCAAATACTTGTTTGATGCTCTTCATCAAAGTGTAAGCATCTTGTCCCCATTCTTTTTCGACGAACGGCGCGACAGCACGGCCAGTACCATGCTCGGCTTTCATTGAACCGTCGTACTTGTTAATCACCATGTCGGCAATATCATCCATAAAGGCATGGAA
Organism: Shewanella sp. SM71; assembly: GCF_025653905.1. Lineage (NCBI taxonomy): Bacteria > Pseudomonadati > Pseudomonadota > Gammaproteobacteria > Alteromonadales > Shewanellaceae > Shewanella > Shewanella sp. SM71. The sequence goes on from NZ_JAKKRW010000001.1 coordinate 326,916, forward strand.
ACGATCGATATCGGCTTGAGTCGAGAAGGTGGGGGTAATGATAAAGTGGAAGTTCCCCGCAAGAGCATGGCCATAAATACAGCCTTCAGGGTAACCATGTTTATGGAAAAGCTCAGTGATATCGTGCGCCGCAGCAGCAAGGTGCTCTAGTTCAAAGGCTACGTCTTCGATGATAACTGAGGTTCCCTTTGGACGCTCACCACCTACAATCGGGAACAAGCCTTTGCGCATTGCCCAGTATTTGTCATAAACCGCTGGATTAGTACTAAATTCCATTGGGCGGATAAAGTCAAAGCCGGCGAGTTTCGCGGTGACATCTTGAGTATAATTTTCTAAGGTTTTGTCGTCATCAGCACGGGATTCTATCAGTAGAATAGCGGATAGGGCCGGTAATTCTGATAACCAATCTGGCATGCCAGGCTTGCCCGTTACTGCTTTGATTGATGGCCAATCAAGGAGTTCAGCAGCAGAAACGCTTTCACCGTTTATCAGTGGTATGGCTCGTGCGGCATCTTCCATATTATGGAATACGGCCATAGCTGAGGCTTTAAATTTAGCCTCATTCACTGTGTGATAAGTGACTTCATTAATAAAGGCTAAGGTGCCTTCCATCCCCACCATTAAGTGGTTGATGATGTCAAATGGGTCGGTAAAATCGAGTAACGAATTGATGCCGTAGCCGGTGGTATTTTTAATGGAATACTTTTTACGAATTCTGTCCGCTAACACTGTGTTATGGCGAGTCATGTGCGACAGTTCTGTCAGCGCATCCAGTATTTTTCCATGGGATTTAACAAAGGCAGCTTTTGATTTTTCACAGCCTGTATCGAGTTCAGTACCATCTGCAAAAAGAAGTTTCGCGGAAGCGATAGTTTGGTAACTGTTTTGCGCAGTACCACAGCACATTCCCGAAGCATTGTTTGCCACAATACCACCAATTTTGGCGGAGCCTATGGTGGCGGGATCGGGACCAATTTTGCGGTTAAGCGGCGCGAGTACGGCGTTAGCGTCGGAACCAATGACAGCCGCACCTAAGGTGATTTGTTTGGCATCGCTACTGACTTCAATCTTTCTAAAACCATCATGGCCAAGGATCAACAAAATACCTTCACCGATAGCTTGGCCAGATAAACTGGTTCCAGCGGCCCTAAACGTGACGGGTGCATCATGCTTACGGGCAACGGCTAATGTGAGCTTTACCTGTTCTAGGGTTTCTGCATGGACAACCACTTCTGGGACTATCCTGAAGTAGCTTGCATCGGTGGACCAGGCAAAACGGCGAACGGGATCATCCGTCACGGGATGATCACCTAATTGCGTTCTTAGATCATCGATGACCAGTTTATAGTTAATCGACATAGCATCATTCTCTTTATTAATAGATTAAAGCCGAAGTCACTGGGAGTGACTTCGGGCATTCAATAAAATAAAACGGCTTAGAATCCACCCCACAGGGTAGCTATTGTGCCCGCCAGTAAGGCATAACCAATGGCAACAGGCATTGTTTTACGGATAATTTCTGATTCTCTACCTGCCATACCCACTACTGTTGCAGCGGCAACCACGTTCATTACGCACATCATGTTACCGGCGTTTGCACCGATACCTTGTAGTGCCAATACCAGTGTGTGGTTCATGCCAATATTGTCGGCCACGCTGTATTGAAGGCTGGAGAACATCATGTTTGAGAAGGTGGCTGAACCCGATAAGAAGGCACCAAAAATCCCCACGATAGGCGCCATCCAAGCCCACACTGCGCCCATGGAACCTGCCAACATATCCGCTAAAGCGACAGGCATTGAGGCAAGACCTGCACCATTCGCGCCTGAGTTTAAGAAGATTTTCACCATAGGCACTGATGCGCCTAATGAAATAATGGTTGGCAACATGGACTTACATGAAACACCGACCGTTTGCTGAATCGCAGGGCTTTTCATTTTGAACAGGAAGAAACCTAGAATACACACGGCAACAAAGAAGGCACCTGGTGCATATAAGGTTGCGAAGCTGGCTTTAAGCTCAGTGCCCATTAGGCCTGTCCAGCTGATGTTAAAGCTTGATAACCATGCTTTTAACGGTGCCACTGTACGCGACAGTACCAAAAGCGCAGCCATGATGATGTAAGGTGTCCAAGCGGCAATTTGGGAAAACTTAGCCGTTGTTTCGACTTTTCCGCTTTCTTGACTGTCATTCTCTGCGAAATCATTCCATGGCGTTTTAGGCAGTAAGTAGCCTTTACGCGCAACCGGGATCACTAAGGCCATACCGATCAATGAACCGATAACCGAAGGGAATTCTGGGCCTGCAAGGTAGTTGATGATCCATGCGGGGACGGTAAAGGCAAGACCTGAGAAAATCGCAAATTTCCAAATTGCTAAGCCTTCCTTAAAGGATTTATTGCGACCAAAGAATCCAGTTAGCATGGTCACCATTACGAGAGGAATTAATGACCCTGTGATTAAGTCGATAGTGATCATATGCATGACGATATATCGAGCATAACCAGCATAGTTACCCCCATGGGCAGCAAATTGCTCCGCCGCCATGCTCACGCCACCTTGGATCAGACCCTGTTCCATCCCAAAAAGTACGGGTAGGCCAATTGCACCGAAGGATACACAGGCCGAGTCAGCAATCAAAGCCACGACAGCTGCGGCAACGGGTGGTACACCAAGCAATACCAGTAGTGGTGCGCCAATGGCTGCGGGAGTACCAAAACCAGCACTACCTTCAATAAAGGCACCGAATAACCAACAGATGATGATGACTTGTACACGGGCATCGGCACTGATGTTAGTAAACCCAGCACGGATAGTGTCCATGGCACCTGAGTATTTCAGGGTATTGAGTAGGAATACGGCGCCAAAAATGATGGTTAACGGTGTGATGGCTGAGAGCAGTCCTTCGAGGACCGATGCCGCCAGTAATGTGGTATCCATTTGCCAAATAAACACGGCGGCGAGCGCTGTGATTATCATGGAGATAGGCATAGCCTTAGATGCAGGCATTCTGAGTAACACTAGAAATAGCATTACACTGAGCACTGGCGTCAAGCTAGCGAGGAGTTGAAGTATTGTCATGCTTGCCTCTTCATAAAGTGGTCTGTCTTATTATTGATATTAGGATTTTTCATCTGCCTTCATGTCGACTTCCCAGACCAATAAATCAGCAGTTAATACTGCAAGTACTTACGGTCTCGACATTCTGTGTTGTGTACTAGACGCTATTGTGAGCTTGACTAATATGATCTAGATCATCTTGGCTGTTATATGAAATGCTAATTTACAGTGCTGCGGGGTGCTTCTCTCGGGGGATTTTCTTATATGTGACAATGATCACTTAGGCTGTTGGGTGCATATCTACTTTGGTTATATTAAATTAAATTTGTTGTTTTTCTGGTTATTAAAAGTAGAGCTATCACTCATATTCATCGTCATTATTGCAATTAACTGATCCATTTATTTCATTAATAGTCTGTTATTGGTTTTTTCAGTCATTTTTAAGGTGTGATTAAGGTCGCATAGATTGTTGTGGCTAGATTAACTCATTTACTTCTATTTTCATCAAGCTATTGTAATGTTTGCCTAATATGTCCATTTTGGAATGGTTTTTTATAGTGATCTAGAGCACGTTTTAAAATGGTGGGATTTTATTGTGATGGATATCACTTAATGAATTTTACTTTAATATGAAATTTAATAACCATTGTTTAATTTAGTTTCAGTTTATTTGAGCGAACAGCCAGCCCAAATATTCAAGTATATTGAGCGAATAACAGAAAAGTTGAAATAAAAAGTGACCGCTTCTAATGGGTTAAGAGGGGAAATTGAGAGAACAGGGTGAAATTGAAGCAGAAATTTTAAGTAACAAAACTAAAAAATACTGTTTGAACTTTTATCAGACTGGTTAGTGTCATTAATGCTCAAACGCCATTAATGCGAATATTAGTTGTTTGTGAGAAGTGCTAAAAAGTTCACCAAAGACTGTGCAGGGGAAAAGATAAGGCTTTAATCGCAACTTTCTAGGTTAAATTTACAAAATAAAAAAGAGACGTGATATGTCTCTTTTATTGGTGATTTAGCCAACAGATACAGACTTAAAACAACTTGCTGCCCCAGCCTAATTTGGTCCGCAGCACGTGGAAATAGTTGTGTCCTTTAGGATGAATAAGCCGTAAACGTTCAGAGCTGCGGCGCACTATGATTTCATCGCCGGGTAACACGGCTAAATGCACGTGGCCATCACAGCTGACTTCGAGGTTTTCGCCATTTTCAGGTGACACAACCATTTTTATCGTGCTGCACGCATCGACAACAATCGGGCGGCACGACAAAGTGTGCGGGAACATAGGTACTAAGATTAGGGCCTGTAAATTAGGCGTCAGGATAGCACCGCCAGCGGAGAGGGCGTAGGCCGTTGAACCGGTCGGTGTTGACACTATCATGCCGTCGGCACGTTGGCTGTACATGAACTGATCATCAATATAGACCTCAAACTCAATCATGTGGGCAATTTTACCCGGATGAAGTACGGCTTCGTTGACGGCGGTGTTGCTCGCCTTGAGCATACCGTGGCGATAGACTTCGGCTTCGAGTAAGAATCTATGCTCGGTATCGAACTCTCCATCGAGTACCTTGGCGAGCGCCTCTTCGAAGGCATCGGGCGGCAGATCGGTTAAAAAGCCTAAATTGCCGCGGTTAACCCCAATCACGCCTAAATCGAAGCGGGCTAATACCCTTGCCGCGCCGAGCATGTTACCGTCACCACCGACGACTATGGCTAAGTCGCAACGCGCGCCAATTTCTAGTAAATCGACCGCTATGATATTGGGTCCTAATTCGGTAGCAACACGCTCTTCCACTAAGACTTCAAAGCCCTGCATTGTCAGCCAATAATGCAGACGCTTTAAGGTTTGGTTGGTCCCTTGGTGGTGAGGTTTGCCGATAAGGCCGATAGTATGAAACTTTGTGGTCATATTTATGCTAGATCTGGCCTTAGGCCTTGAAACGTCAAAATTGATCCCCATAATATGCCCAGAGTATTTCAGAAACAAAGCATTTTTAGCTGGAGTGAAAATGAGCAACGAATCGATTAAAGCAGAACAGGATCTGATCCAAGAGGGTGTAGAGTCTGAAGTATCTACCGCAGAAGCAAGTCTGATCGATGAGCTTACCCAGGCCAATTTCCGTATTGAAGAGCTGGAACAGTTACTCGCTGAAGCTTTGGCGAAAGTTGAAGAGCAGAAGGATTCAGTCATCCGCGCCGCAGCCGAGGTCGATAACATTCGTCGTCGTGCCGCAATGGATGTGGAAAAGGCGAACAAGTTTGCCTTGGAAAAGTTCGCCAATGAGCTTTTGCCTGTGCTTGATAACATGGAGCGCGCGCTAATGGGTACAAACCCAGAAGATGAAGCGACGAAAGCGATTTATCAAGGTGTTGAGTTAACTCAAAAAAGCTTACTCACTGCGGTGGCTAAATTTGGTGTTAAGCAAATTGATCCACAAGGTCAGTCATTTAACCCTGACCAACATCAAGCGATTGGCATGCAGCCAAGCGCCGAGTTCCCTGCGAACACTGTGATGTTGGTGATGCAAAAGGGTTATGAGCTGAACAGTCGCTTGCTGCGCCCTGCTATGGTGATGGTGTCACAGGGTGGCCCTAACCAAGAAAGCGCAACGATAGATATCGAAGCTTAAGCTTTATTGGATCAGCCGCTGTTATAAAAGACAGCAACAAAAAAGGACTGCAATTGCAGTCCTTTTTTTATGGGCGGAATTTTTTATTGATAACATTTAGCGTCTTAACGAGATAAGCAAGTTCAGCCTATTGCGCTAGATAAGCATTGATTTGCGCCAGTATGCCTTCGGCATCCAGTTGCAAGTCGTGGATGACTTCCTCTGGCGAGCCATGTTTAATGAACTCGTCTGGCAAACCAATTTGGAGTACGGCTTTAGGCATTTTTAGCTTTTGAAGCTGTTCAAGCACTCCGGCACCCGCACCGCCTATAATGGCATTTTCCTCCACAGTGACTAACACTTCATGGGTTAGTGCCATTTCTTTTATCAGATCAACATCAAGTGGTTTCACAAAGCGCATATCGACAACCGTCGCATCTAAGCTTTCGGCAGCGGTTAATGCTGATGCGAGCAAGGTACCAAAGTTAAGTATGGCAATACGCTTACCGATGCGCTTAATGACACCTTTACCAATTGGCAACGCAGTCATGGACTCGACTTGCATCGCTCCCGTGGCACTACCCCTTGGGTAACGCACCGCACTTGGGCCCGCATCATAGCAATAGCCTGTGTAGAGCATTTGACGACATTCGTTTTCATCGGACGGCGCCATGATCACCATATTAGGGATACAACGCATAAAACTTAAATCGAATGCACCTTGGTGGGTTGGACCATCGGCACCGACGATACCGCCACGGTCAATGGCAAATAATACGGGCAATTGTTGTAGTGCGACATCGTGAATAAGCTGATCATAGGCGCGTTGCAGGAAAGTCGAGTAAATCGCGACTACAGGCTTGAAACCTTCGCAGGCAAAACCCGCCGCTAAGGTGACGGCATGCTGCTCGGCAATCGCTGCATCGAAATATTGTTTCGGGAAGCGCTGGGAAAACTCCACCATGCCAGAACCCTCACGCATAGCAGGAGTAATCGCTAACACTTTCTCATCTTGTTCGGCAATGTCGCACAACCATTTACCGAAGACTTGAGAAAAAGTCGGTAAACCGGGTTTGGTGGCCGGCTTTTTAAAGAGTGATGGGTCAAACTTAGGCACAGCATGCCAACCGATAGGATCTTTTTCAGCAGGTTCATAACCACGACCTTTTTTGGTCATGATGTGCAGCACCTGTGGACCTTTCAGATTACGCATATTGCGCATGGTCTCGACCAGAGCGTCTACATCATGGCCATCGATAGGACCTATGTAGTTGAAACCTAACTCTTCAAATAGAGTGCCAGGAACGACCATACCTTTGAGGTGTTCCTCAGTGCGCTTGGCCATTTCTTTGATGACTGGCATACCTTTTAACACTTTTTTGCCGCCTTCGCGCAGTGTGGTGTAGAAACGGCCTGACATCAGTTGTGCTAAATGATTGTTGAGGGCGCCGACATTTTCTGAAATCGACATTTCGTTGTCGTTCAGTACCACGAGCATGTCATTGTGCAAGTCGCCCGCGTGGTTCATGGCTTCAAACACCATGCCGCCAGTCATAGCGCCATCGCCGATCACAGCTACAACTTTACGACCTGCTTGTTCTTTTTCTGCAGCTATCGCCATCGCCAGCGCGGCGCTAATCGACGTGCCTGAATGGCCAACGCTGAAAGTGTCGTATTCACTTTCTTCACGCCATGGGAAAGGATGTAAGCCATCTTTTTGCCGAATGGTGTGCATCTTGTCACGTCGACCCGTGAGAATTTTATGGGGGTAGGCTTGATGGCCTACGTCCCAGATCAGTCGATCAAAGGGGGTATTGTAGACATAGTGCAGTGCCACAGTGAGTTCTACTGTGCCGAGCCCAGAGGCAAAATGTCCGCTGGACATGCCAACAGACTTAAGAAGGAACTCGCGCAGTTCATCGGCTACTTGTGGTAAAAGTGCCTGAGGAAGCTGGCGGAGCTCATTGGGGGTGTTGGCCTGCGCCAACACGGGAAACTGAGAAATGTCCAAACTCATAGCGAGATACTTCGACTCTTATTATATTCTTCGCTCAATGATATAGCGGGCGAAGTCTGCAATTAACTGGCTATTGTATGGCAATTTAGCCAGCGCTGATAGTGCCTCTTGGATCAGTTGTTTGGCGGTGTCTTGTGCACCTTGTAGTCCAAGTAGTTGTGGAAACGTACTCTTATTCGATTCAGTATCAGAGCCTTGCGGTTTACCTAGCTCTTCGGTGGTGGCTACTATGTCAAGGATATCGTCTTGTACTTGGAAGGCGAGTCCGACCGCACGGGCAAAATCCATCATAGCAGCATACTGATCTTTTGGCGCGTTTGCGGCGATCAAAGCTAACTCAACGGCGCAGCTGATAAGGGCGCCAGTTTTCATATTATGTAGCTGAGTTAACGCGTTAAGATCAATATGTTTATCGGTCGAGGCTAAGTCTATCGCTTGACCTCCACACATACCACGATAACCTGAGGCTTTGGCCAATACTCTTACCATAGCGATATGTTGTTCGCTGCTGATCCCTGGTACGGTTTCGGTGACAATTTCAAAGGCTAAGGTTTGCAGAGCATCCCCCGCTAAAATGGCCGTCGCCTCATCAAAGGCGATATGCACTGTCGGCTGGCCACGGCGGAGCTCGTCATCGTCCATGGCGGGTAAATCGTCGTGGATTAATGAATAAGCATGGATACATTCAATAGCTGCGGCGCAAGCATCTAACTTTTCGAGTTCGACACCAAACATGCGTCCCACACTGTATACGAGGAACGGTCGAATGCGCTTCCCTCCCAATAAGGCACCGTAAGTCATAGCGGCTTTTAATTGGAGAGCTGTATCTTCAAGCGTACTAAAACGCTGTTTTAATTGATCATCAACTCGTTGTTGATATTCTTGAATGGTACTGACTAACACGCTTATTCGCCCTCAACGGCATAGGGGGATAGGGGCGCATTTTCATCTTGTTTCAGTAAAATGGCCACTTTTTGTTGGGCTTGTTCGAGTTTTGCTTGGCTATTTCGAACGAGATTGATGCCACGTTCAAATTGTTTTAACGCGTCATCGAGGGATATATCGCCTTGTTCTAGATCGGCAACGATGCGTTCAAGTTCGCCAAGGGATTCTTCAAAACTAAGATTTTCGGGTTTCTTCGCCACGTTCAGGTTTCCTTTGATTTAGCGGACACAAGGTATATCAGGGCGGCGTAAGGGTCAAATTCAGACTAAAGATATTTGCTCAATAGCACGGTTTGTTACTGAAATTTTTCCAGAAAATATAAATTGTCGCTAAACTTGCTTAGTGTGTGTCCGATAACTGACAATAGTATCATCATTTGTATGGTAATTTTTAACTGGATAAACAAGGCTCGTATGTGTGTCGGTGGGATTATCTTATTCGGTAGAATAACTGAGTGTTCTTGCTTACCCAGAGTAAGTATTATGTCGTCTATTACGAAAATTGAGGAGCCGTTGTGGATTTAGCAACAATAATCGGAATTGTGGGAGCCTTTGGTTTTATTCTCGGCGCTATGGTGACCAGTGGCGGCTTGATGATTTTCGTTGATGTGCCCTCGATCCTGATTGTGTTCGGTGGGTCCTTCTTCGTGGTAATGATGAAGTTCACTCTTAAACAGTTTTTAAGCGCCGTTAAAATTGCTTTGAAAGCTTTTGTATTTAAGATTGATAAACCAGAAGACTTGATTGAACAGTCAGTGACTATGGCGGATGCTGCCCGTAAAGGGGGGTTTTTGGCATTAGAAGAAGCGCAAATTAGCAATACTTTTATGCAAAAGGCTGTCGATATGTTGGTCGATGGTCATGATGGTGAAGTAGTGCGTGCAGCTCTAGAGAAGGATATCGCTCTAACGGAAGAACGTCATCGGACGGGGATTGGCATATTTAGAGCCTTTGGTGATGTTGGGCCAGCTATGGGGATGATAGGCACACTCGTTGGTCTCGTGGCCATGTTATCAAATATGGCGGATCCTAAATCTATTGGTCCTTCGATGGCTGTTGCGTTGTTAACCACATTATACGGCGCTATGGTCGCTAACATGGTTTGTCTTCCTATCGCGGATAAGCTAACGCTCAGGATGGGGGAGGAAATGCTCAATCGTAACCTTATTATGGATGCGGTATTGGCGATTCAAGACGGACAAAACCCGCGGGTGATTGAAGGCTTTTTGAAAAATTATCTCGCTGAAAAAAATCGTAAAATCGATACAACGGACGGAGAGTAGCCCATGGCTAAGTGCAATTGTCCACCGCCCGGAGCACCGCTCTGGTTGGCAACATTTGCCGACTTGATGTCGCTGTTGATGTGTTTCTTCGTATTGTTATTGTCATTTTCTGAAATGGACGTGATGAAGTTTAAGCAGATCGCGGGCTCAATGAAGTATGCCTTTGGTGTGCAAAATAAGGTGGAAGTTAAAGATATCCCGAAAGGGACTTCTGTCATTGCCTTAGAATTTAGACCAGGACGCCCCGATCCGACTCCGATTGAAATCATTAACCAGCAAACGAATGAAATGACTGAACCTGTATTGGATTTCCAAGCGGGTGAAGACGATAGTGCGGGCGGCGTGCAGCAGCAAAATGGTTCTCAGCGGGGTGGCGAAGCGAGTGCTACGGCGCAAGAAGTGGCCGATGCGGTTAAAGCGGAAGCGGCAGCGGCGCAAGAAAAGATCAATCAGCAAGTGAAGAAGATGGCGCAGGAGCTCAATAAAGAGATTACCGATGGAGCGATTGAAATTGAGTCATTAGGTCAGCAGATTATTATTCGTATACGTGAGAAGGGTTCATTTGCTTCTGGCTCAGGTTTCCTGCAGCCTCGATTTAAACCTGTGGTACGCTCAGTCGGCGAATTGTTAAAAGATGTGCCAGGCGTCATCACAGTGTCAGGTTACACGGATGATATGCAAATAAGCGATGAGCTCTATAGTTCTAATTGGGATTTATCCAGCAAACGTGCCGTGGCAGTGGCCCATGAGTTAGTACAGGTCAGCGGCTTTGATTCTAATCGAATGAAAGTGGTTGGTATGGCGTCTAACAATCCGATTGTGCCTAACGATTCTCCGGAAAATCGTGCCCGTAACCGCAGGGTTGAAATTGCTATTGAGCAAGGTAAAGCTAAGGAGTCTGAAGAAATTCAGATCGGTAATTCGCCTTAAGTGTTTAGATACTCTCCCAATTTAAAGCCGCAATAATCTTGCGGCTTTTTTATTGAGCTAATGTGGACTTTTCCCTTTTAGTTAACGTGTTATGCATCAAATCACTGTGGTTGATTTAAATCCATTTGGGCTTTACGTTAATCACATTGAGTGTGTAATCCCTAAGTTTCCTTGACCATCCCTCAACGACTTATTGTTAATAATTTATCTCAAATCACTTATTTTAAGCAGGGAAATTCACACCATTCGAATAGGCTTTAGTGACATTATTTCAGCCTAATTAGCTGCCGTGATTTAGTCATTAATACGCGATGAATACGCCACAAATTTGGCCTGTGTCGCTGTTGGCTATGTGCGCTGAAACTCGCCTTTTTAGGTTGCTTGGGTATATAATCCCCCGATTATTCTTTTAACCAATTTTGCTGTTTTAAAATTGCCCGCGGAAATCCCATGAAGTTTATTGTAAAGCTGTATCCAGAAATCATGATGAAGAGCAAGCCTGTACGCATGCGCTTCACCAAAATGCTCGAAACTAACATCCGTAATGTGCTTAAAAAAGTTGACGAAGATGCAAAAGTGCAGCGTCAATGGGACCGCATTATGGTGATGGTACCAAAGGATAAGCCTGAATTGGCCCAAGCTTTCGGTGAGCGTCTGGCGTGTATTCCTGGCATTGCACACGTAGTGCAAGTGGATGAGTACAGCTTTGAATCTGTTGATGATATTTATCAGCAAGTCTTGCCTGTTTACCGTGACCAACTCGCGGGTAAAACCTTCTGCGTGCGAGTCAAGCGTACTGGCGATCATGATTTTAATTCTATTGAAGTTGAACGTTATGTCGGTGGTGGCTTAAACCAGTTTACTGATGCGCTGGGCGTGCGTTTAAAGAATCCGGACATTACCGTTAATTTAGAGATTGAGCGCGATAATCTTTATATGGTGACTAAGCGTATTGAAGGTCTAGGCGGTTTTCCGATGGCAACACAGGAAGATGTATTGTCCTTGATTTCGGGTGGTTTTGACTCTGGCGTATCTAGCTATCAATTTATCAAAAAAGGCGCTCGTACCCATTACTGCTTCTTCAATCTGGGCGGCGCACAGCACGAAATTGGTGTAAAACAAGTGGCTTACCATTTGTGGAAAACCTACGGTGAATCCCACAAAGTGAAGTTTATTTCTGTGCCTTTTGAGCCTGTGGTTGCTGAGATTTTAGAGCGTATCGATAACGGTCAAATGGGCGTTGTATTGAAACGCATGATGATGCGTACCGCGGCGCGTATCGCCGAGCGTATGGGCATTCAAGCCTTAGTTACCGGTGAAAGTTTAGGCCAAGTGTCTAGCCAGACCCTGACCAACTTAAACGTCATCGACCGTTGTACTGAGTTATTGATTCTACGTCCCTTAATCGCCATGGATAAGCAAGACATTATCAACGAGAGCCGTAAAATCGGCACCGAAGATTTTGCTAAATCAATGCCTGAATATTGCGGCGTAATTTCGCAAAAGCCGACGGTAAAAGCGGTATTAGCTAAGGTTGAAGCGGAAGAGAAAAAGTTCTCTGAGGATTTGATCGATCAGATCATCGCCCAATCTGTCACTATCGATATCAGGGAGATCGCAGAACAAATGGATACTCGGATTACTGAGACAGAAACGGTTGCCAGTATCGATACTAACCAAGTGGTCATTGATATTCGTGCTCCTGAAGAAGAGGAAAGCAAACCGCTGCAAATTGAAGGTATTGAGATAAAGCGCATCCCATTCTTCAAGTTAGCGACTCAGTTTGCCGATCTCGATAAGCAAAAGACTTATTTGCTCTATTGTGAGCGTGGGGTGATGAGTAAATTGCAGGCATTGTATTTAATCGAGCAAGGCTACACGAACGTGAAAGTGTATCGTCCATAAGTCGGGCGAAAACCTGCCCATTGCCGTATATCGTCAGTGGGATTGATTTGCTATTTAAGTACAAAAAAGCCGCATATTAATGCGGCTTTTTCTTTGCTCTTACTGAGCGCGACCTGAGTTTCAGTGTCGTTTAGGTTATTCGGCTTTAACGACTTGCTGATGAGATGCGACATCGTCTGTGGCAATCAGCAGAGTGGCTTCTTGTAGCACTTCTTGGTGCATTTTATTCATTGCAGCGGTTAAATCTGCAGTGATATTGGCTTGCAAGTCGCTTGTGTCAATGACGATTTCGTCAACGAGTACATTTGCACTGGCATTGAAGCTGAGTGCTGAGACTAATATTAACGCAAACGCCGATTTTAAATTGAACATAGTCGCCTCCGGGCTGACAAATTAACGCTGTCAGACATTCCCATCATCAACTTTGAGATTGTCTAACTTAGGTATTTCATAGCTATGGATGTTTCATCGCTATTGGTGTTTCGTTGATAAGCTGTTTCATTGGCGCAAAATTTAACCAAAAACGCTGGCCTTTACAAACGATTAAATGTAACAATACGGATTAGAAAAACTAATTAAAAAACGAGACTGAGATCACTATGTCGAGACGATTACCACCGCTTAATGCGGTTAAAGCTTTTGAGGCAGCCGCGCGGCATTTGAGCTTTACGCGGGCAGCGGAAGAATTGTTTGTTACACAGGCTGCGGTGAGCCATCAAATAAAGGCATTAGAAGATTTCCTCGGATTAAAATTATTTCGTCGAAAGAACCGTTCTTTGCTATTAACCGAAGAAGGGCAAAGCTATTTTCTCGACATCAAAGATATCTTTATTCAGCTTGCCGATGCCACCGACAGATTACTCGCCCGCAGTGCGATTGGTTCGCTGACGGTCAGTATGTCACCCAGTTTTGCGATTCAATGGCTAGTGCCACGTTTGGCTAAATTCAGTGAGAAAAATCCCGATATCGATGTGCGAATTAAGGCCGTTGATACCGAAGCGAGTTCATTAACCGATGATGTGGATGTGGCTATTTATTATGGCTTAGGTAATTGGCCTGGGCTACGTGCGGATAAGCTCAGAAACGAAGTGCTTATTCCCGTGTGTTCGCCCATGTTGCTCAACGGTCCTAAACCACTCTCAAAACCGAGTGATTTAAAGTATCACACGCTATTACATGATATGAATCGTCACGATTGGCAGGCGTGGTTTAGGCAATGTGGCATTACCGATATTAATGTGAATCAAGGACCTATTTTCAGTCATTCGTCTTTGGTATTGCAGGCGGCGGCCCACGGTCAAGGGGTTGCTCTGGGTTACAGCGTGCTGGCACGCCCCGATATCAAAGCTGGGCGGCTTGTGTGCCCATTCCAAGAAGTCTTGGTCAGTAAAGATGCTTACTACTTAGTTTGCCAGCAAAACCATGCTGAGCTGGGTAAAGTGGTGGCGTTTCGTGAATGGATGTTAGACATGTTTGCCGAGGAGTCTCGCAGTGAGTTGTTGCCCGGATAAGCCGAGTTATGTATTAGAAGGGGAGCCTGCGAGTACTTTGATTTTATTGGCCCACGGTGCGGGTGCTAACATGGATTCTGATTTTATGCAGGCCATGTCGGCGGGATTCGTTGCTCAGGGCTTCCGAGTGATGCGCTTTAATTTTCCTTATATGCAGGCGAATGCTGTAGATGGTAAACGGCGTCCACCGGACCGTGCGCCTAAATTGCTCGCGTGTTTTACACAGATGCTCGATATCGCCCACTCACAACCACAAGTTGAACGTGTGGTGTTAATGGGGAAATCCATGGGCGGTCGTATGGCGGCCCTATTAGCCTGCGATCCTACATCAGCGGCGCACATCGATAGGGTGATTTGTTTAGGTTATCCTTTTGTGCCACTCAAAGGCGGCGAGCCTAGATTGGAACCTTTGAATGAATGCCAAGTCCCAGTATTAGTCGTACAGGGTGAGCGGGATAAGTTTGGTGGCAAAGCGCAGATCCCAAGCTGGCCCTTGAAAGCTGCGATAGGATTGGCTTGGATAACCGATGGCGATCATAGTTTTGTCCCAAGAAAGTCATCAGGCACCAGTGAAGCCGCTAACCTTGCACGTGCTATTGATTTATCAAGTGATTTTATTCGTGAGCTTGATGTTGAGCGAATAAATGTTGAATGAGTTAATCCCATTCCAGCAGGAGCGTTAAATGCGTAAAGGTCTATTGTTACTCGCCGCCGTGAGCGGATTCTTAGCCGTCGCCTTAGGGGCTTTTGGTGCCCATGGTTTAAAAGCGGTCGCGCCACCAAACTTAATTGAAGTCTTTAACTTAGGTGTGCAATATCATTTCTACCATACCTTTGCCCTCATCATGGTTGCCTTCTCGGGCCAATGGTTAACCTCGCGTTTACTGGACTGGTCGGCATATCTCTTTGTCGCAGGCATAGTACTATTTTCAGGCTCACTATATGGACTGGCTTTGTTTGGGACTAAGTGGTTAGGTCCTATTACGCCTATGGGTGGTGGTTGTTTTTTACTCGGTTGGTTATTATTTGCCGCCGCGGTATGGCGTCACAAAGTTATCGACGGCCATGAGTCTTAATCGCTGATGCTTATGTGAGTTAACAGGCTTAGGGCGCACCTAAGCCTTTTTTATTTCTCTAATCGCAATTCAAGGTTCAGCAGTAGGCAAATAGGGCATTTGTGGATTGAAATTGGTATACTGGCGCCCAAATCGATAGTCAGCCAATGCTTTGGCTTGGATTTCTCAGGGATCCCCATGAAAAACCTATTTTTATTTTGCCGCGCAGGCTTTGAAAAAGAATGCGCTGCAGAAATCCAACAGCGAGCCGGTGAGCTCAATGTGGGTGGCTTTGTTAAGGCCAACAATAACGACGCTTATGTTGTATACCAATGTTTTGAAGACGACGCTGCTGATACGTTAGTCAAACAATTACCTTTAGATTCGCTCATTTTCGCCCGCCAGATGTTTGCTGCTAGCGACTTGTTAGTTGACTTGCCTGAAAATGACAGAATAAGCCCAATCGTTGCGGCGCTCAGTGACGTCAGCAAAGCGGGTGAAGTGCGGGTTGAAACACCTGACACTAACGAAGCGAAAGAGCTCTCGGCTTTTTGCCGTAAGTTCACTGTGCCTTTACGCCAGCATTTGAAAAAATCGGGCAGTTTGCTCGCGCAGGAAAATCCCAAACGTCCGATTATCCACGTGTGTTTTATTGGCCCCGGCCGTGCCTATGTGGGTTATTCCTACAGTAATAACAGTTCGCCACATTTTATGGGCATTCCACGCCTTAAAATGGCGGCGGATGCACCGAGTCGTTCAAGTCTGAAACTCGACGAAGCCTTTGGCCAATTCGTGCCTAAGGAAGAGCAAGAAGAGCGTATTCGCAGTGGCATGAACTCAGTGGATTTGGGCGCTTGCCCTGGTGGCTGGACTTATCAACTGGTGCGTCGCGGCATGTTTGTGTCGGCAGTTGATAATGGCCCTATGGATGAAAAACTGATGGAAACGGGCCAAGTGAAACATTACCGTGAAGACGGTTTCCGTTTCGAACCGCAACGTAAAAATATCTATTGGCTGGTGTGCGACATGGTTGAGAAACCTGCGCGTGTTGCCGAACTGATTGAAGCTTGGGCGATTAACGGTTGGTTTAAGGAAGCGATTTTTAACCTTAAATTACCGATGAAGAGCCGCTATAAAGAAGTGACTGCTATCCTTGAGACCATGCAGACGATTCTTAAAGAGAATGGCGTGACTGATTTTAAAGTGCAGTGTAAGCATCTTTATCACGACCGTGATGAAGTGACAGTGCATTTATGGCTACGCCCTAATACCGCTTGGAATTAATTCCAGTGCTAACCCTGCGGTGAGCTTGTTGTCGCTAGAATGGTAATTGTCACGCGGGTATAAAGCCACGCAGGTTTAAAAGCTAGATAACAAAAAGCCCCAAAGGAAACTTTGGGGCTTTTTCGTGTTTACTCATTTGAGTTTCAAGCGCTTGCTTCTTTTAAGCTTTTACTTGAAAACGCGCGTTATAGGCTCGTCTTAAACGCGCTTAGCATTGAGATCACAGACGCTCAAGCACAGCTTGCGTGAAGTCAGTCGTGCCGTGAGTGCCGCCTAAATCGCGAGTCGTACGGTCGCCTTCTTCGATCACTGCAGATACCGCTTTACGGATTTGCTCAGCTTTGTCAGCCATACCTAAGTATTCCAGCATTTGGATAGACGCTAAAATCACTGAGGTTGGGTTTGCGAGGTTTTTGCCAGCGATATCAGGCGCACTACCGTGAACGGCTTCGAAAATCGCAGCATCACGGCCAATGTTTGCGCCAGGTGCCATACCTAAACCACCCACTAAACCGGCACACAGGTCCGATAAAATGTCACCGAATAGGTTAGTCGTCACGATCACATCGAAGTTTTCTGGGTTCATCACTAACTTCATGCACGTTGCATCGACGATCATTTCTTCTGTCTTGATGTCTGGGTAACGTAGGCTCACTTCGCGGGCCACTTTCAGGAACAGGCCTGACGTTGACTTCATGATGTTAGCTTTGTGTACAATAGTGACTTTCTTACGGTTTTCTTTGCGAGCTAGTTCGTAGGCGAAAGTGGCGATTTGCTCAGCACCTTGGCGAGTGACGATACTGGTTGCTTCTGCTGTTAAACCATCTTCAGACACTTTTTGACCATGGCCAGAATACATGCCTTCGGTGTTTTCACGTACTGTGATGATATCGATATTTTCGTAACGGGCTTGGGTACCTTTGAAAGACAGTACTGGGCGTACGTTAGCATACAGACCGAATTTCTTACGCAAGGTTACGTTTATAGAAGTAAAGCCTTCACCAACGGGAGTCGTCAGTGGCCCTTTCAGCGTGATACGGTTTTTTTCAATGAGTTCTAAAGTGCGTGCTGGCAGTAACTCTCCTTGCTTTTCAAGTGCAGTCAGGCCGGCATCGGCAAATTCATATTCAAAATCACAGCCCGCTTTATCAAGAATTTTTAAGGCTGAATCAATAATACTTGGGCCAATTCCATCACCTGGAATTACGGTTATCGTTCTTTTTGACATGGAGAAGTCCTTCCACGGTTCGTCGTTACTGCAATTGTCTGCCCCAGTGCTAACTGGATAGCAGGACTATGAATTTGGTATTTTTTCTGCCTATTATTTTAACCATCTTTGGTCAAACTTCACAGGAAATAGTGAGCAATATCACGATTTTTTATGTGGTATAACTTGTAAAAATACTGGGTTCTCACCATGATGGAGAGCCAATGGTTAAAAAAGTCTACTTTAGTCTAACAAATATATAAAAGAGGAAGACATTGAAGTTAATCCCTATCACATCTCTGGTTTTGTTATCCCTTGGAATATTGCCAGCAGTGCAGGCTGAAACCAGCACTAAACCGCTCACCCTAACAGACATTATGCATTTTGAATCCCTTGAAAAGCCGGTTATCTCAGATAAGGGGCAAGTCATCGCGGTCGAGTCTGCGCCCGATCGCGGGGATAGTCACGTCATTGTGAAAAATGTCCTGTCGCAGCAAAGCTATCAAATCGCGGGGGGGTCAGATCCCTTGGTGAACCACGATGGTCGTTATGTAGCTGTGGTGGTTAAACCGAGTTTGCTCACGCGTGAAACGAGTGATGCCAAGGCGAAGAAAAAACTTAAGTCCGACATGGTGTTGCTCGATACTCAAACTGGCACGCAAACTCGCTTCGAGCGTGTGAAGGAATTTGTGTTCAGTGATGACGGTAAGCATCTGGCGATTTGGTTTGAGGCTGATGAAGAGTCCAAAAAAGATGCTGAGCCTAAAGCCAGCGAAAAACTCGCTGAAGCAGGCACACAAACCCCAGCGAAAGCGGATAAGCCAAAGGTTGATAAGTTTGACCAAGGCCGCCGTTTTAGTTTGATCAGTTTAGACGATCAAACTAAGCGCATCGATGTTGAGCAAGTGACAGGTTATGTGTTTGATAAGGCGAGCCGCCGACTTGCGTTAGCGGTGAATGATATCGCCAATAAACAGCATCAATTGCAATTAGTGGATTTACATACCCACCAAAAAACTGTCGTTTTTGATTCGCCTAGCCAACAGGTTGGTGCGTTAGCGCTGGCTAAAAATGGTCGTTGGCTGGCGTTTACGCAGGGCAAAGATAGCGAGTTGCCCTATGGTCGAAGCTATCAGTTATCGCTGGTCGATTTGCAATCGGGTAAAATCAGCAAAACTCCTGAGTCACCTGAGTGGAAACTTAATCGCCACACAAGTTTAAGCTTCTCATTGGACAGCGAACGGCTGTTCTTCGGCCGTGTGCCAGAGGTGAGCCAGCAGCTTAGTTTGCAGAAAATCACCGAAGAAAAAGACCTGTTTAATGCCGATATTGTTACCGGACAGCGCGGGCTTAAGGTATGGCATGGTGACGACCCACGGATTAAACCCCACGAAATCAAGCAATATGATGATGAGCAAAAACGGACTTACCTTGCGGTATTGCATTTAGGCTCAAATAACGTGGTGCAGCTTGGCGATAAAACTGTGCCAGATGTGACGATTTCGCAACATAAGCGCTTTATGTTGGCGAGTTCAGATTTGCCCTATCGCAAGATGGCGACGTGGGCGGGCTTCTATCAAGACTATTATCTGGTCGACATTAACACTGGCAGTAAGGTGCCTTTTTTGACTCAGCAGCCGAGCGATGCCGAACCAAGTTTGTCGGGTAACGGCAAGTATGTAGCTTATTATCAGCAAGGTAATGTGTATCTCTATGATATTGCAGAGGATCGTCGTACTAATCTTACAAAATCCCTAAAGGTCAGTTTTGCCGATGAAGACCACGATTATCCATCCAGTGCTCCAGGATATGGTTTTGGTCCTTGGCTTAAAAATGATGCAGGTTTCTTGGTTTACGACAAATACGATGTTTGGCAGTTTAATACCGAATCTAAGGCGGGTTTTGCCTTAACCGCAGGTAAAGGGCGTACCCAGAAAATTCAATATCGCCTTGAGGGCTTAGTCGATAATCCCGATGAGCCGACAGAGCTTGCCTATAACGCCACTGTGTTACTCCACGGTTATAGTGATAAAACCAAGGCCGATGGTTTTTATCAAGCCACCTTGGGCGAAGCGGGCGTGAAAACGCTGATGCAAGGCGAGTATAAGTTGACCGTGTTAGGCCGCAGTAAAGACGGCGATACTATCGTGTTTTCTAAGGAGCGTTTTGACTTATTCCCTGACTTATATACGACCAGCTATAGCGCACCGCAAAATGCAGTTAAGCAAACCGATTTAGATAAGCAGCGTCAAGCCTTTAACTGGAGCCAATCCGAGTTAGTTCACTGGACAAATGGCGATGGTAAACCGTTAGATGGCGTGCTGATCAAGCCGACGAATTATCAAGCGGGTAAGCGCTATCCTGTACTGGTTTATTACTATCGCTTTATGACGGATAGACTGCACGCCTTTCCGCAGATGAACATTAACCACAGACCTAACTTTGCTTGGTACATCAATAATGGTTATGCGGTGTTCCTACCGGACATTCGCTTTGAAATTGGTTACCCAGGGGCGAGCTCAGTACAAGCGCTCACGTCTGGCGTGCAAAAGCTGATTGAGATAGGCATTGCCGATCCCGATGCTATTGGTTTGCAAGGTCATTCTTGGAGTGGCTATCAAACGGCGTTTGCCATTACTCAAACTAAGATGTTTAAGGCGGCGGTTGCAGGTGCTCCAGTATCGAACATGACCAGTGCCTATAGCGGTATTCGCCACGGCACAGGTATTGCGCGTCAGTTCCAATATGAAACCGGACAGAGTCGTATTGGCGCAAGTTTGTTTGCCGCGCCGCAAAAGTATATTGAAAACTCGCCAGTATTTTATGCTGACCGTATTCAAACGCCTTTGATGATCATGTTTGGTGATAAGGACGATGCAGTGCCTTGGGAACAAGGTGTTGAAATGTACTTAGCCATGCGCCGTGCGGGTAAAGAGGTGGTGTTCTTGCAATACGAGGATGAGCCGCATCACTTGAAAAAGTACCCGAACAAGCTCGATTACAGCATTCGCATGATGCAATATTTCGACCATTATCTGAAGGGAAAACCTGCGCCAGAATGGCTCAGCAAAGGTGAAGCCTATGTTGAGTATAAGGCCGATGATGAATAGGAAATTGGCTTAGTTGTTTTACAATTGAGTCAATTCATTGATTGTCAAAATAAAAACGCTACCGATTCGGTGGCGTTTTTATTTAACTGTCAGTCGTATTTATTTACTGGTTAATGTCTCTTGGGCAGAGTTGAGGGCTGTGTCAGTATCTGCATCGAGATATTGCTTATAGGTATCTTGACCCC
Source organism: Shewanella sp. SM71 (assembly GCF_025653905.1). Lineage (NCBI taxonomy): Bacteria > Pseudomonadati > Pseudomonadota > Gammaproteobacteria > Alteromonadales > Shewanellaceae > Shewanella > Shewanella sp. SM71. Next base: position 348,022 of record NZ_JAKKRW010000001.1, read on the forward strand.
AAGCAATCAATTGATCATTTTTAAAAATAAGTGGGGTACATTCCTCTTTCGTGGTCACACCGTCTGATTTTTCATGGTGAGTGCGATAAAAGAGCACCTGTAGCTTGGTTTCTTTTACGGCTTTGGCCTCTGAAAAGTCAGCTTTACCTAGTAACTGTTTTACTGAAACGATATTTTGCCCTAGCGCTAACTCGTTCATTTTTTGGCTGTTATAGGACTGTCGGTCCTCCCAACTCATGTCATCTGGCGTAGGTTCATAAACGAGTACCACCACAGCGACAAAGGCGACGTAGGCGGCGAAAATGCTACCGATGATTACCGAAACTTTTGATTTCATTTACAGTTATTCCTTTACCTCATTAAATGAGTCACGTTATTACGTCCATAAAATACGCTTTTGTTGTTCTAAGGTAAATGCGTTAATTGCAACTTTATATTAACAGATGTTTAGGCTGGATTGATTGGGTTTTCAGGCAGGCAGTTATTATCAGGTAATGAGTTCATCACGCGAAAATCTTTTAAATTAATATTGAGTGGCAGGTCTGTTTGTAACTGTGCGAGCTTATAGCTGAGTCTTGCCATCTCCTTACCTTCGGCAAGTTTTTTGGCTTGTTTAGCACCTAAGTTAGATAGCGATGAAAACAAGGTTGGTAAGCTTCTAAAGGTTTTCAATAATTCGGCGGCTGATTTAGGGCCTATGCCTGCAATTCCGGGAATTTTATTACCGCTATCGCCCGCTAATGCCATCAAGTCGAGAAATTGACTGCGTTCGACACCGAGTTTTTGTTCCAATACAGCGATATCTAAGTACTGCTGATTAAAGTGATCCCACTGGCTGATTTGGCGATGATTGAGCTGACTAAAACCTTTGTCGGTGGACACAATTATGGCTTCACCCTGCGCTTTGGCGGTTTTTATCGCTAGAGTGGCAATCACATCATCGGCTTCAGCCGCCGCATAAATAGAGCCAATGTTCATCATGGTTAAGTGATCTTGCAGCGCAGCAAGGCCTTTTGCCAGCGGCTCCGGCATAGGTTTACGGCCTTTCTTGTAATCGGGGTAAAGCTGTTTACGCCATGAGACTTCATCCCCATCCCACACGATAGCTACATGGGTTGGGCGATGCACACGCAGCAGTTTAGTGCACGCTAAACTGACGCGCTCTGTGAGGCTTTGCATATCGGATTCATTGGGGATCGCCGCATAGATGCGGCGAACCAAGTTGAGACCATCGATGATTAAAAACTTGTTCATGGGGTGTTGTTGCTTCGCTCTCTATTTCACTATTTGATAGCAAGGAATATAGGCGCTTCCAGGAAGCTTCATTCTTTGTTGTTGTACAAATGCACTTAAGAGTTTATCCATCATATCCATGAGCTTAGGATCGCCTTTTAATTGGAAGGGGCCATCACGCTCTATGTGCTTGATTGTTTCCGACTTGACGTTACCCGCCACTATACCCGAAAACGCTTTACGCAGGTTGGCGGCAAGTTCGGCTTTGTTGGTTTGGAAGTGTAGATCTAAGTTTGCCATCACTTCGTGGCTTGGGATAAAAGGTAACTGAAACTCAGACTCAATCTTCAGTGCCCACTGATATTGGTAAGCATCACCTGTTGAGCGGCGATAGGCTTTTACTTGCTCCATTCCTTGCTTCATGATGCGTGCCACTTCAGTGGGATTATCAATGATAATTTGGTACTTTTTCTGAGCTTCGGGTCCTAAGGTTGAGGCAATAAACTCATCAATCTTAATGAAGTAATCTGCGCTCTCCGTTGGGCCTGTGAGTATCAGCGGGAAAGGCGTTTGTTGGTTTTCTTCGTTAAGTAAAATACCCAATATATAGAGCAATTCTTCAGCCGTGCCAGCACCGCCAGGGAAGATAATAATGCCGTGGCCTAAGCGCACGAAAGCTTCGAGGCGCTTTTCTATATCGGGTAAGATCACCAGTTCATTGACAATTTGATTCGGTGGTTCGGCGGCAATAATACTTGGTTCAGTTAAACCAATATATCGTGCATTTTTAATCCGTTGTTTGGCATGACCTATCGCCGCACCTTTCATCGGACCTTCCATCGCGCCAGGACCACAGCCAGTACAAATATCTAATTCCCTCAGGCCAAGTTGATAACCTACCTCACGTGTGTACTGGTATTCGCTGGCATTAATACTGTGTCCTCCCCAACAGACGACCACATTAGGGTCTTTCATCGGTGCTATCGCCCGCGCATTACGCAGAATATCAAACACCACATTGGTGATATGGTGGGCATTGGTCAGATTAATGTGTTTTAGTGAGTCATATCTATCACTGATATAAAGGATATCGCGTAAGACTGAGAATAGATGTTCTTGAATTCCCGTGATAATTTGACCATCGACAAAGGCTTGTTCGGGGGGGTTGATCAGTTCTAATTTTACACCACGCTCCCGTTGTAGAACGTTGATGTCGAAATCATGGTATTGCTCGAATAGGGCTTTAGAGTTGTCGGTTTTTAAACCCGCGGCAAGCACTGCTAAGGAGCAGTTGCGGTACAGTTGGTATAGGGCACTTTTGGCACTATTTTTGAGTCGATCAACTTCAAGTTGCGAAAGCTGATCCATGCTGCCTTTTGGGCTGACTTTTACTATCATTTACCACTCCTTCGTCATGACAGGAGTGATTAGAGGAGGCGTATAGTGGGGCTTAATTATACGTCAATCACAACCCTGTCTCTGCTTTCGTGTTTCGCTTTGTAGAGTGCTGCATCGGCGCGTTCAAAGGTCTCATGTATGAGTTCACTTCCCATAACTTGCGCAGCCCCTATAGATACTGTAACTGTAATTCTCTGATTTTTAAATTTAAATGGAATATTTTTTACTTTCTCGCGCACTCTGTTTAAAAGTTGAGCGATATCAGCAGGGGCCACATCAGGTAATAGCAGTACAAATTCTTCACCGCCATAGCGGGCTACAAATTCTGTATCTCGCAGGGAGTTTTTCAATGCCATTGCTATAACTTGCAAGGTTTTATCACCTGTGCTGTGACCAAAACTGTCGTTGATGGTTTTGAAGTGATCGATATCGGCAACGGCAACCCACAACGGGGACTTATGTCGTTGATAGTTACGGTATTCTAGCTCCATGCGCTCTTCTAATGCCGCACGGTTAGGCAATTGAGTTAAGCTGTCGAGTAAGTTGAGTTTTTGTTGTTCAAACAAACGCTCTTTGTAGGTGTTAGCCTCACTACTTAACTCATTAAGCTCTTTGCGCATTGTCTCCATCGACTTGCGCAGCAGAGCTTGCTCTCTTTGCTCTAGGGCTTCTTTACGGGCTAATGCCGAGCGGATAGAGTTAAGTTGCTCTGTTAGTTGAGCTTTAAGGTCAACGACGTCTTCCACATCGATAATGATTTCACCGGCGTTGTCGACGCGGGTGTTAATCTCACGATTTAGCTGGGTTTTTAATTGGAAGCTACGTTGATTGTGATTGTAAGATTCGCTCACCACCTCACGCACCGCGGTTAAGGCATCATTGAGTGCAAACAAAAACTCTTGGGATGCCGATTTCTCGCGGGCGATGTTATCAAGCAATAATGCTAAAATGGTTTGGTAGGCTTCGAGCAAGCTATCAACTTCAATCTCAGAAGAGAGTACTTCTTTGATCACTAATACTTGGTCACGTTGATCTTTACGGAACTCGATTTCCGAAATCATCTGCGCCAGCTCATGGGCTAGTTGCCTGTGCTTTGGTAAGACATCAAGTTTTTCAGATTCGCTAAATTGTAGCTGTAATATGGTTTCGTAGAAGCCAATGATTTGCTTAACTTTAGGTATATATTCCCACACAGTATGAAAAGGTTTAGCCAGATCTTGCTTGAAGTAATTGACTTCTTTTTTGAGCTTTTCAGGTGCAGAGTTAACGCGTTGGATCTGACGGATCACCTGTGACAAACCAGTACGACTCTCTTCGAGTTGTACCATCACATGGTGATATTGGCCTTTTAGCAGGCGCTCGACATCAACTAATTCTGGCAATGCCTCATCGACTCGCTCAAACGTATTTAAGTTATGGCGAAGTTTGGCGAGTTTATTATCCAGCTCAAGATTTTGCCCTTTACAGGCGAGGCTTAAGTGACCAATAAATTGGAGTAATGTCTGTAACTTTGCATTTCTATCTTCATTAACTTCATCAAGGGCAAGTTTGGCCGAATGGAGTTTCTGTTGCAGCAAGGCAAGTTGTGAAACTGTAGCGCTTGAATCCTTCATCCTGAGTATTGTCCTAACTCTGCAAGGCTAAAAAACATGACCATCCTATGTCCAGATTAGCTGTTAACTCATATGATACTAATGTTATAACACTGGGCGTAGAGTGCAAATGCGATTTACCAGTGACTCTGTGATTAATTACCGATATTGATCAAATATTTTCCAGTAATTGCCTATCTTGGTTATTTTCCCAGCAAGGCCAGCGAATATCCTCTTTATTGCCGTTGGTCTCTAATCTGATTAATCCACGCTCAATGCCTTTTTCAAGGTGCAAAAATAACGGGTTTGCAAATAAGCTCAAAGGAACAAAGTCGAGGGCTCTGAGAGCGACATAATAGTCGTTATTACCACCTAAACTACGGGCACAGGCAAGCGCCATCTGCACTGTTTCAAATTTTAATTTCGCGGCCATTTTAATTTCTGATTTCGCTAAAAGTGGCAAATGCGCAAAGCCAAGACGGAAATGATGTGTGATTTGCTGTTGATCGAGTTTCAGGCGTACTTGGCTGAGTATTTGTGTCGGCTCAATAGGTTGCGTGAAACGAACCGCAAATACCCCTTGGCGTACCACATAAACAGATGCTGCGAGTGCATCCGTTAGATGATTGGCAATTTGCGCTGTTACTGCATCACTAAAATATTGGCCATAGTCCAGATCCGCCGTAAGTTGGGTGGGGAAGGCGATAATCGCGAGTGCCGTTGTGGATTCCTGACTTTGATTATGGCTTAAATGTGCTAATAATGCGGCATATCCTAAATTGTGAGTGAAGGGTTCCTGTAGCGTTAATTGAGTTAATGCCGCGTTTTTAGCTGTTATTTTGCGACGATTTTGTAGCATGAAAATAATCACGAGCAGCAAGAGTCCGGCAATAAGGCTGCAAATGAGCAGTAGCGTGTGAGTGTTGTTGCTTTCTTTCACTGTCTCAACGAGTTTTCCCTGTAGCATGTTGAGCTCAAGTTTAAGTTGTTGCTCTGCAAGGGCAGAGGCCGACACTGGGGAGTCTTTATCTGTCTCAGCTGGCTTTTTACCTAGCTCAATGATACGGGCTTGGGCATCGATGGTTTTTGATAATTCACCTAATTTTTGCGCCGCCGAGGCGATAAGGGTGAGTGCGGATTTTTGTTCATCGACCAGTTTTAAATCGACCGCGAGTGCTAATGCGATATCGGCATGGGCCATCATCAGCGGCCAATCTTGGTTGGTTTGGGCGATTTCACCAATTAAGAGTTCGTTATAAACTTGATAGTGATGGCTTTGTTTTTCTTTGAATATTTGATTGGCCATCAGTAAATATTTTAGGGCGTTAACATTGTCTTTAATATTTGAGTAGGCTTGTCCTAAATTATGGAAATTAAGCCCCTGTGCGATGTAGTTACCGCGTTTTGCATCTAATTGCTGGGCATTTAGGTAGTAATCAATCGCTTTATGCCAATCCCCTTGTTCGCCATAGACCATAGCGATCACTGTCATACAACTTGAAAGATAAGTGTCATTGCCCATCTTTTTAAAGCCAGCCGCGGCTTCATGAGCGTTTTTAAGCGCTTCATCCCACTGCTTTAAGTCACGGTATACCTTAGAAAGTTGCAATTGCAGATTGGTTTTCATTGAAGGGTAATTAGAACGATTGGAGATCCGAATCGCTTCACTATAATGCTGTAGTGATTTTGTAAGCTGCTGATTAAAATTGTAATAAAAGCCAAGCCTCGCTTCAGCCGCCGCGATTAAGTAATCGTTTCTGAGTTTATAGGCAATGTCGCGGTATGTGTGGAAGTGCATCAGTGCAGGCACTTCCTGGCGGATCAATAAATGTAAGCCACCTAGATGTTCATGAATATTGTGTTTAAGAATCAATGCTTCGATGTCATAGCTGTCGTTGATGCGGGTGAGCGCTTCGTTATAAAGACCAATCGCTTCTTGATATTTCTGTTCCGTACGGCCAAGGTAACGGCCATTTAACATGGCGACCATGGCAAGTTCATAGGGCGATTGCGCCGCAGTCGATAGGAGTTCAATCAAGCTTTTTGCGTTTTGAAAATCGACCTTGGTTTTAACGTTCGGCTCCATATTGAGGCGGGCCAGTAAATACAAAATCTGTTCAAATTCGAGTGGATTGTAGCCTTGTTCTTGGGCTGCGCGCTCAAATTGGTCACGGTTTTGAAATGCGAGGGGAAAGGAAATCGTTTTGTTGAGCGCATCATACATTTGCTGCGGTGATTCTCTTAACTCAACCTCATCCGCTTCGAGATCTCGGCTTTGGACTGTAAAAGGCAGTGACAGCAACAAAGTAAATAAAATAACCGTGAGTTTTTGCATTTGAACTGTGATTCCTCATTCCTTTAGTCAAGGAACTTATTTTGTTAGCTTTTGTTAGCGCCTAATGAGGATGCTACATCGACTTGTTATACTTGGAAAAATCATAAGAAGCATAATAACAGAAGGAAGCAAGAGTGAAACCCAACAGACTATCAATCTTGATATTAAGCGCATTATTTTCGGGTCAAGTATTGGCCGATGTGAAATACCAAATCGACCTTATTAAACCCGAACACCATATTGCCCAAGTGAGTGTCACTTTTCCTGAAGTGAAGACGAACGATTTTACGGTGAATCTCCCTGTGTGGCGGACGGGCAAATATCAAGTATTGCCTTTGGCCGATGGTGTGCGCTTATTTAGTGCTAAAGATAGTCAAGGTCATGAACTGCAATGGAAGCGCACCGCGAGCGGTGAATGGCAAGTGGCGCTCACGCAGCCAACCCGTGTTACCGTCAGTTATCAATTGTATGCTAATGAATTAGGCCAAAGGGTGCGCCATATTGACGCGAGCCATGCCTATTTAGATGCTAGCGGTGTGTTCATGTACAGTCCGCAATTTCGCTCTGAACCAATATCCGTAGAATTAAAAGTACCTAAAAATTGGCAAAGTTACTCTGGGATGTCATCGGGTAAAGCCGCTCATTCCTTTATTGCCCCTAATTATGATGTGTTGATCGACTCCCCGATTGAAACTGGTGTGAGTACCCATAAACAATTTAGTGCTAATGGTAAAAACTATGAATTGGTGTTTTGGGGGGAAGGTAACTATGACACGGATAAAATAGTAAAAGATCTTAAAGCCTTAAGCGGTCAAGCCAAGGTGATTTGGGATGATTATCCTTTTGATCGTTATGTTTATATGGTACATGCAACGAGTGGTGCCAGTGGTGCGACTGAACATTTAAACTCTACTGTCATTCAGCTGCCGCGCTTTAGTTTCCGTGAACGCAAGGACTACCTGCGCTTTATTAGCACGGCATCCCATGAGTTTATCCATACCTGGAACGTGAAGGCTTATCGTCCCGAGGGATTAGTTCCCTACGATTATCAACATGAAAACATGACGGAATTACTGTGGATGGCTGAAGGTTCTACCAGTTATTTTCAAGATCAGTTGCTGTTGCGGGCTGGAGTCATAACAGTTAAAGAGTTCCTCGAAGATTTAGCCAAGCGCGTCGAGAAAAACCAACTCAATCCAGGTCGTGAAACTCAATCTGTGGCAGAGGCGAGTGCAGGGGAGTGGAGCAGCATCGGTGGCGATTATGCTATTAACCACAGTGTAAATATTTACTCAGAGGGTTACTTAACCTCTTTAGCCTTAGATTTTTCATTACTGCAAGACTCCGAACTTAAGTATTCATATCGCGATGTGCACCGTCGTTTATATCAAGAACATCGCGTACCAAAAGGCTATGGTGTTAGTGATGTTCAGTATATTCTTAAAGACTTATCCGGCAAAGATTATGCACCTTGGTGGCAAGCCAATGTGAATCGTCCCATGAGTTTAGATTTCCCAGAGTTATTATCACAGGCAGGGTTAAATCTGTCCTATGGTAAAGATTCAAAAGCTGAGGCATTTGCGGGAATGACCTTGAGGAGTACCCATGGCTCTTTAGTGTTAGACCAAGTGTTGCGTAATGGTCCTGCTTGGCAAGCGGGCATAGTTGCGGGGGATGAAGTATTAGCGATTAATGGTCTCAAGGTGACTGCTGCGGGTTTCTATAAGCGCATCAAAGACTTTAAGGTTGGCGATAGTGTAGAGGTGGTATTATTTAGCAACGATAAAATCAAGCACGTACAGCTCATCCTTGGCGAGCAGCAAAGCGGTAAGCTAGTGCTCAAGGGGGATGCAAAAGCGACTAAACAGCAAAAAGCTTTCTTCAAGACTTGGTTAGGCATTGATTGGCCGTTTGACAATAAAGGCGAGTTAGCGATTAAAGCTTAATGTGGTTAGGGCTTCATCTTTAGCATTTAAATGCCTTTGTCTTAAAGCCACCTAAAGTGAAATCGTCATAAAAAAGGCGCAACCATTATTTTGATGGGGGCGCCTTTTCTTATCTTGTACGGCTCAGTCTAACAAGCGAGTCGTAGCTCTCGTCTGCTTAACGAGTTTTGCTTAAACTTGTGCGTCTTCGAGTCCACCAAGGGCGGCCACGAGTGCATGCATCAAGGCGACTAACTCGCTGCCCATTAGGGCAAAGTCTGCATCTAAACGGGCCATAGGATCGTCAGTGCCGACTTCATCGTTCCCTGCTCTAAACTCTTCAGAGAATTTAAGGCGCTTCACGCTGGCATCTGATTGCAATAATAGTGCAATCGATTGGCCGAAATGCAGCGCTAACTTGTGTACTTGCTTACCTGTTGCTAAGTGAGCTAACACTTCGTCTTCTTTCAAATCCTGCTGCTTAAAGCGCACAATTCCGCCTTCATCAGCTTCAGATTTTAGCTCGGCTTCGTCTTGCATTTCAAAGGGTAATGGCGCGCTGCCAAGTTTTAACCATTCAGTTAAATTGGATTCGACTGGCGCTTTAAAGCTCAGTGGGATCACAGGTAAACTGCCGAGAGCTTTACGTAATAACGCTAATAATTCTTCGGCCTTAGTGGCACTTGAACTATCAACGAGGATCATTTCTAGCTCAGGCAAAATCAAGGCGTGGGTTTGGCTTCGGCGCGAGAAAGCGCGTGGCAGCAGGCTAGTGATGATTTCATCTTTTAGCGCATCTTTTTCTTTTTTCGCCAGTTTACGATTTTCTTCATCTTCAATGAGAGCCACTTTTTCTTCTAAGGCTTCTTTGATGACTTGGCCTGGCAGAATTTTCTCTTCTTTAGTCACGCAGATCAGATGGCGATTGTCAGCGCTATGGACCAAAGAACTGCCTTTTTTGCCTAACGCATTTGAGAAACCAAATTTACTGACATCTTGGCTTGAGCAGGGGGAAAAAGTGAAATCGGCCAACGCAGTTTCTAGCGCTTCGGTTTCGACGGCAAAAGGTTTATTGAAACGATAAAGAGTAAGATTTTTAAACCACATAAGAGGCGCCCATTGAAAATTAAAGTGGCAGTTTACGGCATAGTTTGGGCGGGGTAAACCTGTGTTCAATAGCTGATTTTTAACTGAGGATCAGAATTCATTAAACTGTAACATAATAATTAGCTTAGCTGCAGCCCGCATTTTTACTGGGTTTTATGCCTGGCTTCGCGTCAGCTTTTTTGCACGCCAACGTTAATGGTCACAATTGAAATAAAATTGAAACACATTCATTGCAAACTTTCGGTCGTTCCAAACCAATAACCAAGACGAACATAACGTCGAAAGGATTAAATGATGAACGTTTTTTGTAAAACTCTACTTGCTTCTGCGCTAGCTTCTGCAACTCTGGCTTCAGCTAATGCCGCTGAGCCACTGACTGTTTATGGTAAGTTGAATGTCACTGCTCAATCAAATGATGAGAAAGGTGATGCTACAACAACTATTCAAAGTAATGCTTCTCGTTTTGGTGTGAAGGGTGATTTTGCGCTGTCTAGCTCGCTGGAAGCTTTCTACACAGTGGAATATCAAGTTGATACAGGTGCAGCATCAAGCGATAACTTTACTGCACGTAACCAATTTGTTGGTTTGAAAGGCGCATTTGGTTCGTTCTCTGTGGGTCGTAATGATACCTTGTTGAAAATTTCTCAAGGTGATGTTGATCAGTTTAACGACCTTTCAGGTGACTTAGGTAAGCTGTTCAAGGGTGAAGTTCGCGCTGCTCAAACGGCGACTTACCTTACGCCTTCCTTTGGTGATTTTGTATTTGGTGTTACCTATGTTGCCGAAGGAAATGATGTAAAAGGTCAATTTGCTCAAGATGGCTTTAGCTTAGCGGCCATGTATGGTGATGCGAAACTGAAGAAAACACCCGTTTATGCATCTCTTGCTTATGACTCAGATGTGTCTGGATATGAGATTGTTCGTGCCAGCTTACAAGCTAAGTTAGCCGGTATTAAACTGGGTGGTATGTACCAGCAACAAGAGCAAACCTATAAATTTGATTCTGCAACGTCGATGCCAGTTGAAGTCACTGCAGAAAGTGCTAACGGCTATCTATTAAGCGCTGCCTATGATATCGATGCTGTTACTTTAAAAGCTCAGTTCCAAGATATGGAAGAACTTGGTGATTCATGGTCGGTAGGTGCAGACTACAGCTTAGGTAAGCCAACTAAACTATTCGCTTTCTACACGAACCGTTCGTTAGAAGCGTCTACAGATGATGACAAATACATTGGTGTTGGCTTAGAACACAAATTCTAAATCTAGCATTAAAACTCAATTAAGGAGGCATATAGCCTCCTTTTTTATTGCTATAAACAAACAGTTATATAAACTTATTATGACAAATATTACTACTATATGGCTCAAGCGGCGTGCTTATTCATAAATCTGTAATAAAAATGACTAATAATAGCCGTGTTGACATTCACTGACAGAAAATCACTTATGACTGCAAGGATATTGATAGTAGAAGACGAGTTGGCCATCCGCGAGATGCTGACTTTTGTAATGGAACAGCATGGGTTTACCACCTCTGCGGCGGAAGATTTTGATTCGGCCATTGCGCTGCTAAAGGAGCCTTACCCCGATCTGATTTTATTGGATTGGATGTTTCCTGGCGGAAGTGGTATTCAATTGGCGAAACGCTTAAAGCAAGATGAGTTTACGCGCCAAATTCCGATCATTATGTTAACCGCCCGCGGTGAAGAGGAAGATAAAGTCAAAGGCCTCGAAGTTGGCGCCGATGATTACATCACTAAACCTTTTTCCCCTAAAGAGCTGGTCGCACGTATTAAAGCCGTATTGCGTCGCAGTGCACCGACTCGTTTAGAAGAAACCATTGATGTACAGGGCTTAATGCTCGATCCTGTGAGTCACAGGGTGAGTGTGGGTGAAACTGTATTAGATATGGGCCCAACCGAATTTCGTTTATTACACTTTTTCATGACCCATCCTGAGCGTGTTTACAGCCGTGAACAGCTACTCGATAATGTGTGGGGCACCAATGTGTATGTTGAAGACAGAACCGTTGACGTGCATATCAGACGCCTTCGTAAAGCCGTTGAAGAGTCTGGTCATGACCGCTTGATCCAAACGGTTCGTGGCGCTGGTTATCGTTTCTCTACACGCATTTAGTGCTGAATAACTGTTAGGCACAAGTTAGCTTTTACGCTATCTTGTGCTCCTCTTATTTAGCCTGATGTTTGGGTTTATTTATGTCTGACTCTTATTCAGGGTATCGGTTGTTTACGCGCTTAGGTTTATATCTACTGCTTTGCGCGCTAATAGGTTTATTGGTAGGGAAACTTCTCTGGATACTCTTTATCGGCACGCTAGGGTTAGTTTGCTGGCATTACCGACAATTATCACGGCTTAACTTTTGGTTATGGCGGGATAGGAAACTCACGCCGCCGCAGGGCAGTGGGAGCTGGGAAGGTGTATTTAACGGTATTTATCGCCTTCAAGGGAAGAATCGTCGACGAGTCGGTCAACTGGCCGCACTGCTGGCACGATTTCGTCAAGGTGCTGAGGCGTTACCCGATGCCGCTGTCGTGCTTGATTCAGAGCATAATATTTTATGGTGTAACAAGTTAGCGCAACTCATTCTCGGTTTTGTGTGGCCACAGGATAATGGTCAACGAATCGATAATTTAATTCGTCATCCTGATTTTTCTGCTTACATTAAATCCGCACAATACAAAGAGCCGCTGGAGTTACCTTCGCCGGTATCGGATAGGCGTTTGCTTGAAATCCGTATCATGGCTTACGGTGACAGGCAGTTACTGTTAATTGCGCGGGATATCACTCGTATACGTCAGCTTGAGGGAATGCGAAAAGAGTTTGTCGCGAATGTGTCGCATGAATTAAAAACGCCGCTCACTGTGCTACAGGGTTACCTCGAAATGATGCAAAGCATGGCTGAGCCTGATTCGATGAACGTCAAGCCGTTAGCATTGATGCAGCAGCAGACACGACGAATGCAATCTATGGTCGAACAGCTATTGATGTTATCGCGAATTGAAGATGCGGCTGATATTAACCTCGAAAACACTGTGAATATGACGCAGTTGATGGAGGTGCTCAAGGAGGAAGCTAAGGCGCTGGCACAAGATAAGTATGAGTTGAGTTTCTATTGTGAGCCTGGACTTGATTCTCACGGCAATGAATTGCAGCTGAGAAGTGCCTGTTCTAACTTGATTTCTAATGCGATTCGTTACACAGAACCTGGCGGGAAAATTACAGTGCAGTGGTGCAGTGTGGCTACGGGTGCCATCTTTAGCGTAACGGATACGGGTGAAGGTATTGCGGCTCAGCATATTGGTCGATTAACGGAACGCTTTTATCGGGTAGACAGTGCGCGCTCAAGGCAAACCGGTGGTAGTGGTTTAGGTTTAGCGATAGTAAAACATGCGCTTAACCACCATCACAGTAAGCTTAAAATCAGCAGTGAAGTCGGTAAAGGCAGTACTTTTAGCTTTATTATCCCTTTGCATCTTATCGAACGTAAGAAATAGTATGTGTGAGTGAAATATTTACAATAAATAATAAAAACAGGCCATTAGGGCCTGTTTTTATTTCTAGATTTATTGAGTCTTTAATAAATGACAGAAAAAAGCGATAAATAGTGCATTGTCATTTAAGTGTCATATCACGGACATAGAATTGTCATTGTAGCGATTGATACTGGCTGCGTCTGAAGAAACTTAAGTTACAAATTAGTTAGCTTACTACTGGAGCACATAATGAAACTGAAAAAGCTTGTCGGCGCGATTACTCTAACAGCCGCTGGTGTATTCTCTGCCACTGCGATGGCATCGATTGATCCATCTCTGCCTACTTATGAAAAAGCGAGCGGTGTATCTGGCAACTTATCATCTGTAGGATCAGATACCTTAGCCAACATGATGACACTTTGGGCAGAAGAATTTAAACAAATGTACCCTAACGTCAACATTCAGATCCAAGCGGCGGGTTCTTCTACTGCGCCACCAGCGTTGACTGAAGGCACTTCACAGTTCGGTCCTATGAGCCGTAAGATGAAGCCTAATGAAGTTGAAGCGTTCGAAAAGCATTTTGGTTATAAACCAACTGCGATTCGTGTAGCTATCGATGCTTTAGCCGTATTCGTGCACAAAGATAACCCAATCAAAGGCTTAAGCGTTGAGCAAGTTGATGGCATTTTTTCTTCAACTCACAAATGTGGTAGCAGTGACATCCAACGTTGGGGCGATTTAGGCTTAGACGGTAACTGGTCTGCCAAAGACGTTCAACTTTACGGTCGCAACTCAGTATCGGGCACTTACGGTTACTTTAAAGAGCACGCGCTTTGTAAAGGTGACTTTAAAGCTAACGTAAACGAGCAACCTGGTTCAGCTTCTGTTGTGCAATCTGTTTCTCAATCTCTGAATGCGATTGGCTACTCAGGTATCGGTTACAAAACTGCAGGTGTTAAAGCTGTTGCCATCGCTAAGAAAGGCAATGAGTTTATCGAAGCTACAGCTGAAAACGCGGCTAATGGTACTTACCCACTATCACGTTACTTATACGTTTACGTGAACAAGCAACCAAACAAAGACTTAGCACCAATGGAAAAAGAATTCCTGCGTTATGTGTTGTCTAAGCAAGGTCAGCAAGTGGTAGAAAAAGACGGTTATGTACCTGTGCCTAATAGCGTAGTTGCTAAAGATTTAGAGCAAGTAGGTATTCGCTTGTAAGCCAAACGGCTTGTTAATCAAGGACCTCTCAGGAGGTCCTTTTTGTTTTTGTGGTTTTAAATGTGTGATGATGTCAGGTTTAGACCAAATTAAAGACATAAAAAAGCAACCTAAGTAGGTTGCTGTAAATTCCAATTCGGAATCTTGGGACGGTCGCGCTAGAAACCATCTAAAGGAGAATGATGATGAACGAAGAAACTCATTACAAAGATTCGGTTCATAATATCTGACTCAGCATCATCAAATTAGTTCAGGGAAAGTGCGAAATATTTTAAATAATTTTGCATTTTGTTTTTATAAAAAGAGGCTGACTCGATTTTTGCCAAGTTTGCACGTCTCAATTTTAGCTGCTTCTACTGTGACTACCGATAAATCCAGCAAGCTAGAGATAGCTTATTGCAAACTCGGTACCTACACCTAAAGATGAACTGTTACAAAAAACTTGTTCCTAAGGAGCTCTAGAGTTCAGTTACGATTTGCCTCTGAGTAAATTTGCAGTCGATAATACCTCCCAATGATTAGTGATAAGTTATCAAGCCCGTCACCACAGCAAGGTAACTCATAACTCACTATTTAGAACATACCGCTCAAAACTTGAATATCGAGGCGACAGTGTTGCAAGCAACTAAGAGTACATTAGCTGATGTAGCCCCTTGGGATTTAGCCCGAGATTACCATTCTTTTGCGAATACCGAACAAGTGCAAGTGACCCATGTCTCTTTGGATGTCATGGTGGATTTTGACGCGCAGCGTCTTTTCGCTAAAGCGACGCTGTCCTTGGATTTTCTTGAGTGTGATGTAACAGAGCTTTGGCTTGATAGTCGAGATCTAACCATACTTGCTGTGACTTGCTTTAATGCTACAGAGGGGGTGAATGCATTAACAGAAATGGATGAAGCACCGCTCGACTTTGTGCTTAATGAAGCTGACCCCATACTCGGGCAAAAATTGTGTATCACGTTACCAGAATCTCCATGCAAGCAGGTTTGTATTCACTATCAAACCTCGCCGTCCGCCCAAGGATTACAGTGGCTAGCGCCTGAGCAAACCGCGGGTAAACAGTTACCTTACCTCTTTAGTCAATCGCAACCGATCAATGCCCGCAGTTGGATCCCATTACAAGATACGCCTAAGGCGCGGATCACTTTTGATGCTAAGGTGCAAGTGCCCAAAGGCATGCGCGCCGTTATGAGCGCGATGAATCATCCCGATACGCCACTTAATGGTGTGTTTCACTTTGAGATGGAACAGCCTATTCCGACCCATTTAATGGCGTTGGCTGTGGGTGATATTGCCTTTCAAGCGATAGGTCCAAGATGCGGCGTGTATACCGAGCCGAGCATGTTAGTGGCCGCCGCAAAAGAGTTTGAAGATACTGAAAATATGCTCGATGTTGCTGAGTCATTGTTAGGTCCTTACGTATGGGGCCGCTATGACATGATTATCTTGCCGCCGAGTTTCCCATTCGGTGGAATGGAAAACTCGGCGTTTAGCCTTTTTAACGCCCACACTCATCGCCGGCGATAAAAGCTTAGTGTCAACCGTTGCCCATGAGTTAGCACATTCTTGGACGGGCAATTTGGTCAGTAATGCGACTTGGCGTGATCTCTGGTTAAACGAAGGTTTCACGACCTATTTTACTAACCGTATTGTCGAGGCTGTCTACGGAAAAGAACAGGCAGAATTAGAATGGGTAATAGAGTTTGGTCGCTTAAAAGAAGAAATAGCGTCTTTGCCTAAGGGTAAGCAAACTTTACCCGCTAATGTGCAGCAGGACGATCCTAATCTTGCCTTTAATCGTTTTACTTATGATAAGGCTTCGATGTTTGTCCATGATTTAGAGCGCAGGCTAGGGCGAGTAGAATTTGATAAATTTTTACTCACTTATGTGAATCATTTTGCGTTTAAAGCCATTACCACCGAAGTGTTTGTCGAGTACGCAAAACAAACTTTACTGCAATTACATGCAGATAAAATCACTGAAGCTGAACTATTAACGTGGATTTATGGTGAAGGCTTACCTAAGGGCTATTGCGGACCAACATCCATGAGTTTAGATAAAGTCGATGATGCGCTGGCGTGTTTTTTACAGGGAACAGCAGCGGGCCGATTAAGCGTTAAAGATTGGCGAGTGCACCATTGGCAATATTTTCTGACCCAATTACCTGAAGTCGTTAGTCAAGTTCAATTGATGGATCTGGATGAGACCTTCCAATTAACCCAATCGACTAATGCAGAAATTGCCTGTGATTGGTTTCGAGTCGCGATTCGTAATCATTATGATCCTGTGTTGCCGGCATTAAGTGCCTATTTAGTGCGTATTGGACGCGGTAAATTTGTACGGCCACTCTATGCTGAGTTACAAATTGCGGGATATCACTCTGAATTAAAAGACATCTATACAAAGGCGCGTGCAGGCTATCATCCTTCGATTCAAGTTCAATTGGACAAATCACTCAGCTTATAGAAATTTAGGTAAAAAAAATGGCAACCTATGGGTTGCCACAAAGAAATCAGTGTGGGATACAAATAGAATTCAATGCGCTAGCGTGTTTTCTATTGTGTCCCAAAAGGGAGATGATGATGAACGACCAACCAATTCGACTCAATGCGATAAAACAGAAACTGTGTCATTTGAGTGCATGAAACTGCGACTTCACATATTTCATTCTCAAGGTGCATTTAATCTTATCCGTTAATCCTTACCTATACTCAGAGTCGCCATTTTTAATTAAGTTCACTGATATCAGAAAAAAATCTCAAAAAGTTTCAAAAAGATTTTCTGGGACATTTTTCTGGGGAATACTGAGTACTCGCACTTAAGTGTTACATTTGTTTTACATTAAAATCATGGGGATAAAAAATTAAATGCGTGCCAGATTTATTAATCTATGAGCTAGCGTTAGCGCTTGTTGAAATTTGAGCAAAAAAAATGGCAACCTAAGGTTGCCACAAGGAAATCAGTGCGGGATACAAATAGAATTCAGTGCGCTAGCGTGTTTTCTATTGTGTCCCAAAAGGGAGATGATGATGAACGACCAACCAATTCGACTCAATGCGATAAAACAGAAACTGTGTCATTTGAGTGCATGAAACTGCGACTTCACATATTTCATTCTCAAGGTGCATTTAATCTTATCCGTTAATCCTTACCTATACTCAGAGTCGCCATTTTTAATTAAGTTCACCGATATCAGAAAAAAGACAAAAAAAGTTTTTGAGAGATATTGAGTGCCCACACTTAGTTGTTACATTTATTTTACATATAAAATAAAGGGATAAAAAAAGGCAACCTAATGGTTGCCTAATGACCTATTCCTAGGTCAAGGGGACTGCGCTAGAAGCCCCAGGGAGATGATGAACATGAAAAAGACATTCACTGTTCAATACATTTGAGGGGCCTTGTACGGTTAAAGTTCCATAAAAAATTTAAAATAAATCTAAATTTTTATAAACTGCAAGATTTCAAATAGATAGTGATTAAATTATTTTAGCAAAGCAGCAATTTTACTTTCTAATGCTTCGGGTTTGGTCGTTGATGCAAATCTTTCGATTGCTTCGCCTTGGCGATTAACTAAAAATTTAGTGAAATTCCATTTGATACCTTGAGTGCCTAATACGCCGGGAGCGGCTTTCTTAAGGTATTGATAAAGTGGATGGGTATGTTCGCCATTCACTTCTATTTTAGAAAATAGCGGAAACGTCACGCCAAAATTCAATTCACAAAAGGCTTGAATGCCTTGTTCATCGGCTTTTTCTTGGGCGCCAAATTGATTGCAAGGAAAGCCCAAAATCACTAATCCTTGATCTTTGTATTTTTGATATAGCGTTTCTAATCCTTTGTATTGCGGTGTAAATCCACATTCACTGGCGGTGTTGACGATTAAGAGTACTTTGCCCCGATACTGCTCTAAGCTTACCGCGTTGCCTTGAATGTCTGTTGCTGATTGGCTGTATATATTCGTAGTCATGTTCACCTCCGTAGGATCTTAGCCAAACAGCATAAACCTTAAAACAATTTTCAGCAATATAATTGCGCGCAATTTATTTTGTGGGTTTGCTAATTTACTTAATTATCAATATAGTTACAGCAATTTTGTGGCTAAAGAAAAGGGCATCTGTGTGATAGAAAATGACGCAGAATACGAAACAAACATGCAAGCTGATGTGGGGCAAGTCGTTCAACAACTCACTGAAGTTGAAGGCGAAGAACAGGCTGAAGTGTTTAGTGAAATTCTGAATGACTCAGAACCTGGAACCATAGCCTTAGCGCTTGAATCCTTGCCCTTGGATGAGCGTTACGAGCGTTGGCAGCAAGTTGAATTTGCTGACCGAGTGACAGTGTTGAGCTTAATGCGTGCCGATCCGCGCATGGGGATCCTGAAGCGGATGCCTGACAATGAAGTGGATCTGTTATTTGCGCAATTAAGCCCAGAAGATTTAATTGAGTGGAGTGATTATCTTCCTGAAAGTTTTACCGATCGTGCCTTGGCTCAGATGGGGGAGCGTCAGCGACAACGATTCGAACTTTATGATCAATACTCTGAGAATGAAATCGGCCGTTATACCGATCATCAAATGTTGGTGCTCAGTGATAAGGCGACAGTTGCTCAAGCGCAGCGCTTCTTTCGTCGTATAGAGCTCGATTGTAACGACAATTTGTTTATCGTTGATGATCTGGATAAGTATCAAGGTACTGTTCGTCGTTATGATATTTTTAAACATAATCCCGATGAATTATTGATTTCACTTTTGTCTGAGGACTGCCGTGCGTTATCCGCCGATACGAGTCTTTTAGAAGCGGCTGAAGCGATAGAGCACAGCCGCGAAATTGAATTGCCTGTGATTGATGAGTCCGGAGAGTTAATCGGCCGCGTGACGCTACGAACCGCAACGGCATTAGTGCGTGAGCATTATGAGGCGCAGTTGATGGCAACAGCGGGTATGGATGAATCCGACGACTTGTTCGCCCCGATTATGAAAGGTGCTCAACGCCGTGCTGTATGGCTTGGGATCAATTTACTGACGGCTTTCCTTGCCTCAGCGACTATTGGTTTATTTGAAAATGTCCTATCGCAAGTGGTTGCATTAGCTGTGTTGATGCCGATTGTCGCTTCTATGGGCGGTATCGCGGGGAGCCAGTCTCTAACGCTAATGATCCGTGGCATGGCCATGGGACAGATTTCGGCGGGTAACTTGTTTTCGCTAATGAAAAACGAACTCGGCATTGGCATAGTTAACGGATTTTTGTGGGCGATAGTGATAGGTTTAGTCTCTGGCTGGTGGTTCGGTGAAGCGACGATAGGTATAGTGATCGGCTGTGCGATATTGATTAATATGGCCGTTGCCGCTATTGCTGGGGTGATAGTGCCTATGGTGTTACAGAAGTTTAATCAAGATGCGGCGTTATCGGGTTCAGTGATCTTAACGACTGTGACCGATGTGGTGGGTTTCTTTACTTTCTTAGGTATGGCGACGTTGTTATATCTGTAGCGTGGGCTCTTGGGTGAGTTTGGAAGATGAATGCACGGCAATTTGGTGTGCATTCACCGTATGTTGGGAACATTAACGGTTTAATCTGGATATGAATAACATTCAGTTTGTTATAGGTGAAAAGCCGGAAGAATTAGCGCTGGCGGCACAATTAATTGATGGACGTGATGATAATGCTCATCCGTTGGATCATCAGGTCTTTTTCCATTCTCGTGCGGTGATCTTAGCGAAAACTATCGAGGGTGAGATTGTCGGTTGCGCCGCGATAAAAGCCGGTAAAGGCACTGTTGATAAAGGCACTGTCGGTGAATTGGGTTATCTGGTGGTATCGCCCTATTATCGGCGTCAAGGCATAGCTCAAGGTTTAACGCAAAAACGTATCGAAGTGGCTAAGGCTTTAGGGATATTGATTTTATACGCCACAATTCGCGCCGAGAACACGTCGAGTCAAGCTAATTTATTGAAGGCAGGTTTTCAGTTTTGGCGTAATTATTTGAGTATCCGTGGCACAGGAAATACTGTGGGTTGGTATTACTTAGCTTTAAGCGCTAGTGTCGATGCTGAAGCGATAATGCAGTCTTTAGTTGGCGATCGTACCCCAGTGGTCTAATTGTGTTTTAAGTGAAAAGACTTAGATCTTAATGTGTTTTCATCTTGTTTTACATTTGTATATTCCTCGCAAATAATTCCTCTTTATACGCAAATAGGCTGATTTTCTTTATTTATTCGGTATGATCCGCGGCTATTACCCACAGTCATTATTGAGGTGTTTTTTTATGACTAAGTTCAGAGTAGCAAGTGTCTTATTATTGAGTGCCGCAGCGCTGCAAGTGAATGCGTCAGAATTTAATCTTGGGTTGAACAACGATGTGGTTTCAACTGAGTTAGAACTGCAATTGAACAAAGATACTAACGCGGTTTTGGGTTATATCTATGCTGATGAAGGCGGCCATATCGCTCAAGGTGCAATGCACATGACCCATGATGCGGGTGTGCATCACTTTGAGGTCGGTGCTCAGTTAAGCCAGCTTTGGTCTGACTATTCACCCAATGGCAGTGCCGTTTCTGTTGGTGGTCGTTATGCACTATCAATGGGACCCAATATTTCACTGCACGCCGCGGCTTACTATGCGCCGTCTGTATTGTCATTTGGCAATGTTGATGGTCATTATGAATTAGACTCAAAAGTGCAATACCGTATAACGCCAAACATGGCACTTTATGTTGGTTACCGCAAGATTGCCTTCGAATACGATGATGCCCGCAATTTTACTTTCGAAGATGGTGTGTATATTGGCGGTAAATTCCGTTTCTAAGCACAAGGCATATTGATTTAGCTGTATTGCGATCGAGATGTCGAATTAAAGAGCCGGCCGAGGTTAACTTCGCCGGCTTTTCCATTTCGCCTTTAGCTCACTGTAGCTTGGCAATATGGATGAGAAAATGACTAATCCAATCCCGATTAAAATCACTAGGCTGAGTTCTTCATCGAGTATCCACCAGCCTAACAAGGCTGCAAAAATCAATCCTGTATATTCTACTGGTGCCATTTGGCTCGCATCGGCACGTCGATAGGCATGGATGATGAGATAGGTCATGGCAATGTAAAATAGTCCCAAAGTCAGCCCCACTTGCGCCACTGGTAAACTAAATTCGGCGCCTTCGTATAAGGTCGCAGGTATCAGAAATATCATCGCAAAGGCATTAGACCAAAAGAGCATGGAAAAAGGATGTTCATGGGTCGAATAGGCCTTTAAAATCAAACTATTCAATGCTGATGTTATGGCACCGAAAAAGGCTAAACCTATATACAGGTTAAATTCTGTTGGTTGGCTGATAAGCAAAATGCCGCTAAAGCCGATAAGACCTGCGACCATGCGTCGATAACCAATACGTTCATTTAAAAAAATGGCCGATAGTACTAGCAGTAACAAGGGTGAGGTATAAATCACCGCTGTTACTGTCGCGAGCGGAAGATGCAGAATAGCAAGCATAAAAATGGCGTTGCCCAGTCCAATCAATAGTGCGCGGGCGAGATGCACTTTGTAAAAAGGACTCAGTTTAAGATTACCCTGTAAGTGCCACACAAAAGGCAGTACAAGCAGAGTGGCAAATAATTGCCTGTAGAGCACCAGTTGAAAAACAGGCACATTGGTTTCAAGCAACTTAACCAATAGGTTACCGCTGGCAATCAGTAGTTGTGCGGCTAAAATCATCAATAGAGGCTGCATAGGATCCCAGCAAAAATAAGTCAGTATTAAGGTGTATCTTGAATTTCATGCCGCTGTTTGGACTTTGAGACTAAAATAGCATCATAAGGCATGGTATATCCGACTAATTTAGCCTAACTGATTGTAAAAAACTAAATGTAGCCATAAAGTTAACCTACAAATCCAACTATCGACTAAGATTGACAGCATTAGCATTTTCTTCATAGCTGTAAAAATGATCTATGGCCCTTTAACTAAATAAGCCGATGAACAAACTTAAACAAACTCTATTTTGGTGTTTTTTACTTTTCTTGTGGACATTAAGTCCCTCTGTATTAAGCGCTGAAATTGCGTTGGACTCCCCGTATTTGTTCCATGCTAAAGCGGATCAACAGCCTCCTGATCGGTTTGAAACCGTGCCCCATTGGATGGAGCAACTCGACGAAGCTGGTTCGGTCAGCTTAACCGGTGGCGATTATTGGATGATCACGCCTGTGATGGTCAATCAACGTCAATCAAACTGGGTAGTGGATGCAAGTAATTCGATTATTGAATCCGTAGATTATTGGATACTCGGCAGTGACGGCAGCGTACAACATGCCCACAGTGGCTACAGTGCTCCATACCAGTTTTTATTCGATTATGGCCGTAAGGTCACCTTGAATATGGGCACGGATTATTGGCTGGTGGTGAAGCTGAGTAGCCGTTATTACTCCTCTCCCCCTGAGATAGCATTGCAAAGTGTGGCGGATCATCAACTTATGTCTGACCGTCTCGCAATGGCAGTGCTGCTGTGTTTAGGCGGATTATTGTTTATCGCCTTATATAATATTTTGATTTATATCTCTATTCTTGATAAAGCCTTTCTCTACTATGGCCTCTACGTATTTGCTTATTTTGGTGGCTGGGCACTGACTTTCCATTTGCCCGCACACTTATTTAATTTTCATTACCTTGAGTTGCATCATCTGTTTTTCATCAGTTTGCCCATTTTTAATATCATGTTTTACAAGCACTTCCTGCAGTTGCCTAGTTACTCACCGCGGCTGTGGCGTCTTAGTCAGTATTTAATGTTTGCCTGTATTGTGGCTCTGCCGACCAGTATTTGGTTGTTGTCCTATACGGCAATTATTGCCTCTGTACTGATCATGCTATGGATTGCTTTAGCGATTACCTGCGGTAATGTGTGCTTGATGAAAGGCTTTGCTCCTGCACGTTATTTTATTCTTGCTTTTACCTGCTTGCTGTTGCCTGCGGTGATTATTTTACCCGGAAATATGGGGCTCACTCCTGATTTCATTGAACATGCAGAGCTTGCGACTCTGATGGGCGGTACGGCTGATGCGTTATTACTGTCCTTAGCGTTAGCGAATAAGCTGAAATTACTTGCTGAGGAACGTAAGGCGCATATTGAAGAGTTAGCGATTGCATGGGAAAAGGCTCGTTTAGATGGATTAACGCGAGTCGGTAATCGTTATGCCTTTGACGAATATATGAACTCACAATTAGGATTTGCCGATAAAGTCGTGCAACCGATGGCGTTAGCACTATTGAATATCGATAGTCTGAAAAGTGTCAATGAAACACTCGGCCATCAAGAAGGCGATAGATTATTGCTGTTGATAGTGCAGTTATTGCAAGCAACAGACTTAGCGCACATGAAGGTTTATCGGATTAGTGGTGACGAGTTTGTGATTGTGACGCCTTCTGCTGGTATCCAGTTATTACAGAGTGCTTTGAGTGGCTTAGGTGAAGAATTAGCAAGCCATGGTTTTAAAGATTGCCAGTGTAGTTTTGGGATGTCGTTAAACACTGAGGTCGCAGATCCCCATGAGTGGTTGCGTTCTGCTGACACTCACTTATATCAATCGCGTATGGATAAGCGTCGTCAAGAGTATGCAGATACTCGCGGTGTCGATGTGAGGCTACATTTAAGCTAGCTATTGAAAAATTTAAAATAATCGTTTTATACCAATCACATTAAATAGCTAATCAGTTCAGAGCCTCACAGGTATTTCAATCCAAGGCGCATTGACGCAGAAATGGTTATTCCCTTTTAAGTCAATGCAACACGGGAGTGGGATACCTGTGTGGCTCCCGAAGGGCGGCTGATGTTTACTACATGGCAACGCGCTTTATACTGCGTTTAAGGCTTTCGACAGAGCACCACTATGCCTTCAAGCCTTCGCCTTGTCTAAAGCGCGTTGAACTCCCGCTGAATGAACAGATATTTAATATGATTGGTATTATTAGAGCATTAGAAAACATAAACGGTGCAGAATTTATCTGCGCCGTTTATGTTTTTATCTTAGATTTATTAGCTTCATCTTGCTTGGACTGAGCAGTGTCCAAGTTTACGACTTAGCTAGATTTAAGGACGAGCTTAGAAGTCTTTTTCGCCCTTAATCACCGCAGGATGACCCGATATCGCTTTTGATGTGTGCATTCCCGCCATCGTCGCCGCTTCGACGCAGCCCGCATTAAGGCCTGTCTTTATCCAATCGCCCGTCATATACAGGTTATCTATCCCTGTGCCATCTGTCGTGATGCGATACTGCGAGCTGTCTTTAACCGATAAGACATAACGCTCGGATGGGTCTACATTTGCGCGCCAATATTGGCTATCGAAGCGGGCAACACCTTGACGGTCTTGTTCATCGTGTAACCATTCCCAAGGGAAGCTATCACCGACATTTTGCCAAAGTTTATGGATTTCGGTATTGAGTTGATGGATAGCACCCGCTTTTGCTTCTAAGGTTTTCCGTTGTTGGAAATCTACATCCGAGCTTGGTGGATAGGCCTCGACAGGCAATGCCGAGCAAAAGTAACTGGCATTTTTAGGTTCTAAGCCGCGCCAATCTTCTTTGTCTAGCAGTTGGTTCATCGATGCCCAAGTATCGAAGGGTTCGGTGAAGCCCGATAATACGGGCTCCTCGCTATCTTCAGAGTAATTAGGCCAGCCTATCCCATTCAGATCTTGGTTCATCCACAGTTGATAGGCTTGAGTGGCGACAGTTTGCACCTTATCAACGCAAAGCTTGAGGGCTGGGCTTTGTGCCATGACTTCACTCGCCACGTGGGGCACAGAACCTATGGATAGACCGAAGATCACTTTGTCGAAATCTACGCCTTTGACTAAACGCTTTTTCGGCAGGGCTTTGCCAAAGTGAGTTTCATACACGCTGTCCCAATCGCTCCAGAAGTGTTCAAGATTGATATTATGGGCTTTAAGCAGTGCCGATTGCTCAGGCTCAAGCTGCTCATAATTGGGCGTACTCGGCCAGCAAGCGAGACCTTTCACATCGACTAAAGGATCGTAGTTTGTGACAGTCGGCGCCAGAGCTACTTGCTCAGTGATCTCAATCGCTTGAATACTTTGATTACGGCATTCGAGATTATCAACTCGATTGAAGTAGTGGAAATTGACTCCGCGGCGTTTGAGCACTTCGTAAAAAGGTGTAAACACAACATCACCCATGCCCGCCTGCATTTTCCACATCACGCCACCTTGATAGCACAGGGCAATACGCAACATAGCGCGGATAATTGTGCCCGCTTCGACATTAGGTTTGTCGAAGTTGCCTTTCTCATAGGCAAACACTAAGTCGTAAAAACCGCGCACTAGCGCACTGTCGACTGTGTACTTAAGGCTGGCGCCGTGTTTGGTTAACCATTCGCGATAATCATAACCATTGATGGCGTCAAAGCCTTTCTCAAACACATCGTCGGCAAACATGCCCTTGAGGATCGTGAGCCCCAGATCGGCGGCTATATATAAGTGGCGCAGTTCGTCATTATTATCTAAATGTCCGCTAAAACGTTTCACGAGTCTTTGATGCAGGGCATCGACGGCCGATTCTACAAAACCATCGTCACTTTCACTGTGTACATGCTCATCGCACTCGCGGCCAATCATTTGATTAAAATGGCATTCAAGCTTATCACCGAGCGCGTCGAGTGATTCTTTGGCATCTTCGACCGAATCCTCTAACTTATCTTTTAAGCGTTCAAACCAGCTGCTATCGAGCCAGTTTTTAGGTGTTCCCATGGCATTTTCATCTGCATCGAGCAGGTCATCCATGTCTTTGAGCCATTCTTTGATCCACGCAAAGGCGACTTTAACGACTTTCCAGAAGGTGAGGGTTTCGGTGCCATCACCTGGGATGCCTGGTAACATTGGGAAAGTGATTGGCCAACTTACAGAACGGCCATCAACTTCTTCCTGTAAGACGATGAAGTTATGGGGTTTAAAGGCATCAAAAAAAGTCGCAAGCGGCGCGTTTGCTGGCCTATCCAATTCCTCATACGCTTTGCGCATTAAGGCAAACGCGTTTTGATAGAAACCAAACCAGATGTGTAAACCATGTTCTTCGATGCGTTGCCCCATAGCGGCATTGCGGCCACTTGCCCCTTTACCACCGATACGCCAGCCGAGTTGATAGACATCAATCTCATATTGATTCTGCCAGCCGGGTTTATCGGTTAGATAACAGGCTGCTGTCATTGCCGCGACACCTCCACCGAGAATGGCTATTTTCTGTTTTTTGATTTCGGAGTTATCGACTAATACCTCGCCGGGCGGCACTTCAAAATCGAAGTTCACATGGTAAGGGAGTAAAACGTGCTGCTCACCAATCTCGACCCCGAGCGTATCTTTTAACGGGAAGCTGGCATTATCAAAAATGGTCGCGACAAAATCATTTTTTAGCAGGGCAACACTGTGCACTTTATTCACTTGGGCTGGCGCGGCAACGATGGCTTGATAAATGGCTTTTTGCCCTGACGAGTCGGGGAACTGTTTTAGAAATACTTGATCGATAGCGGGTTTAAATAACAGATGAAATAGCTGCTCTTCGCCAAGCTGGTCAAGTTCTGGAATAAAATCGGTTTGTTCTTTAAAGAGTTGCCAAGTTTGGGTTATCGCTTCAAGGGTTGAGAGCTGTGCCTCGGGTTTGGCATTGCAATTCACTTCAATTAATGGATGCAGGGCAAGTTCGGTTTCGGGTGAGAAATGTAAAAAACTTTTGGTCTCAAGGGATAATCGCGTCAGAGGCTCGCCAACCGCTGGCATAGTGTATTCACATAAATACTTAGGATAACCAAAGAGTTCTCTGCCATTAATTAAGGCCATGGCATCGTTCACCCAAATATGTAGTGGCTGAAAATACACTTGGCTGATTTGTTTACTGTCGCTGCTATCTTGGCGCCCGACCATGACCCAAGTGATGATGTCCGTTTCTTGGATCCAGCCCTTAGCTCTGTCCTCTGGATAAGCGGAGTAGGCTTTTTCAATTTGAGTGAAGGTTGTCAGTACGTAGGGAGACAGCACCTTAAAATACATTGCGCTACCGGCAACTTGATTCAGGGTTTTATCGATAGAGCGTTGCAGGTTTTCCTGTTTCCCCTTAAGAAAAAAACCGTACATATCGGCTTTATTTAGCACTAAGGGCGAGTGCATCAACATACTGCCTTGGGGATAAATAAAGTCGGGGCGCTGTTTTTCCATGGCGTTCATCCTTAAATTTCAGTGTAAGTCCAATGATTTGGGAGTTATAGCCCAAAAAGCATAGGGCAAATAAGCAATTAAGCCCATTGATTTTACACTGGAGTGATTAAGTATTTGATAGGGGATAACGGGGTTGAGTAGCAAGTTGGATATTATCCAACTTGCTCAGATTTGGCAGGTTTAGCACAGAACGAATTTGTAAAACAAACCCGTGAGAGCAAGGGTACTTAGATTTAGTTACTTCGATTTATTTTGGTAGAAATCCACCTCTGTATTATCGTCCGAGTAACGTCGCTTAGTATCTCTGCGGCGCTGTTTCACGCGTTTATTCTTTTGCTTACCTTTGACGTTATCGCCCCATGGCGCATCATCGTCGTCAAATTCATAGGAGTGTGACATGGTCAAAATTCCAAAAATACCTGTGCCATTCGCAGCACCCGATCTTTTTACCCAAAGGAGAGATGAAGCTAAAGCGAAATATTTCATCACTGATGGTGAAAAGTTTTGTCCAAAGGCTATATCTTGCCACTGAAATGGCCGTATCTGAGATTTCAATGGGGAATATGTGGATTATCATTATGATAATTAAAGGATAAGTGTAATTATCATCGGAAATTATATTATATGATTGAAACTGGCGCCCAGAATGAAAGGCGCCAAGTTTTGATACAAAATAATGAGTTAGTGTTACTTGACGCGCAGCATACGCGCGACAAACATACCATCACTATTCGCTTCAAAGGGCCATACGGTCAACATTTCTGTTTGTTCACCCGTAAAAGGATGGCGTATTGGCGTGAGCGTGAACTCTGGATGTTGCTGTAAAAACGCTGTCACCACGTCTTGGTTCTCGAGCGGCGACAAGGAACACGTGGCGTAAACGAGGATGCCGCCCGCTTTAACTGCGCTGCTACTACGGCTTAAAATATCGAGCTGTAACGCGGCTTTATCGGCCACGGCTTCAACACCATCCAACCAACGCATATCGGGATTACGTCGCCAAGTGCCAGTGCAACTGCACGGGGCATCGACTAACACACCGTCGAAATGATCCGCTGGTACCGGCAGGGCATCGCTCTTCCAACGGGCAACGCTAATGCCGTTAAAGTGGGCTCTTTGGGCACGTTTAGTCAGTTCTTCTAGGGCATTGGAGCGAATATCTGACGATATAATGCTGCCCGTAGAGGGTGTTTTATTATCAGCAGCCTTGGTCAACATCAAAGACCGCAGCTGCAGGGTTTTGCCGCCTGCACCACTGCAGGCATCCCACCAATGGGCATCGGGTTCTGGCGCGCAAATTTGCCCTATGACCTGTGAAGCCAAATCTTGGATCTCAATGTTACCGTCTTTATACAGGGCGATTTCATTAAGATTCATACTCTTGCTGCCAAGATTGATGGCATCGCTAAAGTAATGACCATAACTCGCTTCTATACCGAGCGCTTGCAGTTGTGTCGCCGCATCTTGGCTAGTGATCCCCTGTGCGCGTCCCCAAATCGGCGGGCGACTGGACATAGCAGCAATTAATTGGGTTTGCTGCGCCGCATCTACAGGGCACACTTGCCAGAACCACTCGGGTAATAAGTCCTGTGGTTTAAACTCAGCCGCGGGAAATAAATGCTGCATTAGCGTGAGTTTGTCGTCGAGGCTTTTAACGGCAAGTGCTTGAGCCTGCTGATAATCGATAGGTGACTGCGATAACTCATGCCAAGCAGTGGCGATATCTTGCCAAGCATGGGCTTCCAATAACGCACTGGCACTTAGGCTGGCAAAATAAGTCGCTGATTCTTGTTGATCGCCTAATCGCTGAAACCAACCCCACCAGCGAAACAGACCAAACAAAGATTCACGAATGACTTTACGATCCTTCGAGCCGTGTTTTTTATGTTCTCTAAAGTAGTTGGCCAGAATACGGTCGGCGGGCATTTTGCTGCTTTGAATTTCATCGAATAATTGCTTAATTGTACTGGCGTAACTGAGCGCACGTTTTTGCGCTGGGGTGCTAGCCTCTGCATTTAATGCTGACGATGTGTTTGAGTTGGATGCTTTACCGGAAGAGAAGCTGCTTGGATTACCCATAAATTTAGCCTGAATTATGCTCTCTGTGGCTGCGCCTTATGTAGGAGGCATAACTGTAACAGAGGGGAAAAATAAGTGGCGCAGAGTGTAGCAGTTTTGCCCGATAACAGGCAGAAAAAAAGCCCCAAAGTCGCATCAACTTGCGGGGCTTTTTGTGGTTGAGTCACTTAGACTCATGGTGTATTCAGTACCAAAGGGTTATTTGCAGGCTATCGCTCAATTACCGCTTAGAAGGTGATTATTTCGTCACCATCTTTTGGATTTGCTTAGCCCGTTCTTCATCACTCATTTCCACCGGTGGTGGCGTGACTATGCCTTTTTGGCACGCGGGTCTGAGTGCTAACTCATCTAACCAACGTTGCAAATGTGTCAGACCTTCCATATTGATGCCGCTCCACTCGTGGATCCGCACCCAAGGCCAAGTTGCGATGTCGGCAATCGTGTATTCGTCACCAGCAAGGTATTGATTTGTAGCTAGTTGAGTATTCATAACCTCGAATAAACGTCGACCTTCTTTTTGATACCTGTCAATGGCTGCGGGGATTTTTTCAGGGAAGTACCTAAAGAATACGTTGGCTTGTCCCATCATGGGGCCGACGCCGCTCATTTGGAACATTAACCATTGGATCACCTGTGAGCGCTTTTTCGGATCGGCTGGCAGGAATTTACCTGTTTTTTCGGCTAGATACAGCAGAATCGCACCTGATTCGAATACCACAAAATCCTCGTTATCGCGGTCGATAATGGCGGGAATGCGACCATTGGGATTAATGGCAATAAACTCGGGCTGTTTTTGCTCACTGGTACTGAAATCTAATTTATGGACGCGATATTCAAGTCCCATTTCTTCCAGTGCGATGGAAATTTTAAAACCATTAGGGGTCGCGGCTGTGTATAAATCTATCATGATGATTCCTTAAGGTTATAACGCTTATAGCTACTCACTTTAGTGCCCATGAATATTCATCATCAGGCATTAGCGCCGCTATTTTTTAGGGGTTAACGATACTATGGCAGGACGCTGCGTCATAGTGTTGAACCAAGCCTTGAGATGCGGCAAGTTATCAGCCACTTCGATGTCTAAATTTTTAATAAAACTGATAAAAACGTAAGCCGAAATATCGGCAATACTGAATGCATCGCCTGCCACAAAGGCTGACGTGTTCAATTGTTGGTCTAAGGTTGGTAGGAAGTCAATGACCCTTTGGCGTGATTCTACGCCCCAAGACTCGACACAATTTTCCCTGTCTTTATAGACACCGCTTAAATTACGAAAGGCTTGAAACCCGACCATTAATCCTTGTAACTCTATGATGCGTTGCCACATTTCTACTTTGGCGCGCTCAAGCGGTGTATTACCAAACAGTGAATGCTCACTCGGGTGAATTTCGTCTAAATAGCGGCAAATGGCAACAGATTCACACAGGTAGCTGCCATCATCGAGTTCGAGCAGTGGAATGCGGCCATTTACACTTTTGGCTTTAAACTCAGCGCTTAAATTTTCTCCTCCACGGATATCGACGTTCACTCTTGGCACTTCTATACCTTTTTCCGCAAGAAAAATACTGACGCGGCGTGCGCTGGGAGTCGGAGCTAATTCGTAGAGTTTCATCTAAAGTCCTGTAGTTTTTATCAGTGCTTTATGCTCGATTCGGGCATATAAGGCTTTTTCTGAACGTTCGGTTAGGTTAGAATTTACGCCATATCTAAACGAACAGTCAAGAATGATTTACCCCTCAACTTTCTGTAGTAAAGAGGAATGGTGAAGCTGAACATGAACGCGTATTCAAGAGATTAGGTCGCAGGCTATGGCACGGAGTTGTAATTTTGATCGGCAAGAAAAACTCATATTGGCGATGGAGCTTTTTTGGCAAAAGGGCTTTGCTGAAACCTCAATTTCCGATCTCGTCGGCCATTTAGGCATTAATCGATTTAGTCTCTATAACAGCTTTGGCGACAAGCAGAATCTTTACCGCGAGTGCCTCAGTTTCTACCTTGATCATTATTCTTTTGGCGCTTCAGATACTTTGCTGCATGAAAAAGCGGGCTTAGCTGAAATAGAAGCTTATTTAGCGCGCTTTGTTGCTTTGCAGCGGGAGCAAAAGTACGGCTGTTTTATGCAAAATGCTGTGCTCGAAAAGAGCCTTAACGATGAAAGTGTGCTGCAGGAATGTCAGCGATTATTTTGTCGATTACAGACCTCATTCACCCAAGTGTTACAAGTTTGCCAAGCGCGTGGAGAGCTATTAGCCCATGTGCAACCACATCAAGTTGCTGCTTTTTTAGTGCTGCAATTACAAGGGATTAGAGTGTTAGGCAAGGCGGGCGAATATGAGTTGTTAGACAATGCGTTTGTTGTATTGCAAGACTATTTACGTAGTTTGAGTGCTAATCAGACTGCATAACTGCAAATGACATAGTTTGATTGGCCTAGGTTTTTGCCTAGGCCATGTTTTTAGAAATCTATTTTTAAAAGTTTATTTCTAAAAGCCTATTTCTAAAAGTCCAAGTCCAGCGCAAAACACAGATAGGCCATCAGTTGAGTACAGTGTGCAAATTGCTCGGCACAAAAACTGGCTGCATCTGGGCGGCAGAGTTCCTCAAAGGCGATATTTTTAACTGCGATAAAATCTTTTCGTTTTAGCTCTATCAGCATAGGGTGGTTTTTATCAAATCCCTTTGGTGGTCGAGTTAAGCTATCGCCATCCATATTAAATCCATGACTTTGTAAGGTTTGTAGCGCCTTTTTATAGCCGTTGGGATTCTCATCGATACAAGTGCGAATGGCATTTAAGGCTTTCGATTCTGGGTGCCAAATCCCTGCGGCAATAAAACAGCCATCTTCGGCAATGTGTAAATATAGTCCCGGCGCATGCACGTCTTTGCCCTGAAAATGGCGAAATTGAATGCCAACATTGGTTTTATAGGGCGTTTTATCTTTGCTAAAACGGCTGTCTCGCTGGGGACGCATCAAGCTGCCGCCGACTTTTTTTGGTACGGCAGTGAGCCTAGGCGAGAGGGCGAGAATACTGGGCTGCATTTGCTCGATAAATTGCAGCGCAGGCGTTCGCACTGTTTCTTCGTATTCCGCCTGATGGGCTTTAAACCAGTCGCGGGAGTTGTTATGTACCAGTTGATTTAAAAATTGCAGGCTCGCCGCGCTGAACGTTGCACCAGTCGCAATAGGGATTTTAGTTGTTAGAGTGGCCATTATCAGAGAACCTTATTAATGCAGATAAACCGAGCATAAGCAGTATTAATGCCGATTGAGGAGCAAGGTGAGTTGCTGACATATCCTCCCGTATCGCCCGCTCGTTCTTACTCACGATAGTTAAGACACGATAGTTAAGACTGCCAAGTTGGGTGCCAATACTGCCATCCTTCGGCAAGATCTTCACTTAAATTTTTGCATTGTGCCGCTTCTACCTTGTTTTCAATTAGTCGGTTATTTACACGTAAAGCTAAGTGAGAACTATTCTTATCTTGTTCGTTAGTGCCTATAATGCCGCCCTATTTTTAGATTGGTTTGTTAATAGGATGACGTTGAATGGGTTGCCTGCCTAAGTGTGATAAGTGGAAAGCGAATAGAAATCTGTCGCTTATGGGATTATGTATATTGCCCTCAATACCGTTGTACGCCGCTGAGGTATTGGGCGAGCCTAAGGTTGAGCCGATTGAGATCCTGCAGGTTCATGGGCAGCAATATCGCAGGGCCATCACAGTCGCTAAACCCGGTGAAGCGATTATTTCCATGGATCAAATCGAGGAGATGCAGGCGACAACTTTCGCCGAAGTGATCGATGATATGGCGGGGGCGCATGTCGATGGTGGTACCCGCAGCGGCGGTGAGCGGATTAATATCTGGGGCTTTGGCGAGACTGAAGATTTTAACGTTTATGTGGATAATGCTCCGGTGGGATTTGAGCAGTATCGCTACGGCTCATTTTTCCTCGATCCTGACCTCATCAAGCGAGTGGAAGTGATTAAGGGTGCCCATGATGTGCGCTCGGGCAATGGGGGTTTTGGTGGTGCCATGTATGTGGTCACTAAATCGGCCGATGATTTTCTTAAATATGATCAATCACTTGGCGCGCGAGCCAAAACCAGCTACGCCAGCAATAATGACGCTATGGGTTATACGGGGACAGTTTATGGCCGCGTGAATTCACATCTATCTGGCTTGCTGCATCTTACGCGTCGCGATGCGGGGGATGTCACTTTAGCCAATGGTGAAGAGTTTGAATATTCAGGTTATGAGCAAAATAACTACCTAGGTAAGATGGATTACGCGCAGGGCGATCACCAATTAGCCTTGAGCGTGACCCATTATCTTGATGAGGGCCGCAAACCTTGGGCTAATCGCCGTGGCCCTATGCCTGCCATCTCGGACTACAACATCAAAAAGTACGGCTCCTACGAGCAGGCTCTGTATGCCACAACCGCCTACAACACCTATGAAGACAACACTTGGTCGGCTAATTATCGCTATTCGCCGAGTAATCCCCTGATCGATACTCAAGTGGTGATTTCCCATTCGGCGAATGCACGCCACTGGGTAAGACCCGATATCGCGTGGGAGAAAATGACGGTTTCCGTAGGCAACTTCGGTCACGAATCTTGGCTAGACTATAAACGTGACTACATTGATATCAACAACTTGAGCTTGATTGGCGATCATGAGATCACCACAGGATTACAGTACCGTAGTCTTGACCGCACTTCGCTCGTGTTTAACAAAAGTTATGAAACAAATCCCGAGAAAAACTTTGGCTGGTACACACCTTACTACCAACCTGAAGGCCGTCAAGATACCTATGCTGCCTATATTCGCGATGCAATTCATCTTACTAATGACTTAACTGTGACTCCCTCGCTGCGATATGACTTTATCTACAGCATAGGTCGACCAAATATTGCACCAGATTACAACGATATTGCTGCGGGCCATGATTATAGCTCAACCCATCATTCGGGGTTCTCACCAAGATTAGGCATAGATTATCAACTGACAAATCACGCTCGGTTAAACTTTGATTACGCTTATAGCTTGCAAGCCCCTGTGGTGGATGAGATTTATGCCGTGCAATACGCTAAAGCCAGCATTACCGGCACGAGCCGCGACATTGATGTCGAACGCTTACATGCCTTCAAATTAGGCATAATGACGCAGCATCAGCATGTACTTGCCAATGAGGATGCCTTGTCGACGCAAATCACCCTGTTTGCCAATTTAGGTCGTGATGATATTGCCCAGCGCCGCGGAGCTAAGTCTGATAAAAACCAGTTAATTCAAAGTGGTTACACAAATCTTGATGGTTACCATATTTACGGTGCCGATTTTGAAGCCCAATATCGCTATCAAGATGTGTTCAGTGATCTTGCGGTTTCATGGCTGCAAGGACAGCACAATGGGTCACTCAGAGATAGCCAAGATGACGATGAATATTTAGCTAACATAGCCCCGCTCGATATTCGTCTGCGTTTA
The DNA here is from genome assembly GCF_025653905.1 of Shewanella sp. SM71. Classification (NCBI taxonomy): domain Bacteria; kingdom Pseudomonadati; phylum Pseudomonadota; class Gammaproteobacteria; order Alteromonadales; family Shewanellaceae; genus Shewanella; species Shewanella sp. SM71. Next base: position 383,100 of record NZ_JAKKRW010000001.1, read on the forward strand.
GGCATGTATATCACAGATGATATTTCTATCGCTTGGCAGGGCACTTGGTATGATGCGCAAACCAATGTTCCCCACGGTGATATCTTTAATGCCGAGTCGCCAAGCGAGAATTATTTCCTACAGAATGTGTATCTCGCCTATGAACCTCAAGCCATCTTAAAGGGATTAAGTGTGCGTTTGATGGTAAAAAATCTTACGGATCTGCAAGTGGTGCCGTTTCTCTCCGATGGGATACCCGCAGCTGGGCGTGATGTCCGTTTGAGTTTAGCCTATGAATTTTAAAGACTAATCACTAAGGCTGTGTGGACTAGGTATATAGCTCATAAAAAATAGGGTTATATTGCCTCAGCCCCCTGCCGAAAAATGCCAGTTTATGGCATAATCCGCGTTTTACTAGGCATATAGAACAGAAAAATGACTGAAAATGAATTGCTAAGTCGCTGTGGCGGCAAGTGTGAACTGTGTGGCAGCGAGCTTGAACTCTCTATTTATGATCTGCCAGCCTCCGATGGCCGTGACAATGAGATCATGATTTGTGAAACCTGCAGTGGCCAAATTGCGGCACCAGATACCATGGACATGAACCACTGGCGTTGTCTGAATGACAGCATGTGGAGTCCTGTACCGGCAGTTCAAGTGATGTCATATCGTATGCTTAAGCGCTTAAATGGCGAAAGCTGGGCGCAAGATTTGCTGGATATGCTTTATCTTGAAGACGATTTAAAAGCGTGGGGTGATGCCGAAGTTGCCGCAGCAGGTGACGATGCGACGCCAACGTTAGACAGTAATGGTGCAGTGCTCAATGCGGGCGATACTGTGGTCATCATCAAAGACTTAAACGTGAAAGGCACTAGCTTTGTGGCTAAGCGTGGCACAGCTGTGCGTAACATTGCTTTGACCAACAACCCAGAGCATATCGAAGGCCGCGTTAACGGTACTCGTATTGTGATTCTGACATGCTTCGTTAAAAAGTCTTAAGTTTCGCTTAGTGTGAGCGCGATTTATTTAGCTCAACACAATAAAAACCGCCATGATCGTTAGCCGACATGGCGGTTTTTTTATGTTGAGTTAGGTGCTTAAGATACGCAGCGGGTGATTTGATATTGGCGTGCATAGCCCTGCGGATTAAATTGCCAAGATAATATCCACGCGATCACACTTAAGCCACCGAGTAATAACCAAGCACTGTTAAAGCTGTTGAAATTATCGCGAATTAATCCGGCAATCCAAGGGGAGATAGCCGCTATGGTATATCCCACACCTTGTACAAAGGCGGTTAATTTACCTGCTAACATAGGATTTTGTTGATGATCCATAGTGACAATCAGCCCGAGTGGAAAAATCCCGCCAATACCTAATCCTGCAAGTCCCGCCCATAAAAATAGCGATACTTGAGGGGCGAGTGCGAGTCCCATAAAGCCAATGAGTTGTAGCAAGCATAGTAGGGCTATGATGGCGCGTCTGTCCGTCGACTTGCTGGCAAGCCAAGGAAACACTAAGCCTGCGATCACTTCCATGCTGGTTAAGAAACCTAACACTAATCCCGATTGAGTTTGGCTATAACCTAGCTCGACCGCGTAGGGGGCTAACCATGCAAGTACGCAGACATAACAACTTGTGCCTAATGCAAAAAATATCGCCAATAGCCAACTGCGACGAAAACGCCAAAAGTTAAGTTGCAAAGCTTGCTCTTTTGCTTGGCTCGGTAATGCGGCTTTATGTTTAATCAGGAGCCACAGCACGAGTGCGAATACGCCTAACCAAGTCCAATGACCTAGACCCGCGCGCCAACCTAAGTTCATCCCGATAAAAGGCGCACTGCTCGCCGCTAATGCGGCGCCGCCCATAATGGCGGTGACGTAAAGCCCCATCATTAAGGGCACCCGTTCACCGAAATTAAGCTTAATCATGGCGGGCATGATGGTTTGAATGAGGGCGATTGCGACCCCTGCCAGTAATGCCGAGCAGATAAGCCAATTGGCATCTATCGCCCAGAAGCGCATTGCAGTAGCGGCGATCAGCAGTAGCAATGATCCTGTCATTACGGTATTGAATCCTAAACGTTTGGCGATACTAAAGCCTGCAAAACAGCCCAGTCCCATGGCGAGCACGGGCAGCAATGTCAGCATAGATGCTAAGGTAAAACTTAAGCTGATATCCTTTTGTATGCTGGGCAGTAAAGGCCCAACGGAGGCGAGAATGGGTCGTAGATTTAGACCAATAAGGATGAACGCGAGTCCGAGCAGCAATAAATTCGCTTTTTCTGTCTGGGGGGATCGCATGGATTGTCTCCAAAAATAAGCTGAGTTTGATTTGCTGAAAAAGTGATTTGTAGCAGCATTTAGCATACTCATGATGCTTTCCTTTCAACAACAGTAGGTTGAAACCACATCACTACAATTCAAAAAGAATCTCTTTCAGATGTATCTCGATATAAAGATATTTTAATTCTGCGAGAAAATGACTAAGATGTAAAGAATGATGTAAAGAATCTTTATATTGAGATAAATCTATGACAGCTAAAATGACGCTAACTAATGCCAGTCCTGCGGATACTAACGCGAGTTCTACGGATACAAAGAAAGCGGATTCGAATACCAAAGAAGATGGCCTCGATAGAATTGTTGAACAGTGGCAACAGCAAGGGGTGACTGAGGATTTGATCCCTATGGCTGTGCTCGGGCGAATCGCTCGTTTAACGAAATATATCGAAGTGGTACTGCTGCAATGCCACGCCGAATTTGGCTTAGGTCAGGGGGAGTTCGATGTGCTCGCGACGTTAAGGCGCTCGGGAGAACCATTCACACTCTCGCCTTCGCAACTTTATCAGAGCATGATGCTAAGTTCTGGCGCTATGACCAGTCGTTTAGACAGACTCGAAAATAAGGGGCTGATTGAGCGGGAGCACAGTAAGGAAGATCGCCGCGCCGTCCATGTCTCGTTAACTGCTGAGGGTAAGGCGCTCATTGATAAGGCATTACCTCAGCATATTCAATGTCAAAGTGCGTTGTTTGCGGGCGTGAGCGTTGAAGATAGGCCTGTGTTGCTGCAGATTTTAAAATCTTGGCTGAACCAATTTGAGCCGCAATAATTCGTTTAAAATCCCACTTTAGTCTTTAAAGTAGGCTGATATGCAATAGCGGATCACTTTGGCAAAATGCGGTAAACATGAGCCAACCGCGCGGGATAACATTTGATAGAACAAGGGAGTTGCCATGGTAAAAAGACGTGAAGCATTTGAATTAGCGGGAAAACGAGTCACAGCCGGGACGCAATTAGGGATCAAACTACCTGCCGCTAAGTTGTATACCGATACGCAACTCGATATTCATGTGGAAGTGTTTCACGGAGCCAAACCTGGCCCGACTTTACTGGTTTGTGCCGCCATTCATGGGGATGAACTTAATGGTATCGAAATTTGTCGGCGTTTATTAGCCAGAGTAAATCCAAAGAATCTGACGGGCACGTTAATTGTGGTGCCAATAGTGAATGTGTTTGGTTTTATTCAGCAATCCCGTTATTTACCCGATCGTCGTGATTTAAATCGTTGCTTTCCTGGTTCTAGCAAAGGGGCCCTCGCAAGCCGTTTAGCTAATCTGTTTGCCACTCAGTTATTAGTTCATGCAACCCATGTGATTGATTTACATACTGGGGCCGTCCATAGGGATAATTTGCCGCAAATTCGCTGTGATACTAATGATGAGACTATGCTCGCCATGGCGAATGCCTTTGGTGCACCGCTTATTATGCATTCTAAAGCGCGCAGTGTTTCTATGCGAGGTTATGCTAATCAACAGGGCATTCCTTGCATTTTATATGAGGCTGGAGAGGCGTTACGTTTTAGCGAGTTGTCGATAAAATCTGGCCTCAAAGGTGTGCTCAATGTGATGCGCAGTTTAGACATGCTTAAAGGGCGAGTGAGTAACAAAGGCGCGAGTGTCAGTGCTATTCGCAGTTATTGGGTTCGCAGTGAATCCGATGGTTTAGTGAATATGAAGCTTAAACTTGGCCAGCGGGTGACTAAGGGTTATATCATTGCCCATATCGTCAGCCCCCACGGCGGTGACAGTGTGGCCATTCGCGCGCCAACCGACGGTATTATCATAGGAATAAGTAATATCCCTGTGACTAACGAAGGTGAGGGCATGTTTCATATCGCCCAGTTCGAAGGTGACGAGATTGAAATTGCCAACGAACAGCTCGATGAATTCCTGATGGAATATGCCTAGATTCTAGGTCCCATCACCTCTATAGTTTAAACCGTTCCACTGAGCTGGTGAGTGAATGGGCAAGCAGAGTGACTTCGTTGCTGCGTTTGGCCATGTCCATAGCTTCATTGGCATTTTGGTCTGCAGATTGTGCCGCTTCACTCATGCTCGACTCAATCCGCTGGCTGTAATCTAACTGCTCGTGGGCGGCGTGGGTGATCTCTAGACTCATTTTATTGAGGGTATGTAAGGTGCTTTCTATGTGAGCGATAGCATCCTGCAGGGTTTGGCTTTGTCCGACACACTCATTTGCTTGATTTTGCCCCGTAGTAATTGCATCGGCTGCCGTGGACGTTTCTTTTTGCAGGGCCGTGATCATGGTTTGAATTTCGGCGGTAGCGGCTTGGGTGCGTGAGGCAAGTGATCGCACTTCATCGGCCACTACGGCAAAACCACGACCATGTTCCCCCGCTCTGGCGGCTTCAATGGCGGCGTTCAGTGCCAGCAAATTGGTTTGTTCGGCAATGCTGCTGATGGTGGTTAAAATGCTGCCAATATTATCGCTTTGAATGCTCAAGCGAGACATGACTTCAACTGAGCTACTTAAACGGGCGCTCAGTTCGGCAATTTTATTGCGATTATCATCGGCAATTTGCTTCACTTGATTACCGTATTTCGAGGCTTGACTGATTTGTCTCGCCGACTCACTGGCCTGTTCTGTCACTAGATTTGAGCTAGTAAACATCTGTTCTGCCAAGGCTTTAGTTTCATCGACTCGACTGATTTGCGCCGTTGCGGCATTGGCGATGCGCTGGCCTTGCTCATTGGTTTGCGTGGCAGAGCTGTCCAATGAATGGGCATTTTGGCTGATATTGGTTAACAGCTTGGCAAGATCGTCACTCAAGGTATTCATGTTATCGATTAGGGCACCAAATTCATCGTTATGGCGTTTACGAATGCGTTTAGATAAATCCCCTCGGGCGATACTGGCGAGTGCGCCGTTCACTAAGGCCAAGGGATTGAGCATGGCCTTGGAGGTGAAGAAAGAGATAAAGCTCACCATGATGATAAATACCAGTGCTAGTACAATCGCTAAGGTTTGACCCTGTTGAATATCATTACTGGCGATGGTTTGCAGGCTGGTAAATCGGCGGTCGGCTAAGTTGATTAACTTATCTAAGGCGAGATTATTCGCATTAAACTCTTTATCGGCATCGAGGTAATGTTGCTCTGCTTGTCGTTGTGCCTCAACTACGGCTTCCTGCACTTTATAAAGTTCGGCAGGCGCTGCGAGTAAGGTATTGATAATCGCATATTCTTGCTCGAATGTTTGCAGTAGGCCTAAGGTATCAAGCCCATCAGTTTGTTGTTTTAAAAAGGTAAAGTTAGTGGTGAGGTTCCCCAGTAAAATACCGACATCCTGTTGGTGCGATTGAATAACATCCAAACTTTGAGTGTGGATCAGTTCCCCCATAGTGTTGGCTAGCGTATAGAGCATGTCGTCAATGCGAGTACCTGTGCCGACAATTTCTTCGAGTAAAGTCGGATTATCGGGGATGGAAAGAGTTTCGAGATCAATCATCGCATTACTGGCGTTGGTCTTGGCATGGTTAAAGCGCTCAAAGAGTTGCAGGTACTGCCGTTTTGCTTGTTCATTGGCGAGTTTAGCGCTAAACATGGCTTGGCTTTGCTGCAAATAGGCTTGGTATCTTGCCTGCGCTTCGTTTAGGGATGTTTGCATCTTAGGTTGATCTGCAACTCGCTCAATTAACTCATTTTCGATACTTTGATATTTCTTCTGCAGCGCGGTAAATGCTTGCTGACTTTTGGTTAAGGCGGCAGTGTCTTGCTGACTATGGGCCAAGGTGGCAAGGCGTGACATTTTTAATAGCACTAGTTGTAAGCTATTACTCTGCTTTTGCACGGGTACGGCTAAGGTTTCAATATTTTGATAGGCGGTTTGTACTTGGGAGAGTGAATAGTAGAAAAAGCTACTACCAGCGATGAGCAGCGCGCCAATTGCACTAAAACTAAAGATGATTTTTTGTTTTATGGTAAGCGTTAACATAGTGCGAAAACCTCTTCTATGACTGTCCCTGTAAAATGGGTTTATTAATGGTTAGATCGCTGTTTTCGTTGAAATATTGATTTAAGTGTAGCAGAGTTCGTCATAAGTACAGTGATTAGTTCAATTGAACGTTTAGATTTAATTTAGGTTAACTAGTTGGTTTTATTATTTAAAATTATTTCAACCCTATCTTGAAAAGGATTAAAGATGAAATCAGTCATGTTAGGTGAAAACCTTATCGTACCGACAAAAATTCTCTGCATTGGGCGTAACTATGTTGAGCATATCCATGAATTAGGTAACGAAATCCCCGAGGATATGGTGGTATTTTTAAAGCCCAACTCGGCCATTTCGACTGTGCTTCATTCTGAGCATCAAGGGGAAACCTTGCATTATGAAACCGAGCTGTGTTTTATGTTTCAAAATGGCCGTTTCAGTAGCGTCGCCGTCGGTTTAGATCTCACAAAACGTGATTTGCAAACTAAGTTAAAAGCTAAGGGATTGCCTTGGGAGCGAGCAAAAGCCTTTGATGGTGCAGCGTTATTCAGTCCGTTTGTGGCGATTGATGATGCAGAGGCACAGCTGCATTTCACCTTGAGTATCAATGACAAGCTAGTCCAAGAGGGGCATATCGATTTAATGATTTACAAACCTCAGACCATATTGTCCGAGCTACAGGCATTTATCAGTCTCGATGAGGGCGATATTGTAATGACAGGCACGCCTAAGGGCGTGGGAAGCATTCCCGCTAAAAGTGTATTTAACGTCACGCTGAGCCGTGGCCTGCAAGCGACTGCTGCACCCTTACTCGAATGGCAGTGGTTAAGTGTTTAGTGATAAATCGCTGAGTTGCTCGCATGATTGAACCTGATGACGTAAAAAAGACTGCTGTATTGCAAGTGTCAACTTGCCAGCCACTGCAACAATATTTGATTGCGTTAGGGGCGAGTCAAGCTGCTGTTGAACGTTACTTACCACAGTTTAAAGCGTTGAACGTGCCGGCGGAAGAGGTGCTTCTTAGCCAAGGTGAGGCGCAGTCACAGGCATATTTTGTTGTGGATGGTATAGTGCGCGCTTGCCATTATACTCAGGAGGGCACAGAGCGCTGTAAGGAGTTTTATTTCGAGGGTGAATTGTGTTTTTTGTATGTCAGTTGGCTTAAGCAAATTCCCGCTAGTTACCAATTAGAAGCCTTAAGCGCCTGTAAATTTATCCAAATGCCGTTATCTGTGTTGGATGATTCTTCGCTGCAGTCAGTGCAACTTGGGTTACTTAAACAGCAATTATTGTATAAAGAACAAAAGGAAGCCTTTTTACTGCTGCACACACCTGAGCAACGTTATCTGTATTTACGCGAACATTCACCACTTTGGCTTGAGCGGTTAAGCCAAGGTCAGCTAGCTAATTATATTGGCATTACGGCAATCAGTTTGTCGCGTATGCGTCGACGACTTCAAGACTCTCTTTAACGGTTTTTGCTCCCAGTTAACTTAAGTTAATGCGCTAAAGCGCGATTCCCATGATGCTGCGCCTTAAGTTGCGCGCTCAAGTCTATAAGGCTTTCAATCAGAGTGCGCATTATTGCTTAAAGCGAAGGAGCTTAATAAGTTGACTGCGTTTACTTTGTCTCAAGTTTTGGTGGCGATAGCCATTATCTTCGATCTGATTTCGTTTCAATTTAAGGCGCGGGAGCGGATAGTCGCCTGCCTTTTTGTGTCTGGCATCTTGATTTCAATTCATTTTTGTTTGCTGGAGCAATGGACTGCCGCAGGCTTAATGGGCATAGCCACAGTGCGTTATCTCACCAGTATTTTTACCACCTCAAAAGTAGCCCTATGGTGTTTCTCTATTGCTGCACTTGTGATGAGCATTGTGACCTTTAATGGGGTAACGACTGTGATCAGTTGTATAGGCACCTTGTTTCAAACCCGCGCCGCATTCTGTCAAAGTGATAAAGATCTCAGACTGCTTATGATAGTCGGAACTAGTTTTTGGCTCGTTCACAATGCCTTAGTGGGATCGCCTGTGGCAGTGTTAATGGAGGTACTCTTTATTGGCAGTAATTTGGTGGGCTATTATCGACACTATTTTCGTGGGCAGCTTAAGCAACTGCCGTGATTAGTTTAAATAATCTCATTGATAATTAGAAAGATATTTACTTTATAACGGCGAATTACAGTGACTGTTGTAATCGTCGCTTGGCCGTCGATGTGAAGCTAATGCCAGTGTGGGTTGGATCTGGAATGATTAGAGTCCCGCGACGGCTTCCATATCGAGTTCGATATCTGTGCAGCCTTTAGCACAGTAGATCCCTGCCGCTTGTTCTGCTTTTGCCTGCTCTGGCAATATCACTTTAAGTGTCTGTTTACAGCTAGGACATTGCACTGGCTTACCTTTAAATACCCGTTTAATCAGATTTTTCTGCTCATTGAACGAGGTTGCTGTGGTTTGGTTTAACACGGCAAAGGGGCTAGTAGAAGCAGTTGTCATCGGTTGGCGGATCCTTAGGCTTGATAAAGTATTATCACGAGAGTGTCATCGCGAATAGCGAGATTATAGCCTGAGTTACGCTGTTATTGAAAAGCCTCAATGTAAGCTCATGCTTAACCTATCGACCAGTGGTATTAATAGTCAATTAACGTATCGGCCATCACATGTGATGGCCGACATTGTGCGATGAACGATTAGAGGGAGCTTTGCCAAGTCGATGGGCGAGAGTAACGTGCGCCATCTTTGACTCTGGCGCGGATGTGTTTGACATCATTAAGCTTGAAAGCTTGGCGGTAGCTTAGCCAAGGTCCTGAGTCGAGTTGGTATTCCAACTCGGCATTGGGATATAAGCTATTGACCACTAACTGCTGATGTTCAACACGTATCCCAGGCGGTGATATGCGATAGAAAATTCCCGCTTTAGCTAACTTAGGTTGTACCTTATTGGCATAAACTGCGGCGAAAATTTGCCAATCCTGTTTGAGCACTTGCTCGGCTTGGCCCTTGAGTTGGCGGGCGAAATGTTGAGTTTGCTGACTATAGATTTTACCTTGATAATCATAGGCTAATTCCCATGGCGCCCTATGCCATGCCCGTTCGGCGAGGGCGACCATGCGCGGGAATAACATGTATTCTGCTTGCTCGTCCGATTGCACCATTTCGCTCCAAAGATGCCCCTGCAAGCCGTAAAAACGGTGTCCCGGTTTAAGCTGGCTGTGGCTATCGTCCGACACAAATGGCTGATTTAAGCTATTGTGCCAGCGCTCGGCATGGGCGGGCAGGTTGTCGGGCATAAAGCTAAACACCTTAAAACTGTCTATTGCCCTCGAGGCCCAATGATTGCCGCGCTCATCTGGATGGCTAGCGTAGGGGAAATCGAAATAGGTGACTTCTGGCGTTGAGATAACGACCTTCCAGCCAAGATTTGCTTGCTTATGGGCGATTTGATGGCCGTTGTTTGAAATCTGCGACCAAGCGTTAGATTGCACTTGGGCTGGCATGTTTTCGGGGCGCACTTCACCCATGCCATCATTCCAACCAGCGGCAATAATCCCTTTCTCCGCCAGCATGTTAGCAACGCGCTCAATAAAGTAACCATTGAGCGAATGCAGTCCGGCTAACTCATCGGCTTTTTGTTTTTTCATTGCGATACACGCAGGGGATTCTACCCAAGCGCCCGCGGTTTCATCGGCGCCTATGTGGTAATGCACTAAAGGAATGCCTACGGCTTGGTGCATCTTTTTAACTTCATCAATCACAGTATCGATAAAGTGATAGGTGCTCGGCAGACACACATTGAGTGTGTTGTCGTGGTAATACTGAATCGACGAATACTGGGTTTTATCGGCAAATTCAGTCAGTAAAAACTCCTCCGCCTTAGTTTTGTCTCCCTTGGCGAGGTAATGGTGATAACGCGCCTCCATGGATTTTATTGCGGCGCGTGAATGCCCCGGCATGTCCAGTGAAGGGATCACTTCGATGTGGTGAGCATCTGCCAGTTGTAATATTTCTTGGTATTGCGCCACGGTTAAGTAGCCATCGACGGGGTTTACGTCCGCTATGCCGCTGCCCAGTTGTGGCAATAAACAGGTTTGCTCGGTTAAATCGAAACAGCGTTTTGCACCCACATCGGTCAGTTCAGGTAAGCCGGGGATGGCTAAACGCCAACCTTCATCGTCGGCTAAGTGCAAATGCAGCTTATTGATTTTATAGGCGGCGAGCTGTGGGATAATGCGTTTAATAAAATCGAGCGAGTGAAAGTTACGGGCTAAATCGATATGCAGGCCACGAAAGGCGTAGCGAGGTTGGTCTTGGATCTCGATGGCGACGAGTTGATCGTCACTTAAACTGATTAGCCCAGCTAGGCTTTGTAGGCCATAGAAGAGTCCCGCCTCAGTGCCCGCTCGAATACTGATTTGCTCAGCTGTTATGGTTAACCGATAGGCTTCGCTGCTTTTAATTTCACTATCATGGGCTTCAGTGCTTGCGACTTTAGGAGCTTGAGCATCGAGTTGCAATAATAGCGGCGTGCCTTTGTCCTTGGCCGAAAAGCCTAAATAATCGAGGTAATCAAATGCCGCCTGCCGTCCCTTAAAATCGACAGTTGCAGCCGTGAGTCGATAACCTTTAGCAAGGGATAAAGGCGCCGAGTTTAGGCTTTGGCTATGAAGTGGCGTGGGGATGAGTTTGCCGCTAATGTCAGGTGCTTTGTCTGCGGCTAAGGCTTGATATTGCTCAGCTAAATACTGGCCATCGGCAAAGGGGGTTGCATCGTTTTTTGCCAGTAAGAATTGTTTTTCGGCATTAAAAGGCGCCAGGTAGGCTTGCTCGGCTAAACCTGTTTCTTTATCGCGCCTTGTTTGAGTGCTCTTTATGACCTGCGCCTTATCGCCCATAGCGATAAAGAAGTTTGGCATAAACTCGGAACGGGTGATTTGGCTGCCTTTGCTATAAAACTCAATACGATAAACTTGATTGGCGACGAAGCCCTTAAAGCTGGCTTTAGGAGTGATTTTATGTAAATCGCCATTGATATGCTCAATGCTAAAGTCACCCGCATCGACGAAATAAACGGGCGATAATTGGCTGAAATAAATTTGCCAGTCGCCGTGATTTAACTCTTCGCTGGATAACTTGTCGTTGGATAGCTGAGTGGGCAGGGTTAGCTCAATGGCGGAGCGATAGCATTGGGCTTCTTTAGCGGGACAGGTTTCAAGATAACTGGCGGTTAACTGATAATTTAATTGGAGTTTATCGGCCAATTGATTCAGCGCGACATGATTTGCCTCCTGCACAGCATTGGCGGCCTGTACTGATGGTATAGCAAGTATCGAAAGCACCGACGCCAAGGGAAGCACTGCCATGACGCCGCTGACTAAGGCCGTCTTAATCCTCTGCCACTTTATTTTCCCTTTCTGTGTTATTTGTCCTTTCACTTAGCGGAGTCCTTTTGTTGTAAAAACCACTGCGCGGCACCTATGAGGGCTGCATTGTGATGTTGGCTGGCTGAAATCGTCAAGTCTGTCAGTTGCGGGCCATAGACTAAACTTTGCAATTTCTGTTTAAGCGCTTCAATAAAAAAGGGAAAGCTTTGGCTGACTGAGCCGCCAAGGATGATATCTTTGGGATCGTATACTAGTAAGGTTTGGGCGATCATGTGCGCCAAGTGTTCGCCAAAATGGGCGAAGGCTTGTAGCGCTTGGCTGTCACCTTCACAGGCTTTTTGGTACAAATGCTCACCACTCATCTGGTGATGAGTGGTGAAGTATTGCCCCGAGCAGTAGTGCTCAATAATGCCATCGCGATAACTCAAACTGCCGATTTCACCTGCGGCGCAATGTTTACCCGAATACAACTGACCATTAAAAATCACCCCAGCGCCCACGCCTGTGCCTAAGGTAATCCCGAGCATGTCTTGATTGCGATTGAGCACAGCTTCGCCAAGGGCAAAGAGATTCGCATCGTTATTCACAACAACATCCATTTCAAAGGTATTTTTAAGTTGCTGGGCTAACTGCGTTGCCGTCAACGCAGGGATATTGAGCACTTCGAGTAAAGTGCCGCTGTGCATATCCACCATACCGGGCACTCCGATGGAAACTCCATTGGTTTCAGGCGTGAGGTGGCTGTGGATACAGGTCACGAGGAAATCGAATAACTGTTCGAAATTGCCATCGGCGGGAACAGGATACCGCCAAGTGTCGAGTAAGGTTTTACCTTCCACCTGTGCCAACATCAGTTTAGTTCCCCCAAGATCTAAACATAGGACGCTCATAATAGCTTGTTGCCTCTCGTGTTGTTTGTTGCCATCGGCTCGTCATTCTTTGAGGCCGCTTTTGTTGAAAATAGGGTAGTGTTTTTAATCAAGGGGCGAGCCGTTATGGCCACATAACCTATGTAAGCCATAGGGATTAACAGCACTAACATCCCGAGCCGTAACTCGCCGGACAGCTCACTGATAACACCAATGATCGGCGAGATAAACGCGCCGCCGATAATGCCGGTACAGAGAATGCCAGCGAATGATCCATGATCTTGAGTGCGCGAATTGAGCGCCAACGAGAAGATCACCGACCACATGATAGAAATGAAAAAGCCAACCAATGGGAAACAAATTAATGCTAGTTGGCTCGGTCCCCAAATCGCCACCAGAAAACAAACCAGTGAACTAAGGGAAAAACTGAGCAGCAAGATCTGACTGTCGATAAGTTTAAGTAGCAGTAAACCGAGTAGGCAGCCGAGCGTCATGTAAAACCAAAAATCGCTAACCACATTGGCGCCGACACTTAAGGTGTCAAGATCATGATATTGCAGCAAAAAGACTGAGATACTGTTAGCAAGCCCTTGCTCAAGCGCAACGTAGGCGGCGATAGCGAAGAAGAATTTCAAAACGGTTTTATCTTTGAAAAGGCGTAAATGGGTCTCCAGTGCACCCGCCGACTCATCTGCCAATTTATCCACTTTGGGCATCTTCACTAGGCTGGCAAAGAGCACCATGGCGAGTGCGACCACGGCAAATAACCAGTACATGGCGAGCCAACTCATGCTCTCTGGCAATAGCTGTTGCACATAGTTGGCTGATGCTGCACTGGCTTGATCTAAGGCGACAAAATGCTGGTACACCAGCGGCGCTAAGGTTGCGGCGCCGCCAAAGGCAAGTTGGGCCAGTACGGAGAAAAAGGCAAAATGCTCTGGCCCCGCGGCTTGGCGCAGTAAGGGATTGACTGCCACCTGCAATAAACTCATGCCAGTGCCAATACAAAACAGGCTAAACATGGCGATGCTAAAGGTGGGTAGACACACAAAAGTTACAGCGCCGATAAACGCTAGGCTAAAGGCTAAGATGATCACCTGCTTTTCACCGTACTTGTCCACCAAAATCCCCGCAGGAATCGATGTCACGCCGTAGGCGATAAAAAACGCAAAGGGAAATAACCCCGCTAACGTCAGGCCGATAGCATAACTGTCAATTAACGCAGGGAAAATCGGCCCCATGCTGTTGGTCATCAAGGAAATCACAAAGAAAGTGCAGAGGACAAACAGAATGATGAGTTTGTGTTTCATGTGCTTAGCCAATTGAATTAAGTGAAATTCATTGTGGCTTGACGCTCGCCTTGGTGGTGATACGAATGGTGCCTCTGTCGATACTTTTCTCACATAGTCAAATCGTGTTCGCGCTGATTGGGCTGATTTACATCAGGTGCTGTAAATACTTGCTGTAGATAGTGGGCAGCAGATAGCTGCTGCGGATGAGCATAGATAAAACGGTGTTTTAGCCTCTGCTGATAATGTGTTTACTTGTAAAATAGTTACCTTTAATTAACATTGGATAGAATAGTATTGGAGTGGCGGATTTTAGTATCACTGCAAGGCTGACTTGCTATAGACAATAGTGCGCGAAGGCACAGCTATTTCGCCGCGCTGATAGGTCAAGGCTGGCATTAAAAATAAGGTCTAAGTAATTGAATAATTTAACAGGTTGGCATAACGGCTAGCTTGAGTGAATGGCGTTGAACTATAAGAGCTGATTGAAGCTAAGGTAAAGGAATGAGCAACTGGAGTTTAATGGATGAAACCTCTGTGTGAAAAAGTGATCCCCGATGAAAACAGCTCTTGGCGTTACTTTCGTTATGAATGGGACCACATGGATCTCAATTGGCATTATCATCCCGAGTACGAAATCTGCTTAACCCTCAACAGTTATGGTATGCGTTATGTGGGCGACCATATTGCCCGTTATGGCGATTATGATTTAGTGATCATAGGCCCAGATATGCCCCACGGCTGGCAATCCGAGGCGAACCTTGGTGTTTCAACTGACGAGATATCAAATGGCAACGCGCTAAAAGACGGCACTTCGAATGCGAGGGTGCAGGAAGTCGTTTATGTGGCACAAATTCCAGCGGTCTGGCTACACCAAATTGTGAATGAGCAACGTGAGTTAGCGTCTTTGCATTCACTTTTGACCCATGCCAAACGAGGTGTGTTGTTTAGTGAGGAAACGGCGCGTAAGGCCCATAGTGTGTTTATCGCGATGGAGACGGCCAATCCTTTTAGACGCTATATTTTGTTATTGGAATTATTAGCGTTATTACAACAGGATAGTCAGCAAGAACTCTTGTCGAGCACCTTGTTTACCCACGGTAGTAAACTCGACTTTACCGTGAAAAAGCTCGATAAAGTGATTGAGCATATCTATGACAATTACACTCAGGCCTTGTCGGCACAGGATTTGGCAAAGTTAGCGCACATGAGCACCAATCATTTCCATCGCTTCTTTAAAAAACGCACCGAGAAAACCTTAACTGAGTTTATCAATCAACTCAGGATAGCTAAGGCGTGCAAGTTACTGCT
Source organism: Shewanella sp. SM71 (assembly GCF_025653905.1). NCBI lineage: Bacteria > Pseudomonadati > Pseudomonadota > Gammaproteobacteria > Alteromonadales > Shewanellaceae > Shewanella > Shewanella sp. SM71. Next base: position 398,220 of record NZ_JAKKRW010000001.1, read on the forward strand.
GTCAAATCAAAGTCCGATATCAACCATCAGCGATCAGTGTGGTTTCAACAACTTATCCAATTTTAATCGGCGCTTTATTCAATTTAAAGGTGTCACGCCGAGTCGTTTTCGTCAGTGCTTTAGCAGTAAACAAAGGGCAATTTAACCATTCTTATCACGGATGCTTAGGCTGAAAATACTGCTCCACTAAGGTTTGGCTGTAGCGTATCGCTTGCGCCGTGATCTCCGCTGAAATCGGCTCAAATGGGCGCTTAAGCTTAGGATCGCGATAATCCATCCCCGCTAACAGCGCATACCAAGAAGGGCGAAAGTAGGCGAGTTGCTGATCGTATTGGTAAAGCAGTAAATCAAAGTCTTCCCCTTGATACCAAGCTTGCAATAGTTGTGTCAGCCTTTGGGAAATGGTGACTTTTCTCGCCGCCAACCAATAGGGTTCGCTGCGCTGGCTGGTGACATAATGGGCCTGAATATAATCCTTTATGCCGAGTACTAACTGCATGACCGCCTGATTGAGTGTTTGTCGACTTAAGGTCTCTGCCTGCTTATTCAATTGATAGCGCTCGAATAACGACATAAATTTTTCAAGGGTGAATTGGGTCATCATGATCGACGTGGCTTCGAGCGGTTCGATAAAACTTTGCGCAAGTCCTATCGCCAGCACATTGTTGTGCCAAGCCTTGTCACTGACACCGACCCGCATCTTGAGAAACCGTACTTGGGTTGATTCAGGCAGATTAACACTGTGCAATAATTCTTTGGCCGCGGCATTGGCACTGAGGTGGCTACTGCTATAAACATAGCCATTACCAAGCCTGTGGGTGAGTGGGATTTGCCATAGCCAGCCCGCACTGAGCGCCGTGGCGCGGGTATGGTACTTGGCTTGCTGTGCTTGGGTTTGCAATGCATGGTTTTGTAGATCATGGGTTTGCTGTGTTTGAGCGGAGTCCATTAATGCAGGTACAGGAACAGGTACAGTGACGGCGCTGTCGTTGAGCAGTTCATTGGCGAAGGATTGAAAGGGTACGCCTAGGGTTTTATGAATTAACTTAGCGCTAAAGCCGCTGGCATCGATAAAAAAGTCGGCGTTAAGTCGTTCGCCATTCGCCAGCATTAAGGCGTCTATATGTTGGTTTTGGGTTGTTGAAACTTCAATGACATCGCCGATGAGGTGTTTTACGCCGCGTTGGCAAGCGTATTCTTTTAAGTAGTTGGCAAGTTCAGTGGCATCGAAGTGATAGCCGTATTCGTTAGCGTAGGGCAATGCTTTATTCGGCCTAGGGCTGAGATTATGTTTGGCCAGTACACCGCTGGAGAAAAACGCATCGGGTTTAACGGCACTGCCATGACCGCGGCGTCTTGCATTGGCGTTGATAAAGAAAACCTCGGCGGGTTTCACATCCAGTTGAAAATAGAAGGGATGAAAGTATTGCTGCCCGTCCCCATTCCAGTTGATGAAATCGATGCCAGTTTTATAGCTGGCGTGGCATTGTTCCATCCAATCTTTTTCGCTAATGCCTAAGTTGTCCATAAAGCGTTTCAAGTGTGGCGTTGAACCTTCACCAACGCCGATGGTGCCTATGTTGTCCGATTCCACTAAACAGAGTTCAATGGCGGCAAATACGGGGTTATTTGCTAGTGTAGCCGCTGCCATCCAACCTGCGGTGCCACCCCCTAAGATAATGATTTTTCTGATTGCTTGCTTCACTTTCATGGTTTATATCTCTGTAGTATCAACGCAAAAAGCCGACCCTAAGGTCGGCTATGCTGTGACTCAAGATTAAAATTTGTAGCTGGCACCGACGAAATAACGTGAACCAAATTCGATGGTGTTTTGGGTTAATCCGTATTTAACATCATAGGATTGCACCACTTCATTGGTTAAGTTAACCCCTTCGAGTGAGATATCTAAGTTCTCCATTGCATGCCAAATAATCGAGGCATCCACTTGTTGATAGCTGTCGTTTAACACGTTTTGAATATTACCTACGCCTAAGTATTCTGAACGCCAGTTATAGGCGATACGGGCGCTGAACAGATCATCTTCGTAGAAGAGTGAGCCGTTGAAGGAGTTTTCTGATACGCCTTCAATCATCTGCTCGGTACCATCGGGGCGAGTGCTCTTACTGTCCACATAGGTGTAGTTGGTTAAGAAGCCAAAACCGCTTTCAAAGTTATGTTGTAGCTGGATTTCAAGCCCAGTAACAGAGCCGCTACCGCCGTTGGCTGGGGCTGTGACTCGGCATTTATCCCACTCGGATTCTGACGCGCCGCAACCTTCAATGTATTGAGTCGACTCAGTTACAAACACTACGTTATCAATATCTTTGTAGAACAAGGCTGCCGACAGCATAGAAGATTCAGTGAAGTACCATTCGATGCCAAGGTCAGCTTGATTCGCCTTATAGGGTTTTAAATTGGGATTACCGCCAGTCGCAGTACCAAAGTTTTTCGCTATCGCTAACCCAGGTTTAAGATCGCTGTAGTTGTTACGTGCCATCACGGCAGAGGCCGAGGCACGTAGGATTAGATCTTCTTGTAGATCAAAGGCGACGTTGATACTCGGTAACCAATTATCGTAATTAACGGATTCATTGTAGGGTTTGCCATCGGCAAAACCGGTTGAGGTTTGGTCTGTGTTAACGTAACGCAAACCAAAGTTACCACGATAGAATTCGCCGCTGAAATCCGCTTGGGCGTACAAGGCCAACATATCCTCTTCGACAGTGAAGGTGTTACCGAGATCGGCGACTTCCACTAACTCACCATTGGCGTATTTCTCGCTGATAAAGGCCCACCATTTGTCTTCATCTAACTTGGCATAGGAGTCGAGTACATTGCCGCCGCTCTGGGAATGTAGCCCAGACAGCACGCCATCGCTCCAGTTAGCGAGGTTGCCATTGGGCACGAAACCTAGGATTTCTGCGGGGTTACGGTTGAAAGCATTACGCTCGAAATCACTGGTATTGTACTTAATCCCGACCGCAATTTTATTAATAAAATCATGATCGAGTTGATATTCGAAGTCAGACTGCGCGTAGGTGACTTTATGATCTTGCACTGTGGTTTCGTAGTTGGCTTCCTGCGCATGCTTGAACTGGCTAGCATCGTTGGCATCTAAGCTCGTCAGCACCACTTGATAGGGACCTGTGGCATCATAACTAAAGCCACCATCGACACTGCCTTGACCATTAGGGAAGGTAGGATCGCCAATTTTTCCACCTTGATCCGTTGCAGGGATCCACCAAGAAGATGAGCCGCCTTGGGTGCCGCCATCTGAGGTCGATTGGCCAATGACGCCACTTACCGTAAAACTGTCTCCGACGTATTTTCCGGTTAAGTTGAGTACGTCAGACTTCATATTGACCGCGTGGCGTACCACAGGGTTATAAATAATCGACGCATACGCTGGCAGAATCGTTGCCGATGCTGTGCCGCCTTGGGCGTTATTTACTACGTTGGTGGAGCCCGAACCGCGGGCACCAACGGTTAAGAAGTTATGGTTTACGTGGGGGATATCGAGTTCAAAATTAAAGTAATCTAAGGTGAACTCTGTTTTTTCAGTCGGTACAAATTGCAGTGTGACTTGGGCACTGGTCCGTTCACGTTCGGCCCTAAATGCCTGTGAGCCAATCCCCCACGCCCCGACAGTTGATTCTTGGTTTTGTGCAGGATCCGCGGCAAAGTATTCATAGTAACCGCTGAGTGATTCTAATACATGCCGACCACTGGTGAGTTTTTCTACTGAGTAAGCGCCTAAAATACCAAATTTTTCATCGTCATTTTTCCAGCTTCCGACGAAAGATCCACTCGGATCTGTTTCATCGTACAGGCTGCTTTGGCTCAACTCACCTGCCACTTGATATGTGTGAGCATCGAGATCTAAGGGCTTACGGGTTTTGAGATTGACAGTGCCGCCTAGCGCACCTTCTTCAAGGCTAGCGGTTGGCGTTTTGTGGACTTCAACCGCACTGACTTGCTCGGCTGACAATAATTCCATATTGAAGGTACGAGTGGCAGGACCAAGATCATACCAAGAGGTACTCGCAACGGTTTGACCGTTCAGCAAAATACGACTCTGTTCTGGCGCTGTACCGCGAATGGTGACTCCGCTCACTTCACCGTATTGCCTATCGACCGTCACCCCAGAAATGCGCTGCAGCGCATCACCAATGTTTTTATCGGGAAACTTACCGATATCTTCCGAGGTGATGGCATCGACCGTGGAGTCGGCGAAGCGTTTGGTATTCATTGAGGCTTCAATCGAGCGACGTATGCCGCGTACTTGGATTACCTCAATATTTTCTGCGGTTGCCTCTTGTTGCTCCGCCGCGACTGCGGTTGAGCTCATCCCGAACAAGGCGTTAGCGATACATAATGCGAGCAAAGAGCTCTTAAATAGTTGACCTTCTGACATGTTATTGCATCCCTGTAGTGCTTTTATGTTGTTTTTTTCTCCAGTTAACTTACCTGTTATCGAATTGTTGATGCGGTACTTTTCACACTAGGATTGGTATTTTTCTATTGTCTTTGAAGCCTTGGGTAAGGGGATAGTTAATACCAATCGTATTAAATATCTGTTCATTCAGCGGGAATTCAACGCGCTTTAGACAAGGCGAAGGCTTGAAGGCATAGTGGTGCTCTGTCGAAAGCCTTAAACGCAGTATAAAGCGCGTTGAAACTCGCCCTTTGGGAGCCACACAGGCATCCCACTCCGGTGTTGCATTGACTTAAAAGGGAATGACCATTTCTGCGTCAATGCGCCTTGGATTGAAATGCCTGTGAGGCTCTGAACTGATTAGATATTTAATGTGATTGGTATAACTGGTGCAAAGGCAGGATTTATTGACTTAGCGTAGAAAAGTATGGCTTGTTGCTAGGATGGTATAACTAATGCTGGTGGGATTACTCACTATAGATAAGCTAAACGGATGAGTGAACTCGCTGTCTACAGGTTATGAATTAACCAGTGCGTAAAGAGAACTAACTTATTCATCTTTAAACATTATTTATAGGATGAAATCATGAAACTGAAATCGATAGCCGTTTCAGTTGGGCTTTGTGTTGCGAGCTTGAGTACTGGCTTAAGTGCGGCCTACGCCAGCGATAAAATCATTTACCTTACCTTTGATGATGGTCCAATTGACGCGACCTTAGGGCTGTTAGATGCGTTAAAGGATGCCAATATCAAGGCGACGTTCTTTATTAATGCGTTTCATATGTATGGTGAAGGGGATGAAAACGAGGCGTTAGCGGCTGTCGCCCTACAACGCTTGCTAGATGATGGTCATATTCTGGCAAATCACAGTTACGATCATATGCTGCATAACTGCACTGATGGCGTGCAATCTGGGGCGGCATATTGTAATCAAGTTGGACTCTGGCCTGTAAAATCCTATCAAGATGCGGCCACCGATTTCACCTATTTTGTGACGAACACGGCCAAAGTGGTTGAACTTATTCCTAATGCCGCCAGTTATCCCAATAACAAGATGACTAAGTTGGCACGTTTGCCTTACACCAATGGTTGGCGAGTGACCAGTAAACTCAAAGGCGACGGCTTGTGTGCGACATCCGATACTGTGCCGCCTTGGGACCCCACTTTTGCTTGTACCGCAGAAACCTCGACCAACAGTTCGCAAGTTGCAGTGCAAATTCAAAACATGCTCGCCGAGAGTGACTATAAAATATTCGGTTGGGATCTAGACTGGGGACCAGAGGATTGGGGGGTTGCCTTTCCAGCTGAATCCATGGCCGATGGGGTTGAGCTGGTGGCAAAAGTCAATCAAGTGATCAACACCTGCGCTGGAACGACGATGAATCCGCTTAACAGTCGTACGCAGAACTTAGATTGTAGTGATGGTTTACATAACGGGAAAGTGGTTATCTTGACCCACGACTTCCTGTTTGAGAATGCTCACCGCGGACAAGGTGCAACCATCAACTTGCCTAAAATTAAGCGTTTTGTTGAAGAAGCTCAACGTCAAGGGTATCGTTTTGATACGCTAGATAACTATGCCCCTGCTTGGCAGGATCAGCATAATTATCAACTACCTGAGTTTGTGTCCTATCAAGATAAAATCTATTCCTTAGTGCAAGCGCATTTCTCCCAAAGCAATTGGCAACCAAGCCAAACCCCAGCCTTGTGGAAAAACGAAAAGTAGTGCGACTTATAAACACAAAATCCATTGCCGCAGTGATATTTTAAATATCACCGCGGTAGTCTTTTATCTGGCTCAGATACTATCTAGGACTTAGGTTTAAATTTATCCTTTTCTAGATTGAGCTTTTTCATTCTTAGGTACAGTTTTTTCCGAGGTATTCCTAAGTAATTTGCGGCATCTGTGACTCTACCTGAACAAAGATAAAGAATATTTTCAATGACTTGTTTTTCATAGGCGTCAACGAGCTCATCCAATGGTGCGTCAGGGGCTTGTACTAGTTTGAGGGCTTCTTCACCGGGAAGTTTTATGATGCCAACGGCATAGAGCTCGGCAAGATTTCGTAACTCACGGATGTTGCCTGGCCAGTGGTAGCGTTTAAGAATATCGATATAATTCAAGTCAATTTTGGGAATAGGAATATCGAAACGCTTACAGCTTTGGCTTACGAAATTTCGGAATAAAGGAATAATATCACTCTTGCGTTCAGCGAGTTTTGGCAATTGGATCCGTGCCTGTGAGAAGTAGTAATACAACTCAGGTAATAGGGCTCCTGTTTTGACTTCATCATCTGGATTGGTATCGAAAATGCAAATCGTACGGTGGCTTTTGGTATTTAGTCTTTCCTGATCCAGTAAGCGAGTACATAGCCAGCGTTGATGATCATGGTCTAGCTGAGTTAACGAACGCAGCACTAAGGTACCATTTTGGGCTTTGACTATACTGGCTTCTAATTCCGAAAATGTGGGATGCTCTTTGCAATCATGGATGATTAAGCTGTTGTTTTTGTATTGACTTAAGCTATGCAACACTGATGCGACTAAGTGACGACCTGTGCCCATTTGTCCTTCAATCATCACATCTTTATCTATTTTAGCGATTTGACTCAGTTGTTGGCGTATTAGATTGATCTGCTCACTGGTGCCGAATAGATGTTCCTTAAAAGTGCTAGAGATAGCCTCTCTCTGTTCTATGATCCCTTGACGGATTTGTTGAGCTCGTTTGAGCAGTTGTAAGAATTGAGCTGAGTCGAGAGGTTTTTCAAGGAAATCGAAAGCACCGCGTTTGACTGCCTCGACCGCGAGTGGGATATCACCGTGACCAGTGATCATGATGACAGGAATTTCAGGATCAATTTTTTTGACTTCATCGAGTAAGTCCATGCCATTCATCGCGGGCATATAAATATCTGAGACGACAATCCCATTCCAGTTTTCATTGAGTAACGCTAAGGCTTTAGCTGGTGAGTTGGTTGCCTTAGCATTGTACCCTGATAGGTGTAATAAGTGGCGATAGGCAGTGAGTACATCCTCATCATCATCGACAAGTAGCACATTAAACTGCGTCGAATTTTCAATCTGCATTGTGAAACTCCAAAATAATCATAGCGCCACCTTTTAGGTGTGATGCCACATAAATCTCAGCTTGAAAACGTTCGAGTATTGAGCGACAAATGCTCAACCCTAGGCCCAGACCTACGGCCTTAGTTGTGTTAAACGGGGTGAATATAAGAGGCAAAATACTCGGGTCAAATCCTGGGCCATTATCGTAAATTGCCAGTGTTAATTTGGCGCTCGTTTGATTGAATATTGATACAAAGATCTGTTTATCTAATTGACTTGCGGTGGCGTCCATAGCGTTAATTAGGATATTCAGCAGTACTTGTTCTACCTGAACCGCGTCAGCCATTATCATGTGATCTTTATCTAACTCATTATGAATAATGATGTTTTCATTTCTAGCTCGGGTTTCCACTAGTACCAATGCGTTACTAACGAGTTGACGGATATCTAGGCTAACAGCTTCGATATTACTGGGGGATTTTCGGGCGAAATTTCTAATAGCAGAGATAATTTTAGCCATCCGTAAATTCATCATTTCGGTTTTACCTAGCATGTCAGTGAGTAAATCGAACTGATGTGATGCTAGTGCTAAACGGCAACTGTACAGATAGGTACTGACTGCTGAAAGTGGTTGATTTAACTCGTGAGCTAGGCTTGTCATTGTCTGACCTACCGCAGCCATTTTGGCAGCTTGGATGAGATCTGCTTGCGCTTGACGTAAATGCCTTTCTGCAATGCCACGTTGTTCTATTTCTGCTGTTAGCTCTTGATTTTTAAAGGTTAGATTTAAAGTTCTGTCAGCGACTAAGGACTCTAGTTCGCGGGCATTGAGCTCTTGTTTGGTGATGTCAGTAATAGTAACCATGTATTTTGCTTGTCGTGCGTGTTCGAATGCCTGCAGGTGAAAATGCAAGTATTGGGGGGTGTTATTCTTGAGTAAATTGAGGATGCATTCACTTCGTCCCGTTCGTTGCAGCTCACTATCAATCGCGAATTGTTGCGATAACACTTGCTGGCTAGTGGAGGGGAATGCTTGCCAAAGGGTTAGTTGTGGGGCGAGCGTGGTTAAACTCAGTAATTGTAATGCCTGAGGGTTTGCCGATTCAATTTCCCCGTTGGGATAACATGTAATCAAGCTTGCTTGGGCATTATTGATAAGTGTCAAAGCATTACTTTTTACCATTGCCTGCATATCGACACAGAATTGTCGCAAGCAGTCACCCATGTGGCCAATTTCATCTTTACCTTGCGTCGCTATCGGCCAGTCTAAATGGCCGTTAGCGACATTTTTTAAATCAATTTCTAGGGTATTAAGGCGTTTTAATACTCGTTGTCGAATGAGGATTGCCAATACTAAAATACTGATTAAAATAGAAATTACGGATATAAGGAAAATAATCAACTTTCCATTTACTATCATAGATTTGGTGTTGATGTTTAATGAGTTGAATGCTTGGCTGGATTGTTCCAAGGTAGCAATGTTTTTGCGGTGAAATTGGGTTAACACTTGAGTTAATGGGGTTGCTAATTGTGATAAAGCCAGTTGAGCTTCAGTATCCAGTTTTAATAGTCGAATCAATTCACCATTAGAGCTGATAAGGTTGATTAGATTCTTCATTATTTGCCTATGGCTGATCGTGGAAGGAAAGCTCTTCAGTTTTTCTACTAACTCTTCAATTTCGACTATTTTTTGATCTAAGTAATAGAAGGCGCTCGTTAATTCTCGCGTGTATCTTTGATCAATAATTTCATTCACTAAGGTAAATAGTTCTGTTTCTTTAGCGGATAATTCTTGCAAAATAAAAAATTCACTCATTAATGCATTGGGCGAGGTATTTCCTACCGGATGTGACAGTAAGCGAGTCACGTGCCATTCGACCTCTTGCATTAAGGGCGTCATTTCATCATTAAGGTCTTGATGTAACCAAGTGATGCGTTTTTGCAAGTTATTAAGTTCTTGGCTGTAAGTTATTTTTTGTTTTAATAGCGTATCTTGTTTTTCAATTAAACTTGAGAAATGATCGAGTGCAATCCGTTGTTCAGGGAGTAGCTCATTATCATGGTTACTGTTCATATAGGCTTTTTCAATAGTTATAATTTCATTTTTTATATCAACCTCAAATTTTTTATAATCGAATTCATCTTTAATTTTATAGCTATTAGAAATAATGGTCTGTATATTCCCACTTGATCTTTCTAGTATATATGCGCCATTAAGTGGTGGTAGACTATGCTCTACGATATTATTTATCTTATTACTGAGTTCTTCCCAAATAAAAGCCGTAGTCACTCCTATAGATAGATTGAGAAATGTCATGCTCGCAAAGGCGAGCATTAATTTGCTTCCTAATGTTGTTGGTATTTTAAAATGATATTTTTTCATGATTTTTTGGACACTAAGCTGTTCATTAAACTAATAGCCTGATCTAATTGATGCTCACTTTTCTTGCGCCACTGGTACAAAATTTGTTCTATTTCTGTGGTGTGCTTATGCTCTGTTGAAATCTGTATAAATTGATTCTGTAGTGCTAAAGATAAAGACTCGGCTTCATCAATCGGAACTGAACTCGCTAATAGTCGTGCTTGACTAATGAGTTGTTGTTCATCAGATGAAATGGTGGTCGATGCTTCAGCTTGGTGGATAAGTTTCCATGCCAGTTGTAGTTTAGGTAATTGGTAGGTAATCACCTGATCGAATAATGAATTGATAATATCGGCTCTGTTAAACAGTACTTCTTCATTAATGACGGGTTGTGTACTTTTAGCAAGCCTAGCATCCGTCAGTGAACGTTTGGCAACGGCACTAGAGCTTATAAGCTTTTGGCCATTAGTAGAGAGAAAATATTGGATAAGCTTTTCGACATTCGCTTTACTTCTGCCACGGGAAGTAACGGAAATATAAGTCGGAAGTATAACGGTATTGGGTAGATAATTAAAATTGGTAAAATAAAATTTATCTTTAGAATCAATTGCATAGCTATCTATTACGACGCCGGCGCCAACAAGCCCCCTAGAGATAGACTCACTCACTCCAAAACTTCTTGCTGAAACTGAGGCCAAATTTCCACCTATTTCCCTTAGTAACGCCCACCCTTGAATCCAGCCTTTTTGTTGTAGTACTCCTTCGACCATCATATGAGTGGTGCCAGAATTGTTGGGCGTACTCATCATGATATGCCCGGAAAATTGTGCTGCAGCGAGATCTTTCCAAGTATGGGGTATGGATAAGTTGTTTTTTTCTAGGTAGCGCTGATTATACATAATCGTTATCCCAGAATAGCCTAATGCTATGGTTTTATTACTTTTAGTAAGGTCATGTATTTTTAACCAAGGCGGCATTTCATAGCGTTCTGATGGGGCGACAATAAGCCCTGCATTATCCAAATCGCGAAAGAAGGTTGGAGTAGAAGAAATAATCATATCTACCGGATGTATTGACGATTGTTTTACCCACTTTAATGCGGGTCCAGTCCTGCGATATACCACTTGAATGGGGACATCTGGATTTAACTGTTTGAATTCTTCAAATAAGGCGCCCATAGGTTCTTCAGAAAAGGTGGTTAATACCACTAGAGGTTCTGCTGCAGAGGCGGAATTAAAGAGTGAGCTTAATCCTATGCTTGTCCACAGTAGTAATAAAAATGGAGTAAAAATTTTAATTTTTATTTGCAGAACATGATTTATTTCGTCCAGTTTTATGTAACTCATGGCATCAATACCTTATTAAGTGATTCAACTCGCATATTTTTTAAAATTTTAAATTCTTGTTTAATTCTAGTTGAGTCAAATTTGACTCGATTTTTTAGGGCTGAAAATAGCTTAAGCCATCTTTATCGTTCGCGCCTTGTATTAACACATAGGAATTAGCGCTTCTAGGACGAGTTTGTGTCAAAACTAACTCGTTTTCGCCAATTTGTTGCAATTCATATCGGATATTAAGGTGTCTGTGAAAATGATGTTACACGAATTTTTAATATGTGCATCGTTACTTTTTGGCTAACTAGACTTCCAACTTTTGGAGCAAGCTATGATAAAGAAATTTTTTCAAACCGGTGCTGATCTACCTATTATGAACGAGACGCCCGAAAAAATTCGTTCAATTTATAAAAAATATCAATGGCAGGTTTTTATCGGCTTAGTGTTCGGCTATGCCATGTTTTATGTAGTACGTATGGCGTTGAGTGTGGTTAAAAAACCTATGCTCGACGCAGGTGTTGTAACCATTGAAGAATTAGGCTTGATGGGCTCAGCATTCTTCTTTACTTATGCATTTGGTAAGTTCTCAAATGGATTTTTAGCGGATTATGCCAACATTGGCCGTTTTATGTCTGTTTCCTTGATGCTTTCCTCTATTGCTTGCATGGCAATGGGAATGGGGGTTGCAGGGGTATTCTTTGTAGTGCTTTGGGGGATGAATGGCTGGTTCCAATCCGTGGGTTCTGCTCCTTCATGTGTTTCAATCTTCCATTGGTACTCACCTAAACAAAGGGGCAGTGTTTACTCTATATGGGGCGGCTCACGCAATATCGGTGAAGCAATTAGCTGGATTTTAACTGCTTCATTAGTAAGCTTTTTTGGCTGGCAGATAGGCTTTATTGGGGCTGGTATTGCTGCATTTGCCGCTGCAGCTTGTATGTTTATGCTGCTAAAAGATCGCCCTCGTACCTATGGTTTACCAGATCCTGCAACAGCTTATGGTGAAGAGCCTGAGTCAGTTAAAGGGCATGATCCTGTCGCTATTCGTAAAGCTCAACTGTTTGTATTAAGACAACCCGTAGTTTGGATTATTGCCTTAGCGTGTGCAGCTATGTATTCATCGCGTTATGCCATGAGTTCTTGGGCTGTGTTGTACCTGCAATCGGAAAAAAACTATTCCTTGATTGATGCAGGTGTTGCTATGTCTTCATATCCGATTGCAGGATTCATTGGGGCTATTTTATCTGGGATTATTTCTGACAAAGTATTCAATGCCAATCGTCATATTCCGACCTTCCTATACGGTTTAGCAAATATAGTTGGTATGTGCTTACTGTTCTGGGGTTCAGAGAGTCGCACTATGGATGCCTTTGGTCTGGGCCTGATCGGTTTTTCAATCGGTGGTTTAGTCGTATTCCTTGCCGGTTTAACGGCCTGTGACTTAATGCCTAAAAATGCGGTAGGCGCAGTGAAGGGTTTCATTGGTTTGTTCTCTTACCTCGCGGCATCCCTGCAAGAAATTGTTTCTTCAAAATTAATCGTAGTGACCGAAGTAGCAGGTGTTAAGCATTATGACTTTGGTAGTGCGCAATACTTCTGGTTAGGCACTTCAATACTATCCATTGTACTCGCAGCTTCTGTATGGCGTTCTAAGAAAGTCACTATGGTCGATTGATAAACCGAGTAGGTCATGGCGTTAATTGTCATGACCTTTGTAAAGAGTTTCTTCTTAAATCATTAATATCAAAATAAGTAAGAGAAACACGATGAAAAAAGCAATTTTAACCGCTTTAGCATTTGCCATTTGCTCAGCATCTGTTACAGCAGATGAATCGCCTAGTATCTATGGGCGACTTGATTTATCAGTTACCCATTCAGAGTTAGGTTCAACTGTTTACAGTGGTACTAGTGGAGTGAACGTGGGTGAGAGTGGCACTTATCTTGAAAATAACTCATCCAATATTGGTCTCAAAGGTAAATCAAGCATAAATGACGACATTAATATTATCTACAAGATGGAGTTTGGCGTAAATAATACGTCTAACCGTGCCAATGATTCTAGCAAAGTATTCTCTGCAAGAAATAGCTATTTAGGTATTGAAACCGTTTATGGCTCTTTGCTTATTGGTCGAAATGATACAGTTTTTAAAATGTCAGAAGGTAAAGTCGATATTTTTGGTACAACGAATGCCGATATCAATCAATTAGTCGCTGGGCAGACCCGAAGTGCTGATGGTCTGTGGTATTTCTCTCCAAAGTTATTCGGTCTAGTTGATTTTAATGCCACTTACTTAATGCAAGATAATTATGGTGTCGATGATAATTTGTACGCATTGAGTATGACTAGTGGTGATAAGGAACTCAAGAATAGTCATTATTATTTAGCTGCAGCACTTAATAAAGGTATTGCTAATATCGATGCTTATCGTGCTGTTACACAAATTAAGTTAGGAGACGTTAAACTTGGTGGAATATTTCAACATACTGAAAGTTTGACGTTTTCCAATATGAAAGGGCACTCCTATTTTATCAATGCGACCTATGATTTATTGGGTACAACACTAAAAGCTGAGTTTGGTAAAGATCGTTCTGGATTAGGTGGCTATTTTTCTAAACTTGTTGGCCAAAATGATGAGGTGACTGATGTTGATATCAGCCAGTTTACTATTGGTATCGACAAAAAAGTGACTAAATCGACTCGAGTTTATACTCATTTTTCCTTATATGAAGGCGAATATAGATTGTCTGGCATAAAGCAAGATGTTGGCGACGATAAAGTTGTTACATTAGGTGTCCGCCACGTTTTTTAACCGCCTAAAATGTAGCCGAGTGTAGGTTGCTTTAGCTTGCTCTCGGCTAAGATTGTCGAACTTAATATAAAATTTGAGGTGATTTAATTGGCTACTATATATCTAATTAGTCAAGGGGATGCAAAATCTTTAGACGTGTACGACCTGTCTGCACCTTCTCATCATTCACTGTCTAATCTCGGAGAATTGCATGCAAATATGCTAGCAAACTCATTGAGGGATACTCGGTTTGAAATGGTATACTCTTGCACGTCACCATTATCGATAGAAACGGCTGGAATATTAAATCGAGGACGGAAAAAATCCATATCTGTGATTAAAAAGTTAGCATTGGAGGATTTTAAAGCCGATTTTGACGTTAATGGAGAATGTTTTGATTTAACCCTGTGTATTCATACTATGATGTTGCAATCCCGTGGGTTTTGCTCATCTATTTATACTCAATTAAAAATAGTAGAGAAACGTCTTTTTGAAATCATTGAAAATATTGGCATGATATACAGTGGTAATGTGCTTATTGTATTAGAATCTTTGATGGTTAAATTATTAACTAATTGTTTCCTGACGGAACAAAATTCTGAAACACTTTGGAATACCATTCGTCCAGTAAGTTTGAGTATTTTACATTCTGATGCTAAAGGACGTCATTTGATACTGAATAATGACATTTCCCATTATCAATGCCAAAGCGTAGCTTAGCATACAACACCAAGTCTGTATTTCAGCAATATGTTTCTAGGTTCTCAAATTGATTAAAAAAACGATTTATCTATTACGTCATGGGCAGACACAATTTAACGCAGAGTTACGTTTACAGGGACGTTGTAATTCTCCTCTAACGGCGTTGGGAAAGTTACAGGCACAAGCGGTTGGGGAAGTACTGATGCAGCGTATCTACAGTGTGGATGAATGGGCATTTTATGTTAGTCCTTTAGGGCGAGCAGTACAGACTGCCGAAATTATTTGTCAACAAATTGGTTTTCCTATTGCGCAGTTACAAAAGGATGCGCGTTTAATTGAATTTGGTCTTGGTGATTGGGAACAGCAGCGCGTCCCTGACATTAAGCAAAACCAGCCTGAGTTAAGTCATATCGTCGACTGGTATACCTATGCTCCAAATGCTGAGTCATTTGCCAGTATAACTGAGCGTCTTAAGGATTGGCTGAACGATCCGAGCGTACCTGAACGTGTCATTGTCGTTTCTCATGCTTTATCTGGGGCCGTGTTTCGCGGTATTTATGCGGATCTGGATTATCAAGCTTTATGGGCACAAGACATGCCGCAAGATGCATTTTTTAAGCTTGAAGACGGTAAGGTGATAAAAATTCAATGCCTTTAGTTATCTTTGCTAAGGACAATCTGAACTTAGCCTGACAAAATTCAAAATAGCGGCATTTTTTACACTTTACCCACTTCGCTTTAACTCAGTATCTGTAATACTGCTCCAACATTGATTTGAAGTTTATCGGTGTTAGAAAAGTAGCGCATAACGAGCGCGATTGGGGAGAGAAGATGAGTACGTTTGTAAAATTAACCATAGCGGCAACCTTAGTGGTATTAGCCTTACTTGCTGCGGGTATTTACCGTTTCAACATGACCAATGATGATATTTATATGGTGATGGAAGATGGACAGGTGATGCAATACGATGAAGCCATGGCGCATGAAAAAACTCAGGCTCAGGCGAATGAGATCGAAACTGTGACACCTTTTGAGGTAAAGCCTGTGGCGAATGCATCGGAAGTGATGCTCAAACTCTTTAGCTTAAATACCGCCAATCCTGTTGAAATAACGCTGCCTGAGGGCGGCAAGTCCGTTGCACTGACACATTTTATTAAGATCAAGCAAACAGAGTTTGCTATGGGTGACTACCAAGATGGTGAGGTAAAAGGTCGAGCATTACTCGATTACTTGCGCATTACACCGTTAAATTTCGATCCCGCTCTAGAGCCGGACACCCAAAGTGACGCACCGATTCAAGATGATCCTAAAATGCAAACTATGCCCTTTGTGGCGCCTTTTATTGTGACGACTCAAGGTTCAGGCGTATTTTGGTATCTTGGATTGTTTAATCTGGATTTTAAGCTCAATAGCTTGAAACACTTAGGCAGTGTCATGCTTGGCGATCGAATCGAAGTGGATAGTATTGAACCTGTTTATCCTTTCGAAGCCCCATTCAAAATTGCTGTGACTTATCGCGATAGAGCGTCTGACCAACCCATGTCTGAAAGCCCTGAAATAGTCAAAACCATAGAGATGATAGTGAGTGAGACCAGCATACATAAGTAGCGTGTAAATGCCATTATGGATCTGCGCAGGCTTATGCTAAGTTGTTTTTCGGTCTGTGGGTGATGTTTGCTTCAATAGCAAGCGTTAGCAGGTAATAGGTCAGCATAAGATTTCGACAAGGAGAGTGTCATGCAAGTTAGCAAAATCACTGGGAAATTTGATGTTAAGCTCACTCCAGATAGCCCCTATGCTACTGGCATTGGTGGTGTGACGTTAGGCGTATGGGCTTAGATAAAACCTTTTATGGTGAGCTTGAGGGGCGCAGCAAGGAGGAAATGCTCAGTGCTATGACGTCAGTCAAGGGCTCAGCTGGCTATGTGGCCATTGAACAAGTGGTTGGCAACTTGTGCGGTAAGCAGGGCAGTTTTGTATTACAACATTTTGGCATTATGACCGATGGACAAAATCGTCTGATCTTAGAAGTGATACCCCATTCTGGGGCGGGGGAGTTGCAGGGGTTAACTGGCACTATGACCATCAATATTGAGAATGGCCAACATTTTTATGCATTCCAGTTTGGCTTTGAAGCTTAGTTTGACTTTGAAGCTTGAGTAACGCCTGCGTTTTAGCTCAGTGTTCTGTAACTCTTCTCCTTTATGATCATTCGAGTCATCTGAATTCACCCTTCTTAATTTAAGCGAGTAAGTCTTTTCGATTGGGTCTGAAAATGGGCATAAAAAAACCAGCTGAGGCTGGTTTTTTTGATTCTTTTTTCATAAAGCACTATCGAACCTTGAGTCTAGATCTGTGTGCTGTTACTTAAAATACGTTTAATTTAAAAAATGCCGTTGTCGCGAGAGTTAAGACACTTTTTTAACAACTTTAATTTTATCAACGACCTTTTTCACATCGTCGGTATTTTCGGCAATTTTCAGTGCTAGTTGACGTTCTGCATCGCTGGCAACTTCACCTTTCAATGTGACTATGCCATTGGCAACATCCACATTAATTTGGGTGCCGGATACGTCAGTTGAAAACAGTAAACGCGTTTTGATGACTGTGGCAACTTTAGAGTCAGTTAAGGTGGCAACAACTTCACTGGTGCCTTCTTTTTCATTCATCACAGTGAGTTGGTTATCGACATCTTTCACTCCATCTAAGCTTTTGATGAGCTCTGTGGCGAGGGCTTTATCCACACTGCTTTCCACTTTACCTGTTAATGTCACTTTACCATCTTTGACATCTGTAATGATGTCGAAGGAATTGAGATTCGTGTTGAGCAGTAAAGTGGTTTCTGCTTTACCATCGATCCACGCATCCTTGGTTCCGCCTTTCCAATCTTGGGCGGCGGCCACATTTAAACTGATTGAACCGACAAGTAAAGCCACTAGTACTGATGCTGTTGTAGTTTTCATAATCATATCCTCCGTTGTTTTCTCGAAGCTAGATAATGCGCCAATCGTGCCAATGTTTTTAAGTTAATGATTTTTAATGTTTTAATTTTTTTATCTGGCGTTTTTATACCTTAGCATTTTCCTTTAGGTCGGTCTTTTTTACCGACAAAGTGTAATTTTTTCTGGCATGCTGAGCCATCATTCGAGCATAAAAAACCGCACTCATCAGTGCGGTATTATGTCTGTAGTAAAAGTGGAGGGGAGTCGGTTAAATATGGCTCACTTAGCGACAGGGAATTAATGGTGATTGAGCGATCCCGTACCGTCGTAACTCATTTGCAGCCAAGCGGCACCCTCTGCAAGTTGGTTTGCAAGTTGTGGCTGATGCGCTTGCCTTACTGCTTGTTTTATTTGGATTAGCACTTGCTGCTCTATATCGACAAGGGCGGTCATAGCCTGCGAAATTTGGCACTGTTGCAGCAATTCTGTTGCTTGAGTATAAGTGACGGGCACGGTGTGACTTAGGCCATTAATTGGCTCGTCAGCCAAACGTCTCAGCTGTTCAAACCGAGTTAACATTCGTTGATGGATGTTAGCTTTGGCGGAAAAAACACGCTTAAGATTATAGTCTTCGACATACCTCCTCGCTTGGTTGTAAAATGTGAGTCCTTCCTGATTCAGCTTGATGATTTCATCGATCAACATGATATCGGCGCGGATATCAGTCTGATGTTGCACAACATTAGACTTCATTATGGGCCTCCTAATGCCAGTGTTCGACATAGATTGTTTAACTGCTTGGGTAAACTGATTTCGTTTCGTTCAGCTACCATGCATATTCTGTTCTCGTTTTTAATGATATTTTAACAGGCTGATTTTTAGACTGATATTCTCAGTTCATCGAGATATCATCTTAGAACATCGGCAACTATTACCGTTGCTGTTGTTAAAATTTCATGGCTGACATACAGTAGTTTTTCATACAGGGAGTAGATACGCATGGCTCGACTGACACTTTTTTATCACTTGCAGGATGTTGGCGCCGAGCAAGCAATCATCGAACTTGCTGGCGCTGCTGACTTTAATAAGCTACGCAGTGTCGATGACTTGCCTTGGATAGAGCAGCTAGAGGCAAATCACGTCGATGTTGCCATTATTGAGTTATCCAGTCTTAGTCGTGAAGATTACCTTGTGCTGCTGGATAATGCGGCCATGTCAAATATTGAGTTTATTTTTCTCTCCGATGGTCAGCCAAACCCTAATCTTGATCAGTTAATGTCTCATTTTGCTGGTTACCACTTTCGCAAACCTTACGATATGCCGCTAATCAGCGAAATTTTTGCTGATTTTGCACAGTATTTAGCGTCATCGCCTAATCGACTGCATCCTTTTGCTAGCGAGCTAGACCAATACGGTTTGCTTGTTGGTTCATCAGCTCCTATGCACAAGCTATATCGCACAATTCGTCGCGTCTCTGCGACAGGCAGTAATGTGCTGATTATTGGGGAAAGTGGGGTCGGGAAAGAACTGGTTGCTAATACCATACATCTTGCCAGCCCTAGGGTGAACGAGCCTTTTATTGCGATTAACTGTGGTGCATTAAGCCCAGAATTGGTCGACAGTGAGCTGTTTGGTCATGTCAAAGGCGCATTTACGGGGGCGAATCGGGATCACAAAGGCGTATTTGAGCAGGCTGAAGGCGGGACCTTGTTTCTCGATGAAGTCACCGAAATGCCGATTGATCATCAAGTGAAGTTACTCAGAGTGTTGGAAAATAGCGAGTATCGTCCTGTGGGTGGCGACAAAGTGCAACGTGCAAACGTACGTATTGTGGCAGCGACTAACCGTGATCCCATAGTGGCGATAGAGGCAGGGCTATTTCGAGAAGATTTGTACTTTCGTTTGGCTCAGTTTCCCATTCGTGTTCCGCCCTTACGGGAACGTGGCGAGGATATTATTGGGCTTGCGCAGCATTTTCTTGCCTATCGTAACGTGGCCGAAAAGCAGAATAAGAGCTTAGCTGAAGACTGTATTCAGATGATTGCTAAGTACCCTTGGTCTGGTAATGTGCGCGAATTAAAACATGCAATTGAGCGAGCCTATATTCTGGCCGATCAGGATATTTTACCCAGCCATTTACAGCTACCTCAGACGAATGAAGTGGGTTTATGTGGTGGTGAACAAGTTGTTATCCCCCAAGGCATGCGCTTAGATGATTTAGAGAGAATCGCTATTTATCAAGCACTAGAAACCACTCAAGGTAATAAAACGGATACCGCCGAACAACTGGGGATCAGCGTTAAAACCCTCTACAACAAGCTTAGCAAGTACGAGCAGCAAGTCGAGACCGGTGAAACGACTGCTGAATAAATATTAATTATCAAATTAATATTGAAACAGAGCTAAACTTTATACTCTTTTTTTTGTAAATAATAACTCCTATTCTACAGCCCTTAAACAGAAAAAGCGGAGATAGAATATGAAACACTTATTAACAACAGCATTATGGCTTTCTTTGACAGCCAGTAGTTTTGTAAACGCCACCCCAGTAGTAGGAAGTCTTGAAACAGTCGCTGAATTGCCAATACGACCTGGCAATGTCAGCGTCACTGCACAAGGTCGGATTTTTGCCACAGTACATCCATTTGATACACCATCAGGTTTGCAATTGATTGAAGTTAATCGTGAGACCAACGCTTATAAAGCTTGGCCTTCAATGGATTTGCAAAAAACATCGACAGCCAATACTGCTCAATTTGATACCTTATTAGGTATTGCTCAGGACAAAGCTGGACACCTCTGGACCGCAGATATGGGGTTAGAATTAGGGCAGACAAGGATTTGGGGATTCAATATTAAGGACGGCAGTCTATATAAACAAATCGTCCTACCACAAGCTCTCGCGCCTAAAGGCAGCTTTATGCAGGATCTGGTGGTCGACTCTCAAAAAGGCTGGATTTATTTAGCCGATATCGCCAACCCTGGCCTCTTAGCGGTGCGTATCGACGATGGTCATACAATACGTTTTTCAGGTCATAGCTCGCTGCAGGCCGAAACGGATGCTGTAATGAACATAGATAACAAAACAACATTGTTTAATGGCAAAGTTGCCAGTGTCGCGGTCAATCCAATCAGTTTATCTGCCGATGGAAGTACACTCTATTATGGTGCAATGAATGGCACTCACTGGTATCAGTTATCGACTGCGGCTTTACAAACAGGCAATAATGATAAAATTATCGCCACGGTAAAATTAGTCGGAGCCAAGCCTGTATCAGATGGCGCAGCAACGTCCAAACAAGGTAATCATTACTTTACCAATTTGAACCACAATGCCATTTCCATGCTAGATAACAAAGGCACGCTAACAACAGCGGTCAGTTCTCCACTACTGGATTTTCCAGATAGTGTGCAATTTGGTGAAACAGGCTGGTTATATATTTCAGTGAACCAATTGCATAAAGCAAAAGCCTTTAATGGAAAAGCCGAAACAGCCAAACCGCCTTATCGTATCATGCGACTCTGGACCGGTGAGGATACTGCTGCGGGTCAATAACACCTTAGCTGCAACTGCAAAGTTGCAGCTTATATTTGCAGTATGAGTTATATCGCAACTGGTATTTACGTTGATGTGAGTCTTTGGTTTAACTCGAAAGCGTCTAGAAATGAGTTAGGTGTTGATTGTGCAAACTATCAATGCCTCTTATTGTGACTGGCACAGGTCAATATTGAATGGTGAGATAATTTTTGGAACAAGGAACAAGGAACAAGTTCAGTGAAATTCAATCAACCTTCTAAAAATGCATTTTATATTCAAACTCTGAGTACTCAGTACCGACCTCTATTATGGCTGTTTGCTGCTGGGTTATTACTGCTTGGTTTACTCTGCGCCAGAGCAACCTATTTACAACCCGATCCGATACTACAGCTCGTTCTCGGCTGGGTAACACTATTTCTATTGTTACCCGTGTTACCGACTGCGTTTGTTCAGCAACAGTGTTGGTTAGATGCTGAGCAACAGCAATTGTGGCTCGGTAAAGGTTTATTCAATGGGAGGTATATGGGATTGTGGTGGTGGCGTTCCTATGCTTTTTCGGACATCAAAGCAGTGCAACTTTATCAGCTGCAAATCACCCGTTGGCATCAGATCAGCCGCAATCGCCAAACGGAAGATACTGTCCAACATTATCTGGCTTATTTAGAATTGCACCAGCCCAACGGTGCTCAATTGATATTGGGTGACAGTACTGATAGAAAGGAATTACAACAAGTTCTACAGCAATGTGCGCAGGCAATAGACTGTAAATTTCAGGATTTTAGTAACACCACTCAAAAATCACTTCCCAAAGGTAGTGAATTTAATTTCATGCGGGTACTGGTTCTGCTGGTTATATTTATTTTGTTGAATATTTTATATTTTTTGTTCGTTCTATAAATGCCCAGTCATCCAGCCTAAAAAGTTAGGCTGGATGTCCTCCACAACGATCACTCATCTTGCTCTGTGGTTTCCTGATAAGGAACAAACACTTTAAGAGATGCTGGCTGGACTTCAATAGTGAGATCCGCTGGCTCAAATACTTCACCATCAATCACATATTTACACTTAGGCTGGCTGCTGATGGTGACCTTTTTAGCATGTGCATGATGGACTTTACTTGCACTCGCTTGTTGATCTCGCACATTTTTATTGCCTTCTTTCACCCATCCTGCAATCGCTAATTCAGCGAGGCTAAGCAACTGCTCTTTGGGTTCATCGCCAGCATCCAACCAAGTAATGTCGAGCAAACCGTCGGTCATGTTTGGTTCGCCATCGCCCTGCGCCAACACGCTGGTAAACGGTGCGGCATTGGCAACGATTAGGCTATGGGTCGTCAATGTTGTGGGTTTTGCATCATCTAAGCTGAGCTGGATGGTTAAAGTGATATCGGCATTCACTGCGCGCCATAAGCCATCGAGGTAGGCAAACTGGCCGAGGGCATTTTTACGCTCACGGTTTGCGGATTCAATCATTTGTTGCTCAAACCCTATGCCCACAAGCAACAACACTAACGCCTCATTACAACGCGCGGTATCAATGGCTTGGCAATGCCCTTGAATAATATTATCCAGCGCCTGAGAGATAGGAATAAGCTTACTGCCTAAACCAAAGAGGGCATGGCTGAGGGCATTAGTTGTGCCAAGAGGAATGATGCCTAAGACGATATCCGTATCAACGATTTGAGAGGCCACTTCAGTCACAGTACCATCGCCACCACAGGCGATAATGATATCAGCGCCTGCATTACGGGCTTGCTCGGCGAAGACATTTGCAGTTTCGTCTGCTGTTGTGAGTTTTAAAGTCAGGTCAAAATAGGCTTTGAGTTCATCTTGGATTTGCTCGCTGTATTCTTGCCATTTCCCGCCACCAGAGACTGGGTTGGCGATAATCCACGCCACTTTGTGGATGTTAATTTTCCCTTGACTGAGCATGCGATCGAGCGCGCGTAATTGCCATTTGTTTAAGCCAGCGGTTTTGCGAATTTGCTTTATCTGCTGCAGTACTTCGGCGAAGTGCTGTTGTTTATCTTTACAAACCAAATAAGCGGCGAGTACCAGCACTGAGCGGCCACGACCCATAGCACAGTGGATGAGTACCTGTTTATTGGCGCGCACTTGGCGGTGCAGCCAGTTAACGGCTTGATTGAGTTGGGCGCTGGTCGGTACGCTATGGTCGAGGATGGGAATATTTAAATACTCGATATGATCTTCAAATTGCGACCAATCTAAGCCATCAAATTCAGCGGTGACATCCAGAATGGCAGTGATCTTATTGGCTTTAATCTTTTCCAGATCTGCGGAAAAGAGTCTACAGCCGAGATACAGATGTTCATCAATCCTTTGCATGGGCGGTACTGAATCGTATTTTCTGGCCCAGTGGTTATAGAGTCGACTGCCTAATAAAAAGGGAATAAAACCCCAACGAATATACCAAGGAATAGTGCCATCTTGGCGTTTTCTAAAAATACTGGCGAGATTAAACCAATAGGCTGAACCGACTAAAAACAGTGACAGACTTGTCCATGCACAAATGAAAGTGAGCAGGGGAGAAGTGTCTGTTACTGCAAAATAGGCTAACAATACTGCACTTGCAGTGTACAAATATTTGATGTGGATCTTCGTTAGCATGCAAGTCCTCCAATGCCATTGTTCTTGGTTAAAATCGTTGCACTTGAATGGATAGATGTCGAGATGAGAGATGCAGAAATGAGCGAGTCTAAACCAAAAGGGTGGCAGTAGACGAGTCTATTGCCACCCTAAAGTCAGGTTTGTTTAGCACTTAGTATCTTTAGCTTTAACACCTTCTTTGACTTCTTCACAGGCATCTTCGATGGCGTTACCTGTATCAGTCATTACTTCATCGATTTTTTCGCCCGCGTCTTCGGCTTTGTTATCACTACAGGCCGTTAAACCTAGGGCGAGTAATAATGCGAATGCTGCACTTGTCATCAGGGTAAATGGTTTCATATCTATCTCCTTTTCTAAAAAAATTATAGTCGCGGTGATTTACCCTTAAGGGCATTGATCAGCAGAGAAATCACTAATAACACAATAAATATGAAGAAAATGATTTTCGCTATTCCCGCCGCTGCGCCAGCAATCCCAGCAAATCCTAACAACCCGGCAATCACGGCAACAACTAGAAATACTAATGTCCAACCTAGCATAATAACCTCCTGCCCTTGTATTAATCCTTCTCATGACCGTTTGTGTCACTTGTAAGGTAACGGCTAATGGCTCTTACTTGATTGCGATCTTAATGCCAACTTTAAAAATTTTAAGTAGTTAATTGATTTTAAATATAATTTAAATCATTTTATTTAAAATGGTGTGAGTGAATTAAAAGAGGGGTAGGCAATTTTTACCTAAGCTTCGGTAAGAGTTTCAGCCTAATACGTTGAATCAAAGACTGTGAGCTGATGTCGTTCATAAGTAAAGACAAATAAAAGCCGACACTGTGAGTTTGTGTCGGCTTGAAGATATTATGATCTTATAATACAAGATGATAGGAGCTAAATACGTTTAAAAACGATTTAATGGTTTCCAGCGCTGCAGGCTAACTGGAATACTCGTACCTTGGGATAACAGCAGGTTAATGCGGGATTGATATGCTGCGCCCACCATTAAATGTTTGGCTAAATCCACCGCATTACGGGCCTTATAGTCATCTAAATAACTGCCTTTTGCCCAAGCGTTAAATGCACCCAGTGCTGGGCCTGCCCAAATTTGGTAATCCATTTCGCGGCCGACTTCACCTGTGTTCGACCAGCGGCTCGAAAGACCCAAATACCAGCGGAAAATCAGCGCCATCTTACGTTTGGGGTTATCCAATGCGCGCTCGATTTGCTTAGGATCGCGCTCGTTAAAGTGGGCGACTGTGCCCGCCCAAATATCATCGAGTGATGAGCGGAACACTTGCTCTTCGAGCTTTTTACGCTCGTCCGCAGGGATGGCATCAATCGAATCGTAACGGGTATAGATTTCATACAGCTTATTGGCGCGCATCGGGAACAGGGTTCCGCGCTTAACCACTTGTAATTTAACGCCCATTTCGAACATATCGGCGGCAGGCGCCATAGTTACATCGGCCATTTCTGTGGTGGCGAGTAACTTACGTGTGTGTTCACTCGCGCCCGCTTCGACGCAAGCTTGGTTGATAGAACCTGTGACGATAAACGCCGCGCCCATGTTGAAGGTGGCTAATGCTGCATCGGGAGTACCTACGCCGCCGCCTGCGCCCACGCGGATAGGCGTTTTGTATTGATACTTAGCTTGGATTTCATCTTTAAGCGCCAAAATCGTCGGCAATAGCGTCACTAGCGGGCGATTGTCGGTATGGCCGCCTGAGTCGGCTTCGGCCGTGATGTCGTCCGCCATAGGCACCAGCAATGCCATCGCCATTTGGTCTTGGCTGATAAGGCCGTCACTCACTAATTGCTGGAGGATTTTGGCTGGCGCTGGCTCCATAAACTTAGTCGCGACTTCGGTACGGCTGATTTTGGCTATGACTTTGTTGCCAATGACGATGTCGCCATGTTCGTCGCGGCTCAAACCCGCCGCGCGGTAATAGACGATTTGCGGCGTTAAACCTAAAAATGCCGAGGCTTCGACCGTGCGCACTTTATGTTTTAAGAACAGCTCAACACTGCCGCGCTCTAATGCGGGCTCGCTTGGGCTGTGAATTAAGTTAAAAGCATAAGGACCATTAGGCAGCGCCGCCTGAATGCGAGTAATGGCCGCTTCAACGCGGGATGGAATTAACCCCGCCGCGCCAAACGAGCACAAAATGCCCGCTTGACCTAGCGCGATAACCAGTTCTTCCGAGGCAATACCGTTGGCCATAGCGCCAGCGTAGTAAGCGTATTTAACCCCGTGTACGCGGCGAAAATTACTGTCGCCTAAACTTTGGGTGCCAAGGGCGGGCGCAAAAGCGCTGACGGGGTGTGAGCCTAGTGGCGCTTGGCTGTCGCTTGTTGTTACTTCGGCCGTTTGCGCTATGCCTAAGCCTTTTTCACTGTGATTCACTAAGTAACAGGCTTGGCTTAAATCTTTGAGTTTTTTGCCTAATGCGTCGATATCAAAGCTCAGCGCGGCATCGTTGACTTGCCACGGCCAAGGGCTGAGTTTTTCGTTATTGCTATTGAATTGATCTAGAGTATGGCTAGTCATAGGTGTTCTCATGTTATTTGTGCCGCCTTGGTGATGTGGATAGCCAAGGCGGCGCAACTATTTGTTATTCGTTATTCGTTATTTGTTATTCGAGATTAGCGTCTTTCTAACAGCGTAAACTCGCTAGGCTTCTTCAATACAGATGGCGATATCTTTAACTTCATAAATCCGTAGGCCATCTTTACTCAAGTTGGCATCGCCCATAATGATGCGTTTGCCATTGTCGTCTGTCACGCTGGTAATGTGCACATCCAGCGACATCTGCTTGTTTAATGGGTTAATTTGGCCGCGATACTTCCATTTGATATCCGATAATATCTGGCCGAATTTTGGATTCTTAAAGCCCGCACCAAGGTCTTGGTCAATCGCATAGGTTTGCATCAGCTCGATAATGGCTTCAACCCCTAATGAGCCTGGCATTACCGGATCTTGATGGAAGTGGAATTGGAAGAACCAATCACTCGGGTCAATGGTGCGCTCGGCGTATAAATAGCCAAGGCCCGCTTTACCGCCGGTCTTCACGATGTCGGCTTTGTCGATAAAGTTAAGCTGACCGCCCGCTAAACGGTAATGCGGCTGACCTTCTGGCGCGTTAAAGCTGCGATGCTGTTTATCTAACAGATTGATTTGGCTATCGGCGGCTATACCATTTTGCACATGCCAAGGCTGAGTGATCTTGCCGTTGTCTATGCCAAGTTGGTTTTTCAGCGCATCGCCCTTGAAGTAACCAAATACCGCTTTACCTTGGTAGAAAGGCTCGCCATCGCAGCTTAACTCGAAGCTGAAATTTTGGATGATGTTGCTGCCGGCAATCACAGTCGATAACAGACGTGAGTCGTTCACTATGGTTTTGCCGCGTAAATCCACATGGCGCAGTAACTTACCGTTGCCGTCTAAGTTACGGAAGAACAGCTCTTGGCCGGGGAAGCCCAAGGTGGTGCCCATATAGCCCGAGATAAAACCGTTTGGCTGCAGTGATATTTCCATTAGCACTGAATAGGGCATCACAGCGTGATGGCTGTTTTTATCGTAATACCAAGCGTTTACTGGCACTTCGTATTCAGCGATGCAAGATGAGGGCTTTTTCAGCTCGCCGCGTTTGCCGTCAATCGCAATGACGCGGGTGGTGAGCTGCAAGTCACCGCAAGGCGTGCGCGGTGGAATTAGGCCGCGATAGATACTGAAATCGGGGCCGAAGCAGTTTTCGATATCGCCCGTGGCAAATTCGAACATGTGATACGGCGTGAACGGCAGGGTATCGGGCACGCGGTTAGCATACTTTGAACCCGCAGGCGCAATCGGCGCAGGTACATGCTTAAGCGGCACTACGCCTTTATTGGTTGGCGCAGTTAAATCTGGCAGCTGCGCCATCAGCGGCGCGGCTAACGATGCGGGTGTTGTCGAAACAAGCGGCGCAGCCGAAACAGCATTTTTAGCTACATTTCTAGTCGTATTGTTAGCTGTGCTGTTGGCATTATCCGCGAGGTAGCGGGTGCATTCGGCTTCTTCTTTGATCATCACCCCAAGGTTTTGGAAATCCACGACCACTTTGCCATTGAGCAAAATATCGATATTCGCCTTAGCATACGGGCGCGGGCTCATACCGATTTCGGTGATTTCCATGCGATAGGTGAGCAGGCCAGATTGTGGCAACACTTGACCGCGACAGCGCACTTTTTGTGATGCGTTTTCGAGCGGTTGGAAACGACCGTTTTTGACGCCACCTTCTTCTGTGCTGGCGTGCATCCCAATATGCAGCATAAAGAATTGCAGTAATTGACCACAGCCTTCGGCCATTAACGATCCCGCCATCACTTGGTCGCCCTTGAAATGACACGGGAAATACCAATGATCAGCTTCGAGCTGCTTATGACCTTGAACTGAACCTAAGCCCCACGCGCCGCCATGCACCTCAAGATTGCTGACTTGTTCAATCATCAGGAATTTTTCAGAGGCAAAACACAGTGACGGCTGCAACCCATATTGGGCTTGATGCGCCGCATGGGCGCCGCCAAAACAGCCACCGATATCGGCGCCGAGCAGTTTATGGATTTGGCTGTAATCAAATTGGCTTTGCGCGCAGTTAAGTAACGGATTAAAGCGCGGTTTATTCGGATTATTCAAGGCGAGGTTGCGCGCTTTGATTTCAGCTTCGGTGTGAATAACACCTTTGCCGTCGGCTAGCTCTTTATCGGTGAAGAAGCCGGCACAGCCGCCATCCATTTTAAGGATCAGCTTGTCGCCCACAAAACATTCGTAGGAGAAGAAGAACAACAAGGTATCGCCATTGCGGGCAAAGTGATTGATGGAAATGTCGTAGCGCAGGGTGTCGCCACCGCGCGGTAAGTCGCCAAGGAAGGTCAGGGTGCAATCGAGCAGGCGATAAACGCGCTCGCCTTTATTTTCAAAATCGATACCTAAGTAGCTGATCAGCATTAAGTCGCATTGACCCGATTCAACCGCCACGGCCCAAGGGATTTGGCCATCGACCAAATACGGCGCGTCCACAGGAATGTCGTATTCTGTGGTCATAGTGCAAGGCTGATATTGGTTCATCTGGGCGTTTAATTTCGTTACCCGAGATACCAGTAAATAGTCTGTGGTTGGCAGGCGTACACGGCGCGAATAGCTGTCGATAATGGCATAATCTGGGCCAAATACTTTAGCAATATCACCTTCGGCGTACTCGACTAAATCCGCATAATCCCAAATGCAAGGCTTGCTTATCGGTGTTGGCGGCGTGTACTCAGGCACTTTTGCATGATTGGGATAAAGCACAGGATGTGGAAGAACCGCTGTCGCAGATGCCTGAACAATGGCTTGCTGTTGTACTGGTGCAACTTGGGCATTGACGGCTAACTCGCTGGCAAGCTGGGCTTTCATCAAGGCATCGGCCAGTTTCAGTCCTTCAGCGCGACTTTGCAAAAAGGCTAAATGCGCCTCACGGACGAGTTGCTGATTGCTTAAAAATGCCGCGTCTTTTAGCTCTGCTTGAGCGGCGTTTTTATTGGGCGTGCTTAGGGCATTCATTGGCATGCTGCTTAATGTCTCTTTTTGTTGAGCCGTGGTTGGGCTGCTTGTTGCAAAGCTATTCGTGTCTTTGCTCGCTATTTGGGCCAAATGTTTGCGTTGGCTGCGTGCTGGCAGTGCTGTCATGGCTTGGGCTTTTTGTTGTATAGCATCAAGGCCTGCGAGCGGCGTATCAAGGATATGCTGATAGATATCGCGGCCACCGAGTGTCACTTGTTTTATTAAGTGTTTTTGCTCAGAAAGCGTTAAGTCTTGTTCAAGCCTTTGCTGCAAACTGTGCGCTTGCGTAGCACTTTGACTGAGCAATAACTGCGAGCATTTCCCTTGGCTAAACGTCGCTACGAGCGCGTGCTGCACTTGATTAGCTTGTTGCTGTACTTGGTTTTTTAATTGCCCATGATTTTTAAATTGTCCGTGATTTTTAAGCTGAAGCAGCGCGCTCAAAATACTCGCCATACCCGCAGCGGCAAAGTTGTGGCCAATGGTATCAGCGGCTTGGCTGCGCTGGTTCACACTCAGCAACAAGGTATTGAGTACCAGCTCTGAATCGGCAAGTTGCTCAACCGCAATACTGGTTTCAATCAAGCTAATCTGGCTGCTATTCACCTTGGCTTGGGTTAGCAAGTCATCGCAAATGCGCGCCGTGTTACTGTGACCTTGTATGTCACAAATCGCGCCAAATACTTGGCCGCTGATATGACCATAGCTGTTGCTATTGGCATCATTAAGTAGAACATTAGTATTTGAATTTTCAGCAGTTAGCACCAGTGCGCCAGCACCTTCACCGACTTTCCAACCAGTGTCAGTGGCATTAAATGCCACTGGCGATACGGCGTTTTTAAGGATCACTTGCTCTAAACTGCCACTTAAATCGACGGCGGCGATCACTACGGCATCCAAGGATTCTTGGGACAAGAGGTTTTCGGCCACATCGATACAGCGGGAGACCGATTGCTCCGCCGCCGAAATGGTAAAGGCAGGGCCGTTAAAGTCCCAAAGGGATGCGATACGTGACGCCATGATGTTGCCAATAAAACTGGTGTATTGGTTCAGTTTGGCGGCATCGAGCACACTGTCCATGGCGATTTTTTCAAGGGCGAGATACTCGGCTTGCGTGAGTGTTATCCCTTGTTTTTTAAGACTGTCTGCCAGTTGGGTGTGTAGATTTACGCGGCCACGGAACTGGTGTAATTCCAGTTCAGTTTCCATCGCCACTAATACGGCCACCTTGCCACCGGGTTTTAGATTGGCATCACGGATCGCTTCATCGGCCACTTTGATCAGCAGCAGTTGCTGGGAGATCAGGCGGTCATCCTCATTGGGCGGCACTTTAAAGCGCAGGAAGTCAAAATCGAACTGGTCGATATATGCGCCTTGCGGTACAGAAGACAAGCCAAAGTTAGCTAAGATCTCAGGATGTTTATCTAAGCCTTTCCAGCGTTTAGCGGGCAGCGGGATAAAGGCATCTTGCCGAGCATGAATCGTGTTATCCAGTGCATTAATGGAGGTTAAAGGCCCAAAGTGCGATGCTAAACCAATGATATTTAATGGCGTGTGCTGATAACTTACAGTAGCAGCCGGTTGTTCACTCTTTTTGTTTGTATTGGCAGCATAGGATTCCAGCAATAAATGCGCGTTACAGCCGCCAAAACCAAACACGGAAACACCTGCGTGGCGGCGGTCATTGCCAGCTTTATCGGGCCAAGCATGTAATTCTGTTGGCAGATTTTTAGCGCTAAATAAGCCCTTAGGCGAGGATATCGGCGCTGATAAGTTAATACTTGGCGGCAGTCGACCCGAGCGCATGGCAAAAATCATCTTCATGATCCCCGGCATGCCTGCGGCTGTGAGTAAATGGCCTAAGTTGGATTTTGCCGAACCGATCAGCGGCACTGCAGAGCCTGCGAGTTTGTCCTCAAAAAAGCGTTCCATCGAAGCGAGTTCGACCTTATCCCCAAGCGGCGTGCCTGTGGCATGGCATTCAATCACTTCGATATTGGCAGGCAGTGTGTTTGCCGCATTATAGGCGCGCTCGAAGGCTTGTACTTGGCCCTTGCTGTTGGGGCTTAATACAAACTGGCCTTTACCGTCGTTCGACAAACCAATGCCGCTAACGACGGCATAGATGTTATCGCCATCGCGCTCGGCATCTTCTAAGCGTTTTAAGACTAACACCCCAGCGCCTTCTCCAGCGAATAAGCCTTTGCTGTTGCTATCAAAGGGCGCTGAAATACCGTGATCTGGGTAGGCGTGGAAAATTGAGAATCCCATGTTGATAAAAAAGGGATCGGCGCCCGATACTGCGCCCGCAAGCATCATATCGGCCTTGCCAGTTGTTAGGTAATCGCAGGCGAGTTTGAGTGCATAAACCGAGCTGGCGCAGGCGGCGTCCAGACTCAACTGGGTGCCACCCAAACCGAGTGCATCGCTGACTAGCTTTGAGGCTGTGTGAGCAACGGCGCCATTGGCGACGTTTAAGGCTTGGCTATTGGCATTGAGATCGTTAACTGAGTTGCCAAAGTCAGCCAGCTGAAATGCGCTTTGGTTAAGTTTGTTTTGCAGCGCCTTTTCAACAGTTTGATGATACAGAGGCAAAAACAGTTCGTTGGAGCGGGCGGTGGGGAACGACAAGGTTCCCATTACAATACCTGTGCGCGCCAGTACGGCATCGCTTGGTGCAATCCCTGCGTCTTGCAGGGCTTTGCGACTGCAATCGAGTGCCCATAAAAAGCTTTCATCTAAACCGTCAAAGGCGGACTCAGGCAGTTGATAGCCCTTAGCATCAAACTGGAAGTGTTGGATGTAGCCGCCCTTATCACAGTAAAAACGGTCAGATTGCCCCTGCACACCTTGATAATCGGCTGGATTGGCATTGAGCTTTTCGCGATTAATTTGGGTGCGAGAGTCTTTTTTATCCAGCAGATTTTGCCAGAAAGTTTGAGGATTGTCGGCGTCAGGATACTGAGTCGCAAGACCGACAATCGCAATTTTTGACGCACTTTTTGATGCGCGGTTTGACGCACTTTTTGACAAAATCATAGGCACGGTAGTTTTATCAATAGTAGGGGAATGCTGAGAACTCACTGGGGTTCTCCTTTTGGTGATACTGCTGATGATAAAGGGGCTGCGTTAGCACTTAATGGCTTAATGAGCGGCGCGAGCGACAGCGGTACTCTGTGGCTTATTAGCTGAGCTAAACACTTGAGTAAGCTGGTAATCGCATCGGCACCCTTGGCATTGCAAGCAATGGCGACTGTTGCCTCGTTTACCGTGCTTTGGCCTGCATGGGCATGGCTGATTTTATCGATAAGTGTGCTGGTTTGCCTATCGGCGCCCACTTCGACAAATAGCCTTGCACCTTGCTCAGTGGCATTTTGAATGAGCGCACTAAAGTCGAGCGGCGAACAAAAGGTATCGGCAATCGCGCGGCCAATGCTGTGACTATCCACGGTTACTGGCGCAGTTTGCGCTGCGCTGATAAAGCGAATAGGCGAGCCATGTGCTGCCGTTTCCAGCGCCTTAGGTTTCAGTGCCTCAGGTTTCACTGCTTGAGTATAGAAATCTTGTACTTGCCCATGGACTAACAGGGCTGGCGCGGTATGCATTGCCGTGACCCGATTGGCGGCAATCCCACGCTTACCTAACTTTGCAAGTAGGGCTTTACAGCTTGTTTCGCAGCCGGCAATAACGCAAGTATCACCTTGAATGATGGCTAAGTAGGCGCGAGGGAACTCTGGCAGTAATGCTTTGATTTCCTTGCTATCGGCGCGCACCACAAAGCTATTCCACACTATGGATTCATTATCCTTAAGCTGCCATGCTCGGCGCACTGCGGTTAGCTCGCCAGAAATGGCATGGTTGAAAATATCGCTATTTTCGGTGGCGTTGATCATCCCGTGGGGCGTTTGCCACACATCTAGGCTGGCCCACATGGCTGCTTCGCCCATTGAGTAACCGAGCGCCATTTTTGGCTTAATATTAAAGACTTGGGTCAACAGTTTAGTGAATAGATAACTGGCGCCCACGCCACTAATCGCTTGTTGGCTTAAGCTCATGTCAGTTGCCGCTTTAACATCTGCCGCATAAATCTGCGATGATTGCAGCATGGCGCTTAAATCGCCTTCACGTTCTAGCTGGTGATACAGCGCGGGGAAATACTCATGCAAGTTATTGAACATATTGGCGTAAACAGTGCCAACGCCGGGGTATACAAAGGTAAGTCCTGCATCCCCTAGCGGCTTAGCGGTGAAACAGCTACCCGCTGGCGTTTTAAAGTGTTGACCATGATGACGAATAGCATCACTTTCAAGCGCCGAAAGCATAGCTTTGGCTTCAAGTTTGAGGTCATCAATCGATGCTGCCATCAAGACTAATGCCAGTGGTGCGTTGGCATCATAGCGTTCAAAGCAAGGTTTGAGATATTCTGCGTGAAAGCCTACGCCATTTTCCACTGTGTTAACTAGCTGCAATACTTGCGCGATGAGTGAATCAATATTGTCACCACTTATCGGCACAAATAGTCTGTTTTCATCAACAAGGGCTTTGGGTGCGGTAAGTTGTGTGCCTTGGGTCAGCACAATACTTTGGTTTAGATGTCGAGACTCATCCGTTTGATTTGACGTTTTTGCGACAAGATTTAGGCACAACACCCGCGCTTGATGTTGGTCGCTAAACCAATAGCCCGCTTGATGATTTGTGTCGTTTGCCTCTTTAATATCAGTTGCGCCATGAAGCGGCGCTTGTGCTCGCGCAGCGAGGGCGGTTACGCCTTGGCGCAGCGCAACAAAGGCCCCGTTGAGAGTGTTGGCGACGAGTTGATGCTGAACGGTTTGTGCAGGGCTGCGCTTTGCCGCTACTAACGCCGCATTTGCAACAGCCGCTGCATTTGCAACACCTGTAGTTTGATTGCCAGCGGCAAAGCCAGCAATAAACGCGTGGGCGTGAAGACGCAGTTTGGCGGCACGTAAACCATCAAGCAAATACAGGGACTGAGCCAAAGGCTGGGGCAGATTGCCATCATTGAATTTAAGTTCAACGAGCTTGCCTTGCTCAATGGCTGTTGTTGCTTGGCCTAACAAGGCAGTGAGCGAGCTTTGCTCATACACTGACGGTTCATGCACTTTTGGTTCATGAGCTGTCGGCTCTTGTGTTGTAGATGGGGCAGCATCTAAAGCGCAAATTTGAACTCTTTCACGTTCCGCAAACGTCTCTAATACTTGGGCTGAGTGAGAGTCAAGATTGACCGCGTCGCCAAGCAACACTGCAATACGCAGTGGCTTGGCAAGCTTTTCAGTCATAGCCGTGTCTGCTATCGACGTTTCAGTTTGGCCGCTATGTATAGTTACTAAAGTGTGGGCTAAATTCACTCGACTTTTGCCTCCACGCTTTCAATGGCTTTATTAGCAACTTTATTAGCTAAGAATGCACCGTTAAGGTTTTTGCTGATGGTGACTTTGGCGTTGTTCATCTCGCAGCTTAAGCGGCCATCTTGATGATACAGAGCAATATTGGCTTCAAGGGCACGGCCTGAGTGTTTTACCACCTCGAGCACTAGATACCCTTTATCGCCAAAGGCAAACGGCGCATGGGAGATAAACTCACCAATGCTTGATGGCAAACTTGCCGCGCCATATTTGAGTCTCGCCCACACCAGCATCGCCTGTAGCAACAAATCTTCCGCAAAGGCTTGTGAGCCTTTAGGCGTGAGATTAGGCACAAAATCCCCGCAGTCTGCTAACGCAACATGGGGTAGGCTCACCTTGGCGATTAAGCTCGCATCGTCAAACTTCACCACCGACTCAATACCTTGCAGTCTTGGGCCGTGGAAAAGTGTGCCGTCGCTGTAAAGGCTGCCCGCAGTTGTGATGACAGAAAGTCCCGCCAAGCTTTGCGCGTCAAAGGCGGTTGCTTTGCTGTTAGTGGCTAAGTAATCGTTAGCCGCGTCATCAACAGCATCATCAACGACTAGGATAGCTTGATATTGCGGACGACCTTCAAAGCTGATTAAGGCACTGAATTGTCTACTCATGCACTCGTCTGTGTCTTCCGTTGCTTTATCCGTTAACGCAATCGGTACAAGTTCAAGTTCCAGCGTGATGGGGGCTGCACTTTCTAACACTCCATTTTGTAACACGGCAGTGTCGAAAATAATGCCCTTCAACAGCTTGTAGCTTTGCACTTTGACTGGTTGCTTGAGCACATCAAAGGCGGCTTCACGCATCCACTGAATCGCGCACACAGTCGGTAATACGGGATTACCGTTAATGCAGTGATCTTCAATAAAGATCATTGCCTTAGGGTCCAGTGCGCGCTGCAGTGTTAGCGGTCGCGTGAAAGCGATTGCAGCAAGTGTTGATGCCAAAGCATGCGGATCCGACGCGTCAGTGGTCAGATCCGCTTCAGGCTTTTTTAGATTGCTACCTTGAGTTGCTTGCTCGTCACTTGGAACTGTGCCTTGCATATCAGTACCGACCAGCAATTGTGCGCCTGTGTTGCTCAGTAATTGGCTAGCAAATAACTCAGCGCCTGCCTTTAGCGGGATCACATAAACACCGCGATCGATAAACATCTTTTTCAGCGCAGGATTCACCATGCCGCCGTCCCACGGACCCCAATCGAAGCTCATCACTTTGGCATTTGGCAGTTGCTGCGCCAGTTGCAGTGCGGCTTTGTTGAGTATGTCGTTGGACATGGCGTAATCGCTTTGGCCAGTATTGCCGTAAAAACCCGCCGCCGAAGAGAATAGGGCAATCAGTTTTAATTTATCTAAATCCAGTGCGGCAAGTAGATTGCTTATACCAGTGACCTTAGTGCCATACACCCGTGCTAACTCATCTAAGGTTTTGTCTTGGATGTGTTTATCGGCGAGTACGCCCGCACCATGGATGATGCCAGTAATAGGCGACAACTCGGTGATCGGCACTATCGTGCTGGCGATCGCATCTGGATTGTTAACATCGAGACTTAAGTACTCGGCGCTCGCGCCCACAGCGGTAAAGGCTTGCAGTGCGGCTGCAATTTCTAGGCTGCTTTGAACTGGCCATACTAAGGCATCCACTTGTTTTGGCGTGGGTTTCTCGCCCAAGCTTTGAATGTGGGCAATAGCTGCGGCTTTAAGTTCACTGTTATTCTTACCCTGTGCCCAAGCGGGAATGGCTTGTTGGCTGCTTCTGCCAGCAAGGATAAAGTGCGCCTTGCTGCGTTTGGCTAAACTTAGCGCACATTCAAAGGTCACGCCTTTTGCGCCACCGGTCACCAGTATTTTATCTGCACTCGTCAAGTTTGCCGCGCTGTGGCGGGTATCAGCCTTGCCAGCAACTAAGGTTACACGCTCAAGTGCTTGGGCTGCGCCTTGGCTAACACCGACTTCCAATACGTTATCGGTTGCAAAGAGCTCAGCGATCACTGCATTGGCCAGTTGCTTGGCATCAAGTGCTGGCGCGATATCTAAGGCGCGGCAATGCACGCTTGGCCACTCGTGGCTCAAGGTTTTCGTCAGACCTGCCAATGCTGCTTGGTTTAACTCGCTGCGGGCAATTTGGCTGTGGTTGAGATAACCAAAACCACCGTCGATACGACTGACGCTGATAAAACTACTACCAGTATTGGCGGTCGCTGCTGTTGTTAAAAACGGTTGTAAGTGCTTGGCGAACAAGAACGCTTGCTCGACGGATGCCTTGGCGGCACTGGACAACACTAAACCTTTCGCATCGGCTGAGTTTTTATGTTGTGGTTGCAGATGAATAAAGCCTGCAACCGTACCTAAGCTTTTGATCTCATTAATTACGGCACCAATGCTGGCATCGTCAATCGCCGCCAATGTGAAGCTGGCAATGTGGCTATTGAGCGGTGATGCACTGGCCACAAGGCTTTCAGGCGAGCGCACAACCACAACCGTTAGACCTTGAGCATGCAATTTTTCGGCAAGTACGCCAGCATTGTGGCCATCATCGCTAATGATAATGCAGGCATCTTTAGCAAAAACGCGTGGCAGGCCTTGTTGCGCTGATTGCTTTGACGATTGCTGTGGCGATAGTTGCGCTAGCTCAGCCGCCGCTGGCAACTTTTTTAGCACCACCTCACTGTGTGGCGGTAAATCGATAGTAGGTTCAGGCTGAACGACAGCGCTAACTGGCGCGGCATTCTGGCTTACCGCGTTTTGGCCTAGCTTGCTTTGCATATAGCTAACGATTTCACCTAAGGTGCGACACTCGGCCAGATCTTCAGGATTAAGTTCAGGCAAGCCCGGTAGCTCGTCTTGCACTGTGCCTAAAATTTCAACGCGCTTGATGGAGTCGATACCTAAATCGGCTTCCATATCCATGCTGAGTTCCAGCATTTCAGTGGGGTAGCCTGTCTTGTCGGCCACCACAGCCATCATGGTTTGTTGGACAAGTGCAGCACTTAAGCCATTATTTGTTGTAGTGGTAACAGTGACTTGCGCTGCTGTTGTAGCTGAAACCGAGCCAACCGCAGGTAGTTTGCTGTTCATGTAGTCAACGATTTCGCCTAGGGTACGACACTCGGCCAGATCTTCAGGATTCAGCTCAGGTAAGCCCGGCAGTTCGTCTTGCACTGTGCCTAAGATTTCAACGCGCTTGATGGAGTCGATACCTAGATCAGCTTCCATATCCATGCTCAGTTCCAGCATTTCAGTGGGGTAGCCTGTCTTGTCGGCCACCACAGCCATCATGGTTTGTTGCACTAACGCAGCGCTTAAACCGCTGGCGGCAGGCGCGGCAGTTGTCACATGAGTTGCTACGATAACTGATCCCGCAGTTGGCAGTTTGCTGTTCATATAGTCAACGATTTCACCCAAGGTGCGGCACTCGGCCAAATCTTCTGGGCTGAGCTCAGGTAAACCTGGCAGTTCGTCTTGCACTGTGCCTAGGATTTCAACGCGCTTAATTGAATCGATACCGAGATCGGCTTCCATATCCATGCTGAGCTCCAGCATTTCAGTGGGGTAGCCCGTCTTGTCGGCTACCACTGCCATCATCGTTTGTTGCACTAACGCAGCGCTTAAACCGCTGGCTGCAGGAGTTGTTGGCGCTGTTGTAGAAACGACAACTTGGTCAGCCGCTGGCAATTTGCTGTTCATGTAGTTAACGATTTCACCCAAGGTACGGCACTCAGCCAAATCTTCTGGGCTGAGCTCAGGTAAACTCGGCAGTTCGTCTTGTACTGTACCTAAGATTTCAACGCGCTTAATCGAATCGATACCTAGATCGGCTTCCATATCCATGCTGAGCTCCAGCATTTCAGTGGGATAGCCTGTCTTATCAGCCACCACAGCCATCATGGTTTGTTGTACTAACGCAGCGCTTAAACCGTTAACGGCAGGTGCGGCTGTTGCCACTTGAGTTGCAACATTTGCAGCAGTAATAGGCGCTACGATAATTGAACCAACTGCTGGAAGCTTGTCATTTTGTGTAAGCTTACTTTGCATGTAGTCAACGATTTCACCTAAGGTACGACACTCTGCCAGATCTTCTGGGCTGAGTTCAGGTAAGCCCGGCAGTTCGTCTTGCACTGTGCCTAGGATTTCAACGCGCTTAATCGAATCTATACCTAAATCGGCTTCCATATCCATGCCAAGTTCCAGCATTTCAGTGGGATAGCCTGTTTTATCGGCCACCACAGCCATCATGGTTTGTTGCACTAACGCTGCACTTAAGCCGCTCGTTACTGGTGCCACAGGTGTCACTTCTGGCATCACTACAGCAGGCATGACTAATGCAGGAGCGGCAGGCGCAACTTGTACAGTCACAGCAGGTGAATAAGCAACGGGAGCGGTTTGCACAACAGGCGCAACAGGTGTGTTAACCGCGGGTCTCGTCGCAACAGCTTGAGCCGCTACTGGTGCGGCATTGTGTGCCACTGTCGTTGCCGCAACAGGTGCAGGAGCTGGCGCAGTTGCTCGTGGCTGACTTGCAACTGCTGGAGTAAAGTTAATCGGTGCATTGTTTAACATCGCCAAGGCCGCTTGGCTGCTATTGCTTTGTAGCTGCATAAATTCGGCGTGGCTTTGCAGGGTTTGTGCTTGATGCTGGTGGAACATTTCCATCGAGCGTTGCAGGCTTTCAGGGATTGCAATGCCAAGGCTTGCCATCTTGGCTTGTTCAGTCATCAGTGTCGTGAAGGTATCGCCATATTGCTGTGGGATAGCTAAAAACTGTTGATGCAACTGCGCCGCTTGAGATTGTGCGCTGAAAAATGCCGTTAATGCATCGCCGCTGACGCTTGGGCTCAACTGCGCCGTCGCTTGTTGCTGGTGATTGCTTAAGCCTTGCGTCACGCTTGGGGATGTTTGTTTCATTTCAACAGTTGCCACTTGATTCGCTTCCACTTCTATTATTTTTTCAACAACTTTTTCGACGATGACTTCTTTCTCAACGATTTTTTCGACTTCTCTTTCGACAACCGTTTCAACGATGCGATCCACATATTGCACTTGGCTAGTCACGCTGCCTGTGGCGAGGGATTTAGCCATCTTAGCTTTGGTTGCAGCACTAATATGGTTAGTGGCGGTGAGTTTGATGTTCATCGCTGATGGCGCTTCACGTTCGGCAATTTCTTGTGACGTGACGGCTTGATAGGGGTCAACCTCAGTTAACGCCACGCCGGCTACAGCTAATTGCACTGCGGCTAAGCGTAATTGACTGTCACTGTCGCCCTTAGGATTCGGGTTCATGCTGACAAGGCAAAGCTCATTTAAGTGTTCACCTAAGGTATTTTCAACTAACTTTTGCAGTATGTTCTTAGGACCAAACTCAACAAACACACGGGCGCCAGCGTCATACATGGCCTGCAGTTGTTCGCTAAAATGAACCGATTGCAGCATGTGTTGTTTAAATTCTGCTTTAATGGCTTTGCCATCGCTTGGGTGCAATTGACCTGTACCGTTGGCATAAAGTGCGACTGAAGGCGCGCTGAATTTAGCTTTATCAATGGCTTTGGCAAATGGCTTTTGTGCGTGTCCAACCAATGGGGTATGGAACGCGCCTGAGACAGGCAGGGCAATCGCTTTAAAGCCCAGTTCGCTAATGGCTTTAGCGGCCAGCTGAGTTTGTTCTGTGCCACCTGCGATGACTAATTGTGTCGGTGCGTTGTAGTT
This sequence comes from Shewanella sp. SM71, assembly GCF_025653905.1. Classification (NCBI taxonomy): domain Bacteria; kingdom Pseudomonadati; phylum Pseudomonadota; class Gammaproteobacteria; order Alteromonadales; family Shewanellaceae; genus Shewanella; species Shewanella sp. SM71. The sequence goes on from NZ_JAKKRW010000001.1 coordinate 438,702, forward strand.
GGCAATTTTAACGCCATCAAACTGGGCTAAACAGCTATTGATCGCATCGATATCATTCTTTTGCTTAAGAATAATCGCGAACATGGTTCCTAAATCAACTTGAGTCCCAGTATCGCTCGGCACTTGCGCCATGGCATGCCCACGGGCGAAGGCCAGTTCGACGTAATCTTGATTGGAAATCACGCCTGCCGCGCAAAGGGCTGACAGTTCACCAAAGCTGTGACCTGCCACCATATCGGGTGCAAAACCCGCTTGCGTTAATAGCGAATATTGCGCCATTGAAACCGCGCCTATGGCGCTTTGAGCGAACAGGGTATTGGTCAGCGCCGCTTCTTGGGCTTTCACCGCATCGGCATCGAATGCTGGAATAGGGTAGAGGATGTTCGATAACGGTGTTTGACCGTGGTGAGCAAATACTTTATCGCTGGCCGTCACTTGTTGGCGCATTTCCGGGAAATGGCAGGCAAGTTCGCGGCCCATGTTCAGGTACTGTGAACCTTGACCGGCAAACAGGGCGGCCACTTTATTGGAGTCATTCTTGCTATTGGTTTCAGTGACTAAAGCTTTTGCGCGGTAGCTGATGCCAGACGGTAATTGCCACGCCTCGCTTGCACTGGTTTCTAGGTGCCCGCTTTCTAAATGCGCAATCGATTGATTTAACTGAGCTTGCAGCTGTGCGATATCCTTAGCCACAAAACCTAAACGGGCATCTGTGCTTGCCAGCGCGCGCAGCGGATATTGCTGAGCGATAGCGTTTAGGCTCGCAGCGCTGCTCTTATTCGCGTTTGCGCTTGTGTTCACGCTTTGGCTCAGCGCAGCTTTTAACTCGCTAAGCAGCGCGGCTTTATTGGCTGCGGCAAATAATAGCGTCTGCGGCACACTGCGCTGACGATATTGCTCATCGCGGCTGTGCTCAGGTTTGTATTCTTCTAATACAAGATGGAAGTTCGTGCCGCCAAAACCAAAGGAGCTTACACCTGCACGGCGCGGCGTTGCATCGGCGCGCTGGAACCATGGGCGAGTTTCGGTATTTAAATAGAATGGTGAGCTTTCGATATTTAGTTTTGGATTAGGCTTGCTAACGTTAATGGTCGCAGGCAATACCTTGTGGTGCAGCGCTAGCGCGGCTTTGATCACCCCCGCAGTACCTGCGGTTGATTTAGTGTGACCCACTTGGGATTTCACTGAACCTAAAGCGATATGTTGATTTGTGTCATTGCCTTGGGCAAATACCGATTTTAAGCCATTGAATTCAGCCACATCACCTGCGGCAGTACCCGTGCCATGGGCTTCAACTAAGCCAATGCTGTGCGGGGCAAAACCTGCATCGTCGTAAGCGCGTTCGAGAGCTTTAGCTTGGCCCTCAGGGCGCGGCGCATAAATACTCTTAAACTTACCGTCAGATGAGGCGCCAACGCCTTTGATGACGGCATAAATTCGGTCGCCATCGCGCTCGGCATCTTCAAGGCGTTTAAGCGCGACCATGCCGATCCCTTCGCCGATCATCATGCCTTTTGAATCGATATCAAAGGGTTGAATGGTTTCGTTAGTGGTGAAGGCTGGCGTTTTTGAGAAGCTCATGTACATGGACGGCGAGTTGTCAGTACAGACACCGCCGGTTAACATCATGTCGCTGCGACCTTCGGTCAGTTCAGTTAGCGCCATACGCATAGCGGCAAGCGAGCCCGCACAGGCAGCATCGACCACACAGTTCATGCCGCCAAAATCAAACCGGTTGGCGATACGGCCTGCAATCACGTTGCCTAAGGACCCTGGGAAAGAGTTTTCTTCCCAGTGGATATATTGGTCTTGGAACTTTTTGATCAGCATTTCGCTGTCTTCATCGCTCAGGCCGCTGCTTTTGAATACTTTTTTAAGCACTGGATATTGCAGGCGCGAGTTCAAGCTCTGACTGATTTTTTGACCACCACCCACGCCTAGGGTGATGCCGATACGGTCACGGTCGTAATCGGCGGGCAGATTAGCATCGGCAAGCACTTCTTTGGCGACAATCAGCGACAGCAGTTGCGAGGTATCTGTTAGCTCAAGAATATTGGGTGGCAGACCAAATTCCATTGGATTGAAGTCGACTTCTGGTAAAAAACCACCGCGTTTACAGTAGCTTTTATCGGCTTTGCTTTTGTCGGCATCGTAGTAATCCTCGGCGCGCCAATGGGTGTCTGGGATGTCAGTAATGGCATCGATTTTTTCGCTGATCAAATCCCAAAATTTATTTAAATAACGCGAGTTAGCGAAGATGCTGGCCATGCCGACGATGGCAACGGGCATATCTTTTAAACGTTTGTTGAGTCGTTTATCTTTTTTTGACTCAGTCGCAGAATTAGGTACAGAAGGGGTATGGCTCATAAAGAGTCTCCACGGGTCGACCTGGATACGGTGACCTTGTTTTGGGATCCAGCCGCGTTTGTCTTTGGCGTGCCATGGGCACCGGGAAAACGGGCTAAGAAGGTGTGATAGTTGCGAACGAGCAACTTTCGTAAATGAAACGGCCCATGTCTGAGGACATAGGCGATATATCTATTGGTCGCTTGGGTATTGCTGTCTTGATAAATATCGAGGTAAATCCAATCACTTGCTGTGTCTACGCCTAATAGTACTGAGCTTGGCGCTTGCTCAGTGAGCTGCGGCGGTATGGTGAGTGACACTACTTGCACCACAGTATTGCCGTCGGTACTCGGCAATGCGAGGGCTTTGGCCAAGGTTTCTGGATTGACCGTATAGGTTTGGATATCGCTGCCTTGAGTCACAGGCAATTGATTAAAATAGCGTTCGGGGACTTGCGGTGCTTCAAATTCATCGAGCCGCGATATGCCGTAGCGCTTTAAGCAACGGGCAAGGCCGGAGCGCGACACATTGGGATTAATAAAGGTTTGGGTGACGTTGAGCAATCTATCTAAGGTGAGTCTGAGTTGATAGCGTAATCCCACCACCACATATTCTTCCATCGGGGTGAGCGTGGTGTTGAGGTGATGGGGCGTGTTCGAACTGTTACTAATGGACTCACGCTTCCGCCATTTACGCACCGTTGCCTCGGTAATATTTAAAATTTTTGCCAGCTGGCTGACGCTCAGATCCGATTGCTGGATAAAGAGTCGCATTTCAGGCGTGGTGGTGGCGTTTCGATGCCGAGGTGCGCTGTCTTTTTTCGCCGCTTGAGTCGTGCTCTTGGGGGCGTAAGACGGCGCTTTAGATTGAGAGTCGCGAGCTGCCATTAATAATAATTATCATCCGACATAATCTATTGGGACTGAGAAGCCATTTTGGCTGAGTCAGCTGTGGCACTCTTGAAGAACATAGTGACACTCATCCTAAAACCTGTGCTTATCATCTGTGTCACTTAATGGGGATGCAGATTACCTGAGGTTTCGGGTCGATACAATCATCTGGGACTGGAATTTATTGGCTTTCGTTGAGTAATGGTATTTTCTGTGCGTTATGTTGGGTTTTCGCTGACCGCTTGGGCTTTTTAATACTTTGATAGTGGAAGAATTAAATTTTTAGGGGCGATAAAGGCCGCTTTTTTGAGTTCGCGGGGTAAAATAGCCCAATATTGGCTTAAGCCTCCTCTGCAAGGAATCAGACTGTGCGGCTAAACCTGTTAATTTGGGCGCAAAACCTTGGCGCAATTGCAGCAAAAATTTACGCTTAGGATGGCGTTCAGGGTCGTTCTAAGAATTGCTCTAATTAGAGAGTTGCTCAGAATTGAACTCGGGCTTAGTTGAAACTATTTAAGATGCATAATGAACTCAGATAATGATGAACCTAGACAAAAATGAACCCAGATAAGAATGTTGCTAAGTGCTCTCCAAAAAGCCAGACAATGATAACCATCAGCCGCAAGGCTTTGTCCTGCAAGGCTCTCAAATGACCGACTCCAGAACATCTAGCAAAAACGGCGTGAATGTGGATCTATTTTTTATTCCACTGAGTGATATTTCATTGCCGCAAACATCACTCGCTCAGTCTTGGTTAAGTGATGATGAACTCGCCAAGGTCGCGCGTTATCGCGATCCCAAGGCGCAAATGAAGGGATTACAGGTCAGGGCAGCGTTGCGGGCCGTGTTATCTCGCTATGCGGATTTATCGCCACACGAGTGGTGTTTTGAATATGGCGCTAAGGGTAAGCCGAGTTTAACGACAAAATTGCAACAGCAAACGGGGCTTGAGTTTAATTTAAGCCATAGCGGCGATTGGTTATTGATTGGTGTGACTCAGTTTCATGGTGTTGAGTCTGGGTTATTTGGGGTTGATATTGAAAGATCGCGGCCGAAGACGGATATCTATCCAATCCTAAATCATTATTTTTCCGCCCAAGAAACTGCGGCTTTGTTGACCCTTGTCGATGAAGCGAGTCAGCGGCAGCGCTTTTTCGATTTATGGGCGTTAAAGGAATCTTATATCAAGGCGACTGGCCTAGGTTTAGCGCAGTCGCTTAAATCCTTCGGCTTTGATCTAAAGCCATTCGAGCAATTGGTGGCCGGATCGGTTGAGCTTAGATACCAAGATGCTGCGTTGATGCTGTTCTATGGTGTGGCGCCTTTGCTGAGTGTCTATCCTAATATTCCGCTGCAAACCATTGATGCAAGTTCATTGTATTGGCAAACCTATTTTGGGCGTTTGACCGAGGAGTACCGTTTTGCCGTGAGTTTAGGGCATGCTGGTAACACCGAGATTTCCATAATGCTAACGGCGCAACTGAGCAACATAGAAGCCTTACTTGCCGATTATGGTTAACTGGTCTTATTCATCTTCGGTTAAACATTGCTGGGTATAGTCACGCCCATAATATTTTGAATTTGAATGAAATAAATGAGGTTTAACAATGAAACGGATTAAGTGCCTAATACCTGCCACTATGATGGTGTTGCTATCTGGTTGTGGTTATTTTGGTGGCGATGAAAAGCAGCAATTGGAGCAGGCTTGGTTAGCCCAAGATCCACAGTTGCAGCAAGTGGTTGAGCAAATTCGTGCCAATGGCTTAGATGTTGTGGCTCAAAGCGCGGCAGCAGGCACAGTTTCGGCCTGTGTGGCTGAAAAACTCAGCCAAGATCCGCTGGGTAAGTTAGTCAATGTTGAAGGCTCGCTGGTGGAGTCTGCTAAAGTGGCAGAGCTGCTGGGGGACTTACAGAAAGTAATGGAGCAAGACATCAGTTTTGATCAGGTCGCGAGCTTGCTACAAAAGGGCGCCGATGCGGCGGCCTATGCTAAAAGTCTTATCGAGCAACAAGGTTTAGATCAAGCCTTACAAAGCCTTAAGCAAATGGTGACCGCGAGTGAGCAATTTGCCCAGCAAGACTTAGGCGCGCATTTTCAGCAGTTATTGCTTGAGTGCAAAACTTCAGTCCCAACGCCAGAGTCTGCGAATTAATTATCTTACTTTAATCTGGCCTTTAAGGAGTGCGCGAGAGAGAACATGTCGTGAAAATGGCTATCCGTACTTCACTCTTTTGCTTACAGAACTCGACTCGCCAAGTGTCAGAATGGTTAGTGCTAGTGTAATTTTTCCATAAAACGCCCTGAAGATTCAGGGCGTTTATTTGGTTATTTCGCGCTTGGTAGTGGGACGATTTCAAAGCTTTCATCGAACTTTACTAAGGTCGACGCTATCTTACCGAAGGCATCTTTATCACCCTCTAACTTGGCAGTACCCTTAGCCAGTAACTCTTTAAGTGTGACTTTTCCGAGTAAAATCCCCGTAATATAGCGTTTATCAATATAAAGATTGGCATCGGCCTCCATCGGTTTATCAACCTTAATATTGCTTAAATTACCGTTACTTAGTTCAACATAGAGCGTTTCTTGGGTGTCGGGGTTAATCACATTAAGCCTGATTAGCCCAAGTTCAGCAGCTTTGAGGCTATCGACTTTTACGGCGAGGAAGTCAAATAGGGTCGATATGTCCATTTCTCCTAAAATATCTGCAGAGGCCGATTTAGGCGCGCCGGGTTGAATGCTTACGCGTAACTCTTGGGCGCCAGTGAGGTAAATGTTGCGCCAGCCAGCACCTTCGGCTTGATAACCCAGTTGCTCATAGGTATCGGCAAGTAATTGTCTTGCCTCTTCGTTATTAGGTTCTACCATCACGACTTTATTGAGTGCGGTGGCCACAAAACGGTACTCGCCTTGGGCATAGTCGGCTTTGGCGTGTTTCACTACGGCTTTGGCACCGCCCATATACTCCACAAATTTCGTCGCTTCATCTTTTGTCGGTAGTGGGTTTAAGTTGGCGGGATTCATATCGAAATAGCCAAGGTACATGTTGTACACGGCTTTGGCATTATGGCTGTAGGTACCGTGGTAACCATTGGTGTACCAAGTATCGCGCACAGCCTTAGGGATAGTGGTTTGAATCGCATCGCCAATATCTTGAATACCCACGCCATTATTAGCTAAACGCAGGGTTTGATTATGCACTAGGCCATAGTTATCCCTTTGCATTCTTAAGTATTGGTTTACATCAGTATTGCCAAATACGGGGGCTGAGTGGGCAGTGAATATAACCTGTGCATCATTACCAAAATGGGTCAGTAATTCGTTGATATCCTTAGACCATTTTATCGCATCTCGAACTTTTGCCCCGCGTAAGGTATAAATGTTGTGCATGCCGTGGTAGGTGAGCTCTGCGGTCCACAATGCTTTCATTGAGGGAATATAGGTGGCCATTTCCGAGGCGGCTTCTGTGCCTGATGCATCCATAAACACCATGTCGATGCCATCAATGGTGAGTGTTTCCCACTTGTCTTTTGCATTTAAGGTGACATCGGGTTTAACGTAGGTCACTTCGCCTTTGGATAATCCCTTAGCAAGTGCGGCATCGACAATGCCTTGATCGTTTCGCTCTAATGTTGCGCCGTATTGATAGGCGGCGCGGCGGCTCATGGCATTACCGGCAAGCACATTTTCGTCGACAATTTCTTTGGTGATGTTATTGGAACCATAGACTTTGACGTTTGGGAACATATCTTTGATGGCGCGGGAGCCGCCAAAATGATCTCCATGACTGTGGGAATAAATCATCGCGACTACGGGTAAGTTATTGCCCTCGGGCAAGTGTTTTAGCGCAAACTCGAGGGATAATTTTGCCGCTTCTTTGGTCAGCAGCACGTCATAAAGGATCCAACCCGTTTTACCGCGGATAAGGGTTAAGTTCGATAAGTCTGTGCCACGCACTTGATAAATGCCATCTGTGACCTTGTATAAGCCGTTAGACACCATATTCAATTGAGCTTGGCGATAAAGTGAAGGGTTTACTGTGTCTGGAGTTTTGTCGCCAATAAAGCTGAAATCGGCACGTAAAATGGCTGCTGTTGGTTCATCGAGTTCAGCAATAAGATTTTTAGAAAACTCTTCAAAGGCTTTTTTGTCAGCAAAATTAAGGCTTGCTGCTGAGGTTTTATTTACCGCAATGGTTTGCTCGGTGGCAGGCTTTCCCTGATAGTGCAGGCTGATATGTTCATGCTCGTGTTCAGCGGCCACGGCGCTTAAAGAGAAGCTTGCGATAATACTCATTGTCATCAAAGATTTTTGCATTATTTTACCTACCGAAAAGTGGGATAGTGTCGTTGATGGTTTGAGTATAGCCAGCTTGTGTATTTAGATAACTCGAGTTAGCTTGGGTTGTAATATTCATATAGTGAATGAGTGCACTCCCTTATGCCGACACGAAAGCCATTAGATTTAAATTTATTACGCGTGTTTATGGTGGTTTACCGTACTCGTTCATTCACCCAAGCGGCACAGGAGTTAGATTTAACTCAGTCTTCCGTGAGTAATGCGATAAGCCGGTTTAGGGCTTGGGTCGGGGAGTCGCTGTTTAATCGGGTTGGACGGGGAATTGAGCCTACATCGGTGGCAAGGGAGATGTACCGTAAATTTGAGCAGCCCATGGCGGATATTGAAACCGTATTACTGGGGTTTGAGCATTTTGATCCCAACACGAGCCAGCGGCGCTTTTATGTATATGCTAATGAGTCGGTTATCGAAGCGCTGCAATCAGGCGTGCAGGCTTTGTTACAGACTGCTGATATTGAAGTGATTTTCCGCGAGTCGCCGCCGCAGGAGGATGAGCTATATCGCGATATTTTGCTTGAGCGGGTCGCCGTTGCCATAGACATTAAGCTCGCGCAGCAAAGTTTGCTCTCGAGCAAATTGCTCTTTACCGAAAATTTAGTTTGTATCGTCAGTCGGCAGCATCCTCGTATTCAAGGTGTCATTAGCCATGAACAGTATTTTGAGGAGAAACACGTCTTTTTGAATCTAAGGCGTTTTAATTTGACTGCAGGGGATTTGTTTACCGAAGGCGTGTTACCAAGGCGCAAAATGTACAGTGAGCAATCATCTCTATTGAGTATGTTTGCAACTGTCGGTAAAAGTGAGGCGATAGGCATAGCGCCTTTGCGTTACGCCAGTCAGTACGCTGAGATGTTCGGCTTACAGATTTTACCTATGCCCCTGAAAACAAGGCCAATTGATTTGTATATGGTGTGGAGCAGTAAATATACCCAAAACCCGAGCCATCAATGGCTACGGCGTTTATTGCTCAATGCGAGTGCAAACACTGTGAATAAAAAAGCTCTGAATATAGCGAGCAGCTAGGGCTAGCGATTCAGAGCTTTGTTGCAGTTTTTAAACCTTATTTTCTATCTCAGATTGTTAATCTAATAGCCTAAGAAGGTCATTACTGTCTTGCGAGTCTGTGGCTTTCGCCAGGTTGCTCGAAGTCACTGCGATAAGGGTTGATATCTAAACCACCGCGACGCGTGTAGCGGGCGTAAACCGTCAATTTAGTGCAATGACAGAAACGTTTTAAATCGACGAAAATTCGCTCGACACATTGCTCGTGGAATTCGTTATGTTGGCGGAAAGAAATCAAATAGCGCAGCAGTTTCTCGCGATCGATTTTAGGGCCTTGATAACGGATCATCACGCTGCCCCAATCGGGTTGCGAAGTGATCAAACAGTTGGATTTCAGCAGGTTTGAATTAAGCGTTTCCGCGACCGTTTGCTTATCGTCTGTACTGTTAACTAAGTAATCAGGATTAAAACTATAATCGCTGACTTCAATATCGAGATCGTCAATACAAGTGCCTGGTAACTCAATAATACGCTGAATACCAAAGCTTTTTGGCTCGATAATCTTAACGCTAACATCACCTTGAGCACACTGACTTAAGTCTTGCACTAAGGTTTTTTGCAGTGAATCTAGGTTATCAAACTTGGTTTGATTAAAGCTATTGAGATACAGTTTGAACGATTTCGACTCAATCAGATTCAGGCTTTCATAGCTTAAATGAAATTCAGCTATGGCCACCATAGGCTTACCTTTGGCATTTAACCAAGACAGCTCATAACCCGTCCAGATATCGGCACCATGAAACGGTAACGTCCCAGTGAGTGCAATAGCATTACGGTTTAGTGAGCGTGGAACCCCTTGCAGCAGCGACGCATCATACTCGGCTTGGTAGTCGGTGGCTTTACCTAAAGTCAGGCCAACAAGCGCTTGCGCATCACTATAGGGATCGTGATTCTGTGTCATCAATACTGTTTCCATGTCAAAATAGGCGCACATTATACCTGAAATTGGATTGTGCTTAAGTGTCTTGTCTGCCCGCACTCGATAAATTTTTGCAAAACTATCATCAAGCTTACTTAACGAGTTTAGGTGAACTACCGCGTTATTACCCACAGGGTGAGCCTTCTGTGTGTATTCAAGGCGAATTTCAACCGGATCTTGAACAGGCCGTTTCTTGGCAGCCAGTGAAACGCAAAGTTGAAGGCAGTTTCGCCAATGTAGAGCATGCACTGGAGTTAACTTTATGGCCAGAGATCAATGATTTTTACGGTCATTATTTCTCCGCCCCAGTATTATTTGACTCTAAGTGGGGCACTGGGGAGTTACTGCAAGTCTGGAATGATGACGATTTTAACTGCCTGCAACAAAACTTGATTGGTCATCTGATGATGAAGAAAAAACTGAAGCAGTCACCGACTTGGTTTATCGGTCTGTTAGATGAGGGAGATAAAATGCTCACCATCAATAACAGTGATGGTAGCGTATGGATTGAAATCCCTGGTGAAGTGCAATCTGAGCAATTGTCCTCGAGTTTGACTGCGTTTATCGAAGCATTATCGCCACGGATAGCACCACCCGTTAAACATGAAGAACTACCTATGCCCGCATTAGAACATCCTGGTATTTTCGCCAGTTTTAAACGTATGTGGCAAAACCTTTTCGGTAAACGTTAACTTCTGTGATCGACATTTTTATTCTCAACCTAAGTATTAACTCAACCTAAGCGTGGCTTATCTTAGGTTGAGTTTTGCAAGGGGATAAACAGATGTTATTGATGATCCCAAGACAGATTCGACACTATGCGGCAAGGCTCGCAGCGAAAATGGAACATATCCAATAAAGGTTCATCGAGTTTCCAATCATGACTGCCACAACGTGGGCAAGGTCGCGTTTTTTCTGTGGCTAAATCTTGGCCGCCAACGCGATATAAGTAGTAATAGGTCGGGATCTGAGTGAGATATTCGATACGACCGCGCAAATCCCAACCTCTGCGAAATAAATCACTGTCAGGACTCGATAATTCCTCTAGCGCGGCAAATTCTGCCTTAGTGGCCGCCGCCATTTGCAGCTCGTCGCAGGCTTGCCATTCGCTCTGCCAACGGATAATACGTTTATGATCGCCATTAAAGGTTGCGGGTATACGGTACAGGGGAATGGGCAATAAATTGTCGCCGCTGCGTAGGGGCGAGCACATGTGCACAAAACTGGTGTATAGCAGTTGCCAGCTGGGTGTTTCGGTATTACTTACTTCAGAATTGATATCCTGACCAATAAACTTTTCCCGCGGCGCGAGTAGTTTAGCGTCGGTTAATTCTACTAAGGCTTTTTTGACCCAAGGGCTGTGATATTTGTGCGCTAAACTGCTTTTCTCTGGCATCAATAAACGCACTCTAAACTCACCGTCATTAAAGGCGACCGCAAATTCTCGCCCTAAGATTTGACCATTAGCTCGATAGGCTTCAAGGAGCTGATTAATTGCCTTCTCGGCGGCAGATATCGTGGTGTCGGCGAAGCATTCGAAGCGCAGTTCAGTGACAAACATTAAGCTGTTTTTCCTTGGATTTCTAATAAGTTGATGCGTTGTTTAAGTTCAAGCAGTTCGTTTTTTAATTGCATTATTTCTGTTTTTTGCTGCTCAGCATGACGTTCAAAATACGCCTGTTGCATCTGCAGGCGCTCGGCGAGCACTGCAAGGGTTAAGGTATCGTTAGTTGCGGGAGTGTCAGTTGTAGGGCTGATAGTTTGCAACTCAGCTAAACGCTCGCGATCCGCCTTAGGCATAGATTTAAATTGCTGTAAGCCTTGGATCAATATAGGTAAAGGTAGGCTACTACCTAAACGGGTTTTAATTAAGGCAAGGCTCGGTACTTTACCGCAGGCTTCGAGCGAACGTGCGGCCGCTAATACTTGGTCAAGGGGACTCATAATTAGCAAAATTCCTTAATTTGTTGAATTGTTTAAACCAATTTTAAAATAATAATTAAATTTTTCATTTAAAAACAGTGTGTTGTCTTGTGGCATTTATTTTGCTTATTGTCCAGCCGAAATACCATTTTTTAAGCTTCAATAATAATTACACAGGATGTCACATGATGAACCATAAATTGAATAACAAACTTATCGCCATCACTTTTTTAGGGCTCGCAAGCTTAGGTCTTAGCGGCTGCGTGGTCAATGTCGGTGATGGAGAATCGGGCTGGGATAGCAGCGAATCTTGGGAGAAAGTGCAGGATAAAAATCGCACTAACTTAACCAAGCTGAGCTTAGGTATGCCTAAAGACCAAGTGATGATCTTAATGGGCACCGCTGATTTTAGTGAAGCCTATATTCAACAAAGTGCTCAACAAGGTGAAGCCAATAAAGAAGTCTTAGTGTTGTTTTATCGTACCCAGCGTAATAATGGCGATGGAAAAACCACTAAGGATGAATGCACGCCTATCGTGCTGAGCAACAATGCCTTAGTGGGTTGGGGTGAAACGGCTTACGGTAAAATCTGAACCAACGAGTCTTATCGTTTACGTAGCTGAGTGTCTAATTGCTCAATGGGCTCAGTCCAGAGGGCATCGGCTTCTAAACCTTCAATGATAAAGCTCTTTTGGGCTGGGGTCCAAAAGGGCGCTTGGCTTAAATGGATGTGATGGTCGATATCATGGGTTGCAATAAACTGCGCTATGGCCTCGTCGCTACTGTCTAAACCGAGTTGCTCAAACAAGTGGCTTAAGTCTACTGGAGTTGTATCCATCATTATTTCCTTTTCAGTATAGTGCCTTCGTTTAGAGTAAGCGCCTGATTGAAAAATGCAATCTATGATTAAAATTTGCACTTTTTAGTTTCCTTGGTAGATTAACAGTTACGCATAAAAAAGTGTGAGCTAAGTCAAGGAATGCTAACGATGGACAATGAAATTCTGGAGGACTGCCGCGCAGTCTATTTGACCGCGGAAGACTTACGCATTGCCGCTTCTATTCTCTATAACGCTTACCATGATGATCCTTTTTTTGTCGATTCACTCTTTACCTCAGACAAAGCCGCTTATGAGCAAAAATTGCGCGCCGCAATCAGGGAAGAACTAAATACGTTATGGCAACAAAAACAAGCCCTCATTGGTTTATTCGACCATGAAAGACTCTTTGGGTTAGCCTGTGTAGTTACTCAAGAAGTGCCTTTAGGGGAAGGGCGTTATTGGCATTGGCGCTTAAAGATGTTGTTAGGTACAGGTTGGCAATCGACTCAAGCGCTAATGAACAAAGAGTCCAGTATTATTGAACTTTTACCCAGTAAGCACTGCGGTATTTTGCAGTTTATTGCTCTTGCACCAAATGAACAGCACAAAGGACTTGGACATAAGTTAGTACAAGCTGTGGTGAGTTGGTGTGATGAGCAGCCTGATTTGGATGGCATTGGTGTGTTTATCGCTCAGGAGAACCACTTGCAACTGTTTACTCAGCATGACTTTGTATCCATAGGCGAGCTGAGTATTGGCAGTATTCATGGCCAACTTTTATTCTATTCGGTTCAACAAGATGACTAACTCTTATAAACGTTTCGCCGATTTTTATCCTTTCTATTTATCCCAACACCAGCACCCGATTTGTCGGCAATTACACTTTGTTGGCAGTTGTTTAGTTCTGCTGCTGATTGGCATTGCCTTGGTTTCACAAGCCTGGTGGCTATGTTGGTTCATTCCTATTGTTGGTTATGGTTTTGCGTGGGTGGGACACTTCGTATTTGAGAAGAATCGACCCGCGACATTTCAGTATCCTTTTTACAGTTTGATGGCAGATTGGGTGATGTTTGCGCAGATGATCTGCCGCTTTTTTAAACGTTAAAAAAATTGCCAGAGTGAGATGCCCATGCCCGTGTGAGAGATCGCTTACAAACGTTGTAGGACATAATGTTTTCTTTTTGATTGTTTTTTGTTCTGCGATATTTAATTTTAAATAGAATCATTGGGTTGTATTTATTTTCCTTTGGTTGGTCCGTAATTAATTTTGTAGTCCGTTCTTTGAGCCGAACAAAAAAGTTAGGGTTAACGTAGAATTCACTCATGGCCAAAGCAAATGGATAGCAAGGAAAGCGAAACAGGCCAAAGGGACGCAAGAAGCAACGAATTAAGATTTCAAGGTTGAAATCGCTGACGGTAGGAAAACTGTCATTCGCCTCGGATAGGCTAAGGAAAAGCAGGATTGCTTTTCAAGGATGATTAGGGACAGTGAGTTGTATCGTCAGGATGATGAATTTCAGGAAGAATACAGGACACGCTTAAGGATTAAGCATGAACTCGAAACAGGATGTGTCGAGATAAGGATAAAGTATAAGGGTGAACAGCTTGTACTAATCTATGGAAAATAAATTTTGCAGGATGCAATAGGAATACGTCATAGGAAGTGACAGGCTCTGTAAAAAGGATTTACAGGTCAAGGGACTGAGTGTTATCTCACGTAAGTTTGATACACAGGGACGAAAAGGGATTACAGGGACGACGCAGGACGCAAGCAGACGCATGGATGGTGCAGGGAGCACAAATCGAGCAGGACGGCTTACAAAGGATAAATGGGGCGCACTTTAGTTGCGCCCTTTTCTTTGGTTCATTTTCAGCATTAATCTGGCTTTGCCAAGCTATAACGCTATTCACGCTATAACGCTATTCGCACAGACTTTATCTTAACGCTGCTTAAAGACTTCTCGCCGTAAAGCATGTTTACCAGTCTTACTTCTCTTATTGCCCAATGATTTACTCTGTGTTGACGTGTTTTGGTCATGCGCCGAATGCTTGTCGAATTTTGAGTGATAGCTGTTTATGCATAAGTCCTTCAGGGGAGAACATCTAGCGCTTTGCTTACTTTTGATTCGAATTGCCATCCTCCGTGTAAGAGATCTCTCACAAGTATGTAAGTAATTTGTAAGTTCAAAGGGTGGTTATGTCTTGTGGCTGGTTATTATTTTTATTTATATCAGTAATTTAGTCTATTTTTTATCAGTTGAACTCACCATCTTCGTTAACATTTTAAATAATCCACAATGAGTACTTTCGTTGGTTGGCGTAGAATTCATCTTGTAGAAGGAATTGCGGGCAACAGGATGTTGGCGATCAGGATGATCGAACAGTGACTAAGGAATGTGACTTAAGGAAAGATAGGGATATAGGCCTTTCAGGATGAAAGAGAGCCAATACCAAGGAAGGGAGACTATCAAGGATTGATAGACTCATTGCATAGGATGGCAATGGCACAGGGAGTGCAATTGAATGGATGCAATTCATGGATGATGATGGAACCGCTCAGGAAAGAGCAAGCTTGGGACTGGATGACCAAGAGATAGGGAAGTACATGAGTACAAGGGACCTCAAGGATTGAGCAGGGATGAAGCAGGACGCAGATTGACGCATGGATGGTGCAGGGAGCACAAAAATAGCGGGATAGCTTAACAGAGAATAGGAGGGCGTGGCTTTAGGGCCGCGCCCTTTCTTTTTTAACTTTGACAGTGAGTTATTTTTTAGCCGTATTTACGATAAAAAAGAATGATGTCTTGCTCTCTATGTTGGCTCACATTTTATTTGAGCCAACATTGTCGATAAAAGCTTAATGGCATTTGCCTGAGTTACAACCACTTTGCGTACCACACCCGCCAAACTTACCCTGTGACGTTGGGGCTTCATGCCATTCAGGCTCAGGGAAGATAGGCCATTCAATCTTTTGAATTTTCTTGCCTTGCATCCAAATATGGCCACGGTATTGGTTAATGCCGTCGGTGCTGAATTCAAATAAATATTTCGCCTTCCAGCAGATCCCCGTCGTGCCGCCAATGCTAGGGCGGGCAGTTTCCATGGCAATGGCTAACAGTTGAACTTTTTGTCGCCAACATTCTTTTTCGGCAAAAATACGGCTCAACTCTGCCATTTGGCGTAGTTGCCAAAAGAATGCGGCAATCACGACGAGGCCAATAATTAACAGTAAATCTGACATCATTTGCTAGCTGCCTTAAACAAACCACCTATGGCTTGTGATAGTTGAACACTTCGATTGGGATTTCTTAATTCGCCTAGTAGTTGATTGCGCAAACTAGGAATAGCCACAATATCAGCAAAGACCTGATTAAAAAAGGCTTGGGGCTGCAGTGCTAAAGCTTCTAAGTAAAGACTGCGACTTGAATCTTGTTTTAATACCGACCAGTTACGTCCGGCAATGCTGATGAGGGCATTGGTATCTAAAGAGGATTGGCCGTGTAGATGCGCAAACGCTTTTTGGCTGTGTTTGGCGCTAGAAGCCAAAGCGCGAAGGAAATAGGCTTGGTGTTCTGGCGCTGCGTCTTGAAGTTTCGCGAGAATCTTATCGGCGAGTGTGTCGCTAATCAGTAAGTGTTCAAGACATTGGCATAGGGCGATTTGCACTTCAATGGCGGCTGTATCAAAACTCGATACCAAGTGCTGCTCATGATCAAATTCTTTTGCACGTACACACACATCAGCTATGCCTTGCATTCCAATATGTTGCCATTGTGATGGGGCAACTTGGCCTGACAGATATTGCACGGCAAACTCGTATTGTGATGAAGCGCGTTGGCCAAGTTGTTTACGAACGAGTGCGTTAAATACGGCCAGTTTTTCTTGGCTTGGCTTGAAATTAAACGGATTATTCGCGAGTTGTTCTTGCTGCTCATCACTGAGCGGCTGAGTGGGATCTTGCCCTAGTGCCGCTAATATCATTTCGATAAATTGTGAGCGAGGCGCGGGCGACAGTAATCCTTGCTCATCTAACGCCAGTTTTAGAAACCAAATAAAGTGCTGCTGGCTAGCATCCCAAAAGACAATAGCAAATTGTGCATGCCCTTGAATGGGATAAGGATAAGGGGCTGACAGAGATTCGATTTGGTGAAACGCGAGCATATCAATATGTTGCACCCTACGGCCAAGATCATACACTTGGAACTGGGTTTTGGCTGTGGTTAAAAACTGGCTTAAAGTTGTAATTTCAGTCATTTGGCTGCCATATCAATCAAAGAGGCTCAATAAATTGGCGCCATTATAGGGGGAAGTGCGTCTGGATGGTATGATTGCGGCACTTTAATCGACCTATTCGGCCAGTGAATTGTGGGGAGTTCCTCAATCACAATGGCTAACATGAGAATGGATCTGAAAGCTATGTTATACAGTCAAACCCAAGCTAAATTGGCTCAGATTACCCACGCGCTGCAAGCGGCCGAGTTGTGGTCTGAGCAAGCGCCTTCTCCCGCTGCAATGGCAAGCACAGCACCTTTTGCCTGTGATCTTATGCCCCTTGAGCAGTGGCTGCAGTTTATTTTGCTGCCTAGAATGCAGACTTTAATCGAAACGGGGGCGCCATTGCCGACTCAAATTGCGATTGCCCCTATGGCTGAACATGTTTGGCTGGATATGCCCCCGCGCCAAACTTTAATTAGCCTATTGAATGAATTGGATATGTTGTTAAATGAATCAAGATGATATCTGGCTTGAAACGCCTGAAAATGCAGTGAATGTATCCCAAGAGGATGATTCAGAAGAGCAGGCGCCTGAGATTGAAATTCTTTATGAAGATGAGCACTTAGTGGCAATTCATAAACCCGCAGGCTTATTGGTCCACCGCAGTTATTTAGCGCGTCGGGAGCGATTTTTTGCTATGCAGCTGACCCGTGACTTAGTGGGCTGCCATGTGTTTCCTGTACATCGTCTCGACAGGCCGACATCCGGCGTGCTCTTGTTTGCCAAGAGTAGTGAAGTGGCCAATGCTCTGTGTGAGCAATTTGCTTCCCATACGATTGAAAAACAATATTTGGCTTTAGTGCGCGGTAATATGCATGAGAGCGGTATTTTAGATTATGCGCTTAAGGTTGAGTTGGATGAATTAGGCGATAAGAATGCCGATCCCAATAAAGCGGCGCAGGAGGCTGTGACGGCTTATGAGCCGTTACTCAATACTGAAATTCCGTATCAGTCAGGCCGATATCCCACTAGCCGTTTCGCACTGGTACGCTTGAGTCCTAAAACGGGGCGTAAGCATCAGCTCAGAAGACACATGGCGCATTTACGCCACCCCATCGTCGGTGATACCACCCATGGCGATGGTAAGCAAAATGCATTTTTTCGTGAGCATTTCGGTATTAATCGCCTGTGGCTTATCGCAAAAAAACTCACCATTACACACCCTATAACTCAAACTCGGCTCAGCATAGAAACCGAGCTCGAGCCTGAGTGGGAAACCGTGTTTGCCGAGCTAGGTTGGGATGAGGCGACCTTGAGTCAGCAAGCTGAGTTATTCATCGCCCAAGAGGCGTGAACAGCAAGCAGCCAATGCTTGATATGGTGATATCAACTTAGCCGCGTGAATAAAATTAAGTGCATTCACTTTGCTTTGTTATTGAAACTAAAGTCATCGAATTTAAAACGAGGTGGATTGCTTAATCGAGGAGTTGTGGCGTTTGTGCTGTTTGTGGCCGCAGCTCTTGCATCATGACGGCTAAGGTTGAGAATCCAGACGTGAGTGCAAGTGGCGATATGAGATTTTGCTGGGCGGAGTGGAAATAGTTTTTACGCCGAATATGGGTTGTTTTGTGGTGCTGCTTGAGGTGTTTTTGGCGGGTGGACTGTCGCATTAGATATTTTCTCACGCTCAATGGCTTGATTTATAAAAAATTTGCGCCTTAGCTTGCTCATACGCTGAACAATAAAGTAAGGTCAGCCTAATAAGGTTTGCAACGCGATGTGGAGTGTATCATGAAAAAGGTGAATCTGGTGTTTGGCACTGTATATGGTAGTGCACAATTTGCCGCTGAAACCCTAGAGAAAGAAATGCAAGTTTTAGGTTATGATGTCACATTGTGGCAACCTAATGAGGTAGCAAGCTTTATTCCTCCTCAGGATGAATTGTTAGTGGTGGTGACTTCGACGACCGGACAAGGGGACTTACCCGATGATATTCAGTCTTGGTACCATAATCTTAAACATCTAGCACCCTACTTACCTGAGCTTAGATACAGTGTGATAGCTCTAGGTGATTCAAGTTATGAGACTTTCTGCGGTGCAGGTAAGTCTGTAGATGCACTCTTGAGTGAACTTGGCGCTAAGCCGCTGGTGGAATTACTCGAAATTGATGCCTGTGAAACCATGGAACCTGAGGTTGAAGCGATAAAATGGCTAGAACGCTGGAATCAAGTCGTCAAAACCGAGCTCGTCGCTTAGGTAGTTTCGTCAATCTACAGTGGTTTAAATTTGCCCAGCGCTTAAGCCAAGCGCTGCTTATTCCTATTGCCATTTTACCCGCAGCTGGGGTTATGCTCGGCTTAACTGTTAGTCCGATTCCTTTTATGCCCGAAGAGCTGACAGTGCTGATGCTGGCGGTAGGCAAACTCATTTTCGCCATTATGCCGATGTTATTTGCCGTGGCTGTTGCTATTGGTTTTTGTCGCGATCAAGGTATTGCCGCCTTTTCGGCAGTGTTTGGTTATGGGGTGATGACAGCGACGTTAGCCGCACTGGCCGATTTGTATCGACTTCCAACCCAACCTTTATTAGGAATGGATACCTTAGATACTGGAATTGCAGGTGGTATGATGCTTGGTGGTATTACTTGCCTCGCAGTCCGTTGGAGTCAATATATTCGCTTGCCTGCGATTTTCTCTTTCTTCGAGGGACGTCGCAGTGCATCTTTACTTATTATTCCCCTAGCGATGAGCCTAGGTTATGTACTCGCCCATGTGTGGCCACCCTTAGCTTTATTGATTGAGCGCGTATCCGACTGGGCGGTTTATCAAAAACCAGCCATTGCTTTTGGCGTGTATGGCGCATTAGAGCGGTTACTTATTCCCCTTGGCTTACATCATATTTGGAATGCGCCTTTTTACTTAGAGGTGGGCCAATATCAGTTATTGGGGCATGAAGTCGTTCGTGGTGAGGTGGCGCGCTATTTAGCGGGCGATCCGCAGGCGGGAAACCTTGCCGGTGGTTATCTGATTAAAATGTGGGGATTACCGGCGGCTGCACTGGCAATGTGGCGCTGTGCTGATCCCTCAGAGCGGAATCGCGTGGCGGGTATTATGCTCTCGGCGGGGGCGGCAAGTTGGTTAACTGGGGTGACTGAACCTATCGAATTTGCTTTTATGTTTGTGGCGCCGATTCTATTTATTATTCACGCCTTACTCACTGGGCTCGCTTATTTTGTCTGTATTATGCTGGATATTCACCACAGCATAGTATTCTCCCAAGGGCTGGTGGACTTTACGCTGCTATTTCCATTGTCCCGTAATGCCAGCTGGTTTATTTTCCTTGGGCCTTTAACCGCCATAATATATTACCTGTTGTTTAGACTGAGTATTTTAGCCTTTAATTTGAAAACTCCCGGTAGGCTTGAGCATAACGACAGTAAAGGACCCAAAGAAAGTTTACGGGCGATTATTGCGGCGCTCGGCGGGCGTGAAAATATCGTTGAACTTAATGCTTGTTTGACACGGTTACGCTTGAGCGTACACAAGCCCGAGTTAGTCAATAAGGTGCGTTTGAGTCAGTTGGGCGCTAAGGGCGTGATCGTTATGGGCAAAGGTGTGCAGGTGGTTTACGGCACTAAGGCCGAAACCTTGCGTAAAGTATTGCAGCGTTACTTAGATACTCGCCGCTAGGATTGTGTTTTTACAAAATTAACTGCTTAATTTTTACATTTTATTGATTCAAGCCTCTGAAATATCATTTTTATTTTCGCATTATAGGGTTTTCATACTGTTCAGCATGATTTGCTATGGCAAACTCGATGTAGGGACAATATAGGAGAGCCAACTTTGCAACAAATGACTGAAACTCGCGGTAATACTTCGCCATCCATAGAGCGTAAAATCTTACTGACGGATTGCGCTGATGCCCAAGGCCTCATCGCTAAAATCACCAGTGTTTGTTTTACTCATAAACTGAATATCATCAAAAACAGTGAGTTTGTGGATAATGCCCAAGGGCGTTTCTTTATGCGAACTGAGTTAGAGGGCATTTTTAACAGCGAACAGTTATTGCAGGATCTGCGTGACGTACTGCCTACGCAAAATCATATGACGTTAGTTAGCGCAGGTAAAAAACGTATTGTGGTGTTAGTCACAAAGGAAGCGCACTGTTTAGGCGATTTGTTAATGAAAGCCTATTACGGTGGTTTAAGTGTCGAGATTGCCGCTGTGGTGGGTAACCATGATGCACTACGTGAATTGGCAGAGAAGTTTAACATCCCCTTTCATCTGGTGAGCCACGAAGGCTTGGACCGAATTCAACACGAGCAAGTACTGTTGGCCGCGGTATCGCAATATGAGCCAGATTATCTGGTGTTGGCTAAGTACATGCGGGTGCTAACTCCAGATTTTGTGGCGCAATATCCTAATCGCATCATCAACATTCACCATTCTTTTTTACCTGCCTTTATCGGCGCAGCACCCTATCGTCAGGCTTGGGAGCGCGGGGTGAAAATTATCGGTGCGACGGCGCATTTTGTGAATAATTGCCTCGATGAAGGGCCGATCATCAAGCAAGACGTGATTCCCGTCGACCACAGTTATAGCGCCTTAGAAATGGCACGTGCTGGGCGCGATGTTGAAAAGAGTGTATTGAGTAAAGCGCTGCAATTAGTGCTCAACGAACAAGTGGTCGTGTACGGCAATAAAACGATCGTTTTCTAAGATGTAGGTGAGTTGTGGCAATGGCATGACATTCAGCGGCGTTTATTTTAACCCGCGTCTGTCATGAAATCAGCTATCATTATGTTTATTGGAGATTTTATAGTGCTCACATTGGGGTGAACATAGCGGTATAGTGTATTGCCCATGCTCGAATTACAGGTCGGAGTGCTGGATGTCAACTCGTCAAAGCCTTATCGTTGGAATGAAAGACTTGCCCGATAGTTTGAATTTATCTTGGGCACAGCTAGATGAGCAGTTTTGTGTGCTACGGATGAGCCAAGCCTTTTACTGCCGTTGTAAACGCTCTGCGGCGCAAATCATTAATCAACCCATTAGCCAATTGTTTAGTGCTTTTAATGCTGAACTATGCGCCGATATTGTGAGGCGACGCGGCCAAGAAATAGGTTTTCAATTACAAGATCATCGCGGCATACGTGTGCATCTCGCGCTGCATTCTTTGCCTGAAATGGGATGGTATTTGATTCTATCCGACATCAATTTTGAAGATCCGCAGATGAAGGAGTTGCACTCGGATTATCGTCGAGCGATTCAAGCCAGCGATGCTTGGCTGCAACACATTGAAGATGTGATTAAATCCTCCCAAGAAGAAGTATTTAAAGTCGCAGTTTCTAAGGCGATGTCACTCACTGGCAGTCGATATGGCTTTATTCTGTTGCATAACGAAAAGTTAAAAACACTCACACTCGCCGCGCGTTCTGAGTATCCCCACGCAGAGGCTAATCAAGCCGATTTTGTTGAAGATAATACCCAAGTGTCAGAACTTGAAAGCCGCGTATGGCTCGAATGTGTGCGAGATTATAAGCCGATCATCCAAAATCAAACCGACTCCCAAAGGCGCTTAGGGGATTTGCCCTTAGATAAACTGCTACTTGGAGGGCGTTACTTGGCGGTGCCGATTTTATTTCGCAGTCGCTTAGTGGGCATGCTGTGCGTGGTCGACCGTAACGAGCCTTATAGTCGTAATGATGCGAGATCATTACTGACTTTTGCCAGCATTTTATGGCACAGCATTGAACTACCACGCACATTGCGCGCGGTATCCCGCCAGTCCAAAATCATTAAAGCGCAAAAAGAGCAATTATCTCAATCGTTAACACAGCTTATTAGTGCTATTTCTGAGGCATTAGAACTGAAAGATGCCTATACCGCAGGGCATCAAAAGTCGGTGGCGCAATTAAGTTATTTGATTGGTGAGAAATTAGGTTTAGACCCGCTGCGTTTAGAAGGGCTGAAGATTGGTGCCTTAGTCCATGATATCGGCAAGTTAGCGATTCCATCGCAGATCTTGACAAAACCGTCAAAACTTTCAAAAGAAGAATACGCATTAATTCAGACTCACCCATTACATGGTGCTGAAATTATTGAGGATGTGGAGTTTCCTTGGCCCATTAAAGAGATGATTTTACAGCATCATGAGCGGCTCGATGGCTCAGGTTATCCCGCGGGCTTAAAGGATAAGGCGATTTTATATGAGGCGAAAATTATTGCTGTCGCCGATGTTGCCGATTCGATATTGTCCCACAGGCCTTATCGCCCATCGTTAGGGCTGGAGAAAATGACTGAAGTGCTGCGTGCGGGTAAAGGGACACTTTTTGACCCTGAGATAGTCGAAACTTGTTTAGCGATTTTGATTAATCGAGAGTTGAGTATTAGCGATCATATCGGTGCTGCGCCGCTTGAACCTTTAGTCACTATTTCACTCGACCATGAGTTAGTTGATATTAAGCGTTTACTTACGACTGCCCATGCTAAGGTGGCCGTGGTATTGGATGAGCAACATAAGATACTAGGGGTGATCACGAGTCGCTTACTGGAACATTGGTTTAGCCCATTACTTGGCACTGCGGCTGAGCGTGAACTGGATAGGGCATCTTTACATAAAAAAGCCCATCAGATCATGGAGCATTCAGTGCCTATTATCAGTGAGGTGGCCACATCGGAAGATGCATTACTGCAGTTGAATTTACTAGACTCAGAATATCTTGTGGTGGTGAACAAAGCGCAGCAGCCATTGGGGATTATCGGCTGGCGGGCTATTGCCATGACGAGAAATGCATTCCGTGAAGTAGAGCGTTTGATTTAAGTACTTTATTAAACAGTTATTATAAAGCTGGGCAGTGATCGCTCAATCGTAGGCTAAATTTTACCGACAATAAAAAAGATGCCCTTAGGCATCTTTTTATGGAACTCATGTTATCGAACAAATGCTGTGACTGTTAATCAACAATACGCAGTAATTCGTTGATACCCACTTTACTACGGGTTTTTGCATCGACTTTCTTAACGATAATAGCGGCATAGAGGCTGTACTTGCCACAGGCTGATGGTAAGTTGCCAGAAACAACAACAGAGCCTGCTGGTACACGACCGTAATGCACTTCGCCGGTTTCGCGATCATAAATTCGAGTACTTTGGCCGATATACACACCCATGGAAATCACTGAGCCTTCTTCAACCACGACGCCTTCAACAATCTCAGAACGCGCACCGATAAAGCAGTTATCTTCGATGATGGTTGGGCCCGCTTGCAATGGCTCAAGTACGCCACCAATACCTACACCGCCAGATAAATGCACATTTTTACCGATTTGTGCACATGAGCCAACGGTCGCCCAAGTGTCAACCATAGTGCCTTCATCAACATAGGCACCTAAGTTCACATAGGATGGCATCAACACGGTATTTTTACCTATGAATGAGCCTTTACGTACTGTCGCCGAAGGCACTACACGAATGGCTTCCGCTTTAAAGCGGGCTTCATCATATTCGGCAAATTTTAACGGCACTTTGTCGAAGTATTTGGTTTCGGCGCCATCGATAACCACGTTATCGAAAATACGGAAGGACAGTAATACCGCCTTTTTCAGCCATTGGTGCACATGCCATTGTCCGTCGATTTTCTCGGCGACACGGACTTCACCTTTGTCGAGCATATTGATGACATTTTGCACATCGTCACGCACACCGGCGTCAACTGTGCTTGGTGTGATGTCGGCGCGCGCTTCAAAAGCCGCCTCAATACGTTGGCGTAAAGCCTCCATTTACTTCTCCCACTGGTCTCGTTAATTAACTGATTCGATATTCTTTGCACTCAGGGCACTGATTAAAGCGTCCCTGAGGGTATTCTCTTGGGTTTCGTTAAGTTGCAAGCCGTCATTGGTCTGCAGCATAAAAAAGTCTTCGGCTCGCTCACCAATGGTGGTGATTTTGGCCGCAAGTAATGTTGTGTTGCAACGGTAAAAGATATCCCCGACTTTTGCCAGTAATCCTGGAGAATCTAAGGCGATAAGCTCCATCATACTTGTACCATGACGACTGCTTTCGAGGAAACTCACTTGTGTCGGCACATTAAAAGGTTTCATCTTGCGCGATAGTTTTCTAAAGCGCGGCAGTTTTGGACTGTCGCTCGACAGGGCTTTCTCAAGCGCCTTACGGATACTTTGGATGCGTGAAAGCTGGCTAACGGGCTCACCATCCTGCTCTAAGATCACAAAGGTATCGAGGGCATAATTGTCTTTTGACGTCATGATGTTGGCATCATGGACGTTGATATTTTTATTGTCGAGTACCGCCATCACAGTTGCGAACAATTTAGGTCTGTCTTGGCAATAGACAAATAGCTCAGTACCACCACGGGTGGTGTGTTTGGACACTAAGACTAAAGGCTCATCCTGTTGTTTGTGCTTTAAAATTGCTTCGGCGTGCCACGCGACTTGATTTGGCTGATGGCGTAAAAAGTAATCTGCCTTAAAACGTTGCCACAGGGCATCGAGATCTTTCTCTTTCAATCCGCGGCGCAGCAGCTCTTTTTTCGCCTTAGCTTGGTATTCACGCACTCTGGCACGAATATCGACGGGTTTTTCTTTACCGCGGGCGAGCACCCTTTGGGTCGAAAAGTACAAATCGCGCAGCAGTGAGCCTTTCCAGTTGTTCCAGGTTTTTTCGTTGGTGGCGCAGATATCGGCGACGGTTAAGCAGTACAGATAGCTTAAATGCACGGCATCGCGGACTTTATTGGCAAAGTCGGCCACCACATCGGGATCGGAAATATCACGGCGCTGGGCGGTGACAGACATCACTAGATGATTCTCAACCAGCCAAGCGACTAGACGGCCATCGTGATCGTTTAACCCGTGCAGCTTACAAAAGGCGAGGGCATCGCTTGAGCCTAGTTTACTGTGATCGCCACCGCGGCCTTTGGCGATATCGTGGAAGATAGCGCCTAATACCAGTAAGCCCTTTTTCGGCAGTTGGTTGATCAGAATCGAGCCTAAGGGAAATTCTTCCTTTTGTTCGGCTTGGGAAAAACGCTCGATATTGAGCAGTAATCTGTGGGTGTGTTCATCGACTGTATAGGCGTGGAACAGGTCGAACTGCATCTGGCCTTCAATATTTCGCCATGCGGGTAGATAGGCCGATAACACACCGTGTTTATGCATTAAAGACAAAGCAACAATGCCGCGAGGGTGGCGCAGAATTTCCATAAAGGCTTGGCGACAAAGCGGGTTTTCTTGTAAGGCTTGCGGCTGGGCGCGTCTTGCTCGGCGCAGCGAACGCAGCGTTGGTGCGTAGATACCTTTGATGTTGGAGTTTTTAGCGACCAACAAAAACAGCCGGACAATTTCTTCGCCGCTATCGAAAAGATCATCGCTTAGCGCTTCAATAAAAGTGCCGCGGCGCTGGTAGTGTTTATCTATCGATTGAATTTCTAAAGCTTTTGTATGCCCCAGTGTTGCCCGTTTAAACAGCTGCAGCAACATTTCGTTTAGCTCCATCACTCGACGTACCGTGCGATAGTAACGTTTCATCATTTGCTCAACAGCAAGCTGGGTGGCGTCTTCATACCCCATAAGCTCGGCAACTTGGCGTTGTACATCAAAGAGCAAGCGATTTTCATCGCGACCGACCACCATATGCAGAGCAAAGCGTAACTTCCACAAAAAGTGCTGACATTCGAGCAGCTCTTCTAATTCACCGGGCTCTAAAAAGTCGTATTGGACTAATTCTTCGAGGCGAGCGGCGCCAAAGTGACGCATGGCTACCCAAGCAATGGTTTGAATATCCCTAAGACCACCGGGACAACTCTTGATATTGGGTTCTAAATCGAAGGCACTGGCTCTGGCATGGCGGGCATTTTGCTCATCCCGTTTTGCGATAAAAAAATCGCTTGAAGTCCAAAAGTCACTTTGACGAATCGCATCATAAAGTTGATCGAATAAAAATTCGGGCCCTTCGAGCAATCGTGCCTCTAACAGATTGGTGGCTATGGTGATGTCTTCACGGCCGAGGATAATCGTGTCGTTTAACGTACGGACACTGTGGCCGATTTCCAGATTGGCATCCCACAGAAAGGCAATAAACTGACTGAGTGCTGCTTCGGCGGCGGGTGACAAGATATCATTAAACAGGAACAGCAAGTCGACATCCGAGTGGGGATGCAGCTCCCCACGGCCATAGCCGCCCACGGCAATCAGGGCAATATCATATTCCCTTAGACCGTGCTGTTCCCAAGCTTGCTTGACAAGGGCATCGACAAATTGACAGCGCTGAGTGACGAGCTCTTCAATCGGGGTTTTAGCCTTAAAACTGGCCAAAAGAATCTGATTCTGTTCGATTAATGATTGTTTAGCGAGCAGAGCTATATTCATCGAGTCCCTTGTTTTTATGCTTGTTAGTGTGGCCTATCGCTCGTGATTGATGATACGTGGGAAATCCTCATCCTCACGCAGGGTAAGTACTTCAACCCCTTTTTCAGTCACCAGTAAGGTATGTTCCCACTGGGCTGAATTTTTACCATCGGAGGTCGTTACCGTCCACTTATCATCGCGATCGAGTATGGTCGTGTGGCGACCAGCATTGATCATAGGTTCAATGGTGAAACACATGCCTGGGCGTAATACTGTGTTATCGCCGTTACGGTAGTGCATGACCTGAGGTTCCTCATGGAAACCCGAGCCAATACCGTGGCCACAATAATCTTGCACGATGGAATATTTCTCAAGCCCTGTTTTGCTGGCTTTGATGAATTTTTCGATAGTATTGCCAATTTCACCCAGTTTTAAACCTGGACGAACCTTACGAATAGCTAAATACAGGCTTTCTTGCGCGATGCGGCACAGACGTTTGTCCTTCGCGCTCACTTCACCGATTAAAAACATCATCGAGGTATCGCCATGATAACCGTCTTTAATCACTGTGATGTCGATATTGAGGATATCGCCTTCTTTCAATGGTGGGTTGTCGTTTGGAATGCCGTGGCAAATCACATGGTTTACAGAAGTACAAATGGATTTAGGAAAACCATGGTAGTTAAGCGGCGCCGAAATCGCACCTTGCTCTTCGGTATATTTGGCGCAGAGGTCATTGAGCTCATTGGTGGTCACGCCCGGTTTAACATGCGGCGCGATCATTTCTAATACCTGTGCGGCTAGTTTGCCCGCAGCACGCATTTTTTCAATTTCTTCAGCGGTCTTGATGACTATACTCATTGCGTTTTCTCTTGTGTCTTTAATGTCTGTTGGCCACGCAACCTAATGCAAAAATTTGTGCTTTAGGGCTATTTATGGTATAAAGCGCGCCGTTATGTTTAAGTCTTGATGAATTGTCCAAGCCAGCTTTTGCGCTGCTTTGATACTTGCAAGACTAAAGATGGCGGCCATTATACATGGCTATTTGTCTAAATACTAAATCACACACGTGTCGACACATTCTTCGGGGTGCCCTCAGTTGTTATATCAGGGGTCGAAGACATGGGATACGTGGAGGTCTAACCCCCTAAATTTTAAGGTAATAGAAATGACTACAGTTTCAATGCGCGATATGCTTCAGGCCGGTGTCCACTTCGGTCACCAAACCCGTTACTGGAACCCAAAAATGAAGCCATTCATTTTCGGTGCTCGCAACGGTGTTCACATCATCAACCTTGAGCATACTGTGCCAATGTTCAATGAAGCGCTAGCTTTCATCAGCAACGTAGCTTCAAAGAAAGGTAAAGTATTATTCGTTGGTACTAAACGTGCTGCTGGCGAAGCGATCAAAGAAGCTGCTCTGTCTTGTGACCAGTACTATGTTGATCACCGCTGGTTAGGCGGTATGCTGACTAACTGGAAAACCGTTCGTCAGTCAATCAAACGTCTGAAAGAACTGGAAAGCCAATCAGTAGACGGTACTTTCGACAAGCTGACCAAGAAAGAAGCGCTGATGCGTACTCGTGAGCTTGAAAAGCTGGAAAAATCTTTAGGTGGTATTAAAAACATGGGCGGCCTGCCAGACGTATTATTCGTCATTGGTGCTGACCATGAGCATATCGCTATTAAAGAAGCTAACAACCTGGGTATCCCTGTTGTTGCAGTTGTTGATACTAACTCTGCGCCAGATGGTGTTAACTACATCGTTCCTGGTAACGACGACGCTATGCGTGCTATCCGCCTGTACACTTCTTCTGTTGCTGCTGCTGCAAAAGCTGGCCGTGGTCAAGATTTGGCTGTTCAAGCTGAGCAAGACGGTTTCGTAGAAGCCGAATAATAATAAGGCGGGATGATTATCATCACCCTTATTAACCAAGATTTTTGATTGGTTAACAGGGGCCATTCGGCCCCTGTTTTATATCTGCAAATTAGTCGATTTTTTATAGAGGATTTAACAATGGCAATTACTGCTGCCCAAGTTAAAGAACTGCGCGACCGTACTGGCGCAGGCATGATGGATTGTAAAAACGCTCTGACAGAAGCTAACGGCGACATGGAGTTAGCAATTGACAACATGCGTAAGTCTGGCGCTGCTAAAGCGGCTAAAAAAGCGGGTAACATCGCTGCTGACGGTACAATTCTGATCAAGAATGGCGAAGGTTTCGCTGCGCTATTAGAAGTTAACTGTCAAACTGACTTCGTTGCTAAAGATTCAAACTTCTTAGCATTCGCGAACGCAGTATTAGATGCCGCTGCTGCATCTAAAGTGACTCTTGAAGATTTAAAAGCACAGTTTGAAGATGCACGCGTTGCATTGGTAACTAAAATCGGTGAAAACATCAACATTCGTCGTGTTGAGTACATCGATGGTGCAAACCTATCTTCATACCGTCACGGTGAGCGCATTGGCGTTGTTGTTGCCGGTGAAGCTGACGAAGAAACCTTAAAGCACATCGCAATGCACGTTGCTGCTTCTAAGCCTGAATACGTGAACCCAGAAGATGTTCCTGCAGAAATCGTTGCAAGAGAACAAGCTCTGCAAATCGAAATGTCAATGAACGAAGGCAAATCGGCAGAGATCGCTGAGAAGATGGTTCTTGGTCGTATGAAGAAGTTCACCGGTGAGATTTCTTTGACTGGTCAAGCTTACATCATGGAACCAAAGAAAACTGTTGGCGAAATTCTGAAAGAGAAAGGCGCTAAAGTCACTAACTTCATTCGTTTAGAAGTGGGTGAAGGTATTGAGAAGAAAGAAGAAGATTTCGCGGCTGAAGTTGCTGCTCAAATCGCTGCTTCTAAAAAGGCTTAATCGCCAACGCTAAATACCCCCAAGACCGCGGCAATAGCTGCGGTCTTGTTATGACCAGGATAAAAATTATGAGCACCAATCCAAAACCCGCATTTAGACGCATTCTTCTTAAATTAAGTGGCGAAGCACTGATGGGTGACGAAGGCTTCGGCATCGACCCTAAAGTATTAGATCGCATGGCTCAGGAAGTGAAAGAGCTGGTTGAGCTGGGTATTCAGGTGGGTGTGGTTATTGGTGGTGGTAATCTGTTTCGCGGTGAAGGCCTAGCAAAAGCAGGCATGAACCGTGTGGTGGGCGATCACATGGGTATGCTGGCAACGGTTATGAACGGCTTGGCAATGCGAGACGCCCTGCACCGTGCCTATGTTAATGCTCGTCTGATGTCAGCTATCCCGTTAAAGGGTGTGTGTGATGATTACAATTGGGCTGAAGCGATCAGCTTGCTAAAATCTGGCCGAGTGGTTATTTTTGCTGCCGGTACAGGTAATCCTTTCTGCACGACCGATTCTGCGGCCTGTTTACGCGGCATTGAAATCGAAGCTGAAGTCGTATTGAAAGGCACTAAAGTCGACGGTGTATACTCCGAAGATCCAATGAAGAACCCAGACGCCGTTAAGTATGATGAAGTGACTTATGCGGAAATTCTGGAAAAAGAATTAAAAGTAATGGACTTAGCCGCCTTTACTATGGCGCGTGATCACGACATGCCTATTTTAGTCTTCAACATGAATAAGCCTGGCGCTCTACGCCGCGTTATCATGGGTGAAGAAGAAGGCACGCTGATCAGAGCGAAAAAAGTTATTTAATGACCAAGAAGGACATTTAACGTGATTGAGAACATTAAGAAAGATGCGCAAGAGCGTATGGGTAAATGCGTTGACGCGACTAAAAACCAAATGGCAAAAGTGCGTACCGGTCGTGCCCACCCAAGCCTGCTGGATTCCATTCAAGTCTCTTACTACGGCACTATGACGCCACTAAACCAAGTGGCTAACGTGGGTGTTGAAGATTCACGCACTCTGTCTGTGACTGTGTTTGACCGTAGTGCTATCCAAGCCGTTGAGAAGGCTATTATGAGCTCTGATTTAGGTCTGAACCCTATGTCAGCTGGCGCGACATTACGTATTCCATTACCCGCGTTGACTGAAGAACGTCGTAAAGACTTCATCAAAGTGGTGCGTAACGAAGCTGAAAACGGTCGTATTGCTATCCGTAACGTGCGTCGTGATGCGATTTCTGAAGTGAAAAAGCTTGAAAAAGCTAAAGCTTGTACTGAAGATGATGTGCGTCGCAGTGAAGAAGAAGTGCAAAAGTTCACCGATGCTCACATTAAAAAGGTCGATGAGATTTTAGCGGCCAAAGAAATTGAGTTGATGGAAGTCTAATCTCAGTTCGATAAGCTAGAGTTGATGCGCCGTGTAGGGGTATACTACACGGCGTTTGTCTATTTTAAAGGGCTGTATTAGATGTCATCCACAGTGGAACTTGATCCGCACCCTAGGACGAGTGAGAGTGATTTATACACTCAAACGACCTTGCCGGGACAATTACCCGAACTCGTGAAACAGTCGTTACCTAAGCATGTTGCTATTATCATGGATGGCAATGGGCGTTGGGCACAAACCCAAGGTAAACCACGAGTGATGGGACATAAGGCTGGTGTTAAGGCCGTTAGAAGAGCCGTAAGCACGGCAAGCCAATTAGGCATTGAATCGCTAACCTTATTCGCATTTTCTAGCGAGAATTGGCGTAGACCCGATAAAGAAGTCAGCTTGCTGATGGAGTTGTTTTTTACCGTATTACAGCGCGAAATTAAATTGCTGGATAAGAATCAGGTTAAGCTCAACATTATTGGCGATATCAGCCGCTTTTCGGCGCGATTACAGAAGCAAATTGCTGCTGCCCAAGAGAAGACATCTCGCAATACTGGCTTGGTTCTGAATGTTGCGGCTAACTATGGTGGCCGTTGGGACATACTTCAAGCAGCACAAAAATTAGCGGAAAAGGTCGAAACTGGCGAAATGACCAGCAGTCAGTTCACCGAAGAAGCCTTAAGTGCACATTTGTGCATGCAAAATCAGAGTGAAGTTGATTTAATGATCCGCACGGGCGGGGACTGTCGCATCAGCAATTTTGTGCTGTGGCAGGCGGCCTATGCAGAATTGGTGTTTACCGACACCCTTTGGCCTGATTTCGATGAACAGGCTTTTCATGAAGCGATAGCCATTTTTGCAAGTCGCCAGCGCCGTTTTGGTCTGACTGGAAGTCAGATTGATGAGATGCGTGCATTGTAAAACCTCATGAGGGATTTTTTTTGCTAAAACAACGAATAATAACAGCAACTTGGTTAGTTCCATTAGTTTTAGGGGCGATATTTTTGCTCCCTGCCAGCTACTTCGCCTGGGCCTTAGTTGCCGTCTTCCTTATTGCAGCAAAGGAATGGGGAAGAATTATCGATAATCAGTGTGATGTCACTCAGTGGAGCTTTACCTTCACAGTTGGTATCTTATTGGTGGCAATTAATCTTATTGTGCCAATCGATGCAGTTTGGTTAAGCCATCAGTTACATCCTATCTATTTGGCCATTCTCTATATTGGTGCACTCTGGTGGTTAGCATCACTATTATTAGTGGTAACTTATCCTAAAAGCGCTAAGTTCTGGCAAAAGAATCCTATGTTTAAGTCCATGTTTGGACAGTTAACCTTAGTGCCTTGCTTTGTTGCTCTTATCGCACTCAAATCCATTAGCTCACAAACTTCACCCTATTACGGCCCAGTATTAGTACTGTTAGTGATGTTGATTGTGTGGGCCGCTGATTCTGGGGCTTACTTCGTCGGTAAAGCGATAGGTAAAACGAAACTGATGCCTGCAGTGAGCCCTGCTAAAACCTTGGAAGGCCTACTTGGTGGTTTAGTGACGACTATGCTCGTGGTTGCCGGTGTTATGTATTATTCACCAGAGCAAGAACTGGGTTTAGTTGTGGCAGTGACCTTATTTGTTGCTTTAGTGTCGGCGCTGGGCGATTTATCTGAGAGTATGTTTAAGCGTGCGGCCTGTATTAAAGATTCTGGCACTATTTTGCCCGGTCACGGCGGCGTGCTCGACCGCATCGACAGCCTGACTGCAGCCTTGCCGGTGTTTACCCTGATCTACATTGCATTCTGGATGTAACGCTATGCAAAATATGGTGATTTTGGGTGCTACCGGTTCAATTGGTGCTAGTACCTTAAGCGTGATTTCGGCTAATCCATTGGCTTATAGCATCTATGGATTGGTGGCCAATGCGAGCGTTGATAAGATGCTGGCTTTGTGTGTAGCCCATAAACCGAAAGTCGCGCATATGGTGGATGAAGAGGCTGCGAAACAATTACGCGCCGTTTTACCCGCTGCGCTCAATATCCAAGTCACTACTGGCATGAACGATTTACTCGGTTTAGTGACGGCTGCCGAAGTGGATACTGTAATGGCTGCGATTGTCGGGGCGGCAGGGCTAGTACCAACCCTTGAAGCCGTGAAGGCGGGAAAGCGAGTATTACTGGCCAATAAAGAAGCTTTAGTCATGTCGGGTGAGTTGTTTATTGAGGCGACTAAGCGCTCTGGTGCTGTGCTCTTGCCCGTGGACAGTGAGCATAATGCTATCTTTCAATGTTTACCCCTAGAAGTGCAGGCTAACCTCGGCCGTTGCGATTTAGCTGCATCGGGTATATCCCATATTTTGTTAACCGGTTCAGGCGGACCTTTCCTGCGGTCGGAACTTGCGACACTTGCGGCCATGACGCCTGCCCAAGCCTGTAAACACCCTAATTGGTCCATGGGACCTAAAATCTCTGTTGACTCCGCCACTATGATGAATAAGGGTTTAGAGTTCATTGAGGCGCGGTGGTTGTTTAATACTCAGGCTGAGCAACTTAAAGTGGTTATTCATCCGCAAAGCGTGATCCACTCTATGGTGCAGTACCGTGATGGTTCGGTTATCGCCCAAATGGGTAACCCTGATATGCGCACACCGATTGCCCATTGCATGGCTTATCCGCAAAGAATTCATTCGGGCGTTGAACCTTTAGATTTTTTCAAAGTCGGACAGTTAAGCTTTTATGAACCTGATTTTGAACGTTTCCCCTGTTTGGCTTTGGCTATGGAGGCGTGTGCCCAAGGCCAAGAGGCAACAACCGTATTAAATGCTGCCAATGAGGTCGCTGTTGAAGCATTTTTGCAGGGGAAAATTGGTTTTACGCAAATTGCAAAAGTGAATGAAGCTTGTTTAGTCACTGTGCCTAAACGTCCTATGGGCAGCATAGAAGATATTTTAGCCTTAGATGCGCAAACCCGCGTCTATGCGCGTGAGACATTAGCAAGCATCGCTTAGCAATAGCTGAGTGATTAAATTTATAACGTAAGGAGTGGGATGTTAGATTTTTTATGGAACTTAGGTTCTTTCATCGTTGCACTGGGTCTGTTAATTACTGCCCACGAATACGGCCATTTCTATATCGCGCGACGTTGTGGCGTGAAAGTCGAACGTTTCTCCATTGGTTTTGGTAAGGCTATTTGGCGCCGTGTTGGTAAAGACGGCACTGAATATGTGTTAGCCATGATCCCCCTTGGCGGCTATGTCAAAATGCTCGATGAGCGTGTTGAAGACGTTCCCGATGAATTAAAAGATCAAGCGTTCAATCGTAAAACCGTATGGCAACGTATTGCGATTGTTGCCGCAGGTCCAATTGCTAACTTTATTTTTGCCATCGTTGCCCTGTATTTTATGTATCTGATTGGTGTGCCATCACTTAAGCCTGTGATCACCTCGACGACACCCGGGACTGCTGCTGCGCAAATTCAAATCACAGAGCCAATGCAAATAACGACCATTTCCGGTCAGGCTGTGCGTAACTGGGAAGAAGTGAATTTAGCTTTAGTCGGCCACATAGGTGATGAAAGTCTGAGTGTATCGCTAACGCCATTGAATGGTTTGCAAGGTTTAGACTCTAGTGCGCGGTCTTACACCTTAGATACGCGTAATTGGCGTTTTGATCCTGAAAAAGAATCCCCGATTACGGCATTAGGGTTAGGGATTTATCGTCCCGAAATCGTCCCCACCATTGCTGCGATTAGTCCTGACAGTGCCGCTGCGAATAGTGAGCTAAAAGTCGGTGACACCTTAGTCGCAATAAATGGTAAAAATTATACCGATTGGCAGGCTTTTGTTGACATTATTCAACATTCTGCCAATGTGCCTGTGAGTTTAACTGTGCGTCGCAATGGCGAACAGTTTAATGTGGCAGTGACACCCTTAAGCAGTAAAAATGCCGATGGCCAAGAGATAGGTATGATCGGGGTGAGCCCAACCCAAGCACAATGGCCAGACAATATGCGTTTACAACTTGAATATGGACCAATCGATTCTTTCGGTATAGCAGCGGATAAAACATGGCAACTTGTTGCTGTGAGCTTTAAGATGATTGGCAAATTATTTACCGGCGATGTGTCGGTGAAAAACCTGAGTGGACCCATTTCGATCGCACAGGGTGCGGGCAGTAGTGCAAACTATGGCTTGGTCTATTTTCTCGGGTTCCTCGCGCTCATCAGCGTCAATTTAGGCATCATTAACTTGCTGCCTTTACCTGTGCTCGATGGGGGACACCTGCTGTATTACTTTATTGAAGTAATAACTGGTAAACCTGTACCTGAAAAGGTGCAGGAAATAGGATTCAGATTTGGGGCAGCAATACTGCTGATGTTGATGAGCGTTGCGCTTTTCAATGATTTTGCCCGACTCTGAGCAAGGACAGACTAATAATTAGAAGTGCTCTATGAGATTGAATAAACTTTTTGCCTCGATGTTATTCGTCGGTGCGTCGTTTTCAGGGACTGTGTTGGCAGATACTTTCCAACCGTTTGAAGTGACCGACATCCAAGTTGAAGGTTTGCAACGAGTTGCACTCGGTGCTGCCTTGTTAAGCTTACCAGTAAAAGTAGGTGACACTGTTGACCAGTTAAGAATCCAGCAAGCGATTAAAAGCTTGTATGCATCGACTAACTTTGAAAATGTCTCCGTGAGCCGAGATGGCGGTGTATTAGTGGTGAAAGTCACTGAACGTCCAACTATTAGTGCCGTGACATTCGATGGCAACAAAGACATTAAAGACGAACAGTTACAGGAAAGTCTGGACGGTTCTGGCGTTAAAGTCGGTGAGTCGCTCGATCGTACTATGTTGACCGGTATTGAAAAGGGTCTGCAGGATTTCTACTACGGCGTGGGTAAATACGGCGCGAAAGTGGAAGCCCAAGTGATTAACTTACCCCGTAATCGGGTTGAGCTGAAATTTAAGTTTACCGAAGGTTTAGCGGCCGAAATCCGCCAAATTAACGTGGTCGGTAACAAAGAGTTCACCGATGCTGAACTGATCGGCATGTTGGAACTTAAAGATTATGTGGCTTGGTGGGATCTGTTTGGTGAGCGTCGTTATCAGAAGCAAAAACTGCAGGCCGATCTCGAGACCATCAAAACCTATTATCACAATAAAGGTTATATCCGCTTCGAAGTCACCTCGACTCAAGTGGCCATGACGCCTGACCGTAAAGGTTTATATATCACCATCAACGTAGATGAAGGTGAGAAGTATAAAGTTAAAGAAGTAAACCTGACGGGTGATTTGATGGGCCGTGAAGAGTTGATGAAATCAATTCTGCCAATCAAAGCGGGTGATATGTACAACGGCGGTGATGTGACTTTCACCGAAGAAATGTACAGCAAGTATTTAGGCCGCTTCGGTTATGCTTACCCTGAAGTGAAAACCTACCCTGAAATTGATGATAAGACTAAAGAAGTCACCTTAAACATCAATGTTAAACCGGGTAAACGTGTTTACGTACGGGCGATTAACTTCACTGGTAACACAGTGACTAAAGATGAAGTGATGCGCCGTGAGCTGCGTCAGATGGAAGGGGCTTGGTTAAACTCTGCGCAAGTTGAGCAATCTAAAGCGCGTCTTAACCGTTTAGGCTTCTTCGAAACCGTTGACACTGAAACCATTCAAGTGCCAGGTACCGATGATTTAGTCGATGTTGCGGTTAAAGTGAAAGAGCAGCCGTCGGGCTCATTCAACGCGGGTGTCGGTTATGGTACTGAATCAGGTCTGAGCTTGCAGTTTGGCGTACAGCAAAACAACTTCTTAGGGACAGGTAATCAAGCGGGTATTAGCTTGAGCACCAACAAGTACTCTAAAAACGTTAACTTATCCTATACCGATCCGTACTGGACAA
The DNA here is from genome assembly GCF_025653905.1 of Shewanella sp. SM71. Classification (NCBI taxonomy): domain Bacteria; kingdom Pseudomonadati; phylum Pseudomonadota; class Gammaproteobacteria; order Alteromonadales; family Shewanellaceae; genus Shewanella; species Shewanella sp. SM71. The sequence continues at coordinate 475,733 of NZ_JAKKRW010000001.1, forward strand.
AAGACGGTGTAAGTTTAGGCGGGAGCGTTTATTGGAGTGAGTTTGACGCCAATGAAGCTAACTTAGAACGCTATAAAAACAGTTCGTATGGTGTGGCGCTTAACTCGGGTTTCCCGATTAACGAATACAACCGTATCAATGGTGGTATTGGCTATCGTCACAACACGATTTCTGAAATTTCTGCCTATGAGCAGGCACGTCGTTTCTATAACATCTATCGTGATGATGATCCGAATGCCGACTTAAGTTTTGATAACTTCGAACTCAGCCTGGGCTGGTATCGTAGTACCTTGAACCGTGGCACTTTCCCAACAGATGGCTCTTCTCAGCGTCTGAACGGCAAAATGACTTCGCCAGGGTCTGACTTACAGTATTTTAAGACAGACTTTGATACTAACTACTATTTCCCTGTTAACCGCAGTCAGAGCGTTGTGCTCTTGGCCCGTGGTCGATTAGGTTATGGTAACGGTTATGGTCAATTTAATGATAATGACCAAATTTTGCCTTTCTGGGAAAACTATTACTCAGGTGGTAGTAGCTCGCTACGTGGCTTTAAGTCAAACTCGGTCGGTCCTCGCTCCTTCTATATGTATAGTGGTAGCGAACCTTGCTTCGACTCATCGGGTGATGGTTGTAACTTCCCTCAACCGGATCCAGATAGCATTCAAGTCAGTTCTGGCCGCTCTATCGGTGGTAATGCTCTTGCAACGGCAAGTATGGAGTTGATTGTACCAACCCCATTCTTGGATGAGGCTTACACTAACTCAGTTCGTACTAGCTTCTTCGTCGATGCGGGTAACGTCTGGGATACTGAGTTTGACTATGATTTTTATCGAAATAGTTTGCCTGCGGAAGAGTTTGCTAAGTTACAGGACTTTAGTGATCCAGCACGCCTGCGCGCCTCTTGGGGCCTGAGTGTGCAATGGTTATCACCTATGGGACCTATGGTGTTCAGCTTGGCGTGGCCGCTTAAAGAATATGAAGGTGACCAAACGGAGATCTTCTCTTTCAATATTGGCAAAACTTTTTAAAAGGCATACACTCGGCAAGTTTTGCTGACAATAACAAGGTAACAAGGAGTTTATTTTGAACAAGATGGTAAATTGTGCGCTGATGACGTTAGTTTTGTTAGGCGCGCCGTTAGTGGCACATGCTGAGAAAATTGCCGTAGTGGATATGGGCGCTGTGTTTGAACAGCTCCCACAACGTGAACAGATCTCTCAATCTCTGAAGAAAGAGTTTGGTGATCGCGTAGCTGATGTCCAAAAAATGCAAGAAGAAATGCGTTCTCTGATGGAGAAACAGCAACGTGATGGTGCATTAATGAACGATGCACAAAAAACTGAGCTGGTTCGTAAAATGGAATCGCTAAAATCTGAATATCAGTTAAAAGGCAAAGCATTGGATGAAGACCTACGTCGTCGCCAAGGTGAAGAGCAAAATAAACTGTTAGTTAAAGTGCAAAAAGCCATCAACACTATCGCTGAAAAAGACCAATATGATTTGGTATTACAACGTGGTGCTGTCATTTATGTTAAGCCTAACGCTGACATCAGTGGCAAAGTGGTTGAAGCCTTAAGCAAAGGCAAGTAATAGATGAATAGTGTGACTTTAAAAGAGCTATGCCTGTTATTAGACGGTGATATCCAAGGCGACGAAACGCTAATTATTAATAGTGTGGCGACCTTAGAAAATGCCAAGGCGGGTCAGATCTCTTTTTTAGCCAACAGTAAATATCGCTCTCAGCTTGAGGCAACTCAAGCGAGTGCGGTGTTATTGTCAGCTAAAGATGCGCAGGATTATCAAGGTACTGCGTTAATTGTAAAAGATCCATATGTCGGTTTTGCTCGTGTTGCTCAGTATTTGGACACGACACCCAAAGCGGCGGTGGGTATCCATCCTTCGGCACAAATTGATCCTTCAGCCCATTTAGGGGAAGGTGTCGCTATTGGCGCGAATGCTGTGATTGGTGCGAACGTCATTTTAGGTGAAAATGTGCAGATTGGTGCCGGTGTTGTGCTGGGACAAGATGTGGTTATTGGCTCAAAAACACGTTTGTGGGCTAATGTCACCGTCTATCACGATGTGCATTTAGGACAGGATTGTATTATCCATTCGGGTGCCGTATTAGGCTCAGATGGTTTTGGTTATGCTAACGAACGTGGTCAGTGGATTAAAATTCCGCAGACAGGTGGCGTGCGTATTGGCGATCGGGTTGAGATTGGTGCTAATTCAACGGTAGATCGTGGGGCATTAGGCCATACAGAGATCCACGACGGTGTGATTATTGATAACCAAGTGCAAATTGCCCATAACGATATAATCGGCGAAAATACTGCTATTGCAGGCAGTACTACTGTTGCTGGCAGTGTCACTATTGGTAAATATTGTATTATTGGCGGTAGCTGTGCCATCGCAGGTCATTTGAGCATAGCCGATGGTGTGCATGTGTCTGGTGCTACCAATATCACCACTAATATGCGTGAGCCTGGCTTATACTCTTCTGCCACGGTGGCAATGGACAATAAACTTTGGCGTAAAAATACAGTTCGTTTCCGTCAGTTAGATGAACTGTTCCAGCGTGTTAAAACGTTGGAAAAAAATTTAAAAACACCAGATTAATTGCCCCAAGGCAATTTGAGGAACTCGGTTCGTGTCTAATCAAATGAACACTATGGATATTAAAGAAATACTTAAATATCTACCCCATAGATATCCATTCCTATTGATCGATCGTGTGCTTGATTACACTCCTGGTGTTAGTCTGCAGGCGATCAAAAACGTTTCAATAAATGAGCCATTTTTTCAGGGACATTTCCCGATACAACCTGTGATGCCAGGTGTGCTTATTTTAGAAGCGATGGCACAGGCAACTGGCCTGTTAGCATTTAAAACGATGAGTAGTGATGTACCACCACCAGGTGTGTTGTATTACTTTGCTGGTATTGATAATGCGCGTTTTAGACGTGTGGTTGAGCCAGGAGATCAAATTCATTTTGATGTCAAAATGATTAAAGAGCGCCGCGGGATTGGCGTTTTCTACGGTGAGGCCAAAGTGGATGGTGAAGTGGTTTGTTCCGCTGAAATCATGTGTGCCCGCAGAGAGATTAGTCAGTGATAGATACATTAGCGTTTGTGCATCCCGATGCAAAAATTGGCAATAACGTCACTATTGGCCCTTGGACCTATATCGGTGCGGGCGTCGAAATTGGTGATGATTGTTGGTTGAGTTCCCATGTGGTGGTCAAAGGCCCAACGATTATCGGCAAAGGGAATCGTATTTTTCAATTCGCCTCCGTTGGTGAAGAATGCCAAGATAAAAAGTACGCTGGCGAGCTGACACGACTGATTATTGGTGACAATAACGTCATCCGTGAAAACGTGACCATTCACCGCGGTACAGTTCAAGATAACAGTGAAACCCGTATTGGGTCGAATAACCTGTTTATGAACTATGTGCATATCGCCCATGACTGTGTGGTCGGCGATAATGTCATCATGGCAAATAATGCATCTATTGCAGGTCACGTGCACGTCGGTGACTGGGCGATTTTAGGCGGTATGACAGGTGTGCATCAGTTTGTGCATATTGGTGCCCATGCATTTACTGCTGGTTGTTCTTTAGTACTGCAGGATGTACCTCCCTTTGTGATGGCAGCGGGTCAACCGACGGTGCCTCGCGGCTTAAACAGCGAGGGTATGAAGCGTCGCGGTTTTTCTAAAGAAAGCCAGTTAGCCGTGCGTCGTGCTTATAAAACCTTATATCGTAGTAGTTTAACGGTAGAAGAAGCGATTGAAGCATTAGCTGAAGATGCGCAGAACGATGAGCAAGTCAAATTACTGCTTGAGTTTGTAAAGTCATCGAGTCGCGGCATTATTCGCTAACTTGATGACCACATGACAACAAAAGGGCATTTTTATGCCCTTTTGTATTATTGGTTTAAGCCTTTTTTGTGGTAGACGTAGTCGTTAAAAATGCGTTTATTCATCAATACATTCGACCATAAATGAGCTTAGTCATTAATTGAATCATTAACTTAACATAAGTGTAGGCTTGGAACGATGCATTTTAGGTGCGGTTTACCTCTTCATCCAATGCCATTAATTCATGAGACGTGATTGGTTTATGAGCAATAAAACTCCATTAGTGTTTGCCATGGTTGCCGGAGAACTCTCAGGCGATATTTTAGGTGCAGGTTTAATGGCTGCGCTGCAAAAGACCCATCCCGATGCGCGCTTTGTCGGTATCGGTGGACCCCGCATGGAAGCCCTAGGCTTCAAATCCCTGTTTGCGATGGAAGAACTCGCAGTGATGGGAATCGTTGAAGTGTTATCTCGTCTACCTCGCTTATTAAAAGTGCGGTCATCCTTGATTAAAGAGATCACCGCGCTTAAGCCCGATTGTTTTATTGGCATAGATGCACCGGATTTTAATATAGGCCTCGAGCTTAAACTCAAAGCGCGCGGTATTAAAACCGTCCATTATGTGAGCCCATCCGTGTGGGCATGGCGCCCAAAACGTATATTCAAAATCGCGAAGGCGACCCATATGGTGTTGTCGCTATTGCCATTTGAGAAAGCTTTTTATGACAAGCATCAAGTACCTTGTACCTTTGTGGGTCATACCTTAGCGGATGATATTCCGTTGCGAAGCGATAAAGCGGCTGCGCGCCAGTTACTTGAACTCGATACCGATGCAGAATATTTAGCGATTCTACCGGGATCTCGTGGTGGCGAGTTAAAGCAACTGGCCGAGCCTTTCGTGAAGGCGGCTTTACTGATTAAGCAGAACTTCCCTGATATACGTTTTGTGACGCCGCTGGTCAATCAAAAACGCCGTGAGCAATTTGAGCAAGCGCTGAAGGATTTTGCACCGGATCTCGAAATTCATATGGTCGAAGGCCAGTCGCGCGAAGTCATGGCGGCTGCCGATGGCATTTTATTAGCATCTGGCACCGCGACGTTAGAAGCCATGTTGGTCAAGCGTCCAATGGTGGTGGCTTATCGTGTTAGCCCTATGACCTATTGGATTGCTAAGCGCATGATGCAGGTCGAGCGTTTCTCGTTACCGAATCTACTGGCTGGAAAAGATCTCGTCCCTGAGCTCATTCAAGAAGATTGCACGCCAGAGAAAATAGCTGCGGCGGTCACAGTAGAGTTAAATCGAGATTTTACGCCGCTCAAAGCTGAGTTTGATGCCCTGCACCAAGTGTTACGCCGTGATGCGAGCTTAAAAGCCGCTGAAGCGGTAATGGCACTGGTTGAGCCTAAACCAAGTCATGCTAAATCGCTGGAGGCTAACTAGTGGCAACTTTTAAAAGTTTAACCGACGCCGATTTTCTGGCCTTTTCGACGGGATTAATTGCTGGTGTGGATGAAGTCGGCCGCGGGCCTTTAGTTGGTGATGTGGTGACTGCGGCTGTGATTTTAGATCCAAACAAGCCCATCAGTGGTCTGAATGATTCCAAGAAACTCAGTGAGAAGCGTCGCGAAGCTTTGTTTGATGAGATTTGTGAAAAAGCCCTGTGTTATCACGTGGGCCGCGCAAGTCCTGCTGAAATCGATACGCTTAATATCTTGCATGCCACTATGTTGGCAATGCAGCGCGCGGTTGCAGGGCTTAAGATTGCGCCTGCGTTGGTGTTAGTCGATGGCAATCGCAGTCCGGCATTTGTTGCCCATAATGGCGTCTCGCTTACCAGTCACAGCATCATTAAAGGTGATGGTTTAATTGCCAGTATTAGTGCCGCATCGATTATCGCCAAAGTGACGCGGGATCGTGAGATGGATGTGCTCGATGCTGCTTATCCGCAATACGGTTTTGCTAAGCATAAGGGCTATCCGACTAAGGCGCATTTTGAGGCCATCGCCGAACATGGGGTGTTTGACCAATATCGTAAAAGTTTTAAACCCGTCAAGGCATTACTGGGGCTGTAAGCTGTGCTCCCAAGCTACCTGAAGATACGAGTTTCAGGTTGTTTGGGTATAAGTTCCCGTTATCCAGCAAAGTCACTGGCTCTGGCTGCGTGACTTTGTTAGTCTGCTTTCTAGTTATTGTTAACCTGCTATTCAAAGATAATCCTAATTATGTCCGATCCTCGTTTTGTGCATCTTCGTGTCCACAGTGACTTCTCTATGACCGATGGCGTGGCCAAGGTCAAGCCTATTTTGGCGCAGGTGGAAGCGCAGGGAATGGCCGCGGTCGCCTTGACTGACCAAAATAACTTTTGTGGTTTGGTGAAGTTTTACAGTGGTTGCCATGGTGCGGGGATCAAGCCGATTATTGGTGCTGATTTTTGGATGCAAGTGCCTGGATTTGACGGTGAATTATGTGCCTTAACCATCATTGCGATGAACAATGTCGGTTATCAGAATCTGACCCAAATCATCAGCCAAGCCTATTTGCGTGGCCAAGTGGCCGGCCGTGTAGTGATAGACCAAGAGTGGTTACTCACTTATAACGAAGGCATTTTGCTGTTATCGGGCGCCAAAGAAGGCGATCTGGGTAAGGCACTGCTCAAGGGCAATGGCACACAAGTCGAATCTTTATGCGACTTTTATCAGACCCATTTCACTGACCGTTATTTCCTCGAACTTATCCGCACAGGTCGACCCGATGAAGAGCGTTATCTGCATATGGCAGTGGCCTTAGCGCAGGAGAAGGGCATCCCTGTGGTGGCTACTAATCAGGTGGTGTTTCTTAAACCCGAAGATTTTGATGCCCACGAAATTCGGGTGGCAATTCACGATGGCTTTACCCTTGCCGATCCTCGTCGACCTAAAAAATACAGTGAACAGCAGTATTTGCGTAGCGAAGAGGAAATGTGTGAACTATTCGCCGACATTCCTGCGGCGTTGGCGAACAGTGTCGAAATCGCTAAACGCTGTAATGTAACGATCCGTTTATACGAATATTTCCTGCCCAACTTCCCGACGGGCGATATGTCCATCGAAGACTTTCTGGTCGATTGTTCGAAGAAAGGCCTTGAAGAGCGGCTCGAGTTTTTGTTCCCTGATCCTGAGGTGCGCGCCGAGAAACGCGGCGAATACGATGAGCGCCTCGACATTGAACTTAAAGTGATCAACCAGATGGGTTTCCCCGGTTACTTCTTGATCGTGATGGAGTTCATCCAATGGGGTAAAGATAACGGTATCCCAGTAGGACCTGGTCGGGGTTCGGGCGCGGGTTCACTCGTAGCCTATGCGCTTAAGATTACCGACTTAGACCCATTAGAATTTGACTTACTGTTCGAGCGATTCCTCAACCCTGAGCGGGTTTCTATGCCCGACTTTGACGTCGACTTTTGCATGGATAGACGTGATGAAGTGATCGACCACGTGGCCGAATTGTACGGCCGCGAAGCGGTATCGCAAATCATCACCTTCGGAACTATGGCGGCAAAAGCGGTTATTCGCGATGTTGGCCGCGTGCTGGGTCATCCCTATGGCTTCGTTGACCGAATTTCTAAACTCATTCCACCAGAACCTGGGATGACGCTGGCGAAAGCGTTTGAGGTCGAGCCAGCCCTGCAAGAATCCTATGATGCCGATGAAGACGTAAAAGATCTGATCGACATGTGTCGCAAGCTCGAAGGTGTGACACGTAACGCGGGTAAACACGCGGGTGGTGTGGTGATTGCACCGACAAAAATTACCGATTTTGCGCCGCTCTATTGCGATGCTGAAGGTAAAAACCCAGTAACACAATTCGATAAAAACGACGTTGAAACCGCAGGTTTAGTTAAATTCGACTTTTTGGGTTTACGTACTTTGACAATCATCGACTGGGCACTGGAGATGGTGAACAAGGTCGAGGTCAAAAACGGTCGCCCACCTGTGCGCATCGAAGCGATTCCGTTAACGGATGCTGCATCTTTCCGCTTGTTGCAAAAATATGAAACCACAGCGGTATTCCAGTTGGAATCCCGCGGTATGAAGGATTTGATTAAGCGTCTGCAGCCCGACTGTTTTGAAGACATGATCGCACTGGTGGCATTGTTCCGCCCAGGGCCTTTGCAATCGGGCATGGTAGATAACTTCATCGAGCGTAAGCATGGGCGAGAAGAAGTGTCTTATCCCGATTCTCAGTACCAGCATGAATCACTAAAAGAACTGCTATCACCGACCTACGGCATTATTCTGTATCAAGAGCAAGTGATGCAGATTGCACAGGTGTTATCGGGTTACACCCTTGGCGGCGCCGACATGTTGCGCCGTGCTATGGGTAAGAAAAAGCCCGAAGAGATGGCCAAGCAGCGCAGTATCTTTAAAGAGGGCGCAATCAATAACGGTGTCGATGGCGACTTGTCGATGAAGATCTTCGACTTAGTGGAAAAGTTCGCCGGCTACGGTTTTAACAAATCTCACTCAGCCGCCTATGCGCTTGTGTCTTATCAGACATTATGGCTAAAAACCCATTATCCTTCGCAGTTTATGGCGGCGGTAATGTCGGCCGATATGGACAACACAGATAAAATTGTGACTTTGGTCGATGAATGTGAGCGTATGGGGCTACCGCTCATTCCTCCGGATGTGAACAAAGGCTTGTTCAAATTTACCGTCGATGATGATTTGCGCATCGTTTATGGCATTGGCGCCATTAAAGGCGTGGGTGAAGGTCCAGTTGAATCGATTTTAGAGGCGCGTAAAGATGGCCCCTTCGTGGATCTATTCGATTTCTGTGCCCGTATTGATTTGAAAAAGCTCAATAAGCGCGTGATTGAAAAGCTGATCTGCGCGGGCGCACTCGATACTCTAGGGCCGCATCGTGCGTCTATGATGGCAACCTTGCCCGAAGCGATTCGCGCTGCCGATCAACATGCCAAAGCCGAGGCGATTGGCCAACACGATATGTTTGGTTTGCTCAACAGTGAACCCGAAGACAGTAAGCAGCAGTTTGTCGAATGTACCCCATGGCCAGATAAAATTTGGCTCGAAGGCGAGCGCGAAACCCTAGGCTTGTATTTGACCGGTCATCCGATCAATCAATATTTAAAAGAGCTTAAGCATTACACGTCCGGTCGTTTGAAAGATGTGCATCCCACCGAACGCAGTAAAACCGCTAAGGCTGCGGGTTTAGTGGTGGCAACGCGAGTGATGCTGACCAAACGCGGCTCGAAAATGGGTCTGTTGACGCTCGATGATAAGAGCGCACGTCTCGAAATCATGTTGTTTACCGAAGCCTTTGAAAAGTTTAATCATCTGCTGGAGAAAGACCGCATCCTCATTTGTGAAGGTGAGGTGAGTTACGATGATTTTGCCGGCGGCAACCGTATGACGGCGCGTAACATCATAGATATCAGTGAGGCGCGCAGCCACTTTGCCAAAGCGCTGGAAATTGATATGGATGGCAGCGAGTTAACGCCATCGGCGTTAGACACTTTCGAGCAAGCCCTAAGCCCGTGGCGTAACGGCGCCGTGCCTGTGGTGATCAATTACACTCAAGCTCAAGCCAAAGGTCAGTTTAGGTTAGCCGATGCTTGGCGAGTGAATCCGACCGATGACTTGATGCTCTCGCTCGAATCGCTCCTCGGGCCAAACAAGGTGAGAATTTTATTCTAATGTTGGCGAATGTCTTAGGTGTAAACAGATGAAGTTAACTTATGTCGGCTAAGCGTGACGAAGCGTTGACTGCAGGCGATCTCAGCGCGCATATCTGTGCTTTTTTGGCTGCACAATCCTTAGCGCCTGACAGCAAGTTAGTGCTGGCTTACAGTGGCGGAGTTGATTCCGAAGTCTTGGCCTTTGGTTTAAGCCAGTTTGCACGGCAACATCCGGAGTTTAACTATCAGCTAGTGTATGTACACCATGGCCTAAGCGATAACGCTGAGGCTTGGGCACAGCATTGCCTTGAGCGGGGCCAGCATTACGATCTGCCCGTGACGGTTGAGCGAGTCGCGGTTAATCGTGGGCCAAGATTGAGCCTTGAAGCCGAAGCACGAAAAGTCCGTTATCAAGCGATTGAACGGCATTTAAGCGAAAATGATGTGTTGTTGACAGCTCACCATGAAGACGATCAGCTTGAGACTATTTTACTGGCGCTGAAACGTGGTCAAGGCCCGAAAGGGCTGGCGGCCATGGGGCAAGTACAAGCATTAGCACAAGGCAAACAATTGCGGCCGTTATTGGATATCAGCCGTGAGCAGATTGAAGCCTACGCAAAACAGCAGGGCTTAGTGCATATTGAAGATGAAAGTAATCAAGACGATAAGTACGATCGAAATTTTTTACGCTTAGAAATTATTCCCCGCTTAAAAGCGCGTTGGCCGAGTATTGCGACAACTGCGAGTCGCAGTGCGGCATTTTGCGCCGAACAACAGGCGACGCTGGATTTACAGGTGAGTGAACGTTTACCTTTATGGTTAACCCAAGCGCCTTACCATACTCAAAGTGTATTCAAGCTCGATGGTTTTGCCGAACAGTCAGTCGACTGGCAAGCGTTACTCTTACGTGGCTTTATTGAATCCCAAGGATTCGCCTTGCCCTCAAAGGTGCAGCTTAAGCAAATCATCACTCAGCTTCTTAACGCGAAAGACGATGCTAAAGTGCATATTCGAGTGGGCGAGTGTGAAATCCGTCGCTTTGCTAATCAAGTCTATTTATTCAAGTATCAAACTCACAAACGTCACACTCAGCCTGTGAGTTGGACGTTGCCACAGCATGACTTTATTTCTTTATTACAGGGAGATAGTACCGAATTAGTCGTGTCGCCTGCGGGCTTAGCGAATGGTGAGCAGATTAGGTTGATAGTGACAAAACAAGGTCCCAGAGTCCGTTTACCTTGGCCTAATGAAGTCGTTAGTGTGCGTTATCAACTTGCGGGACAATTTCGCTGCCACCCGCATTCTCGGGGTAAGGGGCGAGAATTAAAGAAACTGTGGCAAGAGTTTGCCATTCCTCCTTGGGTACGCGAAAAGGTGGGGTTTGTGTTTTATGGCGAGCAACTGGTGATGGCAATTGGACTGTGGGTTGAAAAGGGCTTTATTGTTGAGTCGAATGGACTTGGTTTACAGGTGCTTGTTGAGGAAGTAAAGGAATTCTAGTCGAGAGTTAATCTTGGAATATTGGTGTGTTCTAGGAAAGCGAGAGGAGAGTGGAACGCAGCGCGTCAGTTTGATTTAGACCTTTATGGGGTACGCGCTGCGAGTGAGTTATCGCATTTCATTTGGCATCCCTGCGCGTGTTAAACTAATTGATTTTGGCTGAGTTTATAGCAGTTACGTCCGGCGGCTTTGGCTTGATAAAGCGCCTTATCGGCAAGTTCATAAAGTTGTTCGGCTTCAATGGTATCGTGTGATTCTGCCGCCCCTAAACTACAGCTCACCCCAAATTGATTGAAACTACTGTGCTGATTGATTACCGAGACAATCCGTTCACATAACAAGCCTGCCGCATGAATATTGCCTTGGACAATAATGACGAATTCATCACCACCAATCCGGAAGGCTTGATCTGTGTTGCGTATGGTTGCACGAATGATGTCACCAAATTCCTTCAGAATATAGTCACCACATTTATGGCCGAATTTATCATTAAGTTGTTTAAAGTTATCAAGATCGAGCACTATGAGAGCGACTGCTCCTTGTTTTCGATGGGCTCTGGCGGTCGCATTACTGAGACTCTGACTGTAATAATGGCGATTGCCTAAGCCAGTGAGCGAGTCAAACATAGCTTGCATCGACATTTCTTGATATTGCAACGCATTTAATAAAGGTTGCAATAACAGCGGTTCAATATCCTGTAAGTTTGAGGTTTGTGATGGCGTAAATGGCGTCACCAGTTGGTACTGAATCGTTAATGGCATTCCTGCACACATGAGCTGTCGTTTGACGCTGATACCATAACGTTTGCCCCAGCTGAATTTGTGCTCGCCATAGGTTAAGCGCACGCCTTGGATCGGCAAGTGTTGTCCCAGCACTTTGCCATAGCAGGCAAAGACTGTCCTAGGATCTAAACTGGCATGCAGTTGTTGGATCACTTGTATCAAGTCCAATGGATTATCATTGGGACTATAATGTTCTGTTTGATAGCGATATTCGTCGGGATACAGCTCGGTCGCTAGGCCAAAGTCCATAATCATCACTCCAGCAAATGTTAGTGCGATACATCTCTAACCTAGTCTAAGCAAATACCGTGCCGCAATATTTTTTAATAAAATTTGTCTTTGTTAGTCATTCAGTTAAGCTTAAAACTGAGAGTTAGATTTTTTGACACGTCAGCATTTTGACAGGAGTCATAGCCCCAATGGAACATAGCTTCTTAATCCAAATACTACTTATGCTCGTGATTGCCATTGTGGCCATTGCTGTGCTGCGCCGTTTGGGCTTACCCGCAATTCTGGCTTATTTACTCACAGGGGTAGTGAGTGGCCCGAGTGGTTTTCACTGGTTTACCCAGCATCAAATGCAATCTGTTGCCGAACTTGGCGTTGTGCTGCTGATGTTTACCTTAGGGTTAGAGTTCTCTGTGCCGCGGCTGTGGGCCATGCGCCGCACCGTATTTGGCTTAGGCAGTGCACAGATGGTGATAACGACCTTGTTGACCATGGGCGCGGCCCTATTGTGCGGCCTGAATTGGGTTGAAGCCTTGGTTATCGGTGCTGCCATCGCGTTGTCATCTACTGCTATTGTCCTTAAATTGCTCAATGAACAGGGATGGCTGAGGCGCCGCCACGGCGAACTCTCCGTCAGCGTGCTTTTATTCCAAGATTTAGCGGTTGTGCCGTTGTTGATCCTATTGCCATTACTGGCCAATGGCGGCGAACCTTTGATGGTCGCGGACATCGCCTTTGCCTTGCTCAAAGGCATTTTGGCCTTTTTCCTCTTAATGGCGTTTGGTAAGTGGGCACTGCCACGGATATTTGATGAGGTTGCGCGTTCTCGCTCCAATGAGCTGTTTGTATTATCGACCTTAGTCGTTGCGCTTGTCACAGGGGCTTTTACTCAGTGGCTAGGATTATCCATGGCACTGGGGGCATTTATGGCGGGTATGCTGCTGGGAGAAAGCCAGTACCGTCGCCAGCTTGAGGCGGATATACGGCCTTTTCGCGATCTATTGATGGGGCTGTTTTTCATCTCCATTGGCATGATGCTGGACTTTACCTTAGTGATGCGTTTCTGGTGGCAGATATTGCTGATCTTAGTCGCCGTTGTACTAGGTAAGGCGCTGATCATTCATGGCATTTTAAGATTAGTAGGCGAGCCTTTTCGAATTGCGATGAGTACGGCAATGAGCTTAGCTCAAGTGGGGGAGTTCAGTTTTGTGGTATTGGCTTTAGCGGTCAACTATCAACTTTTAAATAATGAGATCAGTACCGTATTAGTCATGGTCGCCGTGCTTTCCATGGCAATAGCTCCTTGGTTAGTTCGTCATAGTGTGGATATTGCTAAGTGGGCGCTGGGGATCCGTCAGGCAAAGCATGTGGATGAAGCTGTGCCATTGATGATGGATGATCATGAGCTGGTGATGATTTTTGGTTACGGCCGAGTAGGACAAACCATTGCCCGTTTTTTAAAAACTGAAGCTGTACCTTATCTGGTATTGGATCTCGATCCAACGCGCGTCACTGAAGCGCGTCGTGCGGGCGAACCTATTTATTTCGGTGATGTGTGTAAACGGGCAATTTTAAAACAAATGGGCGTTAAACAGGCCAAGATGATCGTTATCACTTTTTGTGAGTCACGTAGTTTAGAAGAAGTCTTACCTTTATGTAAGTTATTGGCACCGGAGGTTAAAATTTTAGTTAGAACCAAAGACGACAGCGATCTAGACTTGCTTAAAAAGGCGGGAGCTAATCAAGTGATCCCTGAGTCTTTAGAGGGGAGCTTGATGTTAGTATCGCAGGTACTACACCAATGTGGTGTGCCATTGGCACGGATCCTAAAACGGCTAGAATCTGAGCGGCGCAATCATTATCAATTTTTACACGGCTTCTTTTCCGGCACAGAAACTGATTTTACTTTAGAGTCATTGCATGCGGTGGCATTACCGCGTGGGGCTGATGCGATTGGTAAAACCGTTGCCGATATCCTGTGGGAAACACTGAAAGTAGAGCTAAGGGCGATTCGTCGCAATGGCGCTGAAGTGGAACATCCTGAGCAGGACTGGGTTTTTCGTGCAGGGGATATCTTACTGATAGTGGGTAAACCACGACGACTTGAGAAAGCTGAGGCTAAGCTCTTACATGGCTAAAGGCCTGAGGTTCACTCTTTTGAGATGGATGAAAATGCAGATATAAAAATGCCGACATAGTGTCGGCATTTTTGTCTGGAACTTGTTAACTTAAATTAGACAAAGTCTAATTACAGAATAACTACGTTCGCAGCTTGAGGACCTTTTTGGCCTTGTTCGATGTCAAAAGAAACCTTTTGACCTTCAGCAAGAGTTTTAAAGCCTTCTGAAACGATTGCGCGGAAATGAACGAATGCGTCAGCGCCACCATTGTCAGGAGAAATAAAACCAAAACCTTTATCTTCGTTAAACCATTTAACTACACCAGTAGTTTTAGACATGAATGTCTCCAAAATTTTCAAACAAATAATTCGCAATTATGCGGTATGTTAGCCAGAAATAGAATTATTTACATTGATGATAAGTTATGAGTGGAAAGCTTCATGACAGCAAAAAAAATATTACAGGCGTAGCGAAGGTTTTCAAATACATAATATTGCTTATAAATAGGTCTGAATCACAGGCCGGAGTGCAGATTAACATACTCTAGGGGTTTGTATAGTTTTATTTTTAAATACCTCTCATATTGAAACTGCTTTTTTGCGACTTATTGAGTGCGAAATTAGATATAACTATTAATATTCAATCATTTATATTGTATTTTTGATTGTTGTCTAGTGTGAAAATATTTTTTATGTTTGCCACGACTGACTTGCGATTAACCTTTTAATCCGTTCCATTAGGCTTAAATGCGGCTTGTATGCTTAGGTAAGGATTCTGTCATGATTCGTTACGTTATTGAATTGTTGCTTATTTGTGGTTAATGGTATTCTCGTCATCCAATAAAAACGTGCTTGAGCTATGGATTCAGGGCGATAACTTTAGATTGAATATAATAAGAATGGAGAATGACGTTGAAAACAGTACTAAAACGGATTGGACTCGGCAGCTTAGTCTTAGTGCTGTTATTAGTGGCGCTGGCCGCCCATGAATGGTTTGCGAAAAAGCCGTTTTTCTTTCGCGCATTTCTAGACCGCAGTGTGGTCAAGATGGCTTTCGAAAGCCCTGAGACCTTAACCTCATTGGGTTTCTTAGAATCGGTAGGGATTACAGGCCATAACGCCGAGTTGGATGACGATAGTCCAGAGGCGATGGATAAGACTTTCGCGCAAGTGCGAGATCTGCGTGAAACCCTATTGAGCTATTCCGATGCGGATTTAGATGAAAATCAACGTATCTCCAAGGATATTGCCCTATATCTTGCCGATTTCGCATTGGTCTCTGAGCCGTATCGTTACCATAACTATCCGCTGAATCAGTTATTTGGCGTGCAAAACGGGTATCCAAGCTTTATGCAGGCGCAGCACCAAGTGCATTCTGTGGGCGATGCAGAAAACTATCTGTCGCGTTTACAAAAGGTGAAACTTAAGTTTGCGCAAACTCTCGAAGGTTTAAAAATTCGTGAGGCTAAAGGGATTATTCCGCCTAAGTTCGTGATTGAGCGGGTGCTCACCGAGATGAATGATTTTGTCGCGACGCCGATTCAAGACAATATTCTCTACAGTTCCTTCAAAACTAAATTGGCTGACACGGATATCAGTGCCGATGAGCAAGCACGGTTATTGGCAGCGGTGGAAGCGGACATTAAAGGTTACGTGCATCCAGCGTATCAATTATTTATCGACTACCTTACCCAGCTACAAGCCAAAGCTGGGACGGATGATGGTTATTGGGCGCTGCCAAATGGTAACCTTGCCTATGAGCAATTGCTGAAGTTCTTTACGACCACTAATTACACTGCGGACGAAATCCATGCCAAAGGGCTCGCTGAGGTAGATCGCATTCAAAATGAAATCATGACTATATTAGCCGCTGAAGGTTACGATGTGGGCCAAGGTTTCTCGGTCGCGATTGAAGCATTAGCCGCCGATCCTAAGTTTTACTACGAGGATAGCGATGCGGGTAGGGCGCAAATCCTCGTCGATTATCAAGCGATTCTTGATGAAGTGAATGCGGGACTCGGTGATGCCTTTCGTATTCGACCCGAAGCGGGCATGGAAGTGGTGCGTATTCCTGAGTTTAAAGAGAAAACGGCACCGGGTGCCTATTATCAGCAGCCCGCGATTGACGGCAGTCGTCCAGGGCGTTTCTATGCCAATTTATATGACATCAAGGCCACGCCTAAATACGGTATGCGCACTTTAGCCTACCACGAGGGGATCCCTGGGCATCATTTCCAAATTGCAGTGGCGATGGAGTTAGAAGGTATGCCACTTATTCGTAAGATGGCGCCTTTTACGGCGTACATTGAAGGTTGGGCTTTATATAGCGAACGTTTGGCTTGGGAGCTCGGTTTTCAAAAGGATCCCTTTGATAATATCGGTCGTCTGCAGGCAGAGTTGTTCCGCGCTGTGCGTCTAGTGGTAGATACAGGTATTCATCATAGCCGTTGGACTCGCGAGCAAGCGATTGACTATATGAAGAAAAATACTGGCATGTCCGATCGTGATGTCACGGCAGAGATTGAGCGTTATATCGTTATGCCAGGCCAAGCGACGGCCTATAAAGTCGGCATGATGAAAATTCTCGAACTGCGCGAAAAAGCCAAGTTGGCCTTAGGTGATAAGTTCGATCTCAGGGATTTCCACGATGTAGTTCTGAAGAATGGTGCAGTTCCTTTGGATATCTTAGAAACACTGGTCGACCGCTACATTGCTGATAAAAAAAGTGCTGATACAAAAAAGGCTGAGGTCAAAGCCACTGACGCTAAAGCGCAAGTTTAGCATTTGGTTATAGCAGTTAACGCTCACTCATTGATAATAATTGATATTTATCAATTGCTTTTCTCTCGATAAAGCCCATACCCTGTCTGCGAATAAGTGTGTTCTCTTATCTTGCAGGCAGGGTGGGTTTATCGATAGAGGCTATCATTCTGGCTTTCGGCCAAGGCTTTCAATACAATCCCACACAACTTATTGATAAATGTCGCGCGGCAATGGCTTGCTATTGCTCGGAGTTGATATTTTTAGTTTCAAGGTTTTTACATGAATCGCTTGTCCCCCCAAGATCCTATCCAATTGACTCGAACCACTATAGAGTCATTATTCACGCCGCCAACCTTAATGCGCGCCCGTGATTATGTGATGAAAGGACGGGTGTTGAGCGCTAAAGCGAACGCCGATTTTCGTCATATTGAAGGTCGTGTCATGGGGACGGAATCCCAGCCCTATCGGCAGGATATTCGCCTTGTCAGCATGAACCATAAGTTGATCATGAATGGCTTCTGTTCATGTCCCGCCACTGGGCATTGCAAACATATTGCTGCCGTACTTTACAGTTTACTGAGTGATAGAACCGTTGAAGATCAACGTATTGCTCAGTGGTTACATCTGCTAGACGAAAGTGATGATCTCATGGTTTCAAATGTCGATTTACTCTACGACGATCGCGTGCTCTACGTATTATCTAAAGATGATAACGGTGTGTTTCTTGAGCTAAGAAAAGGCAAGTTGGCAAAGAATGGCGGCTATAACAAAGGCTCGAAAATCGCTTTGTCTGACGTGCAATATTATATGCCCGCTTGGATTGGCGCAGAAGATGTGCTCATCATCAATCTCATCATGTCAACCCGTCGCCATGGTGCCTCGCGTCTGTATCTTAAAGCTCAGTTAGGTGCCATGGCACTGGAAAAAATGCTCGTCACTGGGCGGTGTTTTTGGGAGGAGAGTCGTTTACCGCTCACCCGAGGTGAAGCGAGCAAGCCTGAATTCATGTGGCTAGATAAGGATGCCGAGCATAAACAAATGCAGTTAATGCTGCCCAATAAAGACAATTGGGAGCTTATCCCCTGTGAGCCACCGACTTATATCGATTTAGATTATTTTAAAGTGGGCGCATTGGACACTGAGATCAGTGTTGAAAAGCTGTTATTACTCAGTCAGATGCCTCCAGTGCCTAGCTCACAGATTGAACTGGTGAGCCACAAACTGATTAAGCATTTTTCGGCGAAAACGGTACCTACACCTGCTTTGATTGATTTTGTCGAGCTGCAAGTGCCGCTTCAAGTTAGGTTGACCTTAACCTCGCAGGATTTACCTGAGTTTGCTATGGCGCAGCCATTAGTGCTGTTGGAATTTGTCTATCAAGACGTGGTGCTCGGCGGCCAATATCCCGACGAGCCCTTGTCCTTAGTCACTCATCAAGGCAAAACCTATCAAGTCGTGCGTCAACTCGATGCGGAAATGGATGCGATTAATCGTCTGATGGCATTGGAACTGGTGGAGCTGGCGCCTTCTTTTATCCCAAACAGTGGCAGCTATGTCAGTATTTGGGGGTTAGGTTCACTGCCTGAAACGATTGATGCTTGGTTGCACTTTATTCAACAGGAAATCCCGATCCTGGAGGCCTTGGGCTACCAAGTGCATTTTGCCGACAATTTCAGCTTAAATGTCATTGAGACTCCGCTGGCGATTGAGCTGGATGATACGCAAGAGGGGTGGTTTTCTCTGTCACTGAATGCTGATATCGATGGTCAAATCGTGCCTATGTTGCCCTTAATTGCCACTTGGCTTAAGCAGTACGGTGAGCCCGCCGATGATGCAGAACTACTGTTACCAAGCCCAAATGGTGATTGGTTAAAAGTCAAAGCCAGCGTGATTAAGCCGCTGATCAGCATTATTTTAGAACTGTTCGATAGCCACAAAGGCAACAGCGTGTCTTTGCCTAAATACCGTGCCCACCTATTAAATGATTTTGCCGACAGTGATATTCGTCTGCTTAATGGTGAACGAGTGCGCAGTTTAGCGACTAAGCTCGAAAATTTTAACGGTGTGTTAGAGGTCGCAGTCCCAGACAACTTAAATGCTGAATTACGTCAGTATCAACAGCAAGGGTTGAATTGGCTCTGTTTCTTAAAGGAATATCAGCTTGGCGGTATTTTGGCCGATGATATGGGGCTGGGTAAAACCATTCAAACCTTGGCTTTTTTACTCAAGCAGCAAGAACTAAAATCCACAGTGGCAAGTTGTTCACCGAGTTTAATTATTTGCCCAACGAGCTTAGTGGGTAATTGGGCGAAAGAAGCCGCGAAATTTGCGCCTTCGTTAAAGCTAGTCGTTATTCATGGTGCTTTACGCAAGCCTTTGCTCGAACGCTTAAATGAGTTTGATATTGTGGTGACGACCTATCCGCTGATCGTGCGCGACAGTGACTATTATCAACGGCAGATGTTTGAACATATCGTGCTGGATGAAGCGCAGCAGATAAAAAATGCGCAGGCGAAAGTGACTCAAGTGATTAAAGATCTTAAAGCGCCGTTTAGATTGTGCCTGTCGGGTACGCCGCTTGAAAATCATTTGGGTGAACTTAAGTCTTTGATGGATTTTTGTTTGCCCGGACTACTCGGCACGAATGCCTTCTTTAACAAATCCTTTAGGCACAAAATTGAACGTTATGGGGATATGGAACAAGCGCAAATCTTGAGTCAACGGATTGCGCCTTTTGTGTTGCGTCGAACCAAAGATGAAGTGGTCGGTGAATTACCCCCTAAAACCGAAATCTCCCAGAGCTTAGAGTTAGAAAAAGATCAGCGTAATCTCTACGAGAGTATTCGACTGGTGATGGAGAAAAAACTGCGGGATTTATTTGCCACTCAAGGCGTTGGTAGCAGTCATATCGAGTTTCTCGATGCCTTACTTAAGCTACGCCAAGCCTGCTGCGATCCGCGCTTGGTGAAGTTAGAGCAAGCGCAGAAAGTGAAGAATAATGCTAAGTTAGACTGGCTGAAGCAGAACTTGCCCGAGATGGTGCAAGAGGGACGTAAGATATTGATTTTCAGCCAGTTCACTAGCATGCTCAGCTTGATTGAAGCTGAGCTGGTGGACTTGGGGCTCGATTACAGTAAGCTCACTGGGCAAACTCGCCTGCGCCAAGCGCAGATAGATAAGTTCCAAGAGGGCGACACGCCTGTGTTCTTAATTAGCTTAAAAGCGGGCGGCACTGGGCTCAATCTCACCGCGGCGGATACTGTGATCCACTATGATCCCTGGTGGAATCCGGCGGCGGAAAAACAGGCTACGGATAGAGCCCATCGTATCGGCCAAGATAAGCCTGTGTTTGTCTATAAGCTGATTGCAGAAGGTACAGTAGAAGAGAAAATCCAAGAAATGCAGCAGCATAAGCAAAGTCTGGCGGACAGTATTCTCGAAGGTAAAGGCAAGGGCACATGGCAAGGAAGCGCCGATGAACTGTTATCGCTCTTTAGCTAAATCGTGGCCAGTTTTTCTAAATTGATTGAATCATTTGACTGAGGTGAACCATGCAGTACCAAGTCGACACTCATACCCATACTGTGGCTTCGAGCCATGCTTATAGCACGATTCATGACTACTTAGCGGTGGCAAAGCAGAAGGGGATTCGCCTATTTGCCACCACAGATCATGGGCCTGCGATGGCCGATGCGCCGCATTTTTGGCACTTTGTGAATTTAAGAGTTTTGCCACGTATGGTTGATGGCGTCGGGATTTTGCGGGGTATCGAAGCCAATATCAAAAATATCGACGGCGAGATTGATTTCTTTGGCGATTATTTAAAGCAGCTCGATATTGTGCTCGCAGGATTTCATGAGCCCGTCTATCCTCCGTCAGATAAAGCGACTCACACAGAGGCCATGATTAATGCGATTAAGAGCGGCAAGGTTGATATCATTACTCATCCAGGTAATCCTGCCTATCCGATTGATATTGAAGCCGTTGCCCGCGCCGCAGCCGAATACGGTGTGGCGCTCGAAATTAACAATTCCTCCTTTGAAGTGTCCCGTAAGGGCAGTGAAGCCAATTGCACTGCGATTGCCAAAGCGGCCAAGGAATTTGGCACGATTTTAGTTATGGGCTCTGATTCCCATGTGGCTTTTAGCTTAGGTGGTTTTGCGCGGGCGCAAGCGATTATCGATGAAGTGGCTTATCCGCCATCACGATTACTCAATCGTAGCCCTTCAGCACTCTTGGCCTTTTTAGCCGCCCGTGGCCATGAAACCGTTGCTGATTTGATCCCCTTATTCAGTGACGATGAGCCATGCTGTTGATTAGTGATGAAAATAGTGGCAACTAAAGTGACGCCACTTCAATGCGGGGCGGCGAGTGCCACAGATGCTAACATTCCTCAAGTGGTGTTAATCACTGGTGCGAAGAGTCAGCTCGCTCAGGCCTTGCTGAGAGTCGCTGCCGATATTGGCGAGCTAGCCCTAAATAGCAGCACAAGTACAAACTCAGTCGCACCAATTAAGCTTTATGCGCTAAGTCGCAGTCAGTTAGACATTACCGATGCCGCTAATATTGCCGCCGTATTTGATCAATATCGACCAAGCTGGGTGATCAATTGTGCGGCCTATAATGCGGTCGACGCAGCTGAGCATGATGCAATCGAAGCGAATCGTGTGAATGCACTCGGCCCTGAGTTATTGGCGCAGCAATGTTGGCTGTCGGGCGCCCGCTTACTGCATGTGTCGAGCGATTATGTGTTTGGTGGTCATGCTGTTTGCGAGATTGCTCATGCAGCTGAACGTGCAGTGGGTGATGCTAGAGAAAGTGGCGTTAAACAGCATCAAAACCCTGACTCAGCTTCAAATTCAAACCCAAACCCAAATCCAAACCAAGTTCATGTACCAAGGCCATTTGTTGAACTTGATGCTCCCGAGCCGTTGTCTGCTTACGGTACGAGTAAGTTGCTCGGCGAGCAGAAGGTATTGGCGATTCTGGGCGAGGATGCAACGATTGTGCGTACCTCATGGCTCTACGGTCAAGATGGGCATAATTTTGTCCAAACCATGCTGAACTTGATGCGCACTCAACCAAGATTGCAGGTGATAGTCGATCAAATCGGCTGTCCGACGTGGAGTGATGCACTCGCTAAGGTGATTTGGCAATTAGTCATGCAACAGTGCTCGGGCGTATTTCATTACAGCGCTCAAGGCCAATGCAGTTGGTATGAATTTGCCTGTGAAATCCAGCGACAAGCCCTAGCGCTCAATCTGTTAAGTCTGCCAGTAGTTATCCAGCCGATTACCAGCGCTCACTATGCTAAACAAGCATTAAATCGCGGCGTGAGTTTGGTAAAAAGACCGAGTTATAGCGTGTTGAATAGTGCCAAAGTGCAGTCCGCTTTGGCTGTCAATACCGCACTGTTTATGCCTGATAACGTCGTATGGCAAGATTGGCGTCAGCAACTGAATTGCATGTTGCGACGATTAACGTGACTCACATTTGGGTTTAGGCAGGTTTAATCAGGCGTTAAGCGTTTACATCATCGCAGTGATTAACGCTTTCGAAAACAAAAAGCCCGCCAATAATCAGATTTAAGCGACGGCTTTAGACTATCAATATGAAAACATAGGCTGTGAATACGAATGCAGCTGGACTTAAGCCTCTTCTCAGCGCCAATGGCTTGCCTTAGTATCGTAATCACTTTGTTTATCTGTGGTTTTGTGCGCCGCGGTTTAAGCTGCGAGTCTTAGTCTATTTTGCTTGATGTATGATGAATTTGTTCTAAATTCCCCTTGGATGACAATGGCATAATGCCAAGATATTTAATGCATTAAGGAAGTTTCAGTGACAGACAAGACGACAATAGCGCAGACATTGACCAAACAAGATCTACTGCAAGTGGTCGCGATTGCCAAAGCCGCAGGCAATGCCATTATGACAGTTTATGGTCAAGATGACTTTTCGGTGAGCCATAAGGGGGACGATAGCCCTGTGACGGCCGCCGATTTAGCCGCGCACCACGTGATAGTGGTGGCATTGGCAAAGCAGTTTGTCGGTATTCCTATTATGTCTGAGGAAGCGGCGGATATCGCGTGGGACGTGCGTCGTCAATGGCAAACCTATTGGTTGATTGATCCTTTAGATGGCACTAAGGAATTTATTAAGCGCAATGGCGAGTTTACCGTCAATATTGCACTTATCCATCAAGGGGTTGCTATCGCAGGTGTAGTATATGCGCCTGTGCTCGATACGTATTATTACGGCGCTAAACATTTAGGTGCATGGCGCCAACAAGCGGGTCAAGAGAGCCCCTTATTGGGCGCCAATACGCCACGCGAAATGCCGATGATTGTCGGCAGTCGCTCGCACTTGAGCCCTGGCTTAGCGCAATATTTACAACAGTTTGGTGAGCATGACATCTTAAGCGTGGGTAGCTCGCTTAAGTTTTGTATGTTGGCTGAAGGCAGTGCCGATCTGTACCCCAGACTTGGCCCAACCAGCGAGTGGGATACCGCAGCGGCGCAAGCTGTACTCGAAAGTGCAGGCGGCACAGTTGTCTGTTATGACTCAGGTGAACCATTAACTTATAATCAAAAACCTGACATTTTAAACCCTTACTTTATTGCCACAGCTCCTGGCTGGGTAAAATAACGATTGCCTTGCATCAATCTCACTTGATGAAAGGGCAAGCTAAACACTGGAGTGGTAATTCATGATGCGCATGGGCGTCGATTTAGGCGGAACAAAAATAGAATTAGTCGCACTGAGTGATGAGGGCAATGAGCTATTTCGCAAACGTGTGACGACGCCACGTGACTATCAGGGCACGCTTGCTGCGGTGGTTGATTTAGTTAAGGAAGCGGAAGCGACTCTTGGCGAGAAAGGCACTGTCGGCGTGGGTATTCCAGGTGTGGTATCGCCCTATTCAGGTTTAGTCAAAAATGCTAACTCGACGTGGATCAATGGTCAGCCCCTCGATGTACATTTAGGGGAATTGTTGCAGCGTGAAGTGCGGGTTGCCAATGATGCAAACTGTTTTGCGGTATCAGAGGCGGTCGATGGGGCAGCCGCTGGCGCTTCTGTGGTGTTTGGCGTGATTATTGGTACTGGTTGTGGCGCGGGTGTGGCAATTAACGGCAAAGTTCACGGTGGTGGTAATGGTATCGGCGGTGAATGGGGTCATAATCCTTTGCCTTGGATGACCAAGGAAGAGTTCAATACCACCCGATGTTTCTGTGGCAATCCCGATTGTATCGAGACCTTTATCTCTGGCACTGGCTTTGTGCGTGATTATAATGCGGCTTTGACGGCAGCAGGTACAGTGCGTGCTCCTGCCAAATCAGGTGCCGATATTATGTTGTTAGTCGATGGAGGTGACGCCATTGCGGTTGCTGCGTTTGATCGTTATATGGATAGACTCGCTCGTTCACTCGCCCATGTGATCAATATGCTCGATCCCGATGCCATAGTGTTGGGCGGCGGAATGTCGAATGTCGCGGCGATTTACCCAAGATTACCGGCATTGCTGGCCCATTATGTGGTGGGACGTGAGTGTCATACGCCTGTGGTGCAGAATCTATACGGTTGTTCATCGGGAGTGCGCGGTGCCGCTTGGTTGTGGGAAAAGTGATCCATTATTGAGGATATAAACTCCACCAGTGAACTCATTACGCTATGAAATCAACGTCTAGTGATATCAGAGTCTTGTAAACAATAGCCCAGTAAAACGCTGGGCTAGCTTTATGTGCGATGTATTCCCCCCGTATTTTGATGCTATGATTGCGCTCCTTTGGATTGCTTGGCATGGACATCATGTTTTGGGTTAAGAAAGTTGTTTCACAGGGGATGATGCCGATTCCCTTTATCCTATTGTTATTACTGATTTCTTTTCTAGTATGGCGCCGTCGCAGTATGGCGAAATACTTAGTATCCTGCGCTTTTTTTCTCTTACTGTTTTTAAGCAGTCAACTGAGTGTGAATACCTTAGTGCGGCCGTTAGAATCAGCTTACCCGATTAATTCCACGCCCATCGCAGGCGCTTGTTTTGTGATGGTATTAGGTTCAGGGCATGCTGATATAGCGGGAGCGACGGCGGTGCAATCCTTATCGGACGTCGCCCTTACAAGGTTAACTGAAGGAATTCGGCAACTTAAGTTGGGTCAAGAGTGTATGTTGATCGTCAGCGGCTGGGGTGGTGAACTCACTCAATTTTCCCATGCTGAAATGATGGCTAAAGCCGCGGTAGAGCTAGGTGTTGATAAAAGCCGAATTATTCAATTTCCACTGGCGCGCGATACGATAGAAGAAGCGCAATACTTAAAGTGGGAGTTAGGGGAGGAGCCCTTTCGCTTAGTCACATCGGCCACTCATATGCCAAGGGCGATGGCTATTTTCGCCGCTAAAGGCTTACACCCCGATGCTGCCCCAACGGATTTTATTGGCCGAGATGATTTTTGGTGGCGGTTAACCGCCGATAATTTAGTGGCTTCTCAACGGGCGATTCACGAATACATTGGCCGTTTGTGGTTATGGATAAAGGCCGTAAGTTAAAGATGGCAAGTTAAGGGTGTGGTTTGCCAAGTTCAGTCTAAAGATAGTGAGTTTTAACAGGAAGATGAACAATGACAATTGAGTCAGAAATAGTATCTGTGCGTCCTTTATCGAAACGAAATGGGTTAACCTTAACTTGGCTGGGAGGCTTAAGTCTGGTGCTGGGTTTGGGACTGTTTCTGACGTGGCCGGCCTTGTTTGCTGTCGGTTTGATGTTTTTTAGTTTGGGCGCTATTTCACTCATTCTCGGTTTAGCCAAGGTGTATGAGCCGGAAACGACTCTAGCACTAGATGACAAGGGGCTGACCTATTTTCATCGCCGCGGCAAAGTGGCTATCGATTGGGATAATATTCAGCGGGTCGATATTCCGCGGGTGACTAATG
Source organism: Shewanella sp. SM71 (assembly GCF_025653905.1). Taxonomy (NCBI): domain Bacteria; kingdom Pseudomonadati; phylum Pseudomonadota; class Gammaproteobacteria; order Alteromonadales; family Shewanellaceae; genus Shewanella; species Shewanella sp. SM71. Next base: position 501,595 of record NZ_JAKKRW010000001.1, read on the forward strand.
GTTTAGATACTATAGAGTTATCTTATTTAGGCATTAAACTGAAACATTTAAATCCCATTCTCGATAATATTTCCCTGCGTCTAGCAACAGGATTATTAACTGAACAGCGACCTTTGCTGGTGACGGCTGCCTCTCAAGATGCAGATTTAGCGACTTTAGAAACTTATCTCGGCGCTGAGTTTGGCCCTTTAGTGATAGAAGGGGATCGTTATCGTGGCGTATTGGCTATGTTTGGGCATCGCTGCGTGATGTTAGATACGCGTTTAGGGTATCACTTGTATATTCCCCATGACAGTTTAGATAGGGAACCTAAGGACTTTATTAAGTTACTTAGACAACGTATTGCACAATGTAGCCGCTCAGCTGGTTAAATCTACAATCTCAATTGAAGATCATCAGCAATAAAAAAGGGGACCCTAGGGTCCCCAATGAGTTGCAGAGATTAAAGTTTGGGTTGTGCAGGGGCAACCCAAAGGTACTAGTGTGCTACCTCTGCGTGTACCTTATCTACACCGTAGGTTTTACCTTCAGCATGACAAGTTGCGCAAGATTCTACTGGTAAGTTAGGATCTGTCATTGCATCAGCTTCAACCACAGCACCGTTGCTTCTAAAGTGAGCGACAGCCGCTGCATCAGAGTGAGCGTGACAGCTACGGCATGATTCAGCTACTGGGCTAATGTAGTTGCTACCCACTTTGATTGAACGTTTCTCAGAGGCTAAACCACCGTCAGTCGCAAACAGTTTTGCATCATCTTTGTGACATGCAGAACATGCAGTTTCTGGTGATGGATAACCGACTAATTCACCATTGGCATCGCGGAAGATCCCTGCGATAACATCAAAGTTACCACTGTGGAAGCGGTGGGCGACGGTGAATAAGTCTTTGTTATTGAAAGTGACTTCTGGATTAATGACTTTGCTACCGTCTTCACCTTTAGAAACCACTGTTTTATGGCCTGATGCACCTGTTGTATCGTTGTGACAGTTCATACATTGATCAAAAGTGTAAGTTCCGTGTCTGGTGCCCTTGATATAATCTAAGGTGCCGTGACAGGCGTTACATTTTGCTTCTTCTACGGTAATTCGAGCAGGATCTGTCATTCGAGCTTTAACTACTGCAGAAGCATCTAAGCTATAGAATTTAACAGGAGCAGTGTTACCAATTGGATTTGTTGGGCCAAATTCAAGTCCTGTGGCATTACAGCTACTCACTTTACCTGCTTTGATACAGACGTTGGCTTCTGAACTGACGTAGATAGTACCAACAGCTTGGGCATCGGGAATATCTTTTACGAAGGTTAATACACCATCGGCCAGCGTACCATTTTCAAGCTTAAGAGCTATTGCTGTTGGTTTGACATCTCTCCAAGCATAAACAGTACCATCAGTGGTTACGTTACCCAGTAATAAGCCGTTAGCCACAAACATACCAGTAGGGTTAGTTGTCGCGTTATACACTTTTAAATCGGTTCCGTTAGGAATTGCAGCGCCATTCATGGTCACATTGGCTTTTAATGTCAATGTTTTCATTCCAGGTGTTGCTGAAGTCACTACTGCTGCACTGGTAAAGTCAACTTTGAATAGGCTTGCATACTCAGCGCGTTTACCGACACTGTGTACAGCTTCAGGTGTTAAGCTACCGCTGCCATGGCAAGATTTACATTGAGTATCATCAGCTTGGGCTAAACCAAATTCTGAATGGTTTTCGCCAGTGGTGAAGTTCACATTGATATGACAACCCACACAAGCTTGCGCATAAATATTGGTGTTATAACTTGGTGCACCATCATGACAAGATTTACATTCTTTCAAATCAGATGGGAAACCAACTTCACCGAAATATTCTTTTGCTTCGCCACTTAAGCTGTCACTGATGTGATGACCTGCGTGGATCCTATGGATCATGGGAGCAAAATCAAATACCCAACCTTCGGCCAGTTGTGCGTCACTTGGAACGAGATCAGGGTTATGACAAGTTACGCAGTTTTTAACATCTTGGTAGTTATGATGGGCTTCAATCTTCGCGATATGGCCGTCTACTTCACCGTGACAGTTTTTACATGCCGCACTAGATACTGTGTCTTTACCCGATACACCTAATTCATCTGTTGCAGGGATAAAATCAACGGGTACAGACAAAATCTTGTCAGATAGGACAACACCAGTACTATCGGCGATGTTGTAAGCACGTAAAAAGACTCTGTGTACTGCGTTTGGATTATCATTTGGATTAATGATTGGCGCTGCGCCACCATAAGTCCAAGTTGCTGTGTAAGTGCCTGGCGTCGCTGTATCTTCGGTTAAAGTACAAGCGTTTTTAGTTCCGTTCAGGCCGTTTAGAGTACAAGTTAACGAAGTGCCAGCGGCATTTGCCGTGGCATTATTTTGCCACTCAATCGGCGCGCCAGTACCTGAGGTGTTTTCATTTGCTGTTAAAGAATAAATTGCAATTTTATCCAGTCCTTTGAAAGGGACTACTTTGCCTGCATTTTTACCCGTAACAGTAAATTTAACACTGAAGCCTTCACTGCTGGTCACTTTAATGTCAGCAGGACTTAACGTGAATGCCAGATCTGTAATGGATTGAGCTGTCGTTGCGAAGGAACCCGCAGGGGCTCCGGGTGTACCTGGTGTTCCGGGAGTGCCTGGTGTTCCGGGTGTACCTGGTGTGCCAGGTGCCCCATCTTGACCATCGCTTCCGTCCCCGCAGGCGGTAAGACTTAAGGTACTGACGAGAGCCAGTGCCAGTAGAGATTTATTGTAGTTTTTCATCATCGCGTCCCTTTTTCTATCTATAAGACTGCGTGTGCAGTGCCTCTAATATAGGAGGATTCATCTACTTATAAAGTGGTATTTGCAAATTTGTATCTGATATGTGAACGATGATTTAACACCCGTGAATGGTAATTCTAAACTTTGCATTTTGATATTTTAAATAGTGAAATTAAGCTGCTAGCCTATGATGTGTATCACAATTTCAATCTTTAAACTTAGGTCGAAATGATGAATTCATTTTCGGTTAAGCAAAATGAACGATGTTAAAAGAGCCTAAATCTTAAGTCGTTATCTTAAGGTTTTGAGCACAAAAGCAATGGGATAAGAGAGCGAGGATAGGGGGACGATATGGCATTTTAAAGTGATTGAATTGTGCCTTTGATAAATAGAAGCCATAGCCCAGTAAACCCACTTAACCCACTTAACATCCATGACGTAAGCTAGGTTGATGAACTTAGTGTGTAATCTATTTTTGTATTAGTGTGCTGGTTCGAGTGCGGCAAGTAAGGAGCGCACGACGAGATCACACTGGCTTTGGCTGTAACGCCGATGAACTGCAGGTTTCTCAATCAGATAATAATGTGGCGCCATCATAGTTTCGTGGAGTCTATTAAGCTCTGTGTCGCTAAGGCGCTCGAGATGTAATCCGGGCATATGTTTAACTGTGTGCATATCAATGCTGGAACAAAAAGCCACACTCTTCATGGTTAATAGATGGGCATACCATTCCTCCCTGTCTATCACTTTCTCTACTGTAGGCAGTAAGATACCTTGGCGCTGGCAAAATAATTCTAAGGGATCGATTTTACTGTTAAAGCCCTTGAGTTCTTGAAATAGAAACGGATGGCGACAAATTTGCTCTAAGGTAATATTCGTCTCAACGTCCCAAAGTGGGTGTTGCTTGGCTGCAACGATATAAATGCCATTGATTGAGCCAAGTTTGGTGTAACTTAATTCTTTATTTTCAGCACTTTCAAACGTAATCCCAAAATCAAGCGCACCTGCGTGGATCAACTCAGCGCTATTTTCCTGCCATTTATGTAAGCGTATTTGTCCTAGCTTTTGGGCAAGTTCAGGAGTACTTAACTGAGGCGCTAAAAAGCTTAGCAGGCCATTACAAGCAGCGATATGCAGCGGTAAGTCGGTATTGATGGCCGCATTTTGTATCTGGATCGCAGATTGTTCGAGGTGATAAACCGATTCAGTAAACTGGCAAATAGCAACGTAGAGACTTTCTGCTAAAGGCGTCGGTTTAAGCCCCTGTTGACGACGATAAAATAGTTCATCGTTAAAGGTTAGGCGTAATGCATTGAGGCAGCGGCTTATTTTGGGTGCAGAAACATCTAGCGCTTTGGCCGCGCTATTTGCGTGCCCAGTGTCGAAAATACTTTTAAATACAAGCAAGGTAAAAACATCGAGTTCACAGATCTGTTTTAGTAATAAGTTGCTCATTTTGTATTTTGCCCTGTATGAGTCTTAAATGTTTTTGCGGCGCTATTAGGGGAGTTCTGTGTCCTTGCGATTACCCGAACCACCGCGATCAAATATCATGGATACTAACTGCCAAGATTAACATTCAGCATGCGGATTAACTGTGATCCCTCTCGGCAAAATAACAATTATTTAACCATTGTAAAGGGGAGAGTTGGGGAGAGTTAGATGAGTAGGCGCTATGTTTAGCGTCGAGCAATAAGGAATGATTGAGCTAAAAGAGTGAGTCAAAGTCTGCTCACCTAAGGCGGCGAGCAAACGATAGTGATGCATTTCGGATTAATGAGATTCTATGACGTCGTTTTGCACGGACGGTAAGTTGAGTGGATCTGCTGTTGGGGTATGGCCTATTGCATGGGAATAAATGGTTGGTGCATCTTCTTTAATCCGCATCCCGATAAATTGGCCACCCTCAAGGATTTGCATTGAGGTACTTGCCACTTCGCCGTCGACAACACCATTACGTTGGATCACTAAACGCTCACAAATGAGTCTGCCTTTGAAGTGCCCATCGACGATAAATTCATGGCACTTTACTTCACCTTGAATTATACCGCCTTGTTCTATGGTGATATTGGCCTCAGAAAGCAGCTGACCTTGGATATCACCGCCAACAAGCACGTCGCCTGTTAATTCGATATTTCCCGTGAGTTTAGTGCCTCGAGCAATAAAGCTAAAAGAGGTACTTTTTTTAGGCGGGAAAAACAGTTTTTTTACAAACATCATCATAAATTAACTTAATTCGAGAAGGGATTAACTGAGTTCAACAGAGGCGCGATACTAGCTTAAAATCCAGGAGAAGCACAGCTCGGCATGTGTTAATGCAATTACAGTGTTTCTATCAAGTTGGTCGTTTTATCTCAATGGCTTTGCTAGGGCAAGGAGCTACGCAGGCACCGCATCCAGTACAAAGATCAAGGTCTATTTTGGGGCTCGGAGCCTGACCAATACTGAGCACAAAGCTGATGGCTCTTGGTTCGCAGGCATCCTTACAACTTTGGCACCAGATCCCTTGAAAGGTTAAGCAGCTTTCTTGAACATGGGCTTGGTATTGCCAAGGTGCTTGAGTCAAATCGAAAATATTTTCAGGGCAAGCCTTAGCACACAGGGTACAAAATGTGCACTCATTGTCCTTAAAGGAGACTTCAGGAAATCCGCCATCACCTTTGATGATAATGTGAGTTTCACAAACCTCAAGACAGGCGGAACAACGGGTACACACATCGGTGAACTCGATATCATCACGTACCCAAGGCGGCCTTATCGCATTATCTTTACGCCGGCGAAAGAGGCTGCGACGGCTGTGATTAATACTTTGAGTCATGTTGCTCCTCGGGTGGTTAATGATGTAAAGCGACGGTATTTAGAGGGATAAAGAAAAATGGCTTGGGAGATTTCCACAAGCCATTCAAGTTATTAGCCGTTATAACCATTGGGATTGGTTGATTGCCAATGCCAGCTACTGTTGGCCATATCTTCTAGGGTATGAGTCGCTTGCCAGCCAAGATCTTCCCTTGCGTGGGTTGGATCGGCGTAGCAGGCGGCAATATCCCCTGGGCGACGTGGCGCAATTTGGTAGGCAATGGTGTTACCACAGGCTTTTTCAAAGGCCTTAACCATGTCTAATACACTATATCCTTGGCCTGTGCCTAAGTTATAGGTCACTAGACCAGGTTTAGTGGCCAATTTTGCAAGCGCTTTTAAATGGCCATTGGCTAAATCTACGACATGGATATAGTCACGCACGCCAGTACCGTCGTGAGTCGGATAATCATTACCAAACACGCTTAAGGCGGTGCGTTTACCCACGGCAACCTGCGCAATAAAGGGCATTAAGTTGTTAGGGATATCGTTAGGATCTTCGCCGATTAAGCCACTGGCATGGGCGCCAACCGGATTAAAATAGCGCAGACGTGCGATATTCCAGCTCGGATCGGCATTGTGTACATCTGCCAATATATGTTCAACCATCAACTTAGACTGACCATAAGGGTTTGTTGCCCCTGTGGGAAAGTCTTCGGTGATCGGTAAACTTGCGGGATCGCCATACACAGTTGCCGATGAGCTGAATACGAGATTTTTTACCTTAAATTCTGCCATGACTTGGCAAAGGATAAGCGTACCCGTAACGTTATTCTCATAATACTTCAGGGGTTTTGCGACGGATTCTCCCACCGCTTTTAATCCTGCAAAGTGGATAACTGAATCAATAGCATGATCGTTAAACACTTTCTGCAATAACGCTTTATTGAGAATATCGCCTTGATAGAAAGTAACCGATTTACCAGTGATCCGCTCGACTCGGTTTAAGGCTTCTATGCTTGAATTAGACAAGTTGTCCAATACAATCAAATCATTACCAGCATTGAGCAGTTCTACTACTGTGTGGGTGCCAATATAGCCAGCACCACCGGTCACTAAAATCGTCATTACTTAATTCCTTTTACAACGGTTTTTAAATAGTGCGCAAAATCTTCACCGATTTCGCTGTGGCGCAGGGCATATTCAACGTTAGCACGCATATAACCTTGCTTGTTACCACAGTCATGGCTCTTACCTTCCATGTAGTAAGCATTTACGGTTTCTTGCTTCATTAACATCGCAATCGCATCAGTTAATTGAATTTCATCGCCTGCGCCCGCAGGGGTTTTAGCCAGTAGTGGCCAAATGCTGGCAGGTAACACATAACGGCCTACAACGGCTAAGTTGGACGGCGCTTCATCCACGGCTGGCTTCTCAACCAGTTCGACTAATGGCTCAGATTCACCCGGTTGTAAATCATGACCATTCACATCGGCAATACCGTATTGGTTGACGACGTTATGTGGCACGCCTTCCACCATGATTTGACCGACTTGGGTTTCATCAAACAGGGCAACCATAGCGGCTAAGTTATCGCTACGAAGGTCACAGCTGGCTTCATCTATGATCACATCCGGTAGCAATACGGCAAATGGTGCATCGCCGACGACAGATTTAGCACACAAAATCGCATGACCTAAGCCTTTAGCTTGAGATTGGCGCACGCTGATCACTGTTACATCTTTAGGACAAATAGATTGTACGGCTTCAAGTAACTGACGTTTAACGCGGCGTTCTAATTGGGCTTCTAATTCGAAACTGGTATCGAAATGGTTTTCGATAGAGTTTTTACTGGCGTGGGTCACGAGTACAATTTCTTTGATCCCAGCCGCGATAGCTTCACTGACTACATATTGAATCAATGGCTTATCAACAACGGGTAACATTTCCTTTGGAATTGCTTTGGTCGCTGGAAGCATACGAGTGCCTAGGCCTGCGACAGGAATAACGGCTTTACGAATTTGATGTTGTTTCATTGCGAACCTTTTAGGTCAAGGAGATGCGGTTAATGGCCAATATTGTAAATGACCTGCACAGAAAAGCTATTTAGAAACGCTGAAAACTTAGGATATTTAAGTATTTTTACAGTGAAGTCGACGTAAGTTTTAGCAAAGGTAGCACAGAGCATCTAATCCAGCATGGGTGATGTGCACTTGCATGGCATTTTTAATACCCTTGTAATATTTGCTTTACGTTTACGTCACAGTAGTGGTGCAAGAATAAAGTGTGAGGGAGTTAACAAATTTAAAGGCTTAGATCACTATGGTTCCATGAGCGCTAGCCACTAAGTGAAGACTATGACGAAAGGAACAGAGTACATCGCTCACAGAGCTGATGACACAGGGTTTATCAACTACCCGCAAGAAGAACATGAGATTTGGAGCCAGCTTTATGCCCGTCAAGCGATAAACCTGCCTGGCCGTGCCTGCAAGGAGTATTTGCAAGGGCTAGATGCCTTGGCTATGCCAAAGGATCGTATTCCGCAACTTACTGAAATTGATACTGTATTGCAAGCGACCACCGGCTGGAAAACGGCAGCCGTACCTGCGCTGATTTCCTTCGGCCGTTTCTTTGAACTGCTGGCCAATAAAGAGTTTCCTGTGGCGACATTCATTCGCCGTAAGGAAGAGTTTGATTACCTGCAAGAGCCTGATATTTTTCATGAAATATTTGGTCACTGCCCTTTGCTCACCAACCCTTCATTTGCCAATTTTTCACATATGTATGGCCAATTAGGTTTAAATGCCAGCAAAGAAGAAAGGGTATTTTTAGCGCGTTTATACTGGTTTACGGTTGAGTTTGGCTTGCTACAGCCTAAAGATGGCCCCTTGTGTATCTATGGTGGCGGTATTTTAAGCTCACCTGGTGAAACTTTATATGCAATGGAAAGTGACGTGCCAGAACGTCAGCCCTTTGATTTATTGAATGTGTTACGAACCCCATATCGCATTGATATTATGCAGCCGATTTATTATGTGATTGAGCACATTGATATGCTTGATGAAATTGCCAAAATGGACATCATGAGTTATGTCACTAAGGCACGTCAGTTAGGTTTATTTGCTCCTAAATATCCTCCCAAAGCCAAGGCGAGCTAGTCTCGGTTCGATGGATGGTTTGATGTGTTATTTGAGCCGCCATCTAATTTAGTAATGTGATTTAAGTAATTAATAAGTAATGAGTAAAGTGCAACTGAATATCCCTATCAATGTTGCCAACAGGAGTATGTATGACTGCGTTATCGAATATGAAATGTGAAGCGTGCCAAGCCGATGCACCAAAAGTGACCGATGAAGAATTGGCAGAACTTATTCGTATGATCCCTGACTGGGGCGTGCAAGTGCGTGACGGCGTAATGCAGCTTGAGCGCGTCTACAAGTTTAAAAACTTTAAACTGGCGATGGTATTCACGAATAAGCTGGCGGATTTAGCGGAAGAAGAATTCCACCATCCAGGCATTTTCACTGAATGGGGCAAAGTGACTGTCACTTGGTGGTCGCACTCCATTAAGGGGCTACATAAGAATGACTTCATCATGGCCGCCAAGACAGACCAGTTGCTAGGTTAATTATTTAATCAATTTAATCAGCATCTTAATGTGTTTTATGATGCTGATTTTTTCTTCCTGTTACAATTCAACTGTAAACTAGGCTTGCCACTTTCAATTTAACCTTCTAACGTATACGGGCTCTGCTATTTCCCCTCATCGCTGACGTTTTCGTCAAAGGTAATGATTTGCCTAGCAAGCGTTATTTTTGTTGTAAAGCCTAAGGCGAAAAATAGCTCTGCACGGTTTATCCCCAAAATTCAAATCAAAAAAGGGAATATCAGTCATTATGCGCTTGGAAGTCAGCTGTCAGGATCGTGTTGGTTTAGCCAAAGATATCTTAGTCGTGTTAGAGCGTTATGGTATTAATTTAATTGCCATTGATGCCAGTAACCAAGGATTCCTGTACTTACAATTTGCCGAAATCAGTTTTGAAACCTTGAGTGCCTTGATGCCGCAGATCCGCAAAGTGGAAAGTGTCCACGATGTGCGTACGGTGTCATTTATGCCCTCAGAGCAAGAACATTACGCCCTTAAAACCCTGCTCAAAACCTTACCCGACTCCGTTTTTTCTATCGATGCCAAGGCACGTATCCGTATCGTTAATGAGTCCGCCTTGCTCAATATCGGCATGGGTGAGCACGAAGTGCTCGAAGAGTCGCTTAATCATTGGGTGCAAGGTTTTAACTTCAGCCGTTGGTTGAGTGAAGCACAAGTATTGCCACAAGCGGCGCGAGTTCAAATCGGTCCAAACGAATATTTAGCGGAAATGCTGCCGATTTACCTACCCGATGAGGATGAAAAAACCATCTTGGTTGGTGCTGTGGTGTCGCTGAAATCCCCTGCGCGCGTTGGAAAACAGTTTAACGCGCTGCAGAACCAAACCACTGGCTTTGAAAATGTATTAGCCAGCAGTGACAAGATGAAGGAAGTGCTTAAGCAAGCGCGGCGTATGGCCCAGCTCGATGCACCTTTGTTGATCACGGGTGAAACGGGTACTGGCAAAGAATTAATGGCCAGAGCTAGCCATGATGCGGGGATGCGCCGTGAAAAACCTTTTATCGCCATCAACTGCGCCGCTCTGCCCGACAGCGCTGCCGAAGAAGAATTATTCGGTTACGTCAGTCAGGGCAAAGTCGTCAAACGAGGCTTTTTTGAAGAAGCTAAGGGTGGCACAGTATTTCTCGATGAAGTGGCGGAAATGTCTAGGGCGGCTCAAGTTAAGCTGCTACGGCTATTGCAAGATGGCACTTTTAGACGCATAGGGGGCGATGAAGAAGTGCGTGCTGATGTGCGAATTATTTGCTCGACCCAGAAAAATTTAGCTGAACTATGCCAAACTGGCGAGTTTAGGGAAGATTTGTACTATCGCATCCATGTGCTGAGTTATCACATCCCGTCATTACGTGAGCGTAAAGTCGATATCATTCCACTGACGGAAATGTTCCTCGAACATTACAGTCAACAGTTGTCTAGCCCTGTTCGGCGGATTTCGGCCCAGTGCCGCGATCATTTGCTCACCTACGCTTGGCCAGGTAACGTACGCCAATTAAAAAACGCGGTCTTTAGAGCCGTGTCTATGTGGGATGGCTCGGCCGAGTTGACGGTAGAACAGCTGAAATTGCCGTCATACGCCGAAGGTTTTGGTTACTTTGATAATGAGTTTGAGGGCAATCTCGACGATGCAATGAAGCAGTTTGAAGCGAGTCTGTTGCGTCGATTATATCCGGCCTACCCGAGCACTCGCCAGTTGGCGAAAAAGCTAGGTGTATCACACACAGCTATTGCTAATAAACTGCGTGAATACAAGATAGCCAAGCGCCGTTAGTTAGAGTCTCGTTGGGTTGACACAGTCAATGTAACAGTATCGTTCCACTTAGTTGCCGACTTTTCAGGCATATTGCTTACCGAGATATTGATAAGCGGTAACTAGGTTATAAACGTAATGATTAGTTTACAAAATGTGAAATAATTGACCTAAATGTGATTTTGGTCACGCTATAGGAATCTTGAGCTGCATCGGGTATTTCTACGCGCAACAGATACGTTAAAACAAGTAAAAAAGCATGCCTCGTTGGCGCGGAATGCGTAACGTGTATGCCCTTAATGAGTCAAAAAGTCCGATTTAAATCGCCGAATATAAGCTGGGTGACGTCGCGCGTTTTCCAGCACAATAAAATTGTACACCTAGCCGAAGAGCACTGGAGCCAATATGAAACTTGCAAGTTATAACAATGGTCGTCGTGATGGTCAGTTGATGTTAGTCAGCCGCGATCTCACTAAAACGGTTGCCGTTCCTGCCATTGCCCACACTATGCAGCAATTACTCGATGGTTGGGATTTACTGAGACCGCAATTGCAAGAATTGTACGATGCGTTAAATGAAGGCATGTTAGATAACGCGCAAGCGTTCGACGAAGCTAAGTGTTTGTCGCCATTACCGCGTGCTTACCAATGGGCCGATGGTAGCGCTTATGTGAATCACGTTGAGTTAGTCCGTAAAGCCCGTGGCGCAGAAATGCCAGAAACCTTTTGGACAGATCCGTTGTTTTATCAAGGTGGCTCAGACAGCTTTATTGCCCCTAAAGCGGATATCCCATTGGCGAGTGAAGACTGGGGTATCGATTTCGAATCTGAAATTGCGGTTATTACCGATGATGTGCCTATGGGCGTGAGCACTGACAATGCAGCTAAGCACATTAAATTGTTGATGCTAGTCAACGATGTGTCATTGCGTAACTTGATCCCTGGTGAGTTGGCGAAAGGCTTTGGTTTTTTCCAATCTAAACCATCGAGCAGTTTTTCGCCTGTGGCTGTGACACCGGATGAATTGGGTGTCCGTTGGGAAGATTCGAAAGTGCATTTACCGCTGATCACCTATTTAAATGGTGAATTATTTGGTCGTCCGAATGCAGGCGTTGATATGACCTTCAATTTCAGTCAGTTAGTTTCGCATGTTGCAAAAACCCGTCCATTGGGCGCAGGCGCGATTATTGGCTCTGGTACTATTTCTAACTATGACCGTAGCGCAGGTTCGAGCTGTTTAGCGGAAAAACGTATGTTAGAAGTGATTGCCGAAGGCAAAGCCACTACGCCATTTATGCGTTTTGGTGACACAGTGCGTATCGAAATGCTCGATGATAATGATGTAACCATTTTTGGTTCTATCGATCAAAAAGTGGTTGAATACAAAGCCTAAGGCTTTCCCTTAAAGGGCGACACCGACTCAAACTAACGGGGCTTAATTGCCCCGTTTTTATACTGACTTTTATAAGGACATGAAAATATGAAACTTTACGGTTATTGGCGTTCCAGTGCAGCCTATCGGGTTCGAATTGCCCTTAATCTCAAGGGGATTTCAGCCGAACAGTTTTCAGTACATCTCGTACGTGATGGCGGCGAGCAACATAAAGCGGCCTACATTGCGCTTAATCCTTTAGAGTTAGTGCCAACCTTAGTGGTGGATGATGAGCTGGATGTGGATGCCTTGTCGCAATCTTTAGCGATTATCGAATATCTTGATGAGATACATCCACAGTCGCCATTACTGCCTGCATCGGCTCTTGAACGTGCCCACGTGCGCGCTATGGCACTTACGGTCGCCTGTGAGATCCATCCATTAAACAACTTGCGGGTATTGCAGTATTTAACGCAAACCTTAGGTGCTGATGACACCGCCAAAAATACTTGGTATCACCATTGGGTCGCAAGTGGTTTTACGGCCTTAGAAACCTTGTTAACACGGCATTGCGGTCGTTATTGCTTTGGGAATGCCGTGACATTAGCCGACTTATGTTTAGTACCGCAGGTGTATAACGCCCAGCGTTTTAATGTGGATTTAACGCCTTATCCCAATATCATGCGCGTGTGGGCCGAGTGTAATCAGCTTGAAGCCTTTGCCAATGCTGCGCCAGAGCGCCAAGCGGATGCGGTGTAACGAATTGCGCGGATACGGTTTTTACGAATAGAAAGAATGGATGATGAGGCTTGCTTTGAGAGTCTAATCTCAGCGATGGAGTTTAAATGCTTTTCAGTAAAAAATGTCCGTATTGCAAAGGTAAACTCGGCGCTAAGGATGTGCCGATTAAGGAAGGACGCTGCTGTCATTGTGATAAGCCGATACTGTACAAATTCAATATAATAAAATGGATGCTACTGTTCGTGCCTATCTATATTGTTAGCGTTAATCTGCTAGACAAAGATGTACATGGTTTTTGGATTTGTGTTGCGGTGATGGCACCGATTTATAGTCTTGTTTCACTACTCTGTCATGAGGTCGTAAAGTGCTCAGAAACCGATGGCGAAGTGGAGTAAGCCTAATGTCTTTCCCGTGTTTTTATCTGATATTGAAGCGGGCGATACTGTTATGAATGAAGTTATGAGTGGTGCTAGGGGTAATGTCATGAGTGTTGCTACGAATAATGTTATGAATGATGCAATGAGGGAAGCAGCGCTAGAGCATCAATTACTCGAATGGATAGCTCAAGACTGCGAGCGGGTGAGGGCGCTTGAACTCGTGCTTCAATGCGCCAAAGTACACTCAATGCCGCAGTGGTGTCTGGTGGCAGGATTTGTCCGTAATTTAGTCTGGGATCGTTTGCACGAATTTGAGTTGAGTCCACTGAACGATATCGATCTGATCTATTTTTGCCCTTTAGATATTAGCCCTGAGCGGGATCTGGCGATTGAAGCCTATCTTCATCAGCTTGCCCCTGAGTTACCTTGGTCGGTTAAGAATCAGGCGCGCATGCATAGTCGCAATCAAGACATGGCTTACACATCTTGTATTGATGCTATGGCACATTGGCCAGAGTTAGAAACTGCGGTTGGGGTGTGTTTAAAATCTCATGTTGAGACAGATACTCAGGTAGATACAGAGACTGATCATCATTCCACATATTACGGTATTGAGCTGGTGATTCCCTTTGGGCTGAACTCCCTGTTTGCCCTCAAATTGAGCGCCAATCCAAAGCGATCATTACCCGTGTTTCATCACAGAGTCGCGACTAAGGGCTGGCTAACTCGCTATCCTTTGCTTACGTGTTGTTATTCAAGCTAATCTTCTCACTTTCTTATTCGTTCAGTCTAAAACTGACTTAACCGCCTCACACTGTCATTCCATGCAATCTAGTTATCTAACATGATAGGTATCATCCTCAAGCCTTTTTTATTTGTCCATTTTTTGTTTTTATCCTCATTTAACTCGTCTCTATAATTTGAAATTAATGTTCAAATAACCTCTTAGTTAAGTGCTTTTCATTGTTACTAAAATGTTTATGGTGTTATTGATCACTACCTCTTGAGGTAGTCATTAGTGATGGCTAATACAACACTTAGCTCACAGAAAACAAAGGGGTATTATCAATAAACGTTTGAATTTCGTGATTCAGCTCCCATGTGTAGTACCTATAAGTGAGTATTGCTCACTCACTTTGATTTGGATCAATAAATCAGCCGCATATCTCTGGCAGTGTAGGCGTCAATTGTTAAGGATGTAATACAAAACAAAAACCTATGTTGTACATATGGAGTATGATGATGAATAAAAACACTGTTTCTACACTGGTCGTTGCCACCCTTTTAGCCGCTGGTTTTTCTGCCTCTGTATCGGCTCACCAAGCGGGTGACATTATCGTTCGTGCGGGTGCTGTGGTTGTTGCGCCAAATGAATCAAGTGATGATGTTGCGGGTAACGGCGAGTTCCAAATCAGCAATAACACTCAAGTGGGTTTAAACTTTGGCTACATGCTGACAGATAACTTTGGGGTTGAGTTATTAGCTGCCACACCTTTTAGCCACGATGTTTCTTTGGCTGGCGTAGGTAAGATTGCTGAAACTAAACATTTACCACCCACTTTAGTGGCGCAGTACTACTTTGGTGATGCGCAATCTAAATTACGTCCATACGTGGGTGTCGGTGTTAACTATACTAATTTCTTCGACAATGAGTTCACCAACGATTTAAATGGTGCGTTAACTGACTTGAGCATGAGCACTTCGTGGGGCTTAGCGGCACAAGCAGGTGTTGACTATCAGGTTAACAAAAACTGGTTAGTGAACGCTTCAGTGTGGTACGCACAAATTAGCAGTGACGTGAAGTTTAAATTAGCGGGCGACACTGTGGTTATCGACACTGATATCAACCCATGGGTTTATATGGTCAGCGTGGGTTACACTTTCTAATCCACTGATTAGAAAAGCGTAAAAAAGGAGCCTTAGGCTCCTTTTTCGTTTCTGCACTTTTTATTGCGCTATGTTCTGTTCCACTTAGGCTAAGCCGATTTAGCGCTTGGGCTTTTTAGCTTTCCAGTGGCGAGTGTTATAGATAAATTCGGGTAATAACACAGTAAGCCAAGCGACGAGGCGCCAGCGTTTGGTCACATAGACGCGGCGTTTGCCTTGTTTCATCGCCTTGATGATTTGCGCTGCGACTTGTGGCAATGGTGCAAGCCACATCGCACTTTGCTGCATAGCGGCTTTATCGAGCAAACCAAGTTGGATATCGGTAATCGTAATCGGTAACTTAAGGCGCTGAGCATGCATACTTAAGCCCTCAAGGTAATTTTGCCCAAAGGCTTTTGAGGCGTGATAGGCCACACTCGGCCCGCCGCGCAGGCCCGCAATCGAGTTGATTGCCGCCAGTTGTCCATAACCTTGCTCGCGAAATAGTCTAAATGCCGTATTGCAGATGGCAGCAAAACCTCGCACATTGACATCGATAATGTCTTGCTCCGGTAGCCAAGGCAACTCGGGGTCATAGCTATTGAGACCTGTATTGACTAAGACTAAGTGTGCGCCGCCAAGACTTTGCCAGACTGATTCAAGTTGGTTGATGATGGCTTGAGGTTGTTCAATTTGAAGTGCAAAAACTTGTACTTTTGTTGGCAAGGATAAGGCAAAATCGCGCAGTGATTCTGGATCTTGGGCGAATAGGACTAATTCAACCTGTTGATCTGCCAATTGCTTTGCAAGTTCACGACTTAATTGTGAGCTAGCTCCCACAATGATTGCAGTTGCTTGGGTCATAGATTTTTCGGCAACGAAATGGTGGCTTATGATAGAAAGTTATGTTCACCAAGACAAGATTTATAGCTTGGGCGTATGGACATCTAGAAGTCTTTATGTATGATTAGGAGAAACAAAATGAACAAATGGTTGCGTTTAAGCGCGTTGAGATTAACAGCCTTAGCATTAATGGCCGTAATGGGGGTGTTATCGGGTTGTGCGACACCTAATGCTATCGTTGAGATAAAAGGCGAGACCTTATATCGCGAACGGATAGCCTTACCTGCCGATGCTAAGGTCATAGTGCAACTGCTTGATGTCTCAAAAATGGATGTGCCAGCCATAGTGATGGCGGAGCGCGTGCAACAAGGTGCTGTGACACCCGCGCCATTCAGTTTTGCGATTGGTAGCGATCAGTTCCAACCCGGTCACACTTATGCCATAGGTGCCCGGATTATGTTGGGTGATAAGTTATTGTTTATTAATACTCAAGCCTATCACATTGATCTCAATTCCACTGAGCCAATGACGATACTGCTAGAGAAAGTCGGTGGCTAGTTAGCTCGCTCAAAAGTGAGCTGACATACGCGCCGAATCCGTTAGTATTTACGAACAGAAGAGGCGCGGTATGCCGGTTAGAATTCCAGATCATCTGCCCGCAGCAGGGGTGTTAGAGTCAGAAAATATTTTCGTTATGTCCGAGACGCGGGCGGCGAATCAAGATATCAGGCCGATGAAGGTGCTGATTTTGAACTTGATGCCGAACAAAATCGAGACAGAAACCCAGTTACTGCGTTTACTGGGCAACACGCCTTTACAAGTCGATGTGGATTTACTGCGCATTCACGACAAAGAGTCCAAGCATACTTCCATCGACCACATGAATACTTTTTACCGTGATTTTGAAGCCGTGCGCCATAAAAATTACGACGGTCTTATCATCACGGGCGCGCCGCTTGGGCAAATCGATTTCGAAGATGTGGTTTATTGGGATCATATCCGTGAAATCATCGACTGGTCCCAAGAGCATGTCACCTCAGTGTTGTTTTTATGCTGGGCAGCTCATGCGGGCTTGTATCATCTCTATGGTTTAAATCGAAAAATATTGCAACAGAAGCGTTCTGGCGTATTTGTACATAGGCGCACTTGTCAGCATTTCCCACTGTTACGTGGTTTTGATGATGAGTTCTTTGCACCCCATTCGCGTTTTGCCGAGATGGATGTGGAAGAAATTAGGCAACACCCGCAGCTGCAAGTGTTAGCGCAGTCCGATGAGGCCGGGGCCTATTTGGTATTAAGTCGCAATAACCGTAACTTGTTTGTAATGGGGCACCCTGAATATCAAAAATCGACCTTAAACGATGAATACCATAGGGATTTAGCCCAAGGCTTAACGCCAAATGTGCCACAAAACTATTATCGAAATAATAATCCAGAAGCCGAAGCCATTGCCCGCTGGCACAGCCACGGTAGTTTGTTGGTCAGTAATTGGCTCAATTATTACGTTTACCAGTTAACGCCTTATGACTTAAGTGATATGACGGCGATGACGCCGTGGGAATCGCGCTAGCCTTTTATGGTGATGTGGTCACATGGATGTGACCTAAGCTGATACCCAAAAGCTCTTAATTTATCTCTCCCTTCGATTCTGTTGTCCACGCTTGACTGTGCTTAATCCCTGCCTCGCTGTAAATCCTTACTGACAATTTTTACCCGATAAAATCGACATATTAGACCAAGGAACGCTTGCTTTACGTTCGCGTAAACGTCAGAGTGGTTTTATTGTCGATTTTATTAAACGTCCCAAGGCTAGCACTAGGCCTTGTGGTCAATTTGGGTTGGAGCCTGCATGAGTACTGAAGCGTTAAATCAAGATATTGTTATTGTTGCCGCTAAACGCACCCCGATGGGTGGCTTTCAAGGCAGTTTGTCATCTGTTGCATCACCGACTTTAGCCGCGACAGCCATTAAGGGCTTATTGGCGGAGACTCAATTAGCGGGTGAGCATGTTGATGAAGTCTTGATGGGCTGCGTATTACCCGCTGGTTTAGGTCAAGCGCCTGCACGTCAAGCCACTTTAGGTGCGGGATTACCCTTATCCGTTGGTGCGACCACAGTGAACAAAGTCTGTGGCTCAGGCATGAAGACGGTAATGTTAGCCCACGATTTGATTAAAGCGGGCAGTGCAAAAGTCGTGATCGCTGGCGGTATGGAAAGTATGAGCCAAGCGCCGTATCTTTTGGATAAAGCTCGCGGCGGCATGCGCATGGGCCACGGCAAAGTGTTAGATCACATGTTTTTAGATGGTCTTGAGGATGCTTATACTGGCGGCGCCATGGGAACGTTTGCCCAGAAAACCGCCGATGAATTTGGGATCACTCGTGAGCAGATGGACGCCTTTGCGCTAAGTTCGCTCGAAAAAGCCAATGCCGCGATTAACTCGGGTGCCTTTAAAGCCGAAATTACCCCAGTTACTGTCAGCGATCGTCGTGGTGATGTGACTATCGATACCGACGAGCAACCCGGTAATGCCCGCCCTGAAAAAATTCCTACGCTGCGCCCAGCCTTTACCAAAGATGGCACTATCACAGCAGCTAACTCTAGCTCTATTTCCGATGGCGCAGCGGCATTGATGCTGACCTCGCGTGGCGAAGCTGAGCGTTTAGGCTTAACTGTATTAGCCACCATTAAAGGCCACACGACCCACGCCCAAGAGCCTTCACTCTTTACCACTGCACCTGTCGGCGCTATGGCGAAATTACTGGCCAATGTCGGTTGGTCAACGGATGAAGTTGATTTATTCGAAATCAACGAAGCCTTCGCCATGGTGACTATGCTTGCCGTGTCTGAGCTCGGTTTAGATGTGGCTAAAGTTAACGTCAATGGCGGCGCCTGCGCTTTAGGTCATCCTATTGGTTGCTCGGGTTCTCGTTTGCTGGTGACCTTAATCCATGCATTAAAAGCCCGCGGCCTTAAACGCGGTGTTGCCTCGCTGTGTATCGGCGGTGGTGAAGCAACAGCGATGGCGATTGAGGTCTAATCGCAAAGGTTTTTGTCAAATCAGGTTTTAGTTAAATCAACAAGACGGGGCTGGCAAGGGCAATCACTTCCCTTGAGGATAATCATAATATCGCACCGCCAGTCCATCACTCTACAAGGAAAGGATTGCAACATGACCACACAAGTAAAGCATTACATTGACGGCGAGTTTATCCAAGGTACGGGCACATCACAGATTATTGTCACCAATCCCGCGAATAACTCGCCGATTGCTGTGATTAATGCTGCCACTAGCGAAGAAGTTCACGCTGCGATTGCTAGCGCCAAAGCGGCCTTTAAAACCTGGAAAGAAGTGCCAGTGTCTGAACGCGCGCGCGTCATGTTGCGTTATCAACATCTGCTAAAAGAACATCACGACGAATTGGCGACCATTCTCGCAAAGGAAACCGGTAAAACCTTTGAAGATGCCAAGGGCGATGTGTGGCGCGGTATCGAAGTCGCTGAACACGCCTGTAACGTGGCGTCATTATTGATGGGTGAAACCGTCGAGAACGTCGCGCGTTCAATTGACACTTATAGCTACACTCAACCGCTCGGTGTGTGTGCCGGTATTACGCCATTTAACTTCCCTGCGATGATCCCGTTATGGATGTTCCCATTGGCGATTGCCTGCGGTAACACTTTCATTTTAAAGCCTTCAGAACAAGATCCTATGACGCCGCAGCGTCTGGTTGAGCTGTTTGTTGAGGCGGGCGCACCTAAGGGCGTATTGCAATTAGTGCATGGCGATAAAACAGCCGTAGATATCCTGCTGGCAGACCCTGCGATTAAAGCAATTTCCTTTGTCGGTTCTGTGGCTGTGGGTCAATATATTTATAAAACGGGTACCGATAATTTAAAACGCGTGCAAGCCTTTGCGGGCGCGAAAAACCACTGCGTTATCATGCCAGATGCAAACAAACAGCAAGTGATCAACAACTTAGTCGGCGCTTCTGTGGGCGCGGCGGGTCAGCGTTGTATGGCGATTTCGGTTGCTGTGTTTGTTGGCGCCGCTAAAGAGTGGATCCCAGAATTAAAAGAAGCCTTAGCCAAAGTTCGCCCAGGTTTATGGGACGATAAAGAAGCGGGTTATGGTCCAGTTATCAGCCCTGCAGCTAAGGCGCGGGTGCTTAAACTTATCGCCCAAGGTAAAGCCGAAGGCGCCGAGTGTTTACTCGATGGCAGCGATTTTACCGTGGAAGGTTACGAGTCCGGCAACTGGATTGGCCCAACCATGTTCGATAAAGTCACCACTGAGATGAGCATCTACAAGGAAGAAATCTTCGGCCCAGTACTGTGCTGCATGGAATCAGACTCCTTAGAAGCCGCCATCGAATTAGTTAACGCCAGCCCTTATGGCAACGGCACTTCTATCTTTACCGCTAGCGGCGCGGCGGCCCGTAAATATCAACATGAAATCGAAGTCGGCCAAGTGGGGATTAACGTGCCTATTCCTGTGCCATTACCTTTCTTCTCATTTACGGGTTGGAAGGGCAGTTTCTACGGCGATCAACATGCTTATGGCAAGCAAGCGGTGCGTTTCTATACCGAGACCAAGACCATCACTTCCCGCTGGTTTGAGTCTGATATTGCCGTAGCTTCAACGCCAAATATGAGCATTAACCTACGCTAACCTACGCTAAGCTCGGTTATAAACCGCGGCGTCTTTATGGCGCCCAATTTATTCAATAAAAAAGTGACCATAGAGTCATAGGAGAGCCCAATGGATTTTAATTTCAACGATGACCAACGCCAGTTTGCCGATCTTGCGCGCCAGTTTGCCGCGGAAGAATTAACCCCGTTCGCCGCCAAGTGGGATGAAGAACATCATTTCCCCAAAGACGTGATCCAAAAAGCCGGTGAGCTAGGTTTTTGCTCTCTGTATTCGCCAGAATCCGAAGGTGGCATGGGCTTATCGCGCCTCGATGCCTCGATTATTTTTGAAGAACTTGCCAAGGGCTGCACCGCGACCACGGCCATGCTGACCATTCACAATATGGCGACTTGGATGGTGACGACTTGGGGCACTGAAACCCTGCGTCAGACTTGGTCTGAGCCGTTAACCACTGGGCAGATGTTAGCGTCATACTGTTTGACTGAGCCGGGCGCGGGTTCGGACGCTGCATCTTTGCAAACTAAAGCGGTGCGCGACGGCGATGAATATGTGATTTCAGGCTCGAAAATGTTTATCTCGGGTGCGGGCGCAACTGAGCTTTTAGTCGTGATGTGCCGTACAGGTCAAGCTGGCCCTAAGGGGATCTCGGCCATTGCGATTCCGGCGGATGCCGCTGGTGTTATCTACGGTAAAGCTGAAGATAAAATGGGCTGGAATGCCCAGCCGACCCGTCAAATCACCTTTGAAAACGTGCGCGTGCCAGTGGCGAATTTGCTCGGTGAAGAAGGCCAAGGTTTTGCTTTCGCGATGAAAGGCTTAGACGGTGGTCGCATCAATATAGCCACCTGTTCTGTAGGGACGGCGCAGTCGGCTTTAGAGCGCGCAACTCAGTATATGAATGAGCGTCAGCAATTTGGTAAACCTTTGGCGGCTTTCCAAGCGCTGCAATTTAAACTTGCCGATATGGCAACCGAGTTAGTGGCTGCCCGCCAAATGGTGCGCCTTGCGGCCTTTAAACTCGATAGTGGCGATTCTGAGGCCACGGCTTATTGCGCTATGGCGAAACGCTTTGCCACCGATGTGGGTTTTCAAGTCTGCGATGCGGCGCTGCAAATTCATGGTGGATATGGTTATATAAGGGAGTACCCGCTGGAACGTCATTTCCGTGATGTGCGTGTACACCAGATTTTAGAAGGCACTAACGAAATTATGCGCTTAATTATCGCCCGTCGTTTACTCGATGAAAATGCAGGACAAATCCTGTAATTCAACTCGCAATATGCGTGACTTACAGGTCGGCGATAACTGAAAAGGAGTCTATAAAGATGGAATATTTAGTTGAACGTATCGAAGGCCACACGGCGATTCTGACCATGAACAATCCGCCAGCCAACACTTGGACCGCCGAGAGTTTGCAGGCGCTTAAAGCCAAAGTGCTTGAGCTGAATGCCAATAAAGAGATTTACGCCTTAGTGTTAACGGGCCAAGGGCAAAAGTTCTTCTCCGCTGGCGCCGATTTAAAACTGTTTAGCGATGGTGACAAAGGCAATGCGGCAACGATGGCAAAGCATTTTGGTGAAGCCTTTGAAACCTTAAGCCAATTCCGCGGTGTGTCGATTGCCGCGATTAATGGCTATGCCATGGGCGGCGGCTTAGAAGTCGCGTTGGCCTGCGATATTCGTATCGCCGAAATTCAAGCTGTAATGGCATTACCCGAAGCGACGGTCGGTTTATTACCCTGTGCGGGTGGCACTCAAAATCTGACCGCATTAGTCGGTGAAGGGTGGGCTAAACGGATGATTTTATGCGGCGAGCGTATCGATGCGACTCAAGCATTGAATCTACGTTTAGTGGAAGAAGTGGTTGATACTGGCGAAGCGCTTAATGCGGCAATCGCGTTGGCCGTTAAAGTCGCTAACCAAAGCCCAAGCAGCGTCACAGCGTGCAAGACACTTATTCAAGCGGGGCGCACTATGGCGCGTAGCCAAGCGCTACCGATTGAGCGTGAGTTATTTGTCGGATTATTTGATACTGAAGATCAGGCCGAAGGCGTGAATGCGTTTTTAGGGAAACGTAAAGCTGAGTGGAGAAACCGCTAATGACGAATGTAGTAGATAATGACGTGGTCGAGCATGTCGCAAATCAGGTCAAGACCACACAAAATGTGGTTTTTCAAACCTTAGCCACTGCTTCTGGCAAATTGGTTGGGGTGGTCACACTCAATGTGGAAAAAGCCCTCAATGCCTTAGATTTAGGCATGGTGCGCGCTATGACGGCGCAGCTTAATCTGTGGAAGAAAGATCCCCTTATCGCTTGCATCGTATTAGATGGCAGCGGTGAGAAGGCATTTTGTGCCGGGGGTGATGTGCGCGCTTTATACCATGCTTCCATTGCCGCTAATGGGCAAGTGACTGAGGAAGCAAAGGTTTTCTTCGAAGAGGAATATCGCCTCGATTATCTACTGCATACCTTTGGCAAACCTGTGTTGGTGTGGGGCGATGGCATAGTCATGGGCGGCGGCCTCGGTTTGATGGCGGGCGCGAGCCACAGAGTCGTTACCGAAACCTCGCGTATCGCTATGCCAGAGGTGACTATCGGCCTGTATCCCGATGTGGGCGGCAGTTATTTCCTTAATCGTATGCAGGGCAAGATGGGATTGTTTTTGGGATTGACCGCCTATCAACTCAATGCCGCCGATGCCTGTTATGTGGGCCTTGCGGATCATTACCTGAACCGCGACGACAAAGAGCTGATGTTTGATGCCATGGCAACCTTAGATTGGAGTGATACGCCAGCTCTTAATCATCAACGTTTAGATAGCATGATCAACGAGCTGTCTAATCAAGTGGATATTCCGAAGGGCGACAGTGTATTAGCCGAAAGCCAAGACATAATCGACAGGCTTATGGCGGGCAGTCTGCAGGATATTGCAGCACGCATGTCAACTCTGGTATCGGAAGAAAAGTGGTTAATGAAAGCGCGGGACACCTTCCTTGCGGGTAGCCCTATCAGCTGGCACTTGGTCTATATCCAAGGGCAGTTAGGGACTAAGCTTAGCTTAGCTCAATGTTTCAAATGGGAGTTAACCGCAAGTGTTAACGTGTGTGCCCACGGTGATTTCTGCGAAGGCGTTCGTGCACTCTTGATTGATAAAGACAAGAAACCGCAATGGCGTTTTAAGGATGTTAACTCAGTACCCACAGCGGTACTTGAGCAAATATTGGCTTCCCCATGGGGCGAGGCGCATCCCTTTAACCAACTGAGTTAAGCGTTTAAGGGCCGAGTTGGCTAAGCGCTGTATTTATCGGCTTAGCTAAGCTCGCTTTACTCTGTGATAATGACAACATAATCAATTTGATAGCATTATCACAACACTAAAAAGAACAACACAGGAGTGATGGCATGAGTACAGTAGCCTTTATCGGTTTAGGTAATATGGGCGGCCCAATGGCGGCCAATTTATTAAAAGCAGGCATGACGGTTCGCGTCTTTGATTTAGTCCCCGAGGCTATGCAGCAATTGGCCGAAAAAGGCGCCTTAGTATCAAGTACAGCCTGCGGCGCTGCAGCGGGCGCAAGTGTGGTGATTACTATGCTGCCTGCGGGCAAGCATGTAAAAAACTTATATTTAGGCAATGGAACAGACAAAGGCCTACTTGAAGTGGTTGCGGGTGATACCTTGCTCATCGATTGTTCAACCATCGATGCGCAAAGCGCACAACTCGTGGCAGCTGAAGCGGCTAAAAGCGGCATCGAATTTATGGATGCACCAGTTTCTGGCGGCACGGCAGGCGCGGCGGCGGGCACCTTAACTTTTATTTGTGGTGGCTCGGATAACGCTTTTGAACGCGCGCAGCCCGTACTTAAGGCTATGGGTGTGAATATCTTCCACGCAGGCGGTCCAGGTGCGGGGCAAGTCGCGAAAATCTGCAATAACATGCTGTTATCTGTGTTGATGGTCGGTACTTCCGAAGCCCTGCAAATGGGCGTCGATCATGGCCTAGATCCCAAAGTGCTATCCGACATTATGAAGGTCAGCAGTGGCGGAAACTGGACGCTAGAGAAGTACAATCCCTGCCCAGGCGTGATGGAAACAGTGCCTTCTTCTAAGGGCTATCAGGGTGGCTTTATGGTAGATTTGATGGTCAAAGATCTCGGTCTGTCACAAGAAGCTGCATTATTGAGCAACTCTAGCACGCCAATGGGCGCTTTAGCCCGCAGCTTGTATGTCAATCATGCAAGACAAGGCAATGGCCGCCGAGATTTTTCCAGTATATTTGAACAATTTGCACCACTTAAAAAATAGACACAGATAACAAGGGATCACCAGATGGATTTAAAAGATAAGGTTGTCGTCATTACTGGCGGCGCGGGTGGCTTAGGCTTAGCAATGGCGCAAAATTTTGCGCAGGCGGGTGCTAAGATAGCGCTTATCGATGTGGACCAAGAAAAACTCGAGCGAGCCTGCGCTGAGCTTGGATCGGACACTGAAGTCCAAGGTTATGCCTTAGACATTACCGACGAAGAAGACGTCGTCGCGGGTTTTGCCTATATTCTCGAAGATTTTGGTCAAGTGAACGTGTTAGTGAACAACGCCGGTATTCTGCGTGATGGCATGTTAGTCAAAGCCAAAGACGGCAAAGTCACTGATCGTATGTCTTACGAGCAATTCCAATCGGTGATCAATGTGAACCTGACCGGCAGTTTCCTCTGTGGCCGTGAGGCCGCAGCTGCCATGATTGAATCGTGTCAAGCGGGGGTGATTGTTAACATCTCTAGCCTTGCTAAGGCGGGTAATATGGGTCAATCAAATTACGCGGCCTCAAAAGCGGGTGTTGCGGCTATGTCTGTCGGCTGGGCGAAGGAGTTAGCGCGCTACAATATCCGTAGTGCAGCCGTAGCACCAGGTGTGATTGCGACCGAGATGACGGCAGCAATGAAGCCAGAAGCATTGGAGCGTTTAGAGAAACTCGTGCCTGTTGGCCGCTTAGGTCATGCCGACGAGATAGCTTCTACCGTACGTTTTATTATTGAAAATGATTATGTTAACGGTCGTGTGTTTGAAATCGATGGTGGTATTCGTCTTTAGAGCGATATCTTATTGATTTGCATAAAAACCGAGCTTAGGCTCGGTTTTTTTATAGGGTAAATAAAGATAATGGTTCTTATACCCTAGCTTTCGGATTTATTTAGATTTCACTGTTGGAGTTGACATTTAGTTGTTAACCTTCAACAATCGCTCTCCCGTTTTTTTACATAACTTTACAAACATGTTGATCACATGTAATGGAGCTTGAAATCCGGATGTCTTGGCAGGAAAAAGCCCACTGGCTTGAGAAAATCACTAAGCGCATGATGTTGATCGTGGGTATCTTAGGGTTGGTTGTGATTTATTGCGGTTTCTTTTTTCTGCTCTTTAGTGGCCGTTCTGTGGCCGTGATCCCATGGTTTTTTCTTATCTCACCTTGGGTGTGTATTTATTTTGGTTTAACGCAAGTACAACAAGTGCAAGTGGTAAATTGGTTCTTAAAAAAATTTAAAAAATAACTAATTTACACATAACTCATTTCTGCAAGTTCATATTTTGTTTCGGTTTGTGCAGTTGGCAAACATTGGGGAGAAACAATGAAGCTACATGGATATTTATGGATGCTGGGGGGCTTATTTTGTTTAGGTGCTTGCGAGCGCTCGAACAAAGAGACGCCGCATCTTAGTGATAATGGCGCGCGCATAGTTGCGCCCTATGGTAGTTGGCAGTCTCCGCTATCGGCGACTGAAGTGTTTGAGCAGGCCGATAATGTGGCTGAGTTGCAAAGTGTTGATGGTGCCATTTATTTCTCTGAATCTGATGGTGAAAAACAAGGCCAAGTCGGCATTAAACGCCTCGATCAACGGGGAAAAATTACCGACATAGTGCCGCCTGCGTTTAATGTTAAATCCGCCGTTCATGAATACGGTGGTGCCGCCTTTTTGGGGATTGGTCAGAGTCTGTTTGCCACTAAGGCACAGGACCAACTGTTTTATCGTTTTGCCCCTAATCAACCCCCTTTGCCTTTAACGCCAAATGGTACTCGTCATGCAGATTGTATTGCTTACCCCAAAGGGTCGAGGATTATCTGTGTGCGCGAAGATCATCGTCAAGCGGGTGAGCCTAAGGCGAGTCTTGTTACCATTAATCTTAATTTTGCCGGTGAAGGCGATACCTTTGTTTCGGGCCATGACTTTATTTCTTCGCCAGCCATCTCGCCCGATAACAGCCAACTGGCGTGGATCACGTGGGAACATCCCTATATGCCATGGGATAATAGCGTGCTCTGGCTTGGGGATCTGGACCGTAAAGGACAATTACACAATATTCGTAAGGTAAACACGCCCGCAGATTCTTCGGTGTCACAGCCGTTATTTAGTCCTGATGGACAATTGTATGTCGTATCGGATATCAGTAACTGGTGGAATATCTATCGAGTCACGGCACAAAATACCTTAGACCCAGTGCTAAAGAAAAAGGCCGAGTTTGCGGTGGCTGATTGGTATTTAGGCAATCATAATTATGCCTTTGAATCCGAAAAAACTATTATTGCCAGTTATATGCTTGGTAGTCAGGCCGTTTTAATTCGACTGCATCTAGATTCAGGTCTGACCGAATCTTTGGCCGTCGACTTTGGTGAAATCACCCAAGTGATCCGAGGGGAAGATGCTGTCTATTTTGTCGGCGCTAAGGCGACGCCAGAGAAGGGCATTTATAAAGTGATCGGTCGTGGTACTGAGTTGGTGTATACCCCTAACTTACCAAAACTTAATCCCAATTATATCTCCCGTGCTAAAAATATTACTTTTAAAACAGGTGCTAACCAGCAAGCTTACGGTTATTTTTATGGTCCGGTTAACCCCAACTATACTGCGCCTAATGATACCCGTCCGCCCTTGATTGTAATGTTACACGGCGGACCTACGGCGCGGGCGAGTCTGGCTTATCGCAGTGATATTCAATTTTGGACCAGCCGAGGCTTTGCGGTTCTCGATGTTAATTTCCGTGGCAGCAGTGGTTTTGGCCGTGCTTATCGTCAAAGTATCTACGGAAAATGGGGCCAAGTTGATGTGGAAGATGCGGTCAATGCGGCCCGTTATTTAGTTGATAAGGGTTGGGTCGATGGACAAAAACTGGCGATTCGAGGTGTTAGCGCTGGTGGGTTAACTGTGATGTCGTCCTTGGCATTTTATGATGTATTTCAAGCGGGGGTGAGCTATGCGGGGATCAGTGACTTTGAACAGCTCGCCAAGAGTACCCATAAATTCGAGACTGGCTACTTAGATCTGCTTATCGGCCCCTATGGTGAAAATCAAGCCCGCTATAGGGAGCTGTCGCCCCTGCATCACCTTGAAGGATTGAATGAGCCTTTATTAATTTTTCAAGGATTACGCGACCAAATCGTGCCACCACAGCAGTCGCGGCAGATTTATGAGGCGTTGAAAGTGAGAGGCGTACCCACGGCTTATATCGCTTATCAGGATGAACCCCACGGCGGTTGGAAACCTGAGCACAAGGCCGCAGGATTAGAAACTGAGCTGGCATTTTATGGGCAAGTGTTTAACTTTACCCCAGCGGGTAAGCTTGCAACACTGGTACTGGATAACGCCGCGGCGCTAAAGCCAACCATAGTGAGAAGCCAATAACGCAGTATTTACCGTTATTGAACTTGGCCATCATTATTGCGATTGGCTTTTACTGCAACACTCAGAGCCAGCATTTTGCTGGCTCTTGTGATTTTCATGGCTGCCATGAGTCTCGTGACTTAGGCTGTCGATAATGGCACAGTGGGGCTGATCGCCGCCTTGGCATTGGGTCACCATGTGCTGCAATTGCGACCTAAGCTGCTGTAACTTATTGATTTGTTGCTCGACATAGGCAAGGTGCGTTTGGGTAAGCTGCTTAACATCCTCGGCATTACGGCTTTCATTGCCCTTAAGACCAAGTAAGGATTTGCAATCCTCTAGGCTAAAACCTAAGTCGCGACATTGATGCACAAACTTAAGCGCTTCAATATCTTGATGGCGATAAACTCGATAACCCGCCTCATTGCGCTCGCCGCACACTAAACCAATATCATGGTAATAACGGATACTCTTAACACTTAAGCCCGTTTGTTTCGCCACTTCACCTATCTTCATTTTGACCTCTATTTTTCCAACTGAATGGTATCACCCACTTCGCCCAACAATTAATTGTCGATGTGATCACATTGAGCAAATTCATCCTTGACTCTCCAGTGATGGGAGACTTTATCTTAGACCTATAGTGTGAAACATCAAGTGAGGGATCTCCCATGTCTATGACCAGACTCTATGTCGCCAATATGAATTGCGCTGGCTGCGTCGCAAAAATTGAAAAGGCGTTTGCCGCCCAAGATGGCGTCGAAGCGCGTGTGAATCTCGCCGATAAGCAAGTGACGGTAGAAGGCAAGATGAGCGCTGATACCGCCTTGGCTGTGATGGCAAATGCGGGTTATCCGGCGCAGGTCGTTATTGATGCTAAAGTCGCCGCCGAAGAAAAACGCCTTGAAGATGCCGCCGAGTATCGACTGCGGATGCGCCAAGCTATAGCCGCGCTCGTTGTGGGTGTGCCCATGATGCTGTGGGGATTACTGGGCGGTGAAATGATGATCAACAGCCCAAATCTGCAGCTAGGTTGGGGCATCATGGGACTGGTCACTTTAGCTTTACTCATCACCACAGGCGGCCATTTTTATCAAGGCATGTGGCGGGCGCTCAAAGCCAAAACCACCAACATGGATACGTTGATTGTGCTGGGCACCAGTACCGCATGGGCCTATTCCATGTTGGTGGTCATTATGCCGAGCGCATTCCCTATGGATACCCGCCATGTGTACTTTGAGGCGAGTGTGATGATCTTAGGTTTGATTAACTTAGGTCATGGACTCGAACTCAAAGCGCGGGGCAAAACCAGCGAAGCGGTGCAGCGACTGCTCGGGTTGCAATCCACTACTGCGATTCGTATTACGGATAAGGGTGATGAAAAGGTTGAGATAAGTCAGTTGAAACTGGGCGATAAGCTGCGTTTGCGCCCCGGTGACCGAGTTGCCCTCGATGGTGAGGTCGAAACGGGGCAATCCCTACTCGATGAAGCCATGCTCACAGGTGAGCCTATTCCTGTCCTTAAATATCGGGGAGACAGTCTGAGCGCGGGCACAGTCAACGGCAATGGCAGCCTAGTTTACCGAGTGACGGCTGGGCAACAAGATACTAAGCTCGCCAAAATCATTGCACTGGTGCAACAGGCACAAACGTCAAAATTACCCATAGGTCGATTGGCCGATAAGATCTCAGCGGTATTTGTCCCTACTGTGGTGGCGATAGCGCTACTGGCGGCGGCTATTTGGTATTTTGCAGGTCCAACGCCCGCCTTAAGCCATGCGTTAGTGGTGCTGACGAGTGTGCTTATCATAGCTTGTCCCTGTGCGCTGGGACTGGCTACGCCTATGTCTATCATGGTGGCCGTTGGCCGCGCAGCCCAAATGGGCGTGTTAGTCAAAAATGGCGAGGCACTGCAAATCGCCAGTAAAGTTGATTGTGTGGTGTTGGATAAAACCGGCACTGTCACCTTAGGTAAGCCACAAGTCACTGACTTTGTATTAGTACAAACATTGAGTGATGCCGATAAAGAAACCTTGCTGGGCGAAATTGCAAGCCTTGAGCAGCACTCTGAGCATCCGTTAGCGGGGGCGATTGTCAGTTATGCCAAGGAATCACTGACGCAATTGCCCGATACACAGGCATTTACGAACCATCAAGGTAAGGGGATTGAGGGCAAGGTCGATGGCGTATCGCTGGCGATTGGTAATCTCGCCTTGATGACGGCATTGAATATTGTCAATTCCGATGGCAGTGCCTTAGATCCTAACGCGACATTCAGTTTTGCGAACCAAGGTAAAACCCCAATTTATGTCGCCAAAGCGGGCAAGTTAGTGGCCACTATCGCGCTGGCTGATCCGATTAAACCTGATGCCAAAGAAGCCATCGCGGCCATGCAGCAACGGGGCATTCGTGTGGTGCTGTTAACGGGGGATAACCCACAAACGGCGCAGGCGGTGGCCGACCAAGTGGGTATCACCGAAGTGATTGCCGGCGTACTGCCCGAGCAAAAACAACAGCATGTGCTGGATTTGCAAAAGCAAGGGCATGTGGTGGCTATGGTTGGGGATGGCATTAATGATGCCCCCGCCCTGATGAGCGCCGATGTGGGGATCGCGATGGGATCGGGCACTGAGGTGGCAATTGAAAGTGCGGATATCACCTTGTTGTCGCAGCAATTGATAGTGATTGCTAACTTATTGGCATTGTCGCGGGCGACGATTACTAATATTAAGCAGAATCTGTTCGGCGCCTTTGTGTATAACAGTTTGGGTATTCCGGTTGCGGCGGGCGTGCTTTATCCACTTACGGGCATGTTATTAAGCCCTGTGATCGCGGGTGCAGCCATGGCTTTGTCTTCACTGACTGTCGTCACGAACGCCAACCGCTTAAGACGGCAGAAGTTATAAGCTGTCGATACCTAAGCTAACTCAAAATGTTGAAACGGGTATCTTGAGTTAGCTTAGGGCTATGCCCACATTAGCACTTACCACATAAGCCCTTAGCGTCGGCAAGCTTTACGACGCTAAGGGTCATCAGATTGTCATTCTGCTCGAATACATTGAAAGCTAAGCCAATAGGGTAAAATCAATTATGCTTCTCACACAGGCATAGTGCAGCGATTTCGGCATTCCCTCTGGCTTTTGATCCGCCTTGGTAGTTGATAATTTAGCCCAAACTGCTATAGTGCCACGTTTATTTTTACCCCTTCGGCATAGCGTTATTTGGTTTATGCTTATTTAAAGCGGCGCCAGCGGGCTCGGCCAACATTACTCGATTTGGAAGTTCATTTTGATCACAACAGCAAATATCACCATGCAGTTCGGCGCTAAGCCACTGTTTGAAAACATCTCAGTTAAATTTGGCGGTGGTAACCGTTACGGTCTTATCGGCGCGAATGGCTGTGGTAAATCGACCTTCATGAAGATCCTGTGTGGTGATCTAGACCCTAGCAGCGGTAACGTCTCGTTAGATGTGAATGAGCGTCTGGGTAAATTAAGCCAGAACCAGTTCGGTTATGAGGAATTCAACCTGATCGATACCGTGATCATGGGCCACCGCGAACTGTGGAAGGTAAAGCAAGAACGTGACCGTATTTATTCTTTACCCGAAATGAGTGAAGAAGATGGCATTACCGTCGCCAACCTAGAGATGGATTTTGCTGAGATGGACGGTTATACCGCCGAATCTCGTGCTGGCGAATTACTGTTAGGTGTAGGTATCGGTATTGAAAGCCATTTTGGTTTGATGTCTGAAATCGCACCGGGTTTAAAACTGCGTGTATTGTTAGCGCAAGCCCTGTTCTCTGATCCAGACGTGCTGCTGCTTGACGAACCTACCAACAACTTGGACATCGACACAATCCGTTGGTTACAAGACATGTTGAACCAACGTAGCAGTACTATGGTTATCATTTCCCATGATAGATATTTCTTAAACTCAGTCTGTACTCACATGGCTGACTTAGACTACGGCGAATTGCGCGTTTACCCAGGTAACTACGACGAATACATGCAAGCAGCGACTCAAGCTCGCGAGCGTTTATTGTCTGATAATGCGAAGAAAAAAGCTCAGATCTCTGAGCTGCAAACCTTCGTAGCACGCTTCTCGGCTAACGCCTCTAAGGCGAAACAAGCCACATCACGTGCCCGTCAAATCGACAAGATTAAGTTAGATGAAGTAAAAGCCTCTAGCCGTGTGAACCCCTTCATTCGTTTCGAGCAAGAGAAGAAATTGTTCCGTAATGCCTTAGTGATTGAAAACCTAACTAAAGGCTACGACACTCCGTTATTCAAAGACTTAAACTTAATTGTTGAAGTGGGCGAGCGCATTGCGGTATTGGGTGAAAACGGCGTCGGTAAAACAACCCTGTTACGTACACTGATCCATGATATCCCGCAGGATGCCGGTACTATCCAATGGTCTGAAAACGCTAACATTGGTTACTATGCACAGGACCATGAGTCTGATTTCGCTAACGAAATGACGCTGTTCGAGTGGATGAGCCAATGGCGCAAGCCAGAAGATGACGACCAATCGGTACGTGGCATCTTAGGCCGTATGTTATTTGGCTCTGACGACATTAAAAAGTCAGTCAAAGTGCTGTCTGGTGGTGAGAAAGGTCGTATGTTATTCGGCAAGCTCATCATGCAAAAAGCCAACATTTTAGTGCTCGACGAACCGACCAACCACATGGATATGGAATCGATTGAATCATTAAACAACGCGCTGGAAATGTACGAAGGGACCTTGATTTTCGTGAGCCATGACCGTGCATTTGTATCGTCTCTGGCAAACCGTATCCTCGAAGTCACTCATTCAGGCGTGAATGATTTCAGAGGCACTTACGATGAGTTCCTTGCCAGCAAAGGCATTGAAGTCTAACGCTATTTGCTCATTTCGCTGCATGTTTAAATACAGCTAAATGCAGCATCAATAAAAACGCCGCGATTCATTGCGGCGTTTTTGTATCCATTTGCTGTCTTTTATCTAGCGATTAGCTTTTCGCGCACTCGATTTTAGCGCATTGGCGGCACTCGTTAGGACGCTGACTCTTGCTGCACATAAATCAAATTGTCGGTATCAAAGCCGCGGGCTTTAGACATTTCAACAAACTTTTGCAGCACCTCGGGTGGCACAGTCGGGGTTTTAGCCAATAGCCACAAATAACCCGTGTCGGGTCCCGATATAAAAGCGTATTGATAGTTTTCATGATCTAATTCGAAGACCACATACGATCCATAAAATGGCCCAAAGAAGGAGACTTTCAAATAGCCTTCTGAGTCCCCATTCACAAAATAGGCCTTTCCTTCGGCTTCTTTCCATTCATTTTTAGCCGCTGAAAATCCACGGTTAATGACCCTAACACCACCATCCTCTTTCAGGCTGTATTCTGCGCTAACTTGGCTTAACCCTCTTTCGAATGAATGATCTAAGCGCGCAATCTCGTACCATTTACCTAAGTATTTATTCAGCTCAAAATCATTCACGGGTTGAACCAATTTAGGCATGCCTAAGCAACCGCTGAGCAAAAATATACTGATGACTAACAGTAGCTTTCTCAATTTGACCTCCTGATCTTAAGTCTTAGTCGCACGTCTTAAGTGCAATGTTCAATCAATCCGCTATCGAGCTTACACTATTTTCTTCACATTATTTCAGCTACTTGGCAAAGGTTGTTGGTTACTCGCTCGCAACTCGCATTTTGCGCTGACTGATAAAGCCTTGGCTAATGCCGGCCAGAAGAATTAAGCCGACACCGCTTAATTGCATTGGGCTCAAGGTTTCACCAAATATCCACCATGCTAGCGTCACTACGATAACCGGTTCCACATAGGCGAGGGTGCCAAAAGTGACTGCAGGCAATTGGCGTAGGGCTTTTACCGCCAGCAAAATGGCTAAAAATCCGGGGAAGAATCCAATCGCAATTAACCAACCCATTTGCGGCAAACTTGGCGTTAGCGGTGCATTTATCACTAAGGGCAGTAGGCACAAAGCGCCGACACTAAGCTGCACTAAAGTGCTTTGATAGGGCGAACTCAGGCTAGGTTTTCGGTTGATTAACATAAAACCGCAGTAGGTTAATAAAGCGAGTAGGGCATAAAAATAACCTAATAATTCAGTGTGATTGCTCGCTTGCTGTGGCCCTGTTGGGATCATTAACATAAAACCCATTAGTGCGACGACCACGCTTGCCATGCTTAAGCGGGTGAGTTTTTCGGCAAAGAAATAATGGGCGAAAATAGCCGACACCACAGGGGTTAAGTAAATAATCATGATTACTTTGGCCATTTGGGTGTACTGAATGGCTTCAATGTAAAACGCCATAAAACCCGCGAGCATAGCGCCGTTAACTAAGTTACGCTTACTCGGTCTATGGCGAATTTGCTGTCCTTTGCCAGTGAATAACATATAAGCCAATAGAAATAGGGCACCGAGCAGTAAGCGGTAGAAGGTAATGTGTTCGGCGGGCAGGGCGGCAAAGCGCGCTAATACACCGATTGTGCCCATAAGAATGGCCGCCAATAGGGCAAAAATGATAGCTAAAGCTGAGCTTGGCATAGATAACCTACAACAGAGTGAACAGAGAGTTAAGGGGCGACACCGTCCTGTGGACGGCGTCGATTTTGCCTTAAAAACTCACCCTAGGCTATGCCGATATATTAACTAAATAATGCTTTTACGTGAGCGGAAATGGTTAAAGCTATCTTGGCTGTAGGCCGCCTTAATCCGTTTTAACGCGGCGTAGTTATGGTCGAAGTACACATCAGTGGGGATGGCCTTGTCTTTGAAACTGATATAAGCGCCCGAGGTGTTGGGGATGTCATAGCTTCGGCTGGCATCAATCCAATCGAGCGCACGATTAATGCGGGTAAACACTTGGCTATCCTGCAATTGTTGCTTCTCTTGCAGGGCGTTATTCCACCAAGTTTGATATTGAATTGTGTATTGTCTGTCCTTGTAGGGGAAGGCGCTGCGGCTCTTTTGCTCTTCGCCCATAGTGCGATAATAATCGCCCGCAATGGCGCCAAGGGTAACATAGGTAAATAGCCCCAGTTGGCGATTGCCTTCAAGCACATAGCGAGAGGTTAAGCTTTCAAGCAGTGGCTTATAACCGTCCCTTAGGCCCGTTTGATTCACTAAGCGCGAGGTGACTTTATGGGGCGCGGGCTCATCCAAATCGGGTGGCGTCGGTGAGCGGTTTATGCCTTGTAAGTCAGCTTGCAGATGATGAAAAGATTCCCTTTCCCAACTGGGCATTAAGTTTTCACCGTAGGCTTTGGTGAGTCCGCCCATACCCTCGATGCGAATATCATTGGGGATTAGGCCAAATTCATTAAATTGTTTCTGGATAAAGTGGTTTAGGCTGGCGGAATTGCCCTCCCAAAAACCATACATCAAGCAGTTATGCGTAATTGAGTCAGTGTCTATGTCGAGTGTTTTGTGTTGTTCTACGGGTAAATGTTTGGCATTAATCTTGAGATTAGTGCCAATCAAACAGCCAGTGCTGTCGGCATTTATGATGGCTTCCCAGCGCTGTAAAATGTCTTTAGTTGGGGTGTGCTCAATGAGTTCATGGGTTTGTTTATTGTAGCAATTCCATTCTAATTCAAACTTGATAAGGCAAGGTGGTAGTGGAAAGGTTTGCACAAAAAAGCGGGTCACTATGCCGTAACTTAACCCACCGCCACCCTTGAGCGCCCAGAGTAACTCAGGTTTATTGGCAACAGAGACGACTTGAGTTTCACCAACGCCGAGGACGATTTCTGCCTGTAATAGGGATTCGCAGCACATGCCGTGTTTGCGGGTCCAAGGTCCTGAGCCGCCGCCCATAATAAATCCCGCTATGGCAACACTGCCACAGGAGCTATGGGGGAGCATCACGCCTTGTTTGGCAAGGGCTGTGGTGAGATTGATAAAACGATTACCTGGGCCAATGGCCGCAATACCTGTAATGGGATCTAAAGTGAGGCTATCCATCTTCAGCAGATCTAACACTACGGTATTCGTTTCAGTGCTTTCACCTTCGTGATCATTCCCACCCGAGCGTACGCTGATTGGCAAGTTATAATCGATGGCCGCTTTATAGGCGATTTTGACTTCTTCAGTTGACGTGCATTTGATGATCGCCAGTGGTTTTTTTTGTAATCTGCGGTTGAACAGTTGGCAAGCCTGTTGATAGGCAATCATTTGCTTACCTGTGCTGACCGAGAGTTGCTGCTCACTATAATAATGGCCACCGGTAATAATATTATCGGCCGGAATGTGTGCGCGAACTTCATTGATGAAATTAACAAAGTTTTTGGCTTGAGTGATCACTAAGTTTTCACTAATACGCACTTCAGCACTTAATTCTTCTTCGGTCGATTGAATAATCAAACAATCCCGTTCCAGTTCATTTGCGACGGTGACTTTAATATTAGAGCGATAGGCCGTCAGCGATTTAAACACTTCAATATTGAGTGTAATATCCGCTTGATTACTCGCCGTGTAATTCACTAAATAACTAAAATTTGGCCAAGTGTTATAGTTACATTCAATAATGTAGGCTCGGCGTTCGTGGGGCGGAATAATTTTAGGTAATTGTTGATTATAGGTGTTGCTATCCGTAGTGGTTTTTATGAATTGATATTCAGTGTCATTAAATATGACCAGCAGCACTTTTTGTCTTTTAAGTGGGATAAAGTTTTCACCACGAATATTATGTGCATCTTGATGCTGGTAAATGTAAAGGTTATTTTCGCTAATCGATCTTTGTTGCGCTGGATTACGGTAATAGTCAACGATTTCAGTTCGCGTTAATAATCGATTGAGCAAGGTGATGCCAAATATTTCACCATCGAAATGTGTATCGCGATGATTCGGTAAAGACACGTTTTCAATTAAAAATTCATTGTCGGCAACCAGTGACAGATTATTGAGTTGTGTATGGGTAATTTCACCATCCACATAACAACTGATTTCATGGTATTCATGGCAGATGGACAATAAGTGCCACTGACCGTCGTTGAGTCCACCTAAGGTTGATATTGCCTCAACCCGCAGTAAGGTGGTATTAATCACGCATTCAATATGCCCCAGTGAATTTATATCCACCGCAAAATAGGTATCTTCCCTATCAGTTTTATAATGGAACACACGCCCACCTGCGCTGGTTTTCAACCAACACTGGTATGTGAATATGGCAAGGGGTGACGTGCTCACGGGTAAGCTTTTTTCAATCACTGCCCGTATATTTCTTGATGCCTCAAGCTTATTCATATTCGTGCGTCCTTTCGTGTGCTTTGCGTGTTTTACCTCAGTGCGCTAAAGCGCTACTGGGGTAATTCATCCCGTGGTTAATCCATCGCGGGTAACTAAGTCGCGGGTAACTATGTTTTGGGTCAATCAGTTTTGGGTAAATCAGTTGCGGGCAAACAAGTCGCCAATTAATAGGTATTAAAGCGACGTATTGATCCTGTCACGGCCATCGGCTTTGGCGCGATACAATGCGGTATCGGCGGCGCACAGCATGGCGAGTGAGGTACGGAATTGGCCATTGATTTCACTCGCAATCCCTTGGCTCGCGCTCACAGAGACATAGTCGCGCAGGCCTTGCTCAGTAAAGCGCAGGTCATTAATCCCTTGCTGCACTTTTTGGGCAATCGTCAGTGCCATTTTGGCATTGTGGCTTGGCAGTATTAGCGCGAATTCTTCACCGCCGTAACGCGCTGCCAGGCCAATTTCTATTGGCACTATGTCAGCAATCACTTTGGCAATCTTTCGTAGACATTCGTCCCCTTGGATATGGCCGAATTGGTCGTTGAACACTTTGAAGTAATCCACATCGATAATCACCACGCTGATCGGGCGCAACTTACCTGTGCATTCTTCCCAATAGTGATGCAGCATTTCATCAAAATATCGGCGGTTCGCCAGTCCTGTCAGTGAATCTGTGGCGGCCAATTTACGTAGCTTTTGATTTTCCGCTTTGTGCTGCGTTAAATCGTGCATCATCATCACAAACAGAGGTTCATGGCTGGGGATGTAGGAAATGGAAAGCTCAACATCTTTTGCTTTGCCTGAGGCGGTAATGAGGGTGATTTCTTCGGCGCAGTGCTGCACTGGGATACCGCAATTTTTGCCTAATTTAATATCATTGCTCAGCAGATTGTCATAGCGAGCTTGGTGGTGTTCGGTCAAAAAGTTGCGCCAATCTTGTCCCTTCAAACTGGCCTGCGGGCATGTCAGTAAGTCAGCACCTTTGCTATTGCTAAAGTAAATGTAACCTTGGGCATTGACGATAATCACCGGCTCTGTCAGATGCTGAATAAACTGTTGAATCGTTTCAATCGAGGCATGTTCGAAGAAGGTTAACGGCAACGAGGGTTCGACCAAGCCTTGCTGCGCAGTGCACTGTGAGCCATTGCCTTCACCCACAAGTGATAATGGATGTTGTGAGCGAGTCTGTTTAGGTGAGCTTGTCATTGTTATCATTCTCCGTGAACCTAATGTCATCTGCGCTAAGCGCTTTTCTGATGATGACTTTATTCTTCGCAAAGAAAAGATACCTTCTGCTTACCTTCCGATTTAATCTATTGTTTATAAAGGTTTTAAATTTACTCTTCTCACGGTAAATTCTCAGGTTTAGCTGAAACGTGCGAGGTTTTTGGGCATGGCTAAGTTGAAAGAGCGGTACCCATGAGTGGATTTTTGGCTATTAAGCGGCAAGCGCAAAGGATTTTAGTGTCTAAAGATGGTGGATAATGCTTTGATTTTATCGACAATCCAGTCACGTCTATGCTCATAACTGCGGCCTGTGAGTTTATCCTCACCGCACAGAAAAGCCCTTCTGACACAGCGATTTATCACATGATAGAAGGGCGTTGTATTAGCATCGATAAGCATTCTTCTGGCCGGGGTCATCATCTGCTCCAAACAGACGCAATCAAGATAATGTAAAGGCTAGTATAAGAGGGGACAAAGCACAAAAAGACATGGCTGTCCCCGCTTTTCCCCTTTTCTTCGGGTGTAGAAACTGCCCAGCCCGATTAAAGGTTGGGCATTTCGATTAGTTTTGAGGACGATTGATAATTTCTGGATCAGGACTTAATATCAGTAAGGTATTAGTAGTATTGCTCAATACAAATTGGAACTTAGTAGTTCCCGACGTTCTATCTAGATCGACGAGTTGTACTAACATACCATCGCTGCTGATGGTTACCGCATCGACAATATCATCGAATGGGGTAACAAAGCCGACCCCAACAAATTTTAAACCTTTTCCTGTTTGATCATTTAGCAAGTAGGTAACAGTACCAGCTTGGGTGATAGTCACATCCCCTTGGCATTGTTCACCATTAGCATCTGTATAAATAAATACAGGTTCGCCATTTTCTAGATTAACATTGACTTTAATAAATTGAGCCGAGCCTTGTGGTGCGAACATATTAACTTCCTTTCTTTTGGTTAAAATTTGGTATTGGTTATATGAGATTTTAATAGTAAATGTTTAAGATTGTCATCGCTTATAATTTCGCCAAGGCAGTCAAGGGCTTTAACATAATGAATGGTGAAATTTGGTGATTTATCTTTTTCTACTATAGGTAATAGTAAATATTTTGAAGTGTTGCATAATTCATGCTTGGCTTTATAATTTTTGACCGTTTTAGCTTCAAATAGAATACTTTCCGATAAGTTTGAAATGAAGTTAATATTTTGATTGAATTTTTTTGATAACTTAAGAAATTCATTTTTTGCTAGCACAGCATATTCTATACTTTTATCAAACTTACCTTGTCGTTGTAAGTGTTGTGCTGATGCAAGAAAATAGCTTGCATACACTTCGTCTCTCTTCGATGAAGAATTCAAATCAATATCTGAATCTAGTAAAGATTTTAATCTTGTAATCTCATTAGAATCAGTGCGTGCAAATGCTAGAAGATTGAAGTGTAAATAGTAATTTTGTCTTGTCCAAATATCGTTTTTAGGATCTTGTTCTAGCGCTTTTGATATTGCTTCCAAACCAAGTCGGGTTTGTCTTAGGGCTTGTTCTGGTAGATCTTGATAATCGTATAACTTAGCAAGAATTTGATGGCTGGCTGCTAGTCTATCTAATATATATGGCTGTTTAATGTTATTGCTTAGTTCTTGTTGGAGTTGAGTGTGGATCTGTATGGCTGAAAGTACATCACCTTGTGACACTGCCGCACTCGCTAACCAAGAACGTGCATTGGCCACATCCGCAATTAGCTGACTATCCTCAGGCGCTTTTGCCAAGGCGAGCAATTTAAGCCTTAGCGACTCTTCAAAATCTTGTTGTGCTTTGGCAAATTCCTGTTGCTTCATCGAAACTGAGCCCAAAGTGTTATGGGCGTAAGAAAGTTCCATGAGCGCATCTTTATCTTCGGGCGCAAGGGCGTACATAGTTTGGCTATAGGCTAAGTACTGCTCGAAGAAGGGGCGCGATGCCGCCCAATCACTCACATCATACTTAAGCTGTCCTAACCAAAAGGCATTGGCACCTAAGGTTTTCAGTAGGGCTAAGTTTTCCGGCTGCAATTCGAGCAGTGGCAACATTTTTTCTTGCGCCGCGAGTAATGCGCTGCGGGCTTCATCGATTTTATTGCGCGAATAGGCGACTTCCCCCATGGCCTCTAAGGTTTGGCCGTGTTGGAAGCGGGCGTCAAAACTTAAGTGTGCATCATCCTCTTTATTGGAAAAATCAGTGAAATATTCCAGTGCCTTATTGCTGATCCCGTCGAGTAAGTCCATACGGCCGATGCCGCGCATCTTGTCGGCGAAGTCACCCACCATAAAGCCGAGCAAATCTTCGGCGGCGAGGCGTTTTTGCAGGGCAAGTTTTTCGGCCTCTATACTGCGCACGCTCATAATGACGGAGGTTAAGGTGAGGACGCACAGCAGGGCGACGGTTAGGCGCCTCGTCCAGCGCAGCATATTGGCGCGTTTGCTGGAGGCTGCGATAAAGGCGGTTTCGGGATCGTCTAAATCGAATAACGGATTTTGGCTGAGGCTTTGGGCCTCTTTCAACGGCTTGCCGTCGGCGAGCAGATAAGCGCTGTGTTTGGCTTCGCTGAGCCAACGCTTAGATAAATGCTGTAGGCGACTCTTAATGCTTAAGCTGTCGTTATGCTCGCTAATCCAAGCGGTTGCCCGCGGCCAACGGCGTAAAAGTGCTTCGTGGGCGATGCTAAAACAGGGTTCACCATTTTGCAGATGCGACACGAATAAGCGGCTATCGACCATGGCTTGCACTAGGGCGGTTTCAGCGGTGCTTTGTAGTTGTGACCAGCGAGCGGTGCGGCTGGTGATGGACTTTTCATCTTCACGCAGAGTCACTAGCAGGGATAAAATCCGCGGTAGGCTGGCTTTTTCGGCATCGCTTAAATGGGAAATCGCTTGCTCGGCATTTTTGCCAATCGCCCCTTCAATACCGCCAAGCGCATGATAAACCGAGACTAATAACTTATCGTCGGCGCTGCGTTGCAAATACAAGGCTTGCAGCGTGTATTGCAACATAGGCAACGCATCTGGGTTACTGGCGGCATCGCTGCAGAGCATTTCGTCGAGCGGCATCGCGGTGTCGCTGTCAACTTCCCAGCTTAAGTTGGCAGCCACCGCGGGCAGGCGGATCATTTGTAATAGCTCAGTGCGTGTTGGCGGCGCTAAGTCAAAGTGGGCGCCGCGGGCTTTACCCGCCATTAAGCTTGGGTAATTGACCAATAAAGGATAAAAATCGTTGCGACAGGCACTGATGATAATCACGGCTTTTGAGGTGGCGAGTTGTTCCAATAATTCTATGAACTGGGTTCGTTCGGTATCGCTAAATAGCGGTGATGAGAGCAACACTTCTAATCGGTCGATAAACAAGGCAAAAAACGGATTGGAAAAGGGTTTAGCCTTGAGCGCTTGGGTACACTGATTGATCACGCTTTGGATATCTTCGACGAGTTGAATCGCCAGAGTCTCAGCGCTCATGCCTTCGAATACTGGGATGTCGTTGATTTCCCAGTCGAGCATTGCACTGGCAAGATCGGTGAGTAGTTGCCCTTTACTCACATCGGCAAAATCTAAGCTGCTGAATGACGCGACACCAATGCCGTTATAGCCGTCGCCCTTCATTAAATTGGGCACAACACCCGCATTAATCAGGGAGGATTTACCGCTGCCACTTGGACCTAAGATCAGGCAGAAGGCACGGCCAAACAGGATTTGTTGGCTTATCCGGTTAAGCAAAGTGCTGATTTGTTCACTGCGGCCAAAAAACACCTCGGCATAATTAGCGCTATAGGCTTGCAGTCCCGGAAAGGGCGAGCCGCCTTGCCAACTCTGTGGGCTGGCGGTGGCTTGGTGTCCGATAGGAAAACGCACTTCGGCTAAGGTGCGATAGCCGCGTTTGCGTATGGTTTCTATATAGGTGGGTTCTGTGGCGCTATCGCCTAATGCTCGACGTAACTGATTGATAATCTTGTGTAGTGGATTGTCGCCGGTATCTACACCTGGCCAGCAGTGGCTGACTATTTCATCACTGCTGACGACTTCGCCCGCCCGTTGACAGAGAAATAGCAGCACATCCATCGCCTTGGGTTCAAGTTGTTTGACTTGTTTGCCAAGGAGCAGACTATTGGCGCTGGGATTGATTTGCCATTCACCAAAGAAAAATGTGCTGTCACTCATAACGATGTCCATTTATTGAGTATTGACCATGGCACGGTAAAAACTTGCGCCGTGAGTCACTCTTATTGTTATACGTATTGTTATAAAGATCTATGCTTGTCATTCAAAGGTCTGATGTCAAGACGTTGACATTATGCCGTTGATGATTGTTATTTAAAAGGAATAACCCTTGATAATCAATGTAAATTTTATCAGGGTGAGGTGTGGTAAATAGTCTTTAGCTTGTCATTTTTCTGTCAACAGTTTGTGCTTTGCGC
The DNA here is from genome assembly GCF_025653905.1 of Shewanella sp. SM71. NCBI lineage: Bacteria > Pseudomonadati > Pseudomonadota > Gammaproteobacteria > Alteromonadales > Shewanellaceae > Shewanella > Shewanella sp. SM71. Next base: position 545,012 of record NZ_JAKKRW010000001.1, read on the forward strand.
TAGATGTTAAATAAGGTGATGGCTTTTAGGTGTCGATTGCAAAAGATCAACAATAAAAAAGTGCCCGTGATTGGGCACTTGGTATTAGAGATGAACTTAAGGCTAACAAGCCTGACTTATCAGCACGTTAAGCTAAGTATCTTAACGTTAGCCCCTTAACATTGGTCCCTTTGAATTAGCGCGTTAAGGTTAGTGCCTTGGCTTGATAGCTTAATCTGGCCATTTGACCTTGATCTTGGAGTTCTAACTCATTGAGTTCGAAGGGCTGCTGTAAACCCGAGGCTTGGATGAGCTTAGGATCTAACATCAGCTTTAACTTCGGCGACTCTGGGGTCAGCCAATTGGCCGCTTGGGTGCGTAGAATCGCCACCTTTTGACCTTCGGCGTTGGTGCCCGTTAACGTGCCACTTAAGCCAAAACGTCCCGCCTCGGCGACAGTTAACTCAAAGTTGATTTGGTTAGGCAAGCCTTTATCCCAAACCGTGAGCACTTTGGGCTTGATGCTCGCCGAATTGACATAGGACTTAAAGACAGATTTGACCGTGCGCTGCACAGGTCGGCCATCGACTTGGGTTTGCACTGTGATTTCAATTTCACTGAACCCTGCATTGCTGCTCGAAAGTGCGACGCCCGCGGGGATCACCGCTTGCCATGTCTCCCCTTGTTTTACCATCGTCAGTGGTTGCATATCGCCATCGGCTTGCTTGAGTTTTGCTTGTGGCACAAAGGCGTTATCACTTTGGCTGAGTGCGAGTTCAAGCCCAAGGGTTTGCGCATCCGCCGCGATGGCGGTGGGGGCTTTGACGCTCAGTTGATAGGGCGAGCCTTTTTCCTTCACATTGACTAAGTAGTTGGCGCTTGGCGTTAACGGCTGACTGACCTGCAGGCGATATTGGCCCGGTGTGGCTTTCGCCGACATTTGCAATGCACTGGAATCATCGGTTAACCCTGCGCTAGCCAAAGCATCGGCGTTGACCATTGATTTAACCAGTGACTCATTGGTGTTTATCCCGCTGCTATTGGCTGCTTTGCCTTGGGGTGACTGATTAGGGGTAACGCGCTGAATTTGTACGCGCTCAGGGGCAATAGCCTCTGCATGCATTAAGGCGCCAGAGCGGGTATCGCCCCGAGGTGCAATGCGCACTAAGCTAGACGCTTGGCTCATGGTGAGGCCCACGCCCGCATTAAGCTGTGCGCCTGTTACATTGACCCAATACTCGTCACTTTGGCTGGCTTGCTCAAGCTTAAGCATACTCGCTTGATACTCACCGTACAGCGGGGTGATAAAGCTAATGTAATCCGTACTGGTGTTGATGGGCGTGAGTGTTGGGCTGGCAATATTGCTATCGACTAAATCGGTATCGCTCGGCGCAGCTAGGGTTAACCCTTTGGCGTACATAGGGCTGGCATTGGTTTTGGGATCTATGGGTGTGGCTTCATCTTGGCAGGCTGCAAGCAGTCCGCTTAGCGCCAAGACACTGGCAAGTTTGCTGAGTGTGTGCATCTTAGTGCTCCTTAAATGTGGTTGCGGATCAGCGTGTCTAAATTGAAACACGTACGACGACTCTGCTGATGGCTTAAGGGCTCTTGGCCACGGGTCTTTTGTTTATCAGTAAACCAGACAGTGCCAGCCGCCTTTTGTGAGCTGCAATTTAAGAAGCCGTCGGAGCAGCTATCGAGCCAGTTTTGGGTGGTTTCGAGCGCGACTTGGTATTGATAACCCGCGCAGTAACTGTCGCTGTCCCAAATGGCGGAATCAACATCTGAGCCCACCACGACTTCGAAGGGTTTACCCAGCGATGGGCGACCCGCTGTGCCATTAAGCCAAGCGTTGTTGTAGTTTGCCATCCAACCGACTTGCTGTTGTTTCACCGCATTGCTGCCATAGCCTAAGAGCCAGCCTAAGCTGGTTTCGAACACATTACCTTGGTTCACCGCATCGGCCAGCGGCGTACCAGCACTGGAAGGCGCGATGGCGATAACCTTTGAGGTGGCGTTGATCACTGCAGGATAACGGCTGTCCCACGTTGGGTTAGATAAAATCCACCGCACTACGTTGCCACCATTGGAGTGGGTCAGCAGAATTAAGTCGTCGATATTTTTGGCTTGGATAAAGCTATTAAGCTGCGTGGCCAGACAACCTGCGGCGCTTTCTTCCCACATATATTGGTCAAAGTCGCAGTTGATCACTGTGTAATTGTTTGGCACTGGGATGCCTTGGCGCACTGAGTTAACAAATTCGGGCGTCCAGTAATCGGCTAAGGCATTGGTCTGGTGACCCGTACCATGGATAAAGGCGACTCCGGTTGCGGCTAACGTGACTGGGCTGACAGCGAACAGACCCAAGAGCATGAGGGCTTTTTTGATCTTCATGGCTATATCTCGTGTTGTTGGTCTTGTTGATTGTGGCCGCCAGTCCGTTGCGACAGTTCAGGGCAAGTCAGTTAATGCAGGATTTGCCGTAAATAAGCTTGAAATCGGCTGGCATGGCTCGGTTTATAGGCGCTTAAGCGCGGGTTACTCACTTTGGGTAAAACATGACTTAAGGCCTGAATACGACGGGATAGTGTGAATGCGCTAGTTTAGGTTGGCATCAAATGTGATTGCCGTAACTTAGCCATTATCAACAGGACTTAACTCAAGCTTATTAACCTAGACGCAACATTTTAAGCTGGCAAGTAAAACCATCATTATAAAATGCAATCGCAGGGTCGCATTTTGAACGGTTCGTTTTAATGTTAAACTAAAGGTTGGTAACCTGATGATAAGCAATGCCTAATAAACTAAATTGTGCTTTATCGTGTTTGAAATATCGATTTGCTCACACAAAAGAATTTTCTGTGACACCCGCTTAGTGTTTGAGTTAATCAGTTTATCATTCTGTATATAAAGGTTTTTTGTGATAAATAATTCAAACTCGCGCATTTACTCTGGGATATGGGTATCACTTTAGTGCATTTAAAGACTAAACCGATTAGGCTGAGCTGAGGTAAAGTGGGATAAACGGGATAAGAACCAACATTGCCGAGATGATATTCTTCTTATCTTAATCAGTCATCTGAGCCATGGATTGACTGGGAGTAGAAAAAGTAGCGCGATATGGGCAGGTTTAATCTAAATAGACAACAAACACGGGAGAATAAGTTTGGCGATAGAACATAATAAGATGGTGAGTTGCTTAAGTGGACTGCAATGTCGCACTAATTTCACCATAAAAAACATTACTGAATACATGCTCCCAGAAACCAAAGAGGCGTTCTATTTACACCTCGACGGTAAATCACCAAACTTGATTATTCGCCCTGCATTCGAAGTCTTTTCCGGCGAACTTGCCACTATTGCAGGCGTGCATGCCAAATACGACTATTTCCACAATGCCGAGATGACACGTTTCCCCAAACGTTTGCATAAGAGTTTGACCGAAACCCACTATGGCCTTGCCTTTAGTTTTGACACGGTTGAAGCCGTACAGCAATTCATTACCCGTTTGAGTGCGATAGTGAAAGGCGCATAAGCTTTTACTGTATAAATCTTTAATAGAAGGCCGCTTAATTTTTCGATTGAACGGTACCTAAATTTTAGCCTTGCAGTGCTAGGGTTAAATTCCTCAATATCAATGAAAATGAGGAATTTAACTGCTGCCTTTTTACGCGGCTTTTCAGTATATTCATCAATAGATGAATTTTGCTGGAGCTTGCCATGTCGCTTATTCCCGGTCGCCCAAAGGGGGTTGTGCCATTTACCGCCCAAACTGAATCACAGCCGCAGACTCCTGGTCGTCCGAAAGGGGATTCCGATGCCCGCCAACGCTTAATTATCGCAGCCCTAAATCTCTTCAGTCATCGCAGTTATCCCAGTGTTTCTACCCGTGAAATTGCCCGCGAAGCCGAGGTTGATGCCGCACTTATTCGTTATTATTTTGGTTCAAAAGCGGGCTTGTTCGAACAAATGGTGCGGGAAACCCTTGAGCCCGTATTAGCGCGTTTTCGCGAAATATCCGCTGCGGATGCCCCTAATAACTTGGGTGAACTTATGCAGACATATTATCGCGTTATGGCACCTAACCTGGGATTGCCACGGTTGATTATACGGGTGTTACAGGAAGGCGATGGCTCAGAACCCTATCGCATTATGTTGTCTGTTTTTGAGCAAATTTTATCCCTCTCGCGGCAATGGCTCGAATCCACATTAGTCAATGCGGGGCTATTGAAGGAGGGATTAGATCCCGATTTAGCACGCCTCAGTTTCGTGAGTCTGATGGTCTTTCCGCTTATTGCGCCCCCGGTGTTAATGCGTCAGTTCGGTTTTTTTAGTGCCGATGCTGATGGTTTACAGCGTTTAGCGCTGCACAATATGCAGGTTTTTACCCAAGGTGTACTGCGTGAACCGAGGAAGTCGTAATGAGTGTGAATTTTAAAATTCTGACGCACGTGAATGTGGGTTGTGTGATCTTGCTATTAGTCGGCTGCACTGAAGCGCCGCCCAGAGTACTTGGCACTGTCGAGCGGGACAGGCTGACGCTTACCGCGCCCGTAGGTGAGTTGATTACTCAAGTGAATGTGGTTGAAGGTCAACAGGTTAAGGCGGGTGAGGTGTTAATTCAGCTCGATACAACCTCTGCTAATGCGCGCCTCGCCCTGCGCCAAGCCGAGCTTGAACAGGCTAAAGCTAAACTTTCTGAGGCGGTCACAGGTGCGCGTTTAGAGGATATAGAACGCGCCAAGGCCGTGCTCGACGGGGCAAATGCCAGCGTGAAAGAGGCTCAGCGAGCCTTTGAACGAACAAACCGTTTATTTGCCACTAAAGTACTTAGCCAAGCGGATTTAGATACGGCCCGTGCGGCGCGGGATACCAGTTTCGCTAAGCAAGTCGAGGCGCAGCAAAGCCTGCGACTACTAGAAAATGGCACCCGTAGTGAGCAGCTAGAGCAGGCCAAAGCGGCGGTGGCCGCAGCTCGCGCCAGTGTAGCCATCGAACAAAAAGCCTTAGCAGACTTGAGCCTAGTGGCGGCGCGTGATGCCGTTGTCGATACGTTGCCTTGGCGAGTCGGCGATCGCATTGCCGCAGGCACCCAGTTGATTGGTTTGCTGGCGAGCGAGGATCCCTATGTGCGGGTTTACCTGCCCGCGACTTGGTTAGACAGAGTGAAGGCGGGTGATAGCGTCAATATTCTTGTAGATGGCCGCGAGATACCGATTGCTGGCACTGTGCGCAATATCCGCAGTCAACCTGCTTACACGCCATTTTATGCGCTAAATGAACGTGATCGAGCGCGGCTGATGTATTTGACCGATATTACTATTTCCGCCACAGATCAGAACCTACCTACTGGCATGGCTTTAGAAGTTGAACTCGATGTGCTGCAACTCGATGTGCTGCAAGGAGTGCAGCAAAAAGTGGAGCAGCCATGAAAAGCGCTGATTTTGCTATCGAGACCCAAGGGATGACCCGCGCCTTTGGTGGTGTTAATGCGGTAGAAAACCTCGACCTCGCCATTCCCAAGGGCACAATTTATGGGTTTCTCGGCCCCAATGGCTGCGGAAAATCGACTTCAATTCGCATGTTAACTGGGTTGCTGAGTCCAACATCGGGGAATATTCGTGTTTTGGGTGAAACCTTACCCGGCGCCGAGGAAAAACTGCGCCGCCGCATTGGCTATATGACGCAAAAATTCTCCCTGTACGACAATCTTTCGGTGCGGGAAAACTTAGAGTTTGTCGCGCAAATTTATGGGCTTAACCGCCGAGCCTCAAAGCTGCGGATAGCCGAGTTAGTCATGCTATACGATTTAGTCGGCCGAGAAAAACAAATGGCGGGCTCCATGAGTGGCGGCCAGAAACAGCGTTTGGCCTTAGCGGCAGCGACCTTACATCACCCCGAATTATTGTTTCTCGATGAGCCGACATCGGCGGTCGATCCTGAAAATCGACGCGAGTTTTGGGAGCGCTTATTCGATCTCTGTGCCCAAGGCACCACGATACTTGTGTCGACTCACTATATGGATGAGGCCGAGCGTTGCCATGGTCTTGCGATTTTAGAGCGGGGGATAAAACGCGCCGACGGTTCACCCCAGCAGTTGATGGCGGCGATGGGGGCTCGGGTGGTTGAGATCTCAGGGGACGACTTACGCACTTTAAAACAATCACTGATCAGCGAGTCTGCGGTATTGTCGGCGGCGCAAATCGGCAGTCGTTTGCGGGTGTTAGTGCGCAGCGATATTGAAGATCCGCTCGCTTGGCTTAAACCTAGGGTTGCCAGCCGGACGATGGAAGAAGTGCGCGCTAGCTTAGAAGATGTGTTTGTCACTTGTACTGGCGAGCGCTTGGCTGGGGTTTCCAAGGGAGATACTGACCATGTGGCGTAGGATTTTTGCGATTGTGGTCAAAGAGCTGCGGCAGTTGTCGCGGGATCGCATGACCTTTGGCATGATAGTCATGATCCCGTTAGTGCAACTGATGTTGTTTGGTTATGCGATCAATACCGATGCTCGCCATCTGCCTGCTGGGTTAGTTAATTTGAGTGATTCTGCCTACAGTCGCGCACTGGTTAAGGCGGTGGAAGCAACGCAGGTCGTAGATTTTAAGCAGCGATATTTAAGTGCCGCCGAGGCTGAGGCGGCGATTACTCGCGGCGAAGTCAAAGCCGTGCTGTATTTGCCCGCCGATCTCGATGAGCGCTTAGTGCGTCACCCAAGCTTTGTGGGTCAGCAATATTTAACCCAATCCTATATCGCACAACCCGCTGGCCAATGGCTGGTGGATGGTTCAGATACGGTTGTCGCTTCAACTATTCGTAGCCTAAGGCAAATGCCACTGGATGAAGTCGCAGGAAGAACACTAAAAACGGCGATGCCGAGTTTTGAAGTGGTGCAATATTTCAATCCCGAGCAACGTTCTGTGGTCAACATAGTGCCCGGTCTGTTGGGGGTGATTTTGACTATGACCATGGTGATGTTTACTTCCGCCGCCATAGTGCGTGAGCGCGAGCAGGGCAATATGGAGTTTTTGATCACTACGCCTGTTCGGCCACTGGAGTTGATGCTGGGTAAAATCGTGCCCTATGTGATGGTTGGCTTTGTGCAAGTGACCATTATCCTGAGCGCGGGGCATCTGTTGTTCGATGTGCCCATTCGCGGCGGGCTTGATTCTATCGCCCTTGCCGCTATGTTGTTCATTTGCGCCAGTTTAACCTTAGGATTAGTGATTTCGACCATAGCGAAAACCCAGTTGCAATCGATGCAGATGACGGTATTTATCCTCCTGCCATCGATTCTCTTGTCGGGATTTATGTTCCCCTACGAAGCCATGCCTATCGCGGCGCAATGGATTGCCGAAGCTTTACCCGCAACCCATTTTATGCGCATGTCACGGGCCATAGTGCTGCGCGATGCCCAAGTGATGGATCTGCAATTTGATGCCCTGTGGATGATAGGTTTTACTTGTATTGGGTTATTGATTGCCAGTATGAGATTTTCGAAGCGCTTGGATTAACCCTGTACTGAGTTTCATCATCAAGGGCAAAGTGCCGAGTTTTGATATAGCGCAAATTATCAGTAAACAATCGCGCTAAGCTATTGAAATCGATGTTGCTTAATTAGGATATCCCTTACACTGCCGCTAGGGCGATTGCCGCCATCATGCTTAGCGAAGGGAATTCATTATGCCTCCAATCATTTGTCATAGCGCGCTCGATGCGGTTGCTTTAATTCAAAGCGGCGAGACGCTGTGGACTCATTCCATGGGCGCCACACCGCGCATTTTATTAGATGCGTTGGCGCAGCATGCACTCACCAAAGAAAATCTCACCCTGTTACAGTTACATACTGAAGGCGCCGAATCCTTAAGCCATCCCAGTTTACAGGGGCATTTACGCCATCGATGTTTTTTCGGTGGGCTGCCAACGCGGGCATTACTGCAAAGTGGTGACGCGGATTATGTGCCGATTTTCCTGTCTGAAGTGCCTAAGTTATTTCGTTCCGGCGAGCAAAAAATTGATACCGCAATTATCCAAGTGTCGCCACCCGATAAGCATGGCATGTGTTCCTTAGGCATTTCGGTTGAAGCAACGCTCGCAGCTTGCCAAGTCGCGGGTAAGATCATCGCTCATATTAATCCACAAATGCCGCGCACCCATGGCGACAGCTTTATCCATATCGACCGTTTTGCCGCTGTGTATGAGCAGAGCGCGGCGTTGCCCATTCATTCCTTCGCGACGGGGGATGCGGTGAGTTTGGCGATCGGTAAAAATGTTGCCCAACTGGTGCGTAATGGCGATTGTTTGCAAATGGGTATAGGTGCGATCCCCGATGCCGTGCTGTCTTGCTTAACCGAACATAAAGACTTAGGCGTCCACACTGAGCTATTTTCTGACGGTATATTGCAACTGGTTGAAAAGGGCGTGATTAACAACAGCAAGAAGCGTTTTTATCCGGGAAAACTCGTCACAGGTTTCGCCCTGGGTAGCCAGAAATTATACGACTATGTTGATGATAATCCTGCGGTTATCTTTATGGACATAGAGCAAGTCAACGACACGGCCATTATCCGTAAAAATCCCAATGTGATGGCGATTAACTCGGCGCTGCAGGTCGACCTTTCAGGCCAAGTGTGTGCCGATTCCATTGGCACTAAAATCTATTCTGGTGTCGGGGGCCAGATGGATTTCATCCGCGGAGCAGGGTTATCTGAAGGTGGTCGTTCTGTTATTGCGCTGCCCAGCACTGCCGCGGGGGGCACGCTTTCTCGCATTGCCAGCGTGTTATCACCTGGCGCAGGGGTTGTCACCACTCGGGCCCATGTGCATTACATTGTGACCGAATACGGCGCCGCTAATCTACGCGGCCGTTCACTGCGCGAACGGGCACAAGCGCTGATCGCCATCGCTCACCCAGATTTTAGGGAACAACTGAGTCGTGATGCCTTTGAGGTGTGGGGATTAAATCTATAGCATTGTAAATCTTGGTGTTATGGCTTGCTGCCGAGTTTGCAGTGGTGCAAGCTCGTTTGAGCGTAAAGGGTTGGTTTTAATACGTCGTTTAATCGCGGTAAAGAGTCATTCGTCTGTCCCGATATGGTATAAACTCTTGGCGGGTTTGACCGACAGACTTATAAATAAAGGAGTCAATAATTTAAATGGATGAGATTGAATTAAAAGCATATTTAACAGAGAGGGTGTTATCTTTTTGTACGCGCTGGAACAGTATCGAAAATACCCTCTATACCGAAAGAACTGCCGAAGAAGATAAGCTACGGCAGGAATTGCCAGTGGCTGAATTCCATTATGCGAAGCAAACCGATTGGTTTGCTTTACTGAGTGAGCAAATAGCGCCATTATTTGACGATTTTTGTACCGATAAGCCCCGTGTTTACGGCGGAAAAGTGCGTAATTCCTTCGGGTTTCCTTCAAAATTTAATGGTTGCGATCATCCTCTTGAAGTGCAAATTACTTTAAAAAGTAAAAGCAGAGCCGAAATCTATATTAAAACCAACACTAACTTCGAAGATGAGTATTTGTTTATTGCTCTTAAAAAAGCCGATGAATGGCGTATCGATAGCTATAAAAATCGTCGCTATGGCAATGAGAAATGGAGCGTACAAATCCTTTAATTCAGCTTAATCTCAATGCTTGACGTCAGTAAAAAATGACTAAAGCATTGAGTTTAGTAACGTCGGTTTAATTTAAGTGATGCACTGAGACACAAAAAATATTGTGTAAATGGAACATCTTTATGCCATTAGATAATGCTCTTATTGCTCGAATCAAAGCCGAGACATTGCGGTTTACAACGGTTGAGGTTGAGCAATTTTTATTAGCTCATCCTGATAAAACCTTTTATGCCTTTGCTTTTGACACCCATGCTGAATACGCAGAATTAAATCTTTGTTTTAATACAGAGGCAGATTTTCAGCAGCGATTGGCCTATTACCAGTCTGGGGAATGGGCTGAGTCATACCAAAGCCCTGAGGCTATCCAAGAACTTAAATTCAATACAGGTGACTGGGAGTATCAATGTTTTAGTACATGTTACCTGCTTTCAGAGGATGAGTTGCAGACGATTCAACAGAGCTTACCCGAGGATGACTTTAGTGAGTGGGAGGAGATAGTGCGGCAAATACGCGCAGTGTTTAACGAATGCCTAGTGCAGTTTACCCAAACTGAAGTCTATCAAGCTATCCATAAAACCGATGGTTTTATGGCCTTTAGTATCGACCATGATGAAGATGTATCGGATATTGTGATGTCACCAGTCTTGTCGTAGTGCTCAACTTTATTGTTTTAATTTTGCTGTGTGTCTATTGTAAATCTAATGCAGTTACTCACGTGACTGGCATCATCCTCTCCTTAATGACCGTCCATCCGTGGCTGTTCTACTATGACATGTCATCACCCTTTCATTTTTGCCGTCATTCCCGCAATGCTTTCTCTTGCTTCTGACTTCCACAATACATCCTTAATTTAAATGTTATACATATAATGTATTTTATAGATTGGTTAACTGGGTCAATAAACGGCCATGAAAAACTCATTACAATTGCATTGGATTTGTATATTCATTTTTAAATTTGATATGGAGTATTTAAATGGAAGGTTTGCGCCGCCTGCTAGGAAACATGACGGTAACCAATAAGTTAAGGCTTGGTTTTGGGATCTTGTTATTGCTGATATTTATTGTGGCAGCGGCTGGATACAGGGGACTTACCTCAATCGATATCAGCAGTAGTCGGTTGGAGTTTATTGCCAATGTCGATAAAACATTGCTTGCGGCCAAGGCCGCAAGATTAGAATTTATTGCAAATGGCGATTTAACCAAATTGGATGAACTCCAGAGCTTAATTGAAAATACAAAAAGCGGTTTACAGCAACAATTGTCAGCGTCTAGCGAGGCCCACGATCAGCAGTATCTTCAAGAATCGTTAGTTGCAATGGATCGGTATCATCAATCGATAAATCAGTTTAGTGATGTGTTTAAGCATAAACAGGAATTGAAAGTCACGGGTGCTCAAGTGGGGGCCAAGTTGGTTGCCACCTATGCGGAGCTGGTCGATAGAATGACCAACAGGGCGCAAGCAACGCAAAATACTGAATTATTAAAAGATGCCTTAAGTGTTAGCCAGCAAATGACCATGTTACGTTATCACATCCGAGGCTATGTCTATGATGCTAGTGATCTCAATTTAAAAACGGCAAAAGATGCCATTGCCAGATTGTCACAGACTATCGCCACTCTTAAGGGAGAGGATACCGCACAAGCCATCCAGATATTGGACCGTTACGACCATGATATTGATGCTATGGTCAATGTTAACCGTGATATGGATAACCTAGCACAGTCAATGGGCGGCGCAGCACAAACATTGATGGTGAATATTCGTGAATTAGTTAACATCCAAAAGCATAAACGGGCAGACGCTGATGCCCAAGCAAAGGCCGTGGTACTCGGTGTGTTAATCGTCGCCTTGGTTGTCGGCCCCTTACTTGCATGGCTAATCAGTGGACAAATTGTTGGGCCACTTAAACAAACTCTCCTTACGGCGAGAAAAATTGCCGCAGGTGATTTAAGCAGCACTATCCACTCAGAGCGTCAGGATGAGATGGGAGAACTATTGCGTGCCATGGGTGAAATGAATAGCACCCTTAAGCAAGTGTTGACACAAATAGGTGATAGCGTGGTGCAGTTGGCTTCATCGGCAGAAGTACTTTCAACGGTCACAGAACAAAATAGTGCGGGTATGCAAAATCAATGTAGTGAAACTGACCAAGTTGCCACCGCGATTAATGAAATGGCGGCGACAGTACAAGAGGTGTCTACCAGTGCTGAAAATGTCGCGCTAGCGGCTAAAGAGGCGGATCACACCACTGCGATAGGTAATAAAAAAGTTATTGAAGCGGTCAGTCAAATCGAACTTTTAGCAAAGGAAATAGCGACCACGGCACATGCGATGGAGCGCTTACAATCTGAGAGTGACAGTATCGGTTCCGTCCTTGATGTGATCAAATCGGTTGCACAACAGACCAATTTACTCGCGCTAAATGCGGCCATTGAAGCTGCAAGAGCAGGTGAGGCAGGACGGGGATTTGCAGTGGTGGCCGATGAGGTGAGAAGCCTTGCGAGTCGAACACAATCCTCTACTGAAGAAATTGAAAATATGATTGTTAATTTGCAAAAGGGGACACTGGAGTCGGTACAAATGATGACCAAAAGCCGAACATTAAGTGATGGCGCAGTGTCATTATCCCGCGAAGCGGGTGAAATGTTAGTGGATATTGCCGATGCGGTTAGCCGTATCCAGGATATGACACATCAAATCGCCGCCGCCTCGGAAGAACAAAGCGCCGTGGCAGAAGATATTAATAAAAGTATTGTGAGAGTGAGGGATATTGCCGAGCAAACCGCTGATGGCGCGGCAGAAACAGCGCGCTCCGCCGATGATCTTGCTAGCCTTGGTGTTACGTTAAAAGGATTACTAAGACGTTTTCAGTTATAGGTTTGACAGATCTTATTCGCGAGCATTATCGACCATGATAAAGATATCGTCGGAATGCTTTCGGGTATATTACATTTAATTTGTTGATTTGTAATGCTTTATTTGTTGTGGCCTACTTGTGTTAGTAGGCCCTGATTTCCAATTGCTCGATTATCTGGTTGCCTTGCTCAAGCCCTACATGGTTAACAATCATCGCTTTAATTAGCTCAACATAGGTTGGCTGGATATTGACGTTATCATCGAAAAGGGCTTCATCCGTTTCAGTGATAAGAGCCGCAATCTCATTAAAGCTGCCGTATTTGGGCTGTTATGAGGATTTCCCCATGCACTCTGCTAACAGTTTGACGAAAAAGTCGCTGCCTTTGCGTTCGCAAAAGGCGATGTTACGTTCTGGGATGGTTTCGGGATCTGTGTAGCTGGCGAGAGCTAACTCCATGCTGGCTTCGCGGATGATGTGCAGGGTTGGGTAGGGCGCGCGGTTGGTGAAGTTGGCTGCCCCGTCCTGTGGTTCGCCATCGAAACAATAGTCTGGGTGGAAGGTGGCGAGTTGGTAGGTGCCTTCGTACTCGTGTTCGATAAGCGTATCGGTTGCCATGTCGATGAGGTCGAGGTAGGCATAAAACCCCTCAAAACCACGGGGCAGAATAAACAGTGTGGTTTCGGCTTCGGGGTGGGCGTCGAGGTATTGACATTCTTCGATCAATGCCTTGAGTACGAGTTTGACTTTGGTTTGTTCCACCACCAGATACCGAATACTGCCGCGCTCGACTTCTTGTCTGGCAAAGGGGCAAATATTGTATTTCATGATCACTTTTTTCACCCAGTCGTCGGTTTGTTGAGTGATCATGTCAATTTCGTTCATGGCGGTCGTTTGCTCGTGCTTAAAAATTAGGGGGCGATCATAGGGATGATAGACGCCACAAGCAAGAGCGCCATGCTGATATTAAAAATCTTCTGTTGGCGCTCATTTTTCAAAATGCGTTTAAGGGCTACGCCAAAGCCTAGCCAGACGATAGCGCAGGGAAATGCGACGCACAAAAATACCGTTGCGATAGTGATGACCTGCGGGGTCAAATCCTGCTGTACTGACGTGAATGTCGCAATCGCGCCCACGGCCATGATCCAGCCCTTAGGGTTGACCCATTGAAAGGCCGCGGCTTGGATAAAACTGAAGGGTTTAGCAATGGCTTTACCTTCCATCTTGCTACTGCTGTTGGCAATCAACCAAGACAGATACAAAAGGTAACCTATGCCGACGACTTTAATCACTTGATGGATGATAGGATAGCTTTGGAATAGGGCGCTCAAGCCCAAACCTATCGCGAGGATCATAGTCGGGAAGCCAAGGCTTATTCCCATAAGATGCGGAATACTGCGTTTTACGCCAAAGTTTACCCCTGAGGTCATCAGCATAATATTGTTAGGCCCTGGGGTGATCCCAGATGAAAAGGCAAACAACGCGATAGCGAGTATTAACTCCATAGATAGATCCACACCTTTTATTTTAGTTTTATGGCATTGTGATTATTTGCCGCATTGAGCCTGCGATTTACTCATCGGAGGGTACGCAATACTGTGTTGCAATTATTTATAATTGCGACATTTGATTGCAACGCAGGCGAGGCATTCTAGCGATTAAATGTTGCCGCGCCTATACGACATAGCGAGTTTATAAACTAAAAAGAATAACAAAATATGTACATGCCTCGATAGGCTTATGGCGTGAGAATAGGGCTAGCGCAGTTTGATGGTTTTCTGTGTTAGTACGAATATCAAGATATATTGGAATATGCTGATTTAACACTATATTGGAATATGCTGATTTAACACTATGATGGATATCAGCTTTCAGTTTTAGTAATAGCAATAGCAACTATCCTTAGACAGCATTTTATAGATTGAGGTAACAGGGCATGATGAATCCATCATTACATAGTGAGCTAAGTGGAGTGCTAAATCGACAGTTCAGTCGAGTTCCTTGTTGGGTTCCTGACCGAGTGTTAAGTCGGTATTTGAGAGTGTTAATACTGCTTTTTAGCAGTGTTTTAGGTCTTACTGGGTGCGTGACTGTGACGGATAACGCGGCGCAGCCGTTGCGAACCACAATCGTGATGTCTGGCGATCTCAGTGAATTACCGTCAACGGCAATGACATTCACTTGGCATCCTAAATTTCAAAAAATCATCACAGATAAACGTTTAGATTCGCAGCTAGTGTTACAACACATGCAAGCCGTATTAAAGCAAACTTTGCAGAGTAAGGGATATCGCTGGATCGAAGATCCACTACTGGCGGATTTTCAGGTTGGCTTTGGCGTCGCTATGGGAACTGAAATGAGCGATGAACAAATTTTGGCAGTGACAGGGTTAGTCGCTGGGCTGTCAACCGACGGTGTGAATACCCGAAAGTATGACAAAGGTACCGTGGTGATAGCGCTCTTTAAACCCACTAAAATACAGGGCGTTGATGAGCCAATTTGGCGAGTGCTTGCCCAAGGTTTTGGCAACATTAAAAAGATGGATGAGCTAACCGAAAATTTCGACAGTCTCATTGCCAGTATGTTGGCCAATATGCCGTCGGTTAATGTGGCTCCTTAGCCAGCGTTTGAGCTTTAGTTCAGTTCTAAGTGAATTGAGTGGTTGGAGCATTCGCCAGATAAACGGGATTAGTGCTTAATTGAGGTGTCTTGGTCCCATGTTTGTGGTGCTAGCTCCCATTTTTGAACTGTGGGATATGGTACTTTAGTGACAGCCATCTCAATAAAGGGCGCGACAGTGAAAACTGCCGCGCTTTTTCATTTTAGTGGAGGGAGGTTCCATTTTGATTTCAGACTGTTTCAGTCGTGTTCGACTGTGATCTCGTAGGATGAAAACTTACGAATGTTAATCACGCCCGTATCAAACATTAAATACTGCCCCTTTATCCCCTGCAAAATTCCGCTGACGACCACATCTTTATCGAAATTGTGCGAAGTGATCTTTTTCGGAAAGGTGTCAATTGGATAATGAATTGGCTGAATCGTTTCGTGCAAACGCTCGATACTGTAATCGCCTTTTTGCATGCCGATTTCGTGCAACTTAGCCTCAATTTGCGGGATCAGTTCCGCAGCCTTAGCATTTAAATCAATATCGTCGGCATGGCCTTTTAACATGGCTTGCCAATGGGTTTTATCATTAACCAGTTTTGCCAATTCTACTTCGACTAAGCCTGAGAGCTGTCTTGTTGAGACTTTAAAAATCGGTAAACCTTGGGTAGCGCCTTGGTCAATCCAACGGGTGGGCAGTTGAGTGTGGCGGGTAATGCCGACTTTAACGCCCGAAGTATTCGACAGATATACATAATGCGGCACAAAACAGTGGCTCTGGGCCCACTCTGGTTCGCGGCAAGTGCCTTGGTCGTAATGACAAGTTTCCGGCTTCATGATGCACATATCGCAACTCGCCAACTTTTGCATACAGACAAAACAATGGCCCTGCGAGTAACTCTTCTTGCTCTTTTTACCGCAGTTGCAGCAGAAGATATTACCCGTGTGGGTCAAGGTTAATTGCTTGCCTATCAATGGATTGAGCGGGAGTAACTCATCACCGACAACGAGTTGATATTGCACTTGTTGCGCGTCATCTAACTGCACGCGCATCTTTTTTAGCGTTCCTAACATGGTCATCCTAATGTGTTGCGTTCTGGTGCAGCTTAGTCGCTCATCATGCGGTTTAGTGCACGCTTTCGTTATATCGTCATTGCGTGGCCGCCAGTATACAAGATTATCCAAGTCAGTTTAGATAGGATTTTTCGATAAGTAAGTCGATAAGTGAGTCGATTGTCTGAGTGCACTTAAACCTCTTTTGTTTTACTTAACCATTTGTACACTAAGGCAATAATACCGAAAGTAAGCAAGGCTACTGGTAAGTAAATGATTATGCTCATAAATTGTGTTTGGTATTTTGTTGCTAATTGGGTATGGCTAATGAGATACCCAAAACCAACAACGGAAAAAATCCACACCATTGAACTGATGAAGTTAATGAGTAAAAAACGACGGGAAGAAATACCCGTTGCACCTAAAATATAGGGGTAAACGGTACGAACAAAAGGAATATAACGTGCGAGTAGCAGGGTTATCACTCCATAGTTATCAATAAGGTGGGTCGCTTTTTCCTGATGTTTGATATCAATATTCGACAGCAGTTTTTGGTAAATTTGGGTATGCCCTAAAAATTGACCCTGTAAATAACCTATAGCTGTACCTGTAAAGGTTGCTAGAACCAATAACGGCATAATACCGATATGAAGAATATCTTGATAAATCAGCACTCCAGTGAGAAAGAGTAGGCTATCTCCGGGTAAAAATGCGGTGGGAATAAAGCCATTTTCTAACACTAAAAAGCCACAAATTAATGCGCTGACCATGAGGGCGATTTTAGGATTGGCTAAAACCGCCAGATCATTGTGTATCATGGCTTGGGCCAGTTCGTATAACTGCTCCATACGTACTACTCCCTAAAATAATTGATAAAACATAAAGATGGAAAAGCTCGAAAGCGGCAATTTTGAACCTGAGCTATGGTGTTTCGTGGGTTATTCTACCAAGGGAGCATGAATCGAAAGGCAGTTACAACATTAAATTTTGTTGGTGTTAGTGTGTTTATGGTTCAGTAATCGGGTTTTGTGGGTTTTTTATAGTAAAAATATTAAGCATTATTATAGGGTTAATAAATTTCGAATGATGGCATAAACTTACAAACCCACTTGCCTGATTCCTATGCGCATTCTAACGATTCCAACTATCCAGTATTGATTGCACTGGCTTAACTTAATTTGAACACCTTGCCGCGAATGTCGGTTTTTAAGCGCACTTTAAGTGCTGTTTGAAAGTGCTATTGCGAGTGCGCTCTCTAAATATATTGGTGTGCTAAGTGTTAGCTCGCCGTAAAAGTAAACAAGATTAACGGCTTAATCTATCGAGCACGAGATCATCCCCAAGAGCATAGAGGGATTCAACTAATTGATCTTCTTGTGCGAGATCAGTCAATCCAAGGCCAATGGTCGCCCGAAATAGGGCTATACCAGTGTGGCCTGCGGTTTCATATTGACTACTAAACTGCTCGATATTGATGCCAATTGCATTGATTTTATTAGATATATCGAGCACAAGTCCGGGTCTGTCATAGGCCACTAGGTTGTAACTTAAGCGTTTGATGGGCTTAAGAGCGACCGAGGTTTTGGAGTAGGTGAGGGACAGGCTATCGATGCATTCTAGGGCCTCAATGAGCTCGTCCATCCGCAGTGACGGTACTTCGAGTAACAATATCGCGGCAAAGACACCGTCAATATGGCGTAATTCTGAGTCGAGCCAGTTGCCGCCATGACGACTTACAGCATGGGCGATTTGTTCTACTAATCCTTTTCTATCAGGTGCTTGTAGTGTGATTAAGTATCGTAGCATAGTGACTGACTCCTATTTTTTGTAAAAGGCACCTGTTTTAAAACGGGGTGTAACACAACTGTCATCTTTGCGTCATATAATCCAACGCACTTAGAATAAAGGATGTTGTTATTGCTCAGTTTACGTTCAAACAGTGTAAGCATAGCACTCGGCAAATCCTAGCGAAAAAACTCGCTAGCTATTAATAATAGAGGTTCTTAATGGAAAGTCAGGTCACTCAACCTGGTTCTGCATCGCACAGTATGCTTAAAGGCGGACGCTCGAATCGCAGGGCATTTAAGGATAAAGCGGCGCAAATCAGCGTCACTATCGGCGGCACTATGGTATTTGTCGCCTTATTGTTGATCTTCTTTTATCTGTTGTATGTGATTAAACCCATTTTCGACAGTGCTGATGTCACACCCGTTAAGAGTGTGAGCTATCAACACGCGGATGTGCCGACCTTAATGGTGGGTGCTGAAGAGCAAAATGAGGTGATGTACCGTGTGAGCGTTCATGGTCAAGTGGACTTCTATACTGTTGCCGACGGTAGCCTACTTTCTAGCTTTACCCCGACGTTACCAGCGGGTGTTACCGTCACCAGCGCCGCCGTTGCTGTACCGAGCGAACAACGTTTTGCGCTGGGATTAAGTAATGGTCAGGTCATAGTGGCGGGCCTAGAGTTTGGTTTAACGTACCCTAATAACAAACGTTTAATCACACCTAAACTGCGTTATCCCGCAGGTGAAACCCCCATTACCGTCGATGAGACGGGCAGCGCGATTCATAAGCTGACCTTCACTTATAGCTCAGACAAAATGAGTTTTGCTTATCAAGATGAGAGTGGTGTTTGGCGTCTCACTCGTCTCGAAGGGCAAGAGAACATGATGACTGAAGAAGTGGAGTGGGTTTCTACGACGTCACAAATTCAAGATGCGCCGAAGAAAGTCTCCCACGAGCTGATGACGCCCGATCAACGTCAATTGATGTTGCAAACTGGCAATAAAATTTTCGTGTACGACATCCGTGATACTGACAGCTTAGATCTGCTGCAGGTGATTGATGTTGAACGTGCTAAGGCACAAGTCAATAACGTGGCTTTGCTGGCGGGAGCGAGTTCATTACTGGTCAGTTATGACACAGGTATTGTGGCGCAGTACTTCCAAGTTAATGGTGAAAAAGGGCGTTTATATCAAGAGATTCGTCAGTTTGATGACTTACCGCCCATCAGCTCGATTACCTCTGAATTCTATCGTAAGAGTTTTGCGACTGTGAGCCCTGAGGGTGTGCTAACACTACTCTATACCACGAGTCATCGTGAACTGTTTGATGCAAAGTTTGACCTTAAAAACCCCGGTAAAATGGGCTTTACCCCACGCTCAAACGGCATAGTCGTTGAGGCGGACAAAAAGCTGCATATCTTCAGTGTGGAAAACTCCCACCCAGAAGTGTCATGGAGCGCCATGTGGGACAAAGTGTGGTATGAAGGTTATCCAGAGCCACAATATGTATGGCAATCGACCTCAGGTTCTGACGATTTCGAAGCTAAGTTGAGCTTAATGCCATTGGCCTACGGCACAATGAAAGCGGCATTTTATGCCATGTTATTTGCCGTGCCTTTATCCGTTGCTGGTGCGATTTACACTGCTTACTTTATGTCGCCTAAGGTGCGCGGTTTCGTGAAACCGACCATTGAAATCATGGAAGCATTACCAACGGTGATTTTAGGCTTCTTGGCGGGTCTGTGGTTAGCGCCACTGATTGAAGAGCATCTCCCCGGCATTTTAATTCTACTGATCTTATTGCCGACCTCGATACTCACATCTGCCTATGGCTGGAGTAGGTTGCCGGGTAAGTGGAAACAACGTTTACCCGAAGTGTACCAAGAGCTGATGTTAATCCCTGTGGTCTGTTTCGTGGGTTGGTTCTCTTTTGCGGTCAGCCCAATCATCGAAGTGGCGCTGTTTGATGGTAATACCCGTCAATTCATCACTAACGAACTGGGGATCACCTTCGACCAACGTAACGCGCTGGTGGTCGGTATTGCTATGGGCTTTGCGGTGATCCCAACGATTTTCTCCATCGCTGAAGATGCCATTTTCTCTGTACCACGTCATTTATCTAACGGCAGCTTAGCCTTAGGTGCGACGCCTTGGCAGACATTGACACGCGTGGTGTTGTTAACCGCAAGTCCGGGTATTTTCTCGGCCATTATGATGGGCCTTGGCCGCGCCGTTGGCGAGACCATGATCGTACTGATGGCCACCGGTAACACCGCCATCATGGAATGGAGCGTGTTCGAAGGGATGCGAACCTTGGCGGCAAACATTGCGGTTGAAATGCCTGAATCGGCTATCGGTAGCTCGCATTATCGTGTGCTCTTCCTTGCTGCGTTCGTACTATTCATCTTTACATTCTTCTTTAACACCATTGCAGAAGTGGTGAGACAGCGTCTACGTGAACGCTATAGCTCGCTGTAACGGGGATAAGACAATGACATTAAATACTATTTCGCCAGTGACCTTGAGAGGTTTGTGCAATGGGTAAGTGGGTAAAATCAGGCTCGCCATGGATATGGATGACGGGCGGTGCCGTGAGCATCAGTTTGATTGCCGTCTTAGGCTTATTATTGTTAATCGCATGGCGTGGCTTAAGTTACTTTTGGCCTGCAACCGTTTACCAGTGGGAGCTTGAAGATAACACGGGTGTACGTTCGACCTTAATTGGTGAGGTTTACGATAGGGAAGAAGTACCGACTGAGCGTTTGATTGCAGCTGGCCATGTGTTTAAGCAACATCCGGGCGAGTTTGTGACCCGTTACTTAGTGAAAACCGGTAACCGTGAATTTGTGGGTTTGGATTTCCGCTGGATATTAGGTACAGACATTGTTAGTCGTTCTGTGCCAAGCGAGGTCGCACTGATCGAGCGGGCTAAAAACGGTAACTTCTACGGTTATCCGATAGCCGTGATTGAAAATGGCAAGCGTCTTGATTTAGTGAATGATGCGATTGAATCCTCCTTAATGGAGCACATCGAACGCGCTGTTGCCTTATCGGACAAAGCGGTTGATTTGCAGAAGCAAGATATTGGTTCGATTAACTACGCCATTGAAAAATTGCGTTTGCAGGAGCGTCGTTTCGAGCTAGATGGGGAACTGACCGACAGTATAAAAGCTGAGTTGGTCGCCAAGAGAGCTCAACTGCAAGAAGATTACTTAGTGCTTGAAAAAGCGTTATTTGCCCTGCGTGATGATGCGGCGCGTGACTCGGTTATCGTCCGAGATATGCGTGGCGAAGAAGTTGAACTGAAGCTCGATACCGTTCTCGATGTGACCTATGTGAATCACTTAGGACTCATAGGAAAAATTGGTAAGTGGTTTGTCGGTATTGGACGCTTTATGAGTGACGACCCGCGTGAAGCCAACACTGAGGGCGGCGTGTTCCCCGCGATTTTCGGCACTGTATTTATGGTGATGTTGATGGCGGTTATCGTGACGCCATTTGGCGTGGTCGCGGCGGTTTATCTACATGAATATGCTAAGAAAGGCCCTATTACTAAGATGATCCGTATTGCGGTAATCAACTTAGCGGGTGTGCCCTCGATTGTGTATGGTGTATTCGGTTTAGGTTTCTTCGTGTACATGATGGGCGGTTCCATCGACCAATTGTTTTACGCTGAAGCTTTGCCTGCTCCTACCTTTGGTTCGCCGGGGGTGATTTGGTCTGCATTAACCCTCGCGATTTTGACGCTGCCAGTGGTTATTGTGTCGACTGAAGAAGGGTTAAGTCGTATTCCAAGCGCGGTGCGTCAAGGTAGTTTGGCACTGGGCGCGACTAAGGCTGAAACC
The DNA here is from genome assembly GCF_025653905.1 of Shewanella sp. SM71. Lineage (NCBI taxonomy): Bacteria > Pseudomonadati > Pseudomonadota > Gammaproteobacteria > Alteromonadales > Shewanellaceae > Shewanella > Shewanella sp. SM71. The sequence goes on from NZ_JAKKRW010000001.1 coordinate 566,766, forward strand.
CTGTGGCGGATTGTGATCCCGATGGCGAGTCCAGCGATCATGACGGGTTTGATTTTAGCGGTCGCTCGTGCTGCCGGTGAAGTGGCACCGCTGATGTTGGTGGGTGTCGTGAAATTAGCGCCAACATTACCACTGGACTTTAACTTCCCGTTTGTGCATTTAGAACGTAAGTTCATGCACTTAGGGTTCCATATATATGATGTGGGCTTCCAGAGTCCTAACGTTGAAGCGGCACGTCCTCTGGTGTATGCGACCTCTTTCTTGCTGGTGTCTGTGATTGTGGCACTCAACTTGACGGCCATTAGCGTGCGTAACCACTTACGTGAAAAATATCGTTCGCTTGAGCACTAATCAGCGATTATCCTGAAAGTATTAGGACTAAATATGATTTCTATAGATTCGACAGCAATGAAAACCAATAACTTTGATTTAGCTAACTTAAGCCAGAACGACACCGCGCTGGAGATCCGTAACTTAGATTTGCGCTATGGTGATAAGCAAGCGCTGTTTAATGTATCGATGAAGATCCCCAAGAAGCAAGTCACTGCCTTTATCGGCCCCAGTGGTTGTGGTAAATCGACACTATTGCGCTGTATTAACCGCATGAATGACTTAGTTGATAATTGTCATATCGGCGGCGAGATATTGCTGCACGGCCAGAATATTTACGACAAAAAGATTGACGTCGCGGCCCTGCGCCGTAATGTCGGTATGGTGTTCCAACGCCCAAATCCTTTCCCTAAGTCGATTTATGAAAATGTTGTTTATGGCTTGAGATTGCAAGGGCTGAATAACCGTCGTGAACTCGACGAAGCGGCTGAGCGTTCATTGCGCGGCGCGGCGATTTGGGACGAAGTTAAAGACAGATTACACGATAACGCCTTTGGTTTGTCTGGCGGTCAACAGCAACGTCTGGTGATTGCCCGTGCGATAGCCATTGAGCCAGAAGTGCTATTACTCGACGAACCAACATCGGCACTCGATCCGATTTCGACGCTGACGATTGAAGAGTTAATCACTGAGCTTAAGACGAAATACACTGTGGTTATCGTGACTCACAACATGCAACAGGCGGCGCGGGTATCGGATCAAACGGCCTTTATGTATATGGGTGAATTAGTTGAATATGCTGATACTAATACGATTTTCACCACGCCGAAAAAACGTAAGACTGAAGATTACATCACAGGACGTTACGGTTAATCGCTTGAGTATCGGATAAGGCCACCAAGGCTTGGTATGGGTCAACAGTTAAGTAACAGGTTGGAACGCAATGGAAAACATGAATTTAAGTAAGCACATTTCGGGTCAGTTCACCGCTGAGCTGGATGATATCCGTAATCGAGTGCTCGCCATGGGTGGCTTGGTTGAACGTCAGCTGGAGCAAGCGATAGATGCCTTAAGTGCCCTCGATGCCGAGTTAGCCCAGCGGGTGATTGCAGGCGATCATAAGGTCAATGCGATGGAAGTCTCCATTGACGAAGAATGCACGCGTATTATTGCTAAGCGTCAACCTGCGGCCAGCGATTTACGCTTGATTATCGCTATTTCAAAAACCATCGCCGATCTTGAGCGTATTGGTGATGCCTGTGTGCGGATTGCAAAAGCGGCATTAGATAAACGTTTGAATAATCAGCAGCCTTTGTTAGTTAGCATTGAAAATATGGGGCGTCATGCGACTCGGATGTTGCATGCGACTTTAGATGCCTTGGCCCGTATGGATGCCGATACCGCGTTAGAGCTGCATAAAGAAGATGCTAAGCTTGACCGTGAATACGAAGGCATTATCCGCCAGTTAATGACTTATATGATGGAAGATCCGCGTTCTATCCCAGACATACTCGACGTATTATGGGCAGCACGCGCAGTTGAGCGTGTCGGTGATCGCTGTAAAAATATTTGTGAATACATCATCTACTACGTAAAGGGTAAAGACGTTCGCCATACTTCCTACGAAGATATGGAAAAGGACATGAAAAGCTAACACACGCATTAATCTGCAGTTTTAATGCCTGAATAAAACGCTCCGCAGTCTCTGTGGAGCGTTTTGCTTTTAGGATGCTGAGCTAGGATCGTTGATTAGGATAGTGAGCTAGGATCGTGAGATAGAGAAGTGAGCTAGGATTTTGGGTTATGGATTGTGAAATTGGATAGCTAAATTAAATAGTTAAATTAGATTATGAACTGGCATTCTGGATCGGTACCGCGAATAAAGAAGGTCATTTTTGTGTTTACAATAAATTAACCTTTTTTTTAATCTGATGCTTGCAATAAGTTTTAGCTGTTGGAAAAGGGCGGTAGACCTAGATAGTGAAAGTAGTCGAAGCCTAAGTGCTAGCGTTTTTGTGTTTAGCTGTGGATTGATATCACAGCATGTTAACCTCAGAATTTAACCGCCACCCTATTTGTTACCGCTAAGGTTTGGGGTTAGCAGCGTAACGGAATGGGCGCGGTGTCGGCGATAACATGGATAAGTTGATGAGCCCATTATTGTATTCTTTAAAGCAAGGTTTTGAAGCCCTTAAAAGTATTCGAAATCATATTTCTGAAGCGAATTTACCCGCTGATTTTCCCCGCGCTGAATTACCGCCACTGTACGAGGAAGCTAAAGCCGAGCTATTGCAGCTATTAGCGCCGCTAGAAGCCTATCGTATTGAAAAGCTTGAAACTAAACTCTCCCGTAAAAAATGGGCGAAGCGTCTAGGTTGGCTCGTGTGCCTGCCCGCACTGGCCTTTGATTTAATCTCGTTAGCCTCTAACCATGACCCAACCATTTTGAGCCTGATCGTCATCGCCAGCATTTTGATGTGGGTTCATCTGCCTGAAATGCAATATAAGCGCCATTACAAATATAAAATATTGCCTGTTTTACTCAAAAAACTAGGTATAGCCCCGACTCCTGTGTTAACCTTGATTCAGTGGCCGATTTCGAACTTATGCCCCGTTTTAGCAAGCAACAATCAGAGGATCATATTCGCGGCAAGGTAGAGGATATCAGCTTCGAATTTTGCGAATTAACCTTAAAATCCCGCGGCAGCAAGTCAGACAAGATCCAATTTAAAGGTGGGGTCGTGATCATGACGATGCCCTTTAGCTTTGAATCCCATACCGTCGTCAGCCAAGACTATGGCTCCCTTGGTAACACCATGGCAGGCATAAAGAAACCCAGAGTTAAACTCGAAAGCGTGACCTTTGAGGCGATGTTTGAAGTGTATTCCCACGACCAACATTATGCGCGATATCTGTTGTCTCCCGCCGTGATGGAACGCCTCGTTGAACTGGAACAGTTATTCCGTAAAACGGCGCGCGGGTCGGGGCTGAGTATCGAATTTAAAGCCAATAAAGTGCTGATCATGGCGAGCTATTTTGGCAATTTATTTGATACCGTCGATATCAATTTACCCACCCATGATATGTCGAAAATTCCGCAGTTACAGCAGGAGTTAGTTTTGATTACTGGCATCATCAAACAGCTAAAACTGGATTATCTTGCAGCGCAAAATCTGGCGACACAGCAGACACTTGAGAGGATTAAGACGCTAGCGGGTTAACTTGAGCAGTTCTTTCTTCTGCACTGTTAGCACAATTTTCAGTTTTATAATAAGACGTTAGTTTTTTGGGGCTTAGCGTTTGCTGTTCTTCGCTTATAAAGGCTTGCCATGGTAGTCACTCACCGACGCGGTGAATAGAAACCTAGGGTTTCTGAGCTTATGAACGAGAGCCATGGTCGTTCTCAAGCATCCCTGCATTGCACGACATTCAGGCGTCCTGCCTATCAGATGGCGAACTGGCCGTTAAACAGGATGTTGTTCAAGTCCGTCCTTGGATGCTCGACCGCCCCGTCCATGGGGCGGACGGTCGTCTCGCCAATCACCATGGCTCACCTTTCGTGCATTCACGTAACCTGTAGATTTAAAAGACATACGCAACACACTTTTGTCGGATAGACGGCATCTGTTACCAAGTGCCGCCCTCCTAAGAACCGTACGTGCAACTTTCACTGCATACGGCTCAAGCCTCCACTAAGGCGTGTTCTGTTACCCAGCACCCTATATAGCAGCTAAGACAGGATCGAACCAAGAGTTTCGACCTTCCTTTGCCTGTTTCCGCTTACTTAAGTAAGCTTCGTATTCGG